>CAVOHX010000010.1:0-134380 GCA_963695825.1 uncultured Chloroflexia bacterium
TCAATCGCCAGAAGAAGAAAGAGGTCGATCTTCTGGGCGACCCGGGCGGCGTTGGCCATCATGGACTTTTCGTCGATGGTCAGCAGTTCCCGGTCGCGCATCAGCCAGCGGCCGTCGCACAGCACGTCGCGCACATCGCTGCTCTTCCCCGAGTAGGCCAGCAGCCCATACAGTGCCTGAGGATCCCGATAGAACCGGGGTGTGAGATGGGGTGCCTCCAGATCGATCACCGCGATGTCCGCGCGCTTCCCGGGCTCAAGCGAGCCCGTCAGATCTTCGACGTGCAGGGCACGCGCGCCCATGTTCGGTGGCCATCGCCAATGCCTGTCGCGCGGGCAGGGCGGTGGGATCGCAGGGTGACCCCCTTGGCCAGGAGAGGCGGCCAGACGCATCTCCTCGAACATGTCCAGGTCGTTGTTGCTGGCCGGGCCATCGGTGCCGATGCCCACCGTCAAGCCCCAGCTCCAGCATCTGCAGCACGGGCGCAAAGCCAGCTGGCCAGCTTGAGGTTGCTGGTGGGATTGTGGACGACGCCGGCGCCGTGATGGCGTAGAGTGTGTAGCTCTCCCAGTCGAGGTGGACGCAGTGCGGCGGCGATCACCTTGGCCTCGGAAGCAGGCCCGGCTTCTTCACCCATGGCACAATCGGCATACCAAACTCGCGCACGGTGCTCCTCGACCTCGCGCGCGGTCTCTGCCAGATGGATGTGCAGCGGGCACGTCGAACTCCAGGGCCAGGTCCGCACACGCCTGCCAGCATTTCCGGGGTGGCCGTGTAGGCCGCGTGTGGGCGCCACCGCCGGCATGATCAAGCGGTGCCCCTTCCAGCGCTGCGACGAAGTCCTGCGCCAGTTGCAGGCCCTCATCGTAGCTGGTCGCGTCGGGCGTGGGAAACTTGAGAATCGACTGGCGCACACAGCGCCCGCATGCCCACCTGCGCCGTGGCGTCGGCCACTGCCTCCTCGTAGTAGTACATATCGTCGAAGCAGGTGACGCCGCTGAGCGGATCATCTCGGCGCAGGCCAGCTGCGTGCCCAGCCAGCAGAATTCCGGGGTCGACAAACTCCCGCTCCACCGGCATCATGTATCCCATCAGCCACACGTCCAGGCGCAGATCGTCGGCCAGTCCCCGCAGCAGCGTCATCGGCGGCGTGGGTGTGGGCGTTGACCAGGCCGGGGATGATGGCCCAGCCGCTGCAGTCGACCACCTGATCAGCCTGCACCGGCCCCGCCACCCGCTCGGCCGGCCCCACCGCCACGATGTCGCTGCCCCGGATGGCGACTGGCCCCCGGATCGTAGAGGGAGAAGTGGGAAGTCCATGGTCACCACCGCGCCGCCGGTGAGAATGATGTCGGCTGGTTTCGATTCCATGGTGGATCTCCTTGTTGGTACAGGCCGGCGCAAGTATGCCTCAGGTCGTGTCAACTGGAGTTCGGCTTCAGTCGGGCATCGAGCACCAAACCCGGCTAAAGCCTCGACTCCGAACGATGGGCAGACTCCCGCCCTGAAGTGCTAATGTCGCATGGCCTGAGCGCCAAACCCGGCTAGAGCCTCGACTTCGAACGATGGGGCAGACTTCCGCCCTCGAAGCGCTAACGCCGCATGGCCTGTCGCAGGTGGTGGATGGCCAGCTGGGCTGCCGTGTCGCCGTCGGGCTGGGGCATGAACTCCCCACTGACGTAGCCCTGATAGCCGATGTCCTGCAGTACCCCCAGGATGCGGGCAAAGTCCAGGTGCCCGCTGCCAGGCGGCCAGCGGTTGGAATCGGCCACGTGGAAGTGGAAGATGCGGTCGCCGCAGGCCCGCAGGCTGCCCTCGATACTCGGCTCCTCGATGTTCATGTGGAAGGTGTCGAGCAGCAGGCCGAAGGCCGGCGATCCCACCCGCTCGATCAGGTCCAAGCCCTGCGGCCACGTGTTGATCAGCGTGGTCTCGTAGCGATTGATCGGCTCCAGGGCCAGGCGCACGCCGGCCGCTTCGGCCGCGGCGCTACACTGCTGCAGGGCATCCACCAGCCAGTGCCATGGCCTGCCCGTGGCTCACGCCGGGCCGCACCAGCCCCCGCAGCAGGCCGATGATGATCGACGGTCCGCCGGGGTTGGCGAAAGCCTCGTTGAAGCGCGGCCAGGGGCACGTGGCCTTGCACCCGCTGCGATGGCGGCCGCCCGGACCGCCGGATCGGGATCGGTGAAGGAGAGGCCCTCCTCGCCCCAGGCCTGGCCGGTGCCGATGGCCGGCACGGCCAGGCCATAGCGCTGCAGCGTGGCGATCAAGGCGTCGGCGTCCACCAGCCGGGGATCGCGGATGGCCAGCTCCACGCCGTCGTAGCCCAGCTCGGCGATGCGCTTGACGTTGTCCTCGAAATCGCCTTTGAAGGCCACCGCCTCGAACTGGGCCTGGTGGGTGGAGAGGACGATGGCGAGCTTGAGAGGGCCACCTGGCCCTGCAGACTTCGGCAGTCCGCTCATCAGGGTTCTTCCGTCCGCATCCCCGGCCCAGGATCGACGACCTGAAGCTCTTGCCCGGGGTGGTGGCTTCACCCTGAGCACGTCGGCCATGGTGGCCGCCAGGTCGGCGAAGGTCTCCCGCACGTCGATGTCCATTACAATCACCACCAAGCGGTTCACGGCCATGGTGCGTTCCTTCTCAAGATCAACAGGCTTGCCTCATTAGACCCCTGCCCCGACTAGTTGCTGTCCAACATAGGGGCCTGGCCACCTGGTGAAGTTGCGCCTCAGACCAGGGAACTGGTCGAGCGATAGGCTGCCGGCTGCCGTTGCGCAAGTCGCAAGGTCGCAGAGGTGGAGTGTTGCTGCCAAAGGTCAACTCGTCTGAAGACTGTCGCATCTTGCTCAGTGGATTGTCAAGGAGCGTGGCACGCCACTAACGGAGGGATTGGCTGGCTGGCTGGTGAATTGGAGAGCTCAACACCCCAACCCGTTGGGAAGGCGTGGTCTCCTCGCCGGCGGTGTTGATCGCCGTGACCAGGTAGGCAGTGCTGTTGGCCGTGTCCACTACCACGGCGGCATCGGGGTCTGTGAAGAAGGGGTCCGAAGCTGTGGCATAGGGCGGATCGGTGGGGAGCAGGTAGGGCTGGTTGGTTGCCCGGTAGATGCGATAGGTTACGCCGGTGATGGAGTTGCCCAGCACATCCTTTTCCACCGTGCGGTCTTCAATCCAGAGCCAGGTAGCCGGCTGAGAAACTGCCCACCAGGTCGGTGACGGCCTGCGGCGGACAGCCAAGTATGGTTACGGTCACCGCGGCGGTATTGGAGCCGGCCACACCGTCATAGGCGTGGTAGGTGAAGCTGTCGACCCCGCATTGGTTGGCGGGTGGCGTGTAGACCAGGGCAGGTTCCTGCCAGCGGGCGTACTTGAGGCTGCCGTTCCCCTCGTCGTGATAGCTGATGGCCGGCTGGCCTTCCACTGCGGCGATAGAAGTGAACTGGCCCACGCTGCCGGGGCATCGACGGTATCGACTCGCCCAGGCTATGCCATCCCAGCGGGCCACCCTCAGGTCATTGCTGGTCGCAGCCAGGTAGCTGATGGCGGGCTGGCCACCGACATCGGCCACGGAGGTGTCCAGGCCCACGTTACCAGCGCTGTCGACGGTCTGAATCGCCCAGGCATTGCCGGTCCAACGGGCCACCTTCAGATCCTGGTTGATGACATCATAGTAGCTGATGACAGGCTGCCCGGCCACGGCGGCTATGGCGATGTACTCGCCAACCCGTCCGGCACTGTCGACGACCTGGATGTCCCAGGTGCCGCTAGAACGGCGGGCAACCTTCAGGTCACTCGTCGAGGGCGTTGTAGTAGGCGATGGCCGGCTGGCCCTCTACCAGGGCCATGGAGGTGTATTGGCCCAGGCTGCCGCCGCTGTCCACGGTCTGGATATCCCACGAAGCACCGTTCCAGCGGGCGTAGTTGAGGCTGTTGGCGCTCCAGTCCCAGTAGCCCCTCGGCGGTTGAGTTCCTCGACAAAGGCTCGCGCAGGTACCATGAGCTCGACGCCCCCGGCGCCGCGCGGCGTTTGCCCACGGGCCATCATCTCGGCAACGATGGCTGCGCTCCAGCCGGTGCCCCGCTCCATGGCGGTGAAACCGGTCTGGTCGTCGTGATAGTCGATCATCTCGACCAGCGCCTCGGCGTCTCGGCCGTCCTTTTTGCCCAACGCCCTGACCCGCACGATAACCAGGTCGCGGTCGTCGGGAAAGGTGACCTTGGGCTCGAACAGCGCGTGAAAGAGGTCGCGCGGCGCCACATCAAGCTCGCCCACCCGTACCGGCTCCAGGTCCCACAGCCCCAAATCGTAAAAGGCGCGCAACTGGGCATAGTGTCCCGGATGGCGCAGGGTGAGATTCTGCAGCGTCCGCAATCGGCCCTCAAAGGTCCAGGGCATCGTGTCGGTGCCGCCGCCGGCGACAAAGGCCTCCAGCCGGCCGATGGGCTCGGGGAAATCGACCGTCTCGAGCTCGGTCATGGGCTCCACCTCGGTCACCTTCCAATCCCGGAGGAATACGGCCGGCTCGGCATATTCGTTGGTGAGGCCGGCGACGTGAAAGGTCAAGAGGTAGTTGAACGGCGTACGCGGCGCCTGGGGAATGCCGCCATCCCACATGAGCACGTCGATCGCCTCGTCCAACAGCTCGGTGGCATGGACCATCAGCGTGGTGCCCATGCCCGGCACCTGTCCGCAGTTGGGGATAATGCTCAGGCCAGCCGCGCGCGCCTCGGCGTCGAATTGGTGTTGCTGGCGGGCGATACCTGTGTGACCGCCCAGGTCACACAGGTGCGTCCGCGCTCGTAGCGCTGCCACCGTCACCGCCAGGTTGAATCGATACGGGGTCGCGGACAGACAGGCGTCGGCGCCAGCCAGGAGGCGTTCGACCTCATCCGCGTCGCGGACGTCTATCTGGACCCCCTCGGCGACCATGCGGCCGCTCTGTCTGTTCACCCTGTCGGCCGCCGCCTGGGCAGTCGCCAGTTCCTGGTCTGCCAGGACCACGCGGGCCGTGTCCTCTTGGATTGCCATATCGTAGGCGGCGGCCGTCCCTTGCCGGCCGGCACCAAGCACCACATAGTTGTAATGTTTGTCCCATTTCGATTCTCACTTGGTATACATCCCGTCCGGGTCCAATTCCTCCCGGATGATCTGCAACTCTTCATGGTGGGCGGTTTGGTGATATGCAGGTCATCCGCCACCTTGAGGGGCCAGCTCACCTCGGCCTGCACCTCTTCCAACGTCACACCCGGGTGGATCGAGGCGAGGACCATCTCGCCGGTTCCCTTTTCAAAGGTGAGGACCGCCTTGTCGGTGACGACCAACTGAGGGCCGAGTCCCGGCATCCCCAGCTCTTTGCGCTCCCCAGGCCGGCCGCTCAGATGACCGGCGCTGGTGGCAAAGTGCAGCCGTTCGACAAAGGCCCTCCGCTTGAGGCGCATGATCATGAACACCTTTCGCGCGTGGATGGCAATCTCGCACGCCCCGCCGCTGCCCGGGAGGCGCACCTTGGGTCGGCGATAGTTCTCTACCGCCGAGGCCGAGTCGCTCCCAATCACCGTGGTGTTGATGTTTCCATAGCGATCGATCTGCGCGCCGCCGATAAAGGCGACCTCGATGCGGCCGCCCTGCAGGTAGTTCATGAACAGATCGGCCATCGAGCCGACCGAGGTCGCTCCGCTGACCAGCGTTGGATCGCCGATGGAGAGCGGCAGGCGGGCCGGCCGGGCACCAAAGACGCCCGACTCGTAAACCAATTCCAGGTCCGGAGCCACCGTGCGCCGCGCCAGGTTGCAGGCGATGTTGGGCAGCCCAACGCCGACAAAGACGATTCGCTCGCCGACCAAGGCCCTGGCGGAGCAAATGATCATCATTTCAGAAGGGGTGTATTCCACGGTTGCCACTCCTTTGCTAGCCATACAGGCCATAGTTGACCGGATCCGATGGCGCATCGCCTGGCGCCAGGCGAGACCAGACGTCCGGCTCTTGCGATTCTAGTTTGGCCATATAGTCGTTCCAGTCCGTCACCCCATAGACCCATTCGTCCAGCCAGGCCAACACCTGATTGTGATCCCGGGAGATGCGATCCCACTCGAGGTAAAACTGGTTGTCCCGGTCATACTACCCCTGGACATAGGAGGGGTGTGCGCCGCGGGGCTGGTGCACGACGGCGTCCACCACCAGGTTGGGGATCAGGGTTCGGTTCGGATCCCGGCGGATCACCGACTCGTCCACGATCTCTTCCACCACGACGATGACGCGCCGGGCAGCAAACGCCGACCTCTTTCTGGACGCCCAGCAGGCCCCAGAACTGCGTGTTGCCGCTGAAATCGGCCCGCTGGGCGTGGAGGATGGCGACGTCGGGGTTGAGGGCGGGCACCACGGCCACCCGGTCCTCTCCATAGGGGCTCTCGAGAAAGCGGATATTGGGATTGGCATCCGCCATGTCCGCGCCCAGATAGCTCCGCAAAGGAAAGAAAGGCAGCCTGGCTGCGCCGGCCGTGTAACGGCCGACCATGCCAAAATGGGAATACTCTTCCAGTTCGATGGGGGTGGGAATCCCCTTTTCCACTGCCCGCCGCACGCAGTGCAGGGGGCCGACCCCCGGATTGCCCAGGTAGCTAAACACCAGCTTGCGGGCGCAGCCGGCCGCAATCATCTGGTCGTAGACCAGGTCCGGCGTCATCCGGCAGAGTGTCAGTTCTTTGCGCCGCTGGCGGATGATCTCGTGAAGCGGCCGAAAAGCAGATAAAGGAGGTAAAGCCCTCGATGGCGACGGCATCCCCGTCGTGCACCAAACGGCCGACAGCCTCGCTCATGGTGGTGACTTTGTTCATCAGAAGACTCCAAGTGACCCGGGCTCAATGTTTGTCCCGCCGGGGGCGGATCGGTACGGTGCGGAATTCGCGGATGAAACGCCCAAAATTCTGGACGATGGTCTCAAACACGGCGGCTCCAAACTCGGCCGTGGCGACCGTCGGGTCCCCGCAGACCCCGCTGTCGCTCATCCGGGACCACCAGTCCTGCCAGCTCAGGATCGAGGGTTCGGGCAGGTCCCAGTTAAAGTACGCAATGCGAACCTGTCCCAACTCTTTGACCGCCTTGTCCATCTGGACCAGGTCCGGCCGCAGGTGCAACATGAGCGCGGTCTCAAACTCGCCAGCGTGCGCGACCCCGCCCGGCTCGGAGCGGCGCAGTTGTAGAGGGTGGGCTCGGCAAGAGTCGGATCGATAGCGGCGTTGGGGCTCATGGCGCCGCAGACCGCGCCGGTCTCGATCACGACCCGCCGGGCAGCGAGGTCGGCGATAGGCGCGTTGGAACCGTGGCCGTTGACGATCAGGATGTGGGTGAACCCGTGGCGGGCCACGCTGATCGCGACGTCAGAGACGTATTGGACGAGGGTCAGCATGTCAACGGTGAGCGTGCCGGGAAAGTCCATATGGTGCTCGTCCAGCCCATAGGAGACCAGCGGCAGTCGGAGCGCCTCCCTGGCCGCTCGTCGGGCGGTTTCCTCGCAGATTGCTTCGACGATGACATTGTCGGTGTTCAGGGGCAGATGCAGGCCGTGATCCTCGATGGTTCCAAATGGCAGCAGCACGACTGGCTGTTGGGTGATCGCCTCGCGAATCTCGGGCCAGGACAGTTCTTCGTAGCGGTATTTGCTTTTCATGGGAACGCCTGCTGTTCGACGGCTGCGACCGCCTCGGCAAAAATCTCTAGAGCGGTGTTGGCCTGCGCTTCGGTGATGATGAGGGGAGGGCTGAACCGCAGGCTATTGGGGCCGCAGGGCAAGGTGAGGAGCCCGCGGCGAAAGCACTCGCGCACCACGCGCTCCGTTTCCTGGCGGGCCTTGGCTTTGGTCGTCTTGTCCTTGACAAACTCGACGCCGATCATCAGGCCCAGACCACGCACGTTGCCGATGAGCCTGCTGCTCGCTTCCAACTCTTGCAATCGGCCGAGGAGCAGGTTACCAATCCGCGTGGCGTTCTCAAGTAGGTCGTCCTGCTCGATCACGTCCAGAGTCGCGTGGGCGGCGGCGCAGCAGACCGGGTTGCCCCCATAGGTGCTGCCATGAGCGCCCGGAGGCCAGTTCATCACCTCGTGACGGGCCACCATTGCCGAGATGGGCATGCCGGATCCAAGCGCTTTGGCCAGGCAGACAATGTCCGGGGCGATGTCCCAGTGTTCGCAGGCCAGCATCTTGCCGGTGCGCCCAATGCCGGACTGGACTTCGTCAGCCACCAGCAGAATGCCGTATCTGTTGCACAGCTCGCGCAACCGACCGAGCCAGCCGTCTGGAGGGACGATGTATCCCCCTTCACCCTGGACCGGCTCGACAAAGACGGCCGCCACGCTGGCGGGGTCAACGGCCTTGGCAAAGATCTGGTCTTCGATATAGGCGACGCAAGCGAAATCACACGAGGGATAGGTGCTGTGAAAGGCGCAGCGGTAGCAGTAGGCATACGGGACGTGAGTTATCCCGGGTAGCAGGGGGTGAAAGCCCGCGTGGTAGATCGGCTTGCTGGCGGTCAACGAGGTGGCGCCCATGGTGCGGCCGTGAAAAGCGCCCAGAAAGGCGATGATATGGGTCCGGCCGGAGTGATAGCGAGCCAGCTTGAGCGCCGCCTCGACCGCCTCGGCGCCCGAGTTGCCCAGAAACACCTTGTTGTGGTTGTTGCCCGGCAGCATCGCCGACAGGCGTTCGGCAAAGCTTATGTACATGGGGTCGTAATAATCGGCGCCGCAGATGTGTACCAGTCGGGCGGCCTGTTCCTGGATCGCCTGGACCACCCGGGGGTGGCAATGCCCGGTGGAGCAGACGGCGATCCCGGCCGCGCAGTCCAGGAATCGATTCCCGTCCACGTCCTCGACCATGACCCCCTGGGCGCGCTTGACTGCCAACGGATAGGCGCGAGGCAGCGACGGGCTCACCGCCTGGATGCTGCGAGCGACCAGGGCCTGAGCTTCGGGGCCAGGTATCTCTGTGATCAGGTGCGGTAATGTGTTCAAGGTCATTCTCCGTAAAAAATCAATCGAGCAAGCCCAGCTCGTCCTTTTTGGCGGCCGTCGGTTTACCGTGCTCGTCCCAGCCGCGAACCTGGTAGAACTCGGGTAGCATCTGGTCCAGCTCTACAACGTGACCCGTTCCTGGCCCTTCGCTCATGGGTTCTGCCAGCATCCGCCTGGGTAACGTGTCGTCGGCGCGGGTAAACCCGCCGCGGAGCAGGAACATGCGCTCCAGGTTATAGATCCGCTCGCTTGCCTTGAGCACCGATTCCACGGTATAGCCAGCGCCGGTCGCGTGGTTCAGCATCTCAGTCAGGCGGGTTGGCATGACCTCGTAGGTGGGGTCGAATAGATAACGCAAGGCGAGAAAGACACAGAGTCCGGTCGCGTCGATCAGCGCAAAGATATCCTCAAAATACTTGACTCGTTCGGGCTTGCCTTCAATGGCAAGCGGGTCCAGCTTTTTCGGTACGCCAAAGACCTCCATGTAGGCAATGTCCCCCGCCATGTGCGACGCGCCAATGTTCGAGGTGGCATACAGTAGCCCCATTCCCTTGGCGCCGCGCGGGTCGTACCCGGGAAACTCGAGTTTTTTGGCGGTGATCGAGTACTCGGGATGGCCATAGTGCTCGGCCAGTCGATAGCTCCCTTCGGCCATCAGGTCGCCGATCCCTCGTCGATAGGCGATTTTCTGCACCAGTTCGATAACCATGTCGGCGTCGCCAAAATGGAGCGGGTCGCCGGCATCCTCTAGCGGCAGGATCCCCTTTTCGAACAGCTCCATCCCACAGGCGATGGTCATGCCGGTGGAGATGGTGTCGAGACCGAGTTCGTTGCACCAGTAATTGGCTTTGGTGATCGCCGCCAGGTTGTCCACGCCACAGGCGCTGCCCAAAGCGGCGATGGTCTCATACTCGGGGCCCTCGCCCTCTCCGGCGTATTTGGGGTCCGGGACCAGTGTGTCGCGTCCACAGGCGATGGGGCAGCCAAAACAGGCCTTGGGCCGGCGCAGGAATTTCTCTTTGAGGGTGTGCCCGCTGATCCGGTCCACGTTTGGGAACACGCCGGTCTGGAAGTTACGGGTGGGGAGGATGCCCAGCTCGCTGGTCACCGGCGGGACGTAGGCGGTCCCATAGTCGCGCAGCGCACTTCCCTGGCGCACCGCCTCGCGCACCTCGGCGCGGACCTCCTTGCATAGCGCGTCCATCTCTTCCGGCCGGTTCAGCGCCACCTTTTTTTTGCCCAGCACCGCCACGGCTTTGAGCTGTTTGCTGCCCATCACCGCGCCGACGCCGGACCGGGCCGCCGCCCGGTGTTTGTCGTTCATGATGGCAGCTACCTTGACCAATCGCTCCCCGGCCGGCCCAATGCAGGCCACCTTGGCCTTGCGATCGGTCTCTAGTAGGATCATCTCCTCGGTCTCGGGGACGTTCTTTCCCCAAAGGTGGTCGGCCGGTCGAATCTCGACCTCATCGTCGGTGATCCATAGATAGACCGGCCCGTCTGCCCGACCCTCGATGATGAGCAGGTCATAGCCAGTCTGCTTCATGACGGTAGGCCAAGTCCCGCCCGAATTGGAGCATGACAGCGCACCCGTCAGCGGTGACTTTGTGATGACCATGTAGCGGTTGCCCGTAGGCGCGGGCGTGGCGGTGAGCGGGCCGGTGGCAAAGATCAGCTTGTTTTCCGGGGCCAGCGGGTCAACTTTGGGATCGACCTCGTCATAGAGGTAGCGGATGGCCCACCCGCGGCCGCCGATGTAATCCCGCGCCATCTGCGGGTCGATCGGTTCTACGCGGCTGGTGCCGTCGGTCAGGTTGATGCGCAGTATCTGGCCGTTCCATCCAAACATGTTAGTTGCTCCTTAAATCAAGTCTTTGTCAGAACATCCCCCAGCAACGGCTGGGAAGGCGCTCAAAACGTCATTGGGCTGCAGAATCTTGTCCGGCCGGGCCTGCCGGCCGTTGACCAGGATGACCAGATGGTCCGGGTGTTCGATTGTCACCCCGAGTGCCGCCAGCACCGCGGCCGGCGTGGTTCCTGTGGAAACGTGCATGCGGTACACACCCCCCTGCGCCTCTGGCGGCAACAGAGGGCGCAGGGTGCCAAACAGCTTGACCTGGATCTTCATGGCTAGAGTGCGCTCCTAATCCACATCGAGCGAGGCTATGGGTGACCAACGGTAGCTGAGCTTGTAGCTGCGGCCGATGACCAGCGTCTCTGTCGAGCGAACCCCGGGGATCTTTTGGATCTGTTCAGTGCTCAAGTGAGTGAGGTGCTTGAGGTCCCGGCAAAAGACCTCGACGATCAGGTCGCTGGCGCCAAGCGTCATCACCAGGTAGCTCACCTCGGGTAGGCTGGTGAGTTGCTGGGCTACGTGATCGGTGGTGCCGGGTTCCACGTTCACGCTGATGATAGCTGGCGCGTGAAAGCCAAGCGCATAGGGGTCTACGATCCCAACGGTTCGCACGATGCCCTCTTGAACCAGGCTGCGGTAACGACTGCGGATGGTCGTCTCTGAGACCCCCGCCAGCTTGGCGATATGGGTAAACGGGGTCCGGCCGTCTTGCTGGAGCGTTCGCAATATGAGCAAGTCCAAATCATCCATGGTCGTCCCTCCCGAGTCCACCGGTGTCTGGGGCGCGAAAATCAATCTTCAAAAGCGATTCTACCACGATATTCGGCACATATCAAGGGGGAGTCCGCCTTTTCAAAAGCGTGGTTTGACCGCCGACCCCAAGCGTGCTATGATGCCGACATTGTCACCATGGTGGTGGCATCCGTGAAGCAGGTGCTGGGAGGAGGCCAGCTGGTCATGGAAGTGGAGGTAACCAGTCGCCTGGATCGTTACGTCGTGCAAGCGATGGCGACCCAGGGTACCCCTGGATTGGCGATAGCGATTACCGACCGAAACAGCCAGTTGCATTTGGCTACGTATGGTCTAGCCGACCTGGCGGCTGCCCGGTCAGTGGTCCCGGAGACCCTGTTTGAGATCGGCTCGATATCCAAGTGCTTTACCGCCATTGCCTTGCTGCAGCTGCACGAGGCCGGCCGGATCGATCTACATGCGCCAGTGACGGATTATGTGCCGTGGTTTGAGGTACGGTCGGAACATGCGCCGATCACCCTCCATCACCTGTTGAGCCACACGGCCGGGATCATCAACGGCACCGATTTCACCGGAGAGGCGCGCTACGAGGTCTGGTCGCTGCGCCGAACGAGAGCGACCATGCCGCCGGGGTCACGGTTTCACTATTCAAACGTCGGGTACAAGGCGCTCGGGCTGGTGCTGGAGGCGGTGACGGGCCGACCTTACCCTGATCTCATCCGGGAGAGAGTGCTCGCGCCGTTGAACATGACCGCGACAGATTCGTCCATCACTCATCGCACGCGCCAGCGTCTGGCGGTCGGGTACGGGCCGTGGTTTGACGACCGGCCCCATCATCCCAACCTGCGGGTGGCGCCGGCGACCTGGCTAGAGACCGCCACGGCCGACGGCAGTATTGCCTCGACGGCGGCCAACATGGGGGCTTTTGCGCGCGCCTTGCTGAACCGTGGTCGCCACCTGCTCACCAACGCGAGTTTCGCCTTGCTCACCCAGCGCGCCATCGAGTTGACAGAGGAGGACGGAGGTGGTCATTACGGATATGGGCTCGGGATACTCGAAAGGCAAGGGCGCACGCTCCTGAGCCACGGCGGCGGCATGGTGGGTCATTACGCACACCTGGTGGCTGATCTGGACTCCGAACTGGGCGTCGTGGTCCTCACCAACGGGCCCGGAGAACCGTGGACTGTGGCCGAGCATGCGCTTGACCTTGCGCGAGCGGCCGTCTGCGGGAGCACACTGCCGGCCGATCCCTCCGCGCCCGACCTGGCGAGGGTGCAGGGCGCCCGTGACTATGGCGGGACGTATCGGCCGAACGAGGCGACCGGTCCCTCCTTTCGCCTGCTGACAGAGGACGAGCAGTTGATCATAGAGTGTGAGGGCGCTCGAGTTCCGCTCCAAGCGCGCGGCCGGGATTCGTACTATGTTGCACACCCCGATTTTGCCCTCTATCTCCTGCGCTTCGGCCGGGAGCAGGGGCAGGTCGTCGAGGCTATGCACGGGCCAACCTGGTTCCGGCACGAGCGCTATGCTGGTTCAACGCGCTTCCCGTACCCGGCCGGGTGGGACGCCTACTGTGGGCACTATCGCTCACATAATCCGTGGTACCCTAATTTCCGGGTGGTGCAGCGCAAGGGGGAACTGGTTCTGATCATGCCAGATGGAGAGGAAGAGCCACTCACCCCGTTGGACGAGTGGTCATTTCGGGTGGGCGAACCGGACTACTCGCCCGAGTTTATTCAATTTGATACGGTCGTGGATGGGCAAGCGCTGCGCGCTGTTTTGTCAGGTTGCGACTATTACCGGACCTTCACGCCCTAGCGCACCAGGGCAAGATCCGAAGGGGAGGGCGGGTCCGAATCTGATAAACCCGCGCGGCCTACACCACGGCCTCGTTGAGCCAGGCGCTGAGAAAAGCGACGGCCGCCTTGCCCAACTGCGGCACCAGATAGCCGCCCTCTTGAACGATGATGGTGGGTATTCCAAGGGCAGCGATGCGCGCGCTTATCTCAGCTAGCCCGTCCATCGTCAGACTCAAGCTGCCCACCAGGTCGCCGCCGAGGGTGTCAAAGCCAACTGAGACGACCAGATACGGCGGATCAAAATCCCGAATCACCTGCAACGCTTCTTCCAGGGTTTCCAGATAGGCCTTGTCCTCCGTCCGCAGGGGAAGCGGCCAATTGAAATTGGTCCCCTCGCCTGCTCCTTCACCCCGCTCCTCGGCCGCGCCCCAGTAAAACGGGTAGTCCAGTTCAGGGTCGGCATGCAGCGAGCAGAAAGAGCACCGACGGATCGTCGTAAAAGAGCGCCTGGGTGCCGTTGCCGTGGTGGTAATCGACATCCAGGATGGCGACTCGGGCCCCCAGGTGGCGGGCAGCAATGGCGGCGTTGTTCAGGTAGCAAAAGCCGCCATAGAGATCGGCCGCCGCGTGGTGCCCGGGCGGCCGGCACAGGGCGTAGGCAGCCCGTTCCCCGGACTGGACCAGGTCTGCGGCCGTGAGGGCGCATTGGGCGCTCCAATAGGCCGCCTTCCAGGTTCCCTCCAGGATCGGGGTCCCCCAGCCAAAGGCGTAGTACCCCTTGAGGCCCAGGAAGCTTTTCGGTTTGCGGCCGGTGTGGCGGGTGGCAAAGGTCCAGGTAAAGACCGGGCCCGGTTCGCCGTAATGCGCCGCGTTGGCGGCATAGGCACCCTGGAGAAAGCGCACGTAATCGGGGTCGTGCACCGCCAGGATCGGATCGAGACCGTGGTCGGTCGGCGAGATGATCGCGCCAATGGCCGCGGCCTCTATGGCTTTACGTATGACCTCGACCCGCGCTGGAATCTCTTCGGTGTCGAATGGACGGCCGTCGAGCAAGACCTGGTCGGTGTTGTGCAGTCTGTGGTGGGGGGAGAACACGGCGGGTAGTATTCGCATAGCCATTGCATGAAGTGGTCGATCAAACCAGGAGGCAGCTTACCTCATGCCCCGGTGATACCGTGCGCGGCTCCGGATCAGTCTCCTGGCATTCAGGGATCGCAACCGGGCACCGCGGGTGGAAGCGGCAGCCAGCGGGAATGTCGATGGGATTGGGGATTTCCCCTTGTAGGATCACCCGCCGCCGCCGGCGGCGGGGGTTGGGCACCGGCACCACCGACACCAGCGCCTGGGTGTAGGGATGGCGGGGTTCGGAGAGCACGGCCGCGGTGGGTCCCAGTTCCACGATTCGCCCCAGGTACATGACCGCCATCCGGTCGGTGAAAAACCCGGCGGTAGCCAGGTCGTGGGTGTTGTAGAGGATCGTTATGCCGCGGATGCTGCGCAAGTCGCGCAGCAGATTCAGGATCTCGGCCCGGATGGACACATCCAGCATAGAGACCGGCTCGTCCGCCACCAGTAACTGGGGCTCCAGCACGAGTGCGCCGGCAATCACCACCCGCTGGCGCTGCCCGCCCGACAACTCGGCCGGGTAGCGATCCCAAAAGTGATCGGCCGGCGCCAGGCCGCAGGTCTCCATGGCCTGGCGGACGCGCTCGATCATCTCTTGGCGGTTGCCGGTCAACCGGTGGATCTCGAGCGGTTCGGCGACAATGTCAAAGGCTTTCTGGCGCGGGTTGAGCGCTTCATAAGGATCTTGAAAGATCATCTGCGCCCGCTCGCGAAGGGTCATCACCCGCCGGCGCCGGGAGAGGCCAGCCAAAGCTCCATGCTCGAGCGACGGGCCGTGTCCGTGCGCCCACTCGGTGACGTCATGACCGGCGAATAGGATCTTGCCCTGGGTCGGCAGTTGCAGGCCGAGCACGTTCATGCCGACCGTGGTCTTGCCCGAGCCAGACTCCCCGACGAGGGCCACGATCTCGCCCGCCCGCAAGGAAAAACTCACCCCATCGACAGCCCGCACGTGACGACGCGGGCGCCGCGCGAGCGCGCCGAACGCCCCGCGGGAGACGGGAAAATGTTTGTGCAGGTTCTGCACCCGGAGGATAGGCTCGCCCGCCGTCACGCTGCCTCTCCAGCCAGATAGCAGGCCACGTAATGACCGGGCGCAACCGCGTCGGCCGGCGGGGCTTTTTTCCGGCACCGTTGGTCTTGGCCCTGCAGCGGGCAACGGGGCTCAAAACGGCAGCCAAGTGGCAGATCATCCAGGCGGGGTGGGCTGCCGGGGATAGAAGAGAGCGTTGAGCCGGGCTTTGCCACGTCCGGAAAGGCGGTCAGCAACCGTTGGGTGTACGGGTGTTGCGGGTGATTAAAAATGGTGTCGCTGCTGCCGTATTCTGCCACCATGCCGCCGTACATCACCAGTACGTCGTCACAGATCTCTGCCACCACCCCCAGGTCATGGGTGACCAGGATGAGCGCCAGATTGAGCTCCTCCTGCAGCCCTTCGAGCAACTGGAGGATCTGCGCCTGGATCATGACGTCCAACGCGGTGGTTGGTTCGTCGGCGATGATGACGCGCGGAGCGCACGCCAGCGCCATGGCGATGATGGCGCGTTGCCGCATGCCGCCGCTGTATTGGTGCGGGTACTGCCGGCCGCGCTCGGGAGCGATGCCGACCAATTCCAACAGCTCCCCGGCCCTTTGGCGGGCGGCGTGCCCCGAGGTGACCACGTTGTGCAGCGTGAGCGCCTCGACAATCTGGCTCTCGACCGTGCGCACCGGGTTCAGCGCGTTCATGGCCCCCTGGAACACCATCGACATCTCACGCCATCGGATGCGGCGCATTTCGGCCTCGGAAAGCTGAAGCAAATCCATCCCATCATAAAGCACCTGCCCGCCGACAATTCGGCCTTCCTGAGGCAAGAGCCGCAGCAGCCCCATCATGATGGTCGTCTTGCCGCAGCCGCTCTCGCCTACCAGGCCGAGCGCTTTTCCTTGCTCCAGGCGGAACGAGACCTGGTCCACCGCGTGCAGTGGAGCGCCGTCGCCGGACAGGTAGTCGATCGACAGGTCGCGGACCTCCAGGATTGCCATCGGCGCGCCCGTCACTCTGCCGTCGCTTCTGGATCGGGCTGCGACCGCATAAGGAGGGCCGGGACCACCATCCGGCGCGGATCAAAAAGGTGGTGGTTGCGCAGCCTGGGGTTCACGATCGTCTCGAGCGTGTTGCCGATCAGGACGAGGGAGAGGCTGACCCACACGATGGCAAACCCGGGGGGCAACAGGAACCACCACGCCTGACGGCTGATCGCCCGCTCAAAGGCAAAGTTTAGCATCATGCCCCAGCTCACCAGCATGGGGTCGCCCAGGCCCAGAAAAGCGAGGGACGACTCGGCCAGGATGGCGACCGAGATGTCGAGCACCGCCTGGGCGATGATGAGTGGGAGCACTTGGGGGAGAATGTGGCGCAGGATGATGCGGAGACTGCTGGCGCCGACGGCGCGGGCGCGCAAGACGAACTGGCGCTCTTTGACCGAGAGGACCTGCGAGCGCACCAGCCGCGCCGTGTAGGTCCAACCCAGCAGGCCGATCACCAGGACGATGTTGAGCAATCCCCGTCCCATGATGGCGATGATGACCAACATCAACGGCAGGTCGGGGATGACCATCAAAAAGTCCACCACGCGCATCAAGAGGTTGCTGACCCGCCCTCCAAAGTAGCCGGCGATGAGGCCGACGGCCGTGCCGATGAACATGGACATGAACGATGCGGTAAAGCCGACGATCAGGGAGACGCGTGCACCGTAGATGAGCTGGCTGAGCACATCCTTGCCCGCGTCATCGCGGCCGAGCAGATGCTGGCGGTCGGGGGGCGCCAAGATGTCCTCCGGCGTCACGTTCACCCTTTGGGAGGGGTCATAGGGCGCCAGCAGCGGCGCAAAGAGAGCGACGACGATGGTGATCAGCAGCATGGAGGCGCCGATCACACCCAGAGGGCTGCGCAAGTATTGCTTGAGTGATTCCACCGGCGGTCCCTATTCCACCTTGACCCGGGGGTCCAAGACCGAGTAAAGCAGGTCCGCCAGCAGATTGGCCAGGATAACGCTGATGGCCAGCAAGAGAAAGGTGCCCTGCAGCACCGGATAGTCTCGCTTTTGTACAGCTTCGTACATGAGGCGGCCGATCCCGGGCCACGAAAAGACGGTCTCGACCTGGATCGCGCCGCCCACCGTGTAGCCCAGTGTCAGCGCGATCATGGTCACCATCGGCAGCATGGCGTTCTTGAGGGCGTGGTCGCGCAGCGTACGAAACGTGCTCAACCCCTTGGCCTTGGCCGTCAGGATATAGTCCTCGGAGAGCACCTCCATGACCCCGCTGCGCATGATGAGAATGTATTCGCTGGTATACACCACAGCCATCGTGATGGTGGGCAGGATCAGGTGCTTGCCCACGTCCAGCCAATAGGTCAGCCCATCGGCTGGCTTGAGCCCCGGCGTCACCATGCCGCCAACCGGCAGCCGGCCGCGCGCCAGAATGAGCAGGATGATGCCGAGAAAAAAGGTGGGTAACGCCCAACTGAACAGCGCCCAGATCAGGATGGAGGTGTCCAGCTTGGTGCCGCGGCGCCAGGCAGCGATCAGGCCGGCCGCCATCCCCAATACGATGGCCAACAGGTCTCCCCCCAGCACCAACACTACAGTGCGCCAGGCCCGTTCGGCCAGCAGATCGGCGACGTCCTGACGGGTGGAAAACGAGACCCCCAGGTCGCCGCGAAAGAGGTTTCGCACATAGGCGGTGAACTGGCTGTCAAGGGCGCCCAGTAGGTCCCCGTCTTTCAGCCGATCGGCGTCGAGCCAGAGCGGTTTGTCAAGGCCGAAATTGGCGCGGATGCGATCCTGGGCCTCGCGAGTCATGCGCGGGCTGTGAATGATCAATTTGACCGGGTCGCCGGGCAGCACGCGAAACAGCACAAAATTAAAGACCAGCACCGCTGCCAGGGTGACGGCCGAAAAAGAGAGCTTGCGCAGGAAATAGTTGCCGCGGGACAATGGTCGAGCCTCCCGGCGGGGCGACGCGACCCAATAGGCCGCGTCGCCCCGGGGAGAGATGTCTTATGGCACTGGACGCGCCGTCAAGAAAGCGGCACTTCCAGAGGATGTCGCCGGGCTCCAGGCCAAACCCGGTAAAGCGATCGCTGCGGAACGCCTGGACGTTCTTGGTGTAGGTCAGCAGGATGTAGGGGCGGTCGTTAAACAGCTTTTCCTGCATGTTCCAGATAATCTCGAGTCGGGCGTCCCGATTCACCGTGACCCCTTGCTCGAGATACATCTCGTCGAATTCCGAGTCGCAGTAACCGCTGTCGTTCCAGCCACCCTCTTCGCGCTGGTCACAGGTAAAGATCAGCATTGCGAAATCAGGATCCGGGTCGAGGCCCCAGCCCCAGTAGACCAGGTCAAAGTCAAAGTCCGGGTAGAGTCCGATCAGGCTGTCCTCGTCCATCATGGTGGCAGGGGCCGATATGCCTACCTGGGCCAACCCGTCGGAGATGATCTCGAGGATACGCGCGTTGCTAGCCGAGTCCGTCCCGTACATCCGGAACTCGAGCGGGTTCCCCTCGGCGTCCTCGCGAATCCCGTCTCCATCGCTGTCTACGAATCCAGCATCCTCAAGGACGCGGTTGCCCTCGTCCAGGTCAAAGGGGATATCAACGATTTGGTCGTTGTGCCAGTCACCCAGCGAGCGCGGGACGATCACCGACGCGGGATCTGCATAGCCCAGGTAGCCCACGTTCACGATTTGCTGTTTGTCGATGGCATAAGCAATCGCCAGGCGGACGGCCGGGTCCCACAGACTCGGGGGTTGGGTGCCATCCTCGTGGGAGTTGATGATCAACTCGTCGATGATGGTCGAGTCCATGACCGCCAATTCGACGTTACCCTCTCCTTCCAGCGTCTGGATGGCGGTCGATGGAACCACGTCGATCGCGTCTACCTCACCCGCCAGGAGCGCCTGCACCATGGCGTCCTCGGTGGCGTACTCGCGCCAGATCACCCGGTCGATGGTCGGTCGGCCGCGCCAGTATGAGTCGTTGGCCTCCAGGATCAGGTACTCACCTTCAACCCAATCGACCAACTTGTAGGGACCGGTGCCGATGCCGGCGTCCAGATCCTCAAATTCCATGATGTCGTCGTAGCTCATCCCGTCCCAGACGCTGCGGGGCAGAATCCAGACGTACATGAGGAGGTATTCCATGTTCCCCACCGGTTCCGAGAGGGTGACGTGCAGGGTGGTGGCGTCCAGGGCGACGATCTCGCTAAAGTTGACCAGGTAGAAGCTAAAGGTCTCGATCTCGTTCTCGACGGTCCAATTGAGGCTCCAGGCGACATCCTCGGCCGTGCAGGGCGTGCCATCGTGGAACGTCACCCCTTCGCGAATCTTGAAGGTCCGACTCGAGGCCATCGTCCGAGACCTCCCAGCTCTCCGCCAGATCCCGGGCACAAAGTTGCTGATGCCCGCCTCTTCGACCAAGGTGTCGTAGATCAGGTAGCGGAGTGTATAACCGTACCAGCCAAAGGTTGGGTTGGCGGTGTCCCAGATGTAGGTAGTGCCGACGTTAATGGTGACCGGTTCGGCCTCGGGAGGGGGTGGCTCCTTGGTGGGCTCATCGGGGGGAGGGGGCACCTTGGTGTCGGCCGGTGGGGGCGACGTGGCTGTCGGATCCGCTCCACAAGCTGACAGCAGCGTGGCGGCGACTAGCGCCAGGGTCAATATGAAGTACAGCGTCTTTTGTCTCACAGCATCTCCTCCTCTTGATAAGGATAACGTTAGCTGCAGCCCGGATCGTCCGTGTGCCGGCCTGCTACGTTGAACCTGTTAGAGCCTATGGACCGAGTAACCGTGTTCGCACGGTGGGCCCAGGGCAGCCCACATGACCCGATCCGTCAGGTCCATCACCAGGGAGGCAATTGTCTGGTAACGCCTCGCCGGTGAATCCGATGAGTCAGGGTGCGAGCAGATCGCATCCGGGTAGTTGACGTGGTCGCGCAGCAGTGACTGAATCGAGTTCACGTCAACCTGTCCCAATTGGGATAAAAGCAGCCGCCGGGCGCGGTTGAGCCGCACGTGGGATCCGGCATAGTCACCCGGCTCTTCCAGCGCCTGCATCCTGGGCGCCAGGTAGTGATTGGTGTGGGCCAGCCAGCCATCGTCGCCGTAGGTGATAGCCTGGGTGGTCGCTGAAGTTTCCACCGAATACAGTTCGCCGTTCTCATCAGCAAGCAGGTAGTTATATCCGCCGGCCCGGTACAGCGGGGTGCACGCCTGGATGGCCTGGCCGATGGTAGTGGCAGCCAGGATGGCGCGCGAGCAGAGGACCCGGGGCACGCCGACTCGCACGTCGGTGGGAAAGACCGAGTTAATGGCGACCCCAATGCCAGCCTGGTTGAGGCCGATGTTAACCAAGAGCGGACCATAGGTCACACCAATAAAGGTTGGAGCGTCATCGGGTGTAGCGCGCACCAGGTAGCTGTGTTCGCGATCCCGGCTCAGCCAGTCCTCGTTGTGACCCAGGAGTACGTGCCCGGAGGCGGTCTGGTCGTCGCGCACCGCTATGCATGTACACCCCCATGGCTCTTGGGTCTGGACCAGGCCTTCGTAGCAGTTGAGTGTCCAGACGTCGCTGAACGATAGGTTCGCGCCTTCTGCGATGCCACGCAACTCTTGCACGTATTGGGGAAATGCTTCTTCGCCATAGGGCAAGAACTTGAGGGCTTCGCGCACGCTCTGCTCCCAGGTGGCCCTTCTCACAGCGGGAAGGATGTCGCGATAGGTGTCCACCATCTTGGTAGCGCAGTTCCGCGCGCCCTCGCCCTGTTGCCGACCGCGTTGGCGCGGAGAGCCGCTGATCTCTATGAGAGGAATCACTTCTGGACTCTTGATCTCGCCCAAGTCCGCCCTCGATCGTCCTATCCCGTTGGGCGCAGTTTACCACACACTGGGCCAGGGTGCAACTACCGGAATCGAATATCAAGGCAGAGTGCCAACTCGGGCTTGAAATCAAAGGCTGAAGGACGGGCCAACTGGGAATCTCGCCTACGATATCGTGAGGGTGATCCGATTTCGAGGCAGATTTCTTGACGCGCACGTCCCTGGATGCTAGAATGCGGCACGGCCGAAGCGAAAGCGCGTGTCCGGCCGGGAGGTGGTTCGGTGATCCTTGACCTGGTGTTGGCGAGCTGCAAGGTGGTGGACGGCAGTGGGAATCCGTGGTTCTGGGGTGACGTTGGTATCCAGGACGGCCGAATCGTCCGCATCGGACCGGCCGGCGCGCTGCAAGGCGCCCGCGTTATCGACGTGGACGGCCGTTACGTCACGCCTGGGTTCATCGACGTCCATACTCACTCGGATCTCTCGATCCTGATCAACCGGCCGGCCGAGAGCGTCGTGCGGCAGGGGGTTACCACCGAACTGGTGGGCAACTGCGGCATGTCGGCGGCGCCGTTTGACGACGAGAGCCTGGATTCGGTGCGCTCTTATTGGGGCGGGATGAGCGCGGCACCCGAGTTGAGCTGGGAATGGCGCAGCATGGGCTGCTATCTCGATGAAATGCGGCGTGGCGGCGTCGCGATCAACATCGGAGCGCTGGTGGGACACGGAACTCTACGCCTGGTGACCATGGGATACGCTGAACGCTCGCCGACGCCGGCCGAGCTGGAGCGTATGAGGTCGTTGGCAGACGCGGCGATGCAAGAGGGCGCTTTTGGCCTGTCCACGGGCCTGGTCTACCCGCCGGGCTGCTTTGCTGCCACCGACGAGATCGTCGCACTGTGCCAGGTCGTGGCCCGGCACGGCGGCTTTTACGCCTCCCACGTGCGCGGCGAGCGGGAGACCATCCTGGAAGCGGTTGCCGAAGCGATCGACATCGGCCGGCGGGCGGGGGTCCCGGTGCAGATTTCCCACAACTGCCCCAAGTACGGCGCTCCGTGTGACGCGACCGGCAACCTGGGACTGGTCGAGGCAGCGCGCGCCGAGGGGTTGGAGGTGACCGTTGACAATGACGTGCACACCGATCTGGGACCGCCGTTGATCCACGGGCTGCCGCAAAGTATTTGCGAGCGACCCGTAGATGAGGTGCGGGCGCTGTTGTCAGATCCAGCGCAGCGGGCGCGAACCCGCGGCGAGATCGTTGACGACGCGCGCCCGGCGTTCGGACCCGCCGGCCTCTTGCGCCACGGCCGCTGGGATCGGATCACGTTGCTGCGAGCGCCAAATTCGCCGGCGCTGGTCGGCCGGACGATCGCAGAGATCGCCCAGGAACGGGCGGCGGACCCCTTTGACGTCTATTTCGACATCATTGTCGAGAGTGGGAGCCAGGCAGAGGCGATCTTTGACTATGTTCGTCCCGAGGACATTGAGCTATTGCTTCAGCACCCCTGCATGATGATCAGCTCTGACGGCAGTGTTTCGGCCCCCTATGGTTTCTTGGGTCAGACGCCCGAGTACAATCCGTGCAGTTATGGCGAGTATCCGGGCATTCTGGAGCGCTATGTGCGGGACAGGTCGGTTCTCCGGCTTGAAGAGGCGATTCGCAAGATGACCATGTTCCCCGCGCAGCGGATGGGATTATGGGATCGCGGGTACATACGCCCAGGAGCGCGCGCTGACCTGGTGATTCTGGACCTGGAGCGGGTGCGAGACCGGGCCACGAATCTGTATCCACACAGCTTTCCCTTTGAGAACGTGCCGCACCAGTATCCCGAGGGGATCGACCATGTGCTGGTGAACGGCGCGCTGGTGGTGGATGATGGCGAGCATACGGGGACGTTGCCGGGCCAGGTGCTCAGGCATCGGGCGCGTCTACGCGCCCACGATTGAGGCAGGAGGACGCTGATGGCTTCAGATCCCATTCCGTTGGTGCGAATCAGCGGCGCCCATCGCAAGGTGGGACGCCAGATCGGTGAGATGAATCGGCCCCAGGCCGATCGTATTCGCGAGGATTTGCGCACGTCGTTGCCGGCCGGCGTCAACTGGGACCAGATGGTGCACAAGGGCCGACTCTGTAGACAGCACACAGCACGGGCATACCCTCAATATGTGGAAGAGGTAGAAGGGGTTGCCCAAGGCGCGGGGTTGTCACTCGACGAGGCGTTCCTGGTCTACTGCGAAGAGCTATGGGAGCCGGCAAACTGGCGGTACAAGGAGCGTGGATGCACGGACATGGCGGCCCGCGGCCGGGCGACCGCGGACGGGGCGACTCTCCTGGCGCATACCAATGACCTGGGCCCCAAGGCCGAAGCCGAGCTGGCGGTCTTGAACATCCAGGCCGGCGATGAACCCGAGTTCCTGGCGGTGTCGGCCGGCGGCATGGGCTTTAGCGCGGGCTATAACGCGGCTGGCATCAGCCTGACGGGCAACGAGGTCAGCAGCAACGATGTACGAATCGGCATCCCACGCCTGCTGATGGTGCGCGCGATCCTGGCGGCGCGCGAATCTGGGAGAGGCGATGAACGTCTGCCTGCACCCCGAGCGCGCCTCTAACTATAACAATATCATCGCCGACGCCTATGGCGAGGTATACAGCATGGAGGGCTCGGCGACCGATTGTGAACCCATCTATATCGAGAATGACATCCTGGCCCACGCAAATCACTATGCAAGCGCGCCCATGCGCCGCTTTGAGGCCGATCGCAGCGCCATCAGCGGATCGGTGATCCGCCACCACCGCGCGATGCGGCTGCTGAGGGAGAACTATGGACAGCTCTCTCCCAGGCTGTTCAAGCGGCTGCTGGCTGACCACGCCAACTATCCAGCCTCGATCTGCAAACACGCCGGTGAGGCAGTGACGGTCTTTGGTATGATCATCCACCTGGAGGAGTTGCGCGCCTGGATCGGCCGTGGGCGGCCGTGCGAGACAGAGTGGGTGGAGCATCGACTCGAACCGTGGGCAGGGAACGTCCGCTAGCCGGTTGGCGAGCGGACGCGCGGGTTATCTCTGGTCACTCGGAGCCGCAGCTACGTTTGACTGGCGGTCCTGGATGACGTCCTGGATGGCGGCGCGCAGGATCGCCACCAACTCGTCCACTTGGGACTCGGTGATGATAAAAGGGGGACCTAACAAAAGCGCATCGCCGTCGTGATCGTCGGCAATCCCGGTAGACGGGTACAGGATGAGCCCTCGCGACATTGCGGCCGCCTGGATGCGTTCCGCTACCCGTTGGCTGCGCGGGAAGGGCTGCCGTGTATTCCGGTCTCGGACCAGCTCCACTCCTGCCATCAGACCAAGCCCCCGCACGTCCCCCACGGCCGCCAGGTCGCGCAGTGTCTCCAACCGGCCGAGTAGATAGGCCCCCATGCGCCGGCTAGCGGCGACCAGATCGTGCTTTTGCAGGTAGCGCAGCACCGCCAAACCCACGGCCGCGCCCAGGACCCCGTTGGCATGGGTGTAGCCGTGGGCCAGGTTGCCAGTCGATCGGTGCATCACCTCAACCAGGTCCTCGCGGACCAGGACCGCACCCAGCGGGTAATAACCCCCGCTGATCCCCTTGGCGGTGACCAGGATATCCGGGATCACATCCCAATGCATCACCGCAAACCATCGTCCCGTCCGCCCCATCCCGGTCATCACTTCGTCGGCGATCAGCAACACGTCGTGGCGGTCACAGATCTCGCGCACGCGGGGCCAATACTCGGGTGGCGGGACGGCCGCTCCCAGCGTGGCGCCGACCACCGGCTCGGCGATAAACGCGGCGACCGAAGTAGGTCCCTGGCGCAGCATCTCGGTCTCCAGGGCTTGGACGCAAGCCAGGTCACAGGATGGATAGGATGACGAGTAGGGACAGCGGTAGCAATAGGCGGGAGGGATATGGGCAAAGTCGAGCAGGTAGGGCTCAAAGTGCTGGCGGGCCGCAGTGCGGCCGCCGGCCGACAGCGCACCTAGGGTTGAGCCATGGAAACTTCCCCAGCGGGCAATGATCTTGTGGCGGTCAGGTTCACCGCGAGCCACCCACACCTGTCGCACCAGCTTGATAGCCGTCTCGACCGCCTCTGAGCCACCCGACACCAGGAATAGTCGGGGATTGGGAATAGGCGACACACCGCCCAGTTCGGCCGCCAGGGTCTCGATAGGTTCGTTGGTGAATTGCGTACCATGGGCGAACGCCACCCGCCCCGCTTGCTCGGCCATCGCCGTGATGATCTCGGGCACTTGATGTCCGATGTTGACCACCAGCGCGCCCCCCGATCCATCCAGATATCGCTTCCCCTCGCGATCGACCAGGTAGACCCCCTTACCATGGTGTACGGTGGGGTAGTGGTGTTGGAGCCGACGATACAGAACGCGTCCTGTCATCTTGGTCACCGGTGTGGTCGCGGCATGGCGACTAGCGGCCGAACCATACCTGTTCCGTAACATAGCACACCTGGAGAAATCGGTCAAAGTGCATGAACGGCACGCGCCGCTCTCTGCAGAAGCAACGCTGCGCTCTGCCTGCCGGGGAACGGCCCTGGGAAAACGGCCGGCGACGGCCAGCGTGATTTGCCATGCCGGGCGGGCTTTGATATATTATTCTGCAGCCATCAATGGACGATCCATTGAGCATGGGTAGAGAACGGATCAGAGTACGCCATGCAAGCGTTGTTGTACGCTTCGAATGCCGATGAACGGGCGGTCTTGCAGTTGTTGCTGCAACGGACCGGGCTTTCGACGAGGATTGCCCAGGGCCTGGAAAAGGTGATCGAAGAGTGGCCCGACCAGGTCGCGG
Source organism: uncultured Chloroflexia bacterium (assembly GCA_963695825.1). GTDB lineage: Bacteria > Chloroflexota > Anaerolineae > Promineifilales > UBA4811 > CAVOHX01. The sequence goes on from CAVOHX010000010.1 coordinate 26,233, forward strand.
ACCTCATTGTCCTTGCCTTTCGCAAAGAGTTCCCCGTCGCGTTTACTCGCCAACTCCGCGCCCTCACCGCCGTGCCGGTGGTGATTATATCGGATCCCATCTCTGAGGACCTGCATGCGGATCTATTCGACGCCGGAGCAGATCTGGTGGTGTTGCGCCCGTACAGCGCGAGAATATTGATCATGGAGATTCGGGCGGTGTTGCGGCGCACCACTGGCGTTCCCTTTTTCACGCTGCCGTCCATCACGCGCGGCGACATTAGCCTTGACCCCACTAGCCGCAACGTTCAGGTTCGCGACGGCGCGCCGAAGCAGTTGACCCAGCTCGAGTTTCGCCTGCTCTACACCATGATGATGCACCCCGATCAGGTGTTCCCGGCCGAGCGGCTGGTGGAGCACGTGTGGGGATACAGCGGCCGCGGAGATCGCGATTTGGTCCGTGGGTTGATCAGACGGCTGCGCATCAAGGTAGAGCCTGAACCGCGCACACCCAATTACATCATCACCGTCCCGCGGGTTGGCTATGTTCTCAAGTACGAATCGTAGATTTGTGGCAGGTCTGCCACAAGAAAAGCGATTTTGGCACGGGGTTTACCCGCTCTTACGCACGCTGATTATACAGAATGGCAGTATACTCTGCTTGAGTAGAACAGGAATTTGAGGCGAGGTTGTAGATCATGTTTGAGGAGAAGCGAAGAGCCCTGGCTGCGTTGGCCGAGTGTCCGGCCTGCGAGTCTCGTATCGAGATTGGGCGCAAGTTGAGGATCGGTCAGATCACCACCTGCCCGGCGTGCCGGGAAAGGCTGGAAGTGGTGAGATTGAACCCGATCGTACTTGACTGGATGAGCGAAGATAACGACGATTCAGAAGACTGGGACGGCGACCGGCGCCGCTAGGTCGTAGATTCGGGCGTTGGCGATCAGGTAGGACCCCGGCGTGTGGCGCGGGCCGGGGTTTTTGTGTTCCTGGCAGGCACCTCTGGGGGCACCCTCCAAGGGGCATCCGCGAGATGCAGCCAAAAAAAGACCTCCGTGGAGGTCAGGGTTCCTTTCGGCAGGACAGAGTTGCAGAGGGAGCGCGGGTCGGCTATGGCAACCTTGGTCTGGATCAATATTCTTCGTCCCCCCAGTCGGTGTCGTTGTTTTGATACACCCAGGCCAAGGTTAGCGGGCTCAATTCGACGATCTTGAAGAGGTCGCCGCAGGAGGAACAGGTCACTTGTAGGCCGATCTCGGGGTAGCCTGAGATGTCGATCTTGGCGTCACACGATGGGCAATACGCATAGCTCATCTCCTCCTCCTTGTTAAACCCCGACAACTGATACCTCACCGCCGACAGTGACTGTGCACACAGACACCTGAGTATATGCTATCAAGCTGCCGTGCAAAACCTGTGCAAGAGCCCGGTCAAAATTGGTGTCAAAACAAGGAAACAGATTACAAGCTTTCAACGCGTCTACTAGCTCGACGGGCCAAATCAAGGTATTATTCATCCCGGTGATAGGCTGTGTCCCGTCAGCATGAGAGAGGAGCAAGATGAATCCACGTACCCCGGTTATCGTGAGCGCAGTGCGAACACCGATAGGCAAATTCGGCGGCACCCTGGCCGCCATCCCGGCCGCCGACCTGGGCGCCATCGCCATCAAGGGAGCGGTTGAGCAGGTCAGTCTGGACCCATACACCATCGACGAGGTGTTGATGGGTCAGGTTGTGGCAGGCTGGGTCCGGCCAAGCTCCCGCCCGCCAGGCGGCCCTCAAGGCCGGATTGCCGGCCGATCACATATCCGCCACGACGGTAAACAAAATCTGCGGTTCGGGCATGAAGACCATCATGATGGCCGCTTCTATGATCAAGGCGGGAGATGGCGCAATATTTGTCGCTGGCGGCATGGAGAACATGAACCTGTGCCCCTACCTGCTCACCGAGGGGCGCACCGGCTACCGGCTGGGCCACGGCACCCTTGTTCGACTCGTTGGTGCACGACGGGTTGTGGTGCGCCTTTGAGCATCAGCACATGGGCAACGCGGCCGAGTGGGTTGCTCGCGAGTTTGAGTTATCCCGGGAAGAACTGGATGAGTACGCCTACAACAGCCAGCTCAAGGCGGCCGCGGCGCAGGATGCAGGCAAGTTTGAGGCCGAGATCGTCCCCGTTCTGGTGCCGCAGCGCAAAGGCGCCCCGCTCGTCTTTCAGGCCGACGAGGTCATCCGCCGAGATACGACCCTGGAGGGGCTGGCGCGACTGCGGCCGGCCTTTGTCAAGGACGGCATGGTGACCGCCGGCAACGCACCCGGCATCACCGACGGCGCTTCGGCGACCGTCGTCATGGCCCTGGAAAAAGCGGACGAATTGGGCATCCAACCCTTGGCCGCCATTATCGGCATTGCCCAGGCGGGCGTCAGGCCGCTCGAGATCTTTACCGCCCCAATTCTCGCCGTGCAAAAGCTGATGGAACAAGACCGGCGTCACCATCGACAGCTATGACCTCATCGAAGCGAACGAAGCATTTGCCGCCCAATGCCTGGCGAACGGCAAGGGTCTCGGCTGGGATTGGGGGCGGGTCAACGTCAACGGCGGCGCCATCGCTTTGGGTCACCCGATCGGCTGCTCCGGCGCACGCGTGGTCACCACGCTGCTCCATGCGCTGCAGGATCGTGACCTGGAGACGGGGATGGCGACCCTTCTGTTTGGGCGGCGGCGAGGCGGTCGCCATGAGTGTGCACCGTATCAAGTGAGGATCCAAGGAGATAACCATGTCAATTCTACGCAAACTGTGGTGGAAATGCACCGAGTGCAAGAACATCTTTCAAGCGGCCGAACCGCCCAACACGTGCCCAAATTGCGCCAAAACCTGCACCTTTATGGACATCACCTGTTACACTCCCGATTGCGGCGGCCCGGAATCGGGCAACTATGACCCCCGGCTAGCCGCCCAATAGAGGGCGCTGGGGTTGGCGTGACCCAGGCTGGCGTAGGACCTGATTGGGCTCATCACCGACGGCGCCGTGGGGATAGGGCGCCGGACTGGTGGTCACCCGCCATCACCTCAGGGGCGCTGCGCGCGCCGGCCGGCGCGCAGCTTTCCACCCGCGTCCGGTATGTTACAATTGACCGCCAGTCAAGCGAATCAGTAGGAGACTCGTCATGAGAATGTCCCGCCTCTTTCGTCAAACCCTCCGCCGCGCTCCAGGCGATGCCGAGGTCACCAGCCACCAACTGTTGCTGCGGGCCGGTTACATCCGCCAACTCGGCGCCGGCCTGTTCAGCTTTATGCCGCTCGGTTGGCGCACGGTTCGCAAGATCGAGGAGATCATCCGGCAGGAGATGGACAACATCGATGGGCAGGAGATGGAGATGCCGGTGGTCAACCCGGCCGAGGTCTGGAAGCGTACGAACCGCTGGTACGAAATCGGCGCCGAAATGGCCCGCTTTAAGGATCGGGTCGGCCGGGACATGGTACTCGCCATGACTCACGAAGAGGTCATCACCGACATTGCTCTGCAAGAGATTCGCTCGTACCGTCAGTTGCCGCTGATGGTTTACCACATTCAGACCAAGTTCCGTGACGACCCTCGTCCGCGAGCCGGACTCATCCGCGTGCGCGAATTCCGCATGAAAGACAGCTACACGCTCGACCGGGACTGGGAAGGGCTTGACAAGCAGTATCGCGCCCACTATCAGGCCTATTTTGACATCTTTGCCCGCTGCAGTGTGCCGTGCATCGCCGTCAAATCCGACGTTGGGATGATGGGCGGCAAGCTGGCGCACGAATACATGTACCTGACTCCCATCGGCGAGGACTCGCTGCTGCTCTGCGACGCCTGCGGTTTCTCTTCCAACCGCCAGGTCGCATCCTTTGTCAAAAAGGCGCCCGCGGCCGAACAGCCACTGCCGCTGGAAGCGGTCCACACGCCCGACTGCAAAACCATTGCCACGCTGGCAGCCTTTATGGACATTCCAGAAACAAAGACGGCCAAGGCTGTGTTCATGATGGCTACCGTAGCCGAGGAAAAGAAAGACGTTGTCAAGTTTGTGCTCGCCATTCTCCGCGGCGACATGGAACTCAACGAGACCAAGCTGGTCAACGCTCTCAAGGCCAAAGAACTGCGGCCAGCGACCGAGGAAGAGATCCGCGCCCACGGCATCGAACCCGGATACGGTTCTCCCATCGGGGCCAAGAACATCCTGGTCGTCGTTGACGACCTGATCCCCCAATCTCCCAATCTGGTGGGCGGCGCCAACCGTGTCGAGTATCACTATCGCAACGTCAATCACGGCCGCGACTATACGGCCGACCTGGTGGTTGACATTGCGGCCGCCGACGAAGGGTATGGCTGCCCTGATTGCGCCGAGCCGCTGCGGCTATCGCGCGGGGTCGAGATCGGTAACATATTCCAGCTCGGCACCCGTTATAGCGCCGCCATGGGCGCCACCTACCTGGATGAGGACGGTCAGCTAAAACCGATCGTCATGGGTTCGTACGGAATCGGACCGGGTCGTCTCCTGGCTTGCATTGCCGAGGAACACAACGACGAGCACGGTCTCTGTATGCCGATGACGGTCGCGCCATATCAGGTTTATCTCATGTTTGTGCCGGGCAAGAAACTGGACACCAAGGCCACCACCGAAGGCCTGTATCAAGAGTTGCGGGCGGCCGGTGTTCAGGTGCTCTACGACGATCGAGACGAGCGGCCTGGCGTCAAGTTCAACGACGCTGATCTGCTGGGCGTCCCGCTGCGCCTCGTCGTTGGCGAGCGCTCGCTCAAGGAAGGCGGATTCGAACTCCGCCGCCGTGACGGCCGAGCAAGTTGGACCGTGCCGCAGGGCCAGGCGGTCGATATTGTAAAACAGACCATCGCCGATATGGTAGCCGAGATTGAGGCCGGCACAGTCCAGGTGGAATACCCCGAGTAGCACTTCCGTCCCTCCATCCTTGCATCCCACGACCAAATAAGGCCTGTGCGCTAGCTAGCGCACAGGCCTCTGCACTTGCGAGCCGCGCCCGGTCGTGCCACAGCCACGCGATTGCGGCTTTTGCTCTCGATTGCACACCCCGCTAGGACTGCCGTCTCATTCAACAGACGGCGTCGCCATGCTATAATGCTTGCGTCACTGGCAAGTCATATCCGCGGACCGTGAACTCGAGGATCCCGATGATCCTGGTAGACAGGAAATATGGCTCATAAACTGTTCACCTCCCCACACGTCTCAAGATCGGCCGCCGACATCCTGGTGGTGGATGAGGATCCCGTTGTCGTCGCCGCGATCAAGGTGACGCTGGAAGGAATGGGGGATTATCGGGTTCGGGTAGCGCACAGCGGCCCTGAGGGACTCAGGATGGCTGAAAAGCACCAGCCGGACATAATCCTGCTGGACATGGACACACCAGAGGTCGATGGCCTCTCGGTGTTGCGCCAGCTTCGATCGCGCTCCGAGACCAGCATGACGCCAGTTCTGATGATCAGCCTGGACGCGCAGCTCAACCGGGTGGCTGCCAGCTACCAGGCGGGTGCGAACGGTTTCGTGATCAAACCCCTGGACACCACCAATCTATACCATCAGGTGCGCAGCGCCATCACACTGAACAGAATCGGCCTGCTCCAGCTTCACGCCGTTCGCTGACGGCCGCTGTCTCTCCATCATCCGCCTCTCCTCGCGGCGCGCAACCCATTCTCCGGGCTTGCTTTGCCTCGTTGGCCTGCGATATAATTGGTGGTATGGCGCTGGTTGACGGCGCCGCGACACGGGAAACTGCGGCCGTCAGATCGGGTGTGCCGCGCTCACAATCCGTGGGCGCGTTGCAGGGGCGGTCGCACAACTTGACACCATTGGAGGCGGGATGATACCCTGGCGATCCAAGCTCATTTTCTGGTTTTTGGTAGTGCTGCTGGCTACCGGCGCAGCCCAACTCGGCTGCGCTTTGACCAGCAGAGAAGAAGCGACGCCCAGCCCCGGACCGACGGCGCAAGTGACCGCCACCGGCGGCCCCACTCAACCGACCGCCACCGTCCGTCCCACCCAGCCCATCCTTTCCCCAACTCCACTTCCCCCGTTGCCGCCCCAGGTCGTGCTGCGCAGCCCAACACGTGGCGAGGAGGCGCGGACGGACGCATCGCTGATGATCCGATACGACCAACCGATGGAAAAGGGTTCAGTGGAGCAGGCCTTTTCCATTAGCCCTGACATCTCGGGCTCGTTCGAGTGGGCCGACGATCGCACTATGCTCTTTTGGCCGGCCAATGGGTTTGAGCGCCAGACCCGCTACGACGTCACGATCAGCGATGTCGCCCACAGCGCTGCCGGGCTGGCGGCCGAGTTGCCCTACAGCTTTCGATTCCAGACGGTGGGTTTCCTGGAGGTCAGCCAGACGCTGCCGGCCGACGGGGACAGAGGCGGTTGACGTTGACACCACCATCACCGTCATGTTCAACCGGCCGGTCGTCCCACTGGTGCATTCGGCCGGCGTGGCCGATCTGCCGCAGCCGGTCAGCTTTGAGCCGCCGATCCCTGGCGAGGGCGAGTGGCTCAACACCTCGATCTACGTCTACCGGCCGGACGGACCTTTGTCCGCGGGGACCGAGTATGAAGCGCGGGTGACCGCCGGGCTGACCGATCTGACGGGCGGGGTGCTGGTGGAGGATCACACCTGGCGTTTTTCGAGCGAGGCGCCACGCATCACCTGGCATCGCCCTCCAGACGGGGAAACCCTCGTCGGGTTGACAGAGAGCATCTCGGTCACCTTTAACCAGCCGATGGATCGCGAGCGAACCCAGGCCGCCTTTCGCATCGAGACCGATTCCGCCGCCCAGCCCTCCGGCCGGTTTACCTGGAGCGAGCAGGACACTGTGATGTCCTGGCAGTCAACCCGGGAGCTGGCGCTGGACACCCACTATTCCTGGTCGATCAGCGCTGACGCTCGCTCGGCCGCCGGTGACGCGCCGCTCGACTCTACCCTGATCTCCGAATTCTGGACGGTGCCCTACCCGGCGCTGCTCTACACCTCGCCCGGCGACGGCGAGACCCGCGCGAGCCCCTACGGTGGCCTGGACCTGTACTTTGCCTCGCCCATGCACCTCGCCTCGGTGATGCCGAATTTGTCCATCATTCCCGAGCCGACCAGCGTCTACACCTGGTGGGACCGCTGGGACAACCGCTACTATGTTGGCTTTGACAAACTCCCCTCGACGGCCTACACGGTCACCATTGGCGGAGAAATGACCGATCCCTATGGCAATCGCCTGGGCCAGGAGACCATCGTTCGCTTTGCGACTGGTCCGCTCGAACCAATGGCCTACCTCCATACACCAGGCGCGCTTGGAACGTACAACGCTTATACACAAACCGTCGTTTACGCCGTCTATCGCAACGTGTCCGAGCTCAACCTGAAATTGGCCCTTTTGGATCGCAGCGACCTGGTCACTTTGACCGGGCCTGCAAGCTGGAGCGAGTGGGACGATTATTCCCCTCCCGCCAGTAGGGTGATCCGGCGCTGGACCGTTCCGGTGGAATCGCAACTGGACGCCACCCTCGTGTGGCGCGTGCCGATGGTGGACGAGTCTGGCAATCAGCTTCCGCCAGGAATCTATTACCTCGAAATGACGTCGCCTGGCTTTTCCGATTGGCAGGTTTCAAAGCACATCCTGGTGATCTCGACCATCAATCTGACCGTCAAAGCAATCACTGGCGAGACGGGTGAGTTGTTGGTCTGGGCGACCGATCTGCTCAGCGGGCAACCGGTGGCGGATCTGCCCATTTGGGTGGTTGATCACCACAACTCCCGCGTCGCCAGTGGGACCACCAGCTCGGACGGTCTCTACGTCTCTGACTATCGCGCCTCTACCGAATCCAGTTGGCTCTATGTCACCTCGGCCGGGGTTGGAGAGCGAGGCTTTTCGGTTGGCAGCACGGCCTGGTCCCAGGGCATCTCTACCTGGGATTTCAACCTGCGTTTCGAGGATTATGGCCGACTGAGCACCATGGTCTATCTCTACACCGATCGCCCCATCTACCGGCCGGGCCAGACGGTTTACTATAAGGGCATCCTTCGCCAGCCAGACGAGGCCCGCTACCGACTGCCGGAGCAATCCGAGATCGAGATCGAGGTCTATGACTGGGACGACACGTTGATCTACCGGGAGACGCTGCCGGTCACCCCGATGGGCACATTTTCCGGGGAGGTGATGCTGGGCGCAGAGGCCAAGACAGGCAATTATCGTTTTGTCGTCGATCCGGACGATCTGCGCGAGTGGGTCTTTTTCCAGGTCGCCGAGTACCGCAAACCCGAGTTTCAGGTCAACGTCACCCCATCCCGAGAGCAATTAGTAGTCGGCGAGGAGATCGCGGCCGACGTCGAGGCCAGCTACTTTTTCGGCGGCCCCGTGGCCGATGCCGAGGTGAATTGGGCTCTCTTTGCGGACGACCATTTCTTCCAGTGGGATGGGCCCGGCCGTTACTCTTTTGCCGACTATGAGGACTGGTACTGGTATTGGTGGGATGGCGGGTCCGCCTATGGTTTCGGCGAACTCATCGCCGAGGGCAGCGGCGTCACGGACAAGGTAGGCAAATACAACCTGAACCGGCCGGCCGACATGGGAGACCGGGTCGGCGCCCAACTCGTCACCCTCGAAGCGACGGTGGTGGACGTGAACGAGCAACGGGTGACCGGCCGGACCTCCATGATCGTGCATCCGGCCGATCGTTATGCCGGCATCTATGCCGATCGCTACGTCGGCACGACCGGGGAACCTCAGACCATCAACCTGATCGCCGTGGACCTAGAGGGCGCACCCCTTCCCCAGGCCGAGGTTACCATGGTGGCGTTGCTGCGCGAATGGTACAACGTGCAGGTCAAAGAGGATGGGCGCACCCGCTGGGAATGGATCGTCGAGGAGACCCCCGTGTTCACCGAGACCGTGTCCATGGGGTCGGACGGCCGGGCGCAAACCAGCTTTGTGCCGTTGGATGGAGGAAGTTATCGGTTGCGAGCTATCATCCGCGATGACGCCGGTCGCGAGAATCGGGCTAGCGTCTTTCTCTGGGTCAGCAGCACCAGCTATGTCTCCTGGCGGATGGAGAACAACGATCGGATCGAGTTGATCGCCGACCGCGACGCCTATCGGCCGGGCGATGTGGCCGAAATCCTCATTCCCAGCCCGTATCGGGGAGAGGTGACGGCGCTGGTCACGGTGGAGCGCGGCCGCTTTTTCCAGCAGGAGGTGATCACCCTGCGCAGCAACAGCGAGGTGTACCACCTGCTAATCACCGCCGAGCACGCCCCGACCGTCTTTGTGTCGGTCGTCCTGATCAAGGGGATCGACGAGACCAACCTTCTCAGCAGCTTTAAAATGGGCGCTGTCCAGCTAAATGTCTCGCCCGAACAACAGCAACTGACCGTTGAACTCACGCCTGAGAACGACACCTTTGCCCCCGGAGACACGGTGGCGTATGACATTCCCGTCACCGACCACGCAGGCAATCCGGTCCAGGCCGAGCTGTCGCTGGCGCTGGTCGATCTCTCGGTGCTGTCGTTGGCGGCCGATCAGGCGCCGCCGATCCTGGACGCCTTTTACGGGGAGCGTGGCCTAGGGGTGGAGACCGGGATTGGGCTGACGCTGAACGTCGATCGACTCAACGAGCAGGTAGCCGATCTAGCCAAAGGAGGCGGTGGGGGAGGGGATGAAGCCGCCCTGGGCATCGGCATCGAGGTGCGCGCCGAGTTCCCTGATACCGCCTATTGGGAAGCCATTGTACAGACGGACGCCGACGGGCACGCGCACGTCGAAATCCCGCTTCCCGACAACCTGACCACGTGGCGGCTCTCGTCCAAGGCGGTCACCGAGGACACGCGGGTTGGGCAGGCGAGCACAGACATCATCGCCACCAAGGCGCTGCTGGTGCGGCCGGTGGCGCCCCGCTTTTTCGTGGTCGGCGACCGGGTCCAACTCGGGGCGGTAGTGCACAACAACACCGAGACCGCATTCGGCGCCGAGGTGCGCCTGGCTGCCCAAGGAGTCGAGCTGGCGGCCGACTCCCCGAGCGTACAGTCGGTGAACCTGTCCGCCGGCGGCCGCGCCCAGGTCACCTGGAACGTCACGGTCCTGGACGTACCCTACGTGGACCTGATCTTTGGCGCCTCCGGCGGTGGGCTCACCGACGCCACCAAACCGACGCTGGCAACCGGCCCGGATGGGACCATCCCCGTCTACCGCTATCGCACGCCGGACGTGGTCGGCACAGCGGGTCAACTCATCGACGCTGGATCACGAACGGAAGGCATCCTGCTGCCGCCCGGCGTGGACGCCACCCAGGGCGCTTTGCAGGTCGAGATCGCTCCCTCGCTGGCGGCCGCCATGCAGGACGGGCTGACCTACCTGGAGCACTTTTCCTACGAGTGCACCGAGCAGACCGTTTCGCGCTTTCTTCCCAACGTCCTCACCTACCGCGCTCTCAGCGACTTGGGCATCCGCGACCCCGAGATGGAGGCCAGGCTTGCCGAGCAGGTGGGCCAGGGACTGCAGCGATTGTACAATCAACAACACTATGACGGCGGCTGGGGCTGGTGGTACACTAGCGAGAGCAACGCCCTGGTGACCGCCTGGGTGCTCCTGGGACTGGACAAGGCCGCTGAGGCGGGTTTTCCCGTCGATCGCCAGGTGCTCAACGACGCGGCCGAGTATCTGCAGGACGAGGTACAACCGGCCAACCGCCTGGATCAACCGTGGCAGGCCAACCGCCAGGCGTTCGTTCTCTATGTCCTGGCCGAGCGCGGCGAGACGACCGTCAGTCACCTGGAGGGGTTGTTCGCCGAAAAGGACAAGCTGAGCCATTACGCCCGGGCGTACCTCGGCCTGGCCTACGGCCTGCTGGAGGGGTCTTCCAGCGACCGCCTCGACACCTTGCTGGCGGACATTGCCGGAGAGGCAATCGTCAGCGCCACCGGCGCGCCACTGGGAGGAGAACGAGCGCGATTGGTGGAACTGGAACACGGACACCCGCTCCACAGCCGTCATCCTCGACCTGTTGGCCCGGTTCGACCCCGAGAACGACCTCGCTCCCAACGTTGTCCGCTGGTTGATGATCGCCCGCACGGCCGGTCATTGGGAGACGACCCAGGAAACCGCCTGGTCCCTCATCGGGCTGATCGACTGGATGGTCGCCACGGGCGAGTTGCAGGCAGACTATGAGTTCGACGCCGCCTTGAACGGACGCCTGCTCGGCGAGGGTCGCGCCGATGCCTCTACGGTTCGCGACACCACCGCGTACGCGATCGCCGTCGCCGACTTGATTCTGGAGCAGGTCAATCAGCTCACGATCGGGCGCTCGGCCGGCGACGGCCGTCTGTATTACACGGTCCATCTGGAGACCTACTTGCCCGTAGAGCAAGTGGAACCCATCGGACGGGGCGTCATGGTTGCCCGGGAATACACGGCCGCCTCCTGCAACCCCGAGGAGGAGGTCTGCGAGTCGCTGACGAGCATCGAGGTTGGCGAGGCGGTGCGCGTCAAGCTCACCGTGGTGGCGCCCCACGACCTGTACTATGTGCTGGTCGAGGACCCCCTACCGGCCGGCGCCGAGGCCGTGGACCAGAACCTACTCACCAGCAGCGCCCTGGACACAGTCGGCGGCTGGGAACAGGCTGATCTCGACTACCAGTGGGGGTACTGGGGTTGGTGGTGGTTCAACTATACCCAGGTGCGAGACGAGGAGGTGGTTCTCTTTGCAGAGTACCTTCCGGCCGGTACGTACGAGTACACCTACATCATACGCGCCAGCCTGCCGGGCGAGTACCGGGTGATGCCGACCACAGCACGCGAGTTCTACTTTCCGGAAGTCTTTGGCCGCAGCGACGGGATGATCTTTACGATTCGCCCTTAGTTTGGCGACAGCCCGGCGCCCATCAAGGGCGCCGGGCTGCAGGTCACCAGCTCCTGTCAGCTCTGCCATCCCCTGTACACCAGGGGCAGATAGAGTTGCCGCGCGCGTCGGGTCGTGGCTAGCTCCTGCTCAGCCAATAGCGTCGGGTCCCAACCCGATGTCGCCCGCAACGTCACTGTGTGTACTTTGCCCAGCGGACCCAAGGGTACGGTGACCAACACCCAGATATCGACCGAATCCCCTGGAGCCACCAGCAGCGTCGTTGTGGGGACTATTACCGACGGCCATAGATTGCCATGCAGCGAGAGTGCATAAGTGTCGGTATAATCGCCACTGTTGGTGAGGGTCACCGTATAGGTCACCAACTGCCCCACCACGCCCGATTGGTCGGCCTGACCGGCCGTCATGGTCACGTCCAGGTCAGCCATCGCCTGCGTCAGCCCCGAGGTCCTGACACTGACTGCCGGGCTGCTCACCGAGGTCACAGTCAACGACAAGGTGTCCCGGGCGACGATCCAACTCCCAGCCGGCTGGACGGGAATCTCGACCCTCACACGCGCCGTCCCCGTTTCACCGGTATCCACCGGTCCGACCTCGGTCTCGAGCAAGGTTGCGTCCCACTCGCCCGGCTCGAGAGCCAGGGAATACGTGTCGCTCAACAGCCCCACATTGGTGACGGCAAAGGTGTGGGTAATGACAGCGCTCGGCTCGCCCACCACCTGGCTGCCGCTGGCCTCCACTGCCCACAGCGCGTCCCGCTGCAGGTAGAAATTCTGGACGACGGCCGCCCCTGACGCCACCGCTACCGGCGCAGATTGAGCCAGGTAACCTTCCGAGGTTACGGCAAGTGTATACGTTCCGGGCAGCAGCAAGCGATGGTAATTGCCCGCGTCCGAGTCGGTCTGGACCGGCTTGCCGAGCTGCACCACGTCAACGGTCGCGTCCAGGGGCTCGCCAGTGACCGCATCCAGCACCACCCCGCGGGCGCCGGTGAGAGATCGTTCCATCCACCACAACATCGCGTCTCGGTTGGCATCCCAGTGGCTGTCCATCTGACTGTACGGAGGCCACTTGGTGTTGCTCAACTCGATGGTGACGTGATGTTCGTGCCGCCAGTGGTAAGCCCAGTCCTGCATCCCCCCGTGGATGATGTACCACTCCCAGCCCCGCGTCACCCCGTTGGGAAAGCCGCCATTCCAGATATATGGATTGCGCACCGCGTACCCAACGCCATAGTCGTAAAAGATGGCGTCATCGGGCGCATATCCCACAAAGCTATCCCAGGGGTAATTGACCACCTGCGCCCCGCCGTGATAGTTGGCGCCCATCACAAACCGGTTGTCATAGCCCACCAACATCATCGCGCGGGTTTCTGGCTCGCGCCCGGTCGGGTCGTCGTTAGGATCGGTGATGGGATCGGGAAAGTCGCGGTTCAGATTGACGCCGTGGGCATTGTACCGGGATCCGTTCACATAGCCGTCGGGGTTGTGCAACGGACAGAGCCATATCTCCATTTCGTTGACCAGTGCGCTGAGCACAGGGTCGGTTCCATAGTTGTCCGCCAACAACTCTGCCAGGCGGATGGTCATCTCGGTACCCACGGGCTCGTCTCCGTGGATGGTGGATGTGTACTTGACCTCGGGTTCATCCTCGTCGAGGTCGGGATTGTCGGTGATCTTGAGCATCCAGATGTCACGCATCTGCACCGACTCGCCGATGGAGAACAGCCGCACGATGTCGGGGTGGGCGGCCGCGAGGTTCTGCATTCGAGTGACGTACTGGCTGTAGGTAGGCCAAGCTTCGAGTCCCGCCGTCCCCGGTCCGTACTGCCTAAAGGCGCGCAGTCCCTCGTTCGGGATCGGCCTAATCCGATACCCTTGACGGGTCAGTGCCTCCGCTTCGGCCGGCGTGACGTTGACCACGGCCGTGAACAGCGTGAGCGGCACGGCCGTCGATCGGCTCAAGTCTTCGACCTCCACGCCCGCCTCGATCAGTGTGGTGAGCTGCTCGGCGGTGGCGATCGTCACCTCGGCCGGGTATCGCTCCGACAAGGGCCAGGGCTCAGGGAGCGCATTGTCCGACGCCACACCGGCCGCGCCGGGCAGCGCGCCGAGCAAAAACCCAATCACGGATGCCAGTGCTATCCATCTCTGGGACATGGTTCCCTCCAGTCAGCCAAGTGATCTATCGGGCTGGTGAGGCCGCTTTCTCAGCGAGCGAGATAGCGCTTGAGATATTGCCCGGTATAAGACGCCGCCACCTGCATGATCTGTTCCGGCGTTCCCTGGGCGACAATGTCCCCCCCTGCATCCCCGCCCTCGGGCCCCAGGTCCACCAGGTGATCCGCGACCTTGATGATGTCTGGATGATGTTCGATGATCACCACCGTGTTGCCCCGGTCAACCAGGCGGTTCAGCACCTGTATCAGCTTGGCGACGTCGTGGGCATGCAAACCGACGGACGGCTCATCCAGGATGTACATCGTCTGACCAGTCGGGCGTTTGGCCAGTTCGCGGCTGAGCTTGACCCGCTGGGCCTCGCCGCCGGAAAGGGTGGTGGCGGATTGGCCCAGGCGGACATATCCCAACCCTACGTCGCGCAGGGTGATGAGCGTGCGCCGAATGGCCGGAAAGTTGGCGAAAAAGTCCAATGCCTCTTCCACGCTCAACTCGAGCACCTCGGCGATGTTGTGGCCTCGATAGCGAATCTGCAACGTCTCGCGATTGTAGCGGGTGTTGTGGCAGACATCGCATGGGATGTATATGTCGGGCATGAACTGCATTTCGATGCGCAACTGCCCCTGTCCATGACACGCCTCGCACCGCCCGCCTTTGACGTTAAAACTAAAGCGCCCCGGCTTGTAGCCGCGCACTTTGGCCTCGGGCAACTCGGCAAAGAGCTTGCGCACCTGGTCAAACAGCTTGGTATAGGTCGCCGGATTGGAGCGCGGGGTGCGCCCGATTGGGCTCTGATCGATGTTGATGACCTTGTCGATGAGCTCCACCCCCTCAATGCGATCGTGAACGCCAGGCTGCATCTTGGCCCCATGTAGCACCTGCGACAATCGCTTGTACAACGTCTCCACCACCAACGTGCTCTTGCCCGAGCCCGATACGCCGGTCACGCAGATCAGGCGACCCAGGGGAAAGCTCACATCGATCTCTTTGAGATTGTGCTCGTGGGCGCGGCGAACCACCAACGCCTGACCATTGCCGGGGCGGCGTTTTTCCGGCACCGGGATTTTCATTCTACCCGAAAGATAGGCCCCGGTGAACGAATTGGGGCAGTCGATCATTTGCTCCAGCGAGCCCGAGCAAACCACCTCGCCGCCGTTGATCCCCGCTCCGGGTCCCAGGTCGATGATCCAGTCGGCCGCCCGCATGGTATCCTCGTCGTGCTCCACGATAAGCAGCGTGTTACCCAGGTCACGCATCCCCTCTAGCGTGCGCAACAGCCGGGCCTGGTCGCGCTGGTGCAGGCCGATGCTCGGTTCATCCAACACGTACAGGACCCCCATCAACTGGGATCCGATTTGGGTCGCCAGCCTGATGCGCTGCGCCTCGCCGCCGCTCAACGAGCCGGCCGACCGGCTCAGGGTGAGGTAGTCAAGCCCGACGTTGGCCATGAACTCGAGCCGGTCGTAAATCTCTTTGAGCACCTGCCGGGCGATCATCTGATGGCGCGAGCGCAGCGGTGATCGTCGATCGCTCGACTGGCTCTGTTCTGCCGCCTGCTGCTCGGCGCCCTGCAGCCGCTCCACCCAGCCAAGAGTGCGCACCACGGGCCAGTCCACCACCTCGTGGATCGGGATGCTGTCGATGGTCACCGCCAAACTTTCGGGGCGCAGGCGCGCGCCGTCGCACGACGGGCACGGCCGCTCAGCCATATAGTTCTCGATCTTGCGCCGGATATAGTCCGAGTTGGTCTCTCGATACCGCCGCCGTAAGTTGGGAATCACCCCCTCAAAATGAGTGGTGTATTCGCCGTGCCCACGGCCATTCCGGTGAGTGTACTGGATCCGCACCTGCTCGTCCCCGCTACCATACAACAGCACCTGTTGTTGCGCCTTGGTCAGTGTGTGCCATGGCTGGTCCAGCGGGATGTCAAAATGATCCGATACGGCCTGCAGTTGACTCCAATACCACCCAGACGTGTCCACAGGCCACGAGTCCACGGCGCCAGCCCGCAGCGTGAGGAACGGGTTGGGAACGATCAAACCAGGGTCCAGTTCCAGTTGCATCCCTAACCCCTGGCACGCTGGACACGCGCCGTGGGGGCTGTTGAAACTAAAAGAGCGCGGCTCCAGCTCGGGCAAACTGAGTTCGCAGTACATACAGGCCAGTTTTTCGGAAAAGAGCGCGTCTTGCGGCGGGTCCAGGGAGGCGTTGCTCACCAGCAACACGCCGTCCCCCATCTTGAGCGCCGTCTCGACCGAATCGGTGAGGCGCGTGCGCGCCGCGGCCGCTTCTTCGCTTTCTTCCTCCGGTGCGTGCTGAACGACCAGCCGATCCACGACCACCTCGATCGTGTGCGCCTTGTAGCGGTCAAGCTCGATCGTATCGTCTACGTCCCGCACCTGTCCGTCCACCCGAACCCGCACAAAGCCGGCTTTGCGCACCTCCTCAAACACCCTTTCGTGATGCCCCTTGCGATCCTTGACCAACGGGGCCAGGATCTGGATGCGGGTCTGCAGCGGCAGTCGGAGCAGCGAGTCCACCACCTGTTCGGCGCTCTGCTGTTCCACCAGCCGGCCGCACTGCGGGCAATGGGGGGTCCCGATGCGCGCGTAGAGCAGGCGCAAATAGTCATAGATCTCGGTCACTGTACCCACGGTGGACCGTGGGTTCCGGCTGACCCCGCGTTGGTCAATGCTGACGGCCGGGCTCAGTCCCTCGATCTGATCCACATCCGGCTTTTCCATCTGGCCCAGGAACTGCCGCGCATAGGCCGAGAGGGACTCGACGTACCGTCTCTGACCTTCGGCAAAGATCGTATCAAAGGCCAACGAGGATTTGCCTGACCCGGACAGGCCGGTGATCACCACCAGTTTGTCACGCGGGATTTCGACGGTGATGTTCTTTAGATTGTGCTCGCGCGCACCACGCACGATGATCTTGTCATGAGCCATAGTGAATCTTGGATTGGACGAGAAACGAGAGAGTAATCAGAGCGATTGTACCATACCGGTCCGGCAGCACAACGATCAGCTGCAATCGACCTTGCCATGAACACAGTCAACGGCCCACCGCATGATGGCTTCCTGACCGTGGGGGGATTCGGATACGCGCCGCACCACCTTGACGTTCGGCAATTGCGCGATGCGATGGAGAATGCGCGAAAGCTGCCGCAGCCCAGCCACCTCAATGGTCAGCGAGACCAATCCCACGTGATGAACGTGATCTGCCCGGCCGTACATCTCGCAGATGTTGACGTGCTCTTGCTCCAGAATCTGCGTCAGGTCATGGGTCAGGCCACTGCGATCGACGGCCGCCACGCAGACATGCACCGCGCGCACCAGATGCGACTTTTCTGCCCATTCGACCTCTACCAGGTTCAATTGGGACGCCTGCTGGCTGGTGTGCGCAATGTGGTGGCAGTCCATCTGGTGAACGGTGACCTGCCCACCCCGCAATAGGTTGCCAATGATCGAGTCTCCAGGTGTCGGCTGGCACGTGCCGCACAACTTGACCTGCCGGCCGGGCACACCGCGTACGTTCACCGGTCCATCGGGCGACGCGACCACCCCTCCCAGAGAGAGCGCCTCCAGGGATTCCCAGACCGGCTTGATCGCCAGGTGGGTCACCTGATGGGGCATAACGTCAGCGCGTGCGATCGCCACCAGCAGGCCTTCGGACCCATCATACTCCAGGGCACGAGCGATGTCCTCCAGGTCATACTCTTCCTGCCCCATCATTCGCATCTCGCGCTGCAATACCTCCCAGCCGACCGAGACAGCGTCAGCGCCCGTCAATTGGCGAAAGGAGCGGCGGATCCTGCTGCGGGCGTAGGCCGTCCGAATAAACCCCAGATCCTCGTCCAGCCAGATTCGCAACGGCTGCTCGCCACGGTATCGCGCCACTGTAACGGTGTCGCCATTGCGCAAGGCCGTGTTCAACGGGCGCGGGACTCCGTTGATGCGAGCGCTGCGGGCCTCGTCGCCCAACTTGGAATGGATGGCATAGGCAAAGTCCAGCGGCGTGGAGCCGGACGGCAGCTCGATCGGCTTGCCTTTGGGCGTAAAGACCTGGATTTGATCGGTCAGCGCTTCGCGGTAGGCGGTCAGTCGGTCGCCGCGCTCTGCAATGCCCTCGAGCGGCGCCAGTCGCCGAAAGATGTCGTCTACTTGCTCCTCCAGTCCTTTGGCCGTCTCGGTCAGTTCGGACAGCCAGCGGGCCAATATGCCGTGATGGGCAATTTGGTGCATCTCTTCCGTTCGGACGCGAATCTTGAGCATGCCGCCCGGCCCAAACACGGTGGTGTGAAGCGATTGATACAGGTTCTCGCGTGGATTGGCGATGTAATCGTCAAAGGTGCCGGGAACCGGGGTCCAGCTTTCGTGCACCGCGCATAACGCCTGGTAACACAGACAGCGGCTGTTCACCACGACGGCTACGCGCAGGGTGTCTGTCAGCCGGGGCAGCGCCCGCCCCTGTCGTTCGAGTTGCTGATAGACGCTATAGATCTGTTCGCGTGACAGCTCGATCTCGGCCTTGATGCCCGCCGCAGCCAGGTTCTGGATCAAGAGGTCTTGCGTCAAATCAAAGCGGGGCTGCTGCTTTGCCGCCCGGCGGTCCATGAGCAGCTTGAGCTTTTGGTACGAGTCGGGCTGCAGCGTCTTGAGCGCGATCTCTTCCAACTCGGACATGACGTCCCACATGCCAAGCCGGTAAGCCAGAGGCGCATAGACTTCCAGCACCTCGTAAGCTTTTTCACGCTGCTTCTCGCGCGGCAGCGCGGTCAAAGTCTGCATATTGTGAAGCCGGTCCGCCAGCTTGACCAGCATGACGCGGACATCGTCCACCATGAAGCGAAACAGTTTGTTGATACTCTCGATGCGAATCGCCTCTTGCTGAAGCTGGCTGGTCACTGCCTTGCCGGTGGCCTGCAACTTGGTCACCCCATCGACCAGTTTGCCGACGTCGGGCCCAAACAGTTCTACGATCCGTGGCATCGAGAGCGTCGTGTCCTCGGCCACATCGTGCAGCAGCGCCGCGGCCAGTGTAGCTGCATCAAGCAGGTAGGAGGCGAGGAAATCAGCCGTAGCAAGCGGATGCTCGAAAAAGAGCGCATCGCCCGATTTTCGCAACGCGAGTTTATGGGCTTTAAAGGAGACAAAAAGAGCATCAGTCACTAGTGACTGATGCTCATCGCTCAAGTAGTTCTTGATCCGGCCGATGAAAGGGTCGATAGCCAGCAAACACTGAGGCACCAGGCCACTATAGGTGGCCCGCCACACCCCAATGGGGTCCAGTCCATCCATTACGCGATCGAGGCGCTCCAGGAATTCGGGCGTCAGGTGTGCGTATGGACTTGGCTCGCCAGGAGATTGTGTCTCGTGCATCCTGCCATCTCACAACATGTTAAACAGACATTCTACCATGAAACGGGCGGAAAACGCAGGATTTTAAGAAACGATTTTCCTCTTGTCAGTCTCTTCCCAAGCCGTTATCATAGACTCCTATGGACCCTGCAGGCCCGCTTTTACCGATCGAGGTATACACAGATGGTGGGTGCAAACCAAACCCCGGCCCTGGCGGCTGGGGCGCGGTGATCCGATTTGCCGACCACGAATGGTTCCTGAGCGGCAATGATCCCGACACCACCAACAACCAGATGGAGCTTCAGGCGGCCGTCGCCGCGCTCCAGGCGCTCGACGCTGCCTGCAGCCCGTGCGCCGTCGATCACTTTACCGACTCGGAATACCTTCGCCAGGGAATCACCCGTTGGATTGATGAGTGGCTGCAGAACGGCTGGCAGACCAAGGATGGCGAGCCGGTCAAGAACCAGGAGCTGTGGCAGGCGCTTTACGAACAGACCCAGCGCCACCAGATCGCCTGGCATTGGATCAAGGGACACTCTGGGCACGTGCACAACGAACGTGCCGACCGGCTGGCGACCCGGGCGCGAAATGAAATGGCGCCCCAGGCGCCAACCCACAACCTGCCGTATGCCGCCCACGAGCAACCCGAGGTGGTGATCTCGGTCAAAGTATCCCACATTCCCAGCCAGAAAATCGGAGCTTGGGGGGTGGTGTTGCGTTTTGGCGAGCACACCCGCACCCTCTCGCACAGCGTATCCGACCTGAGCGCCAACGCCTTGCTCATCCGCGGCGCGGCCGAGGCGTTGTGGGCCATCACCCGCCCGTGCTCGATCATGGTGGTGTCAGACGCCGACTATTTGATACGCGGCGCTTCTCAATGGATTGCCGCCTGGCAGGCCAGGGATTGGCGCACCAAGGACGGCAAGCCGGTGGCCAACCGCGGCGAGTGGGAGGCGCTTTTGGCCGCCATGCAGCCACACCGTGTGCGGTGGCAACTGGGGCAGGTGGACCAAAACCCTGATCTCGCCCTTGCAGGCGAACTGGCGACCAGCTCCACGGCCGATCAGTCCCCCACAGTGTGACTAGAGCGCAGTGTAACTGTTCACAGTTACATCGCCAGCGCCGTCGAATCGTGCCTTGTGCCCTTTCTGCTCCCGTTTTGACGCCTGTGGAGCGTTATCAAGACATCACGCACCCGATTTCTTACCCCAACTCTGAACAGTTACAGCGCAGTCGTGCTTTGACCAGCTTCCTGCCGCCTGCTACAATCGTACGCACAGTCACAAAAGGATGCGCCAATGAGCAAGATAACCGTCCCGCCCCAAGCCATAGCCGCGATCATCGGCGCACACCATGGCGCACCGTTTGACATCCTGGGGATTCACCCCGTCGAGATAGAAGGAGAGAGCGCCGTGGCGGTGCGGGTCTTTATGCCGCACGCGCGCCAGGTCCAGGTGATTACGGCCGAGGGTGATCTGTTCCCCATGATCGAGATTCACCCCGATGGTTTCTTTGAAGCTATTGTCGCCGGCCGGGACAAGGTGTTTCCGTACACCCTCAAGGTCACCACCCACGAGGAGGCGACCGAAGAGACAGAGGACCCCTACCGTTTCCCGCCCGTACTTACTGACCTGGACCTGCACCTGTTTTCCGAAGGCAACCACTATCGTATTTATCATCGCCTGGGTGCGCACCTGTGCGAGGTGGAGGGAGTCCGTGGCGTCAGCTTTGCAGTGTGGGCGCCCAACGCCGAGCGCGTCAGCGTGGTGGGCAATTTTAACCAGTGGGACGGCCGCCGGCACCCCATGAGGCCGCGCGGCGCCACCGGCATCTGGGAGCTGTTCATCCCGGGCCTGGGCGAGTGGGATTTGTATAAATACGAGATCCGCTCTCGCCATCAGGGATACACTGTGGAAAAGACCGACCCGGTGGGTTTTGCCACCGAGCTGCGTCCCAAGACCGCTTCCCTCGTCTTTGACATCGATCGTTACCAATGGGGTGACAGCGCCTGGATGGACCGACGCAAAGAGGCCAATGCCCTGGACGCGCCAATCTCCATCTACGAAGTGCACTTGGGCTCCTGGCGCCGGTCGCCCGACGGCCGGTGGCTTTCTTTTGCCGAGCTGGCAGACCAATTGATCCCTTATGTGGTTGAAATGGGGTACACCCACATCGAGTTTCTCCCCATCACCGAGTATCCCTTTGACGGCTCCTGGGGCTACCAAACCATCGGATACTTTGCGCCCACCAGCCGCTTTGGCACTCCCGACGATCTGAAAGCGTTCATCGACCGATGCCACCAGGCAGAGATCGGCGTCATCCTCGATTGGGTGCCAGCCCACTTTCCCAAAGACGAGACCGGGCTCGGCTATTTCGACGGTACGCACCTCTACGAACACGGCGACCCTCGCAAGGGTGAGCACAGGGACTGGGGTACCTTTATCTTTAACTATGACCGCACCGAGGTCCGCGAGTTTCTGCTCTCCAGCGCCGTCTTTTGGCTCGACAAGTACCACATCGACGGCCTGCGGGTAGACGCCGTTGCCTCGATGCTGTACCTGGACTATTCGCGAGACGCCGGGGAATGGATTCCCAACGAGTTTGGCGGCCGGGAGAACCTGGGCGCGATCAGCTGGCTCAAACGCTTCAACGAGGTCGTGCACGCCGAGTACCCTGATGCCATCACCTGCGCCGAAGAATCGACGGCCTGGCCGATGGTCTCGCGGCCGACCTATCTGGGCGGGCTCGGCTTTGATTTCAAATGGAACATGGGCTGGATGCACGACATGTTGCTCTATATGAGCAAGGACCCCGTCTATCGCCGCTATCAGCATGACAACCTGACCTTCTCGTTGCTCTACGCCTTTAACGAGAACTTTATCCTGCCTCTCTCCCACGACGAGGTGGTCCATATGAAGGGGTCCATGCTGGGCAAAATGTCAGGCGACGACTGGCAGAAATTCGCCAATCTGCGAGCGCTCTATGCCTACATGTTCAGCCACCCGGGGAAAAAGCTCAACTTTATGGGAAGCGAGATCGGCCAATGGGGCGAGTGGGACCATGACGGGAGCGTGGAGTGGGGCCTGCTGGCCTTTGACCTTCACCGTCAGCTTCAGCTCTATGTGCGCGATCTGAATCACCTCTACCAGAGCGAACCCGCACTGCACCAGGTCGATTTCAGCTGGAATGGGTTCGAGTGGATCGACTTTCGCGACGTGGACCAGAGCATCGTATCGTTCTTCCGCAAACCAAAAGACGCCAACTCCGCGCCGCTGGTCGTCGTCATTGCCAACTTTACCCCAATGCCGCGCATGGGGTATCGCGTCGGCCTTCCTATTCCGGGCGCCTACAGCGAGCTATTGAACAGCGATGCCACGGAATATGGCGGCAGCGGGGTCGGCAACCAGGGCGGCATCTCGGCCGAGTTGACCCCCTGGCAAGGGCAACCCTGCTCCGCCCTGCTTACCCTGCCGCCCTTGGGCGTGCTCTACCTCAAACCCGTCGCGTCGAATCGCGACGATTGACCTCAACGGCCGATCACACCAGGATATCGAGAGCGTCTCTCAGCATGGACGCCGCCGACGGGATCGGGTTTGGCTCGTCGATGATGGCGGTGATGGTGCCATAGATATCGGTGGCAAACACCACCCCCATCTGTTTGCGGCCCAGCCTGCCGAGCGGGTGGTCAGCGTCGAGGGCCGTCGGCCGCACCAGTCAGTCGCCAGTCGCCCTGATCACGTCGCTCCGCCCGCGCCAGCAGACGATACTGCCGGCCGCTCTCTCGGGCCTGGCGTAACGCCTCCCGCTCCACCCCCATGATGCCGGTCCGTTCCACGTCCGCCAGTTGCGCCGGTTGCACCAGCGTATCGCCCACCGCCGCGTTGGTCAGGATAACCAGCTTGGCGGCCGCGTCCCAACCATCCAGGTCCCACGACGCATCCGCTTCCAGCACCCCCTCCTCGCGCGCTCGGGCCAGCGCCGTCTCCCTCTCCACCCCCTCGGCGATCATATCCATCACATAGCCCGTCACCAGGTTGGGCACCGCCTCGATGACCTTGATTTGTGCGCCGCGCAGGTCGCGCTGGGCCAGATTGATGGCGGGTAGCCCGCCAGCGACCGTCCCATCGAACCGCAACTGCACACCGTTGGCGGCCGCCAGCTCGTGCAACTCGCGATAGGCGAGCACCAGCGGCCCCTTGTTGGGAGTGACCACGTGCATCCCAAGCTCCAGCGCAGTCCGGATGCAACGCATCCCGGGTCCACCTCCTGCCTCCATGATGACCGGCGAGGCCTCTAGCAACAGCTCGGCTTTGGCAGTTGCCACCAGGTCTTCCGCACGCCAACCGGGCCGGCCGGAGGGGAGTTGGGCGACGCTCGCCCCGGCCGTCTTGAGTCGCACCAACTCACCCAGGTCCAATCCGTCGGGGTCATAGGCCGCCCCTCGGCTGTCGGCCGCGCCCACCAGAACCAATTCCAGCCCATAGCGCTGGCGCAACTCGGCGTCCTTTCTGGACAAAAGCTCGCAAAAACGACGACCGAGGTTACCCAATCCGATAAGAACCAAGCGAACACGTTTCATGTTGAAATCTCCTTTCCACCGCCAACTATACACACCCATCTCAATCGGTCAATCCAGGGCTTGCGCATTGCCCTCTAAACCGTATAATGCCTTAGGCAAAACAGCGTCGAGGTAGCAGCATGCAAATCACGAATGTAGAGATACTGCCGGTTGAAATGCGCTTGCGCCATCCCTTCCGATCTGCGTCTCGCGGGGAGATAGACCGCGTCACCTCCCTTTTCGTTCGCATCGAGACGCGGCAGGGCGACGTCGCCTGGGGATGTGCAACCTTTGACCCCGCCATCACCGGCGAAACCCTGGATCAGGTCACCAATGCCTGCCACGCGGCCGCCGATCGCACGCGCAACCTCAGCCCGCTCAACATCGAGTACGCGCTGAACGAACTGGCGGCGCTCACCGAGGGCACGCCGTCTGCTCAATGCGCCTTTGACATCGCCTTCTTTGACCTCCTGGGGCTGGCGGCCGGGTTACCGCTCCACCGGCTGCTCGGCGGCTACCGTGACCGCATCCCCACCTCCATCACTGTTGGCATTGGCTCGGTCAAAGAGACGGTAGAGATGGCGCGGAACTGGGGACGGCAGGGATTTCGGATCATCAAACTCAAGGGTGGGCTGGACCCCGCGCTGGACGTCCGGCGGGTGCAAGCGGTGCACAATGCCCTGCCCCACACAACTCTGCGCCTGGACGCCGAACAACGCTACACCGTGCGCCAAGCGGTCGATGTCGCCCGCGCGCTGGATGGCGTACTGGAGATGCTCGAACAGCCCACGCCGGCCGAGGACCTGAACGCCCTGCGCCAGGTAGAGAGCACAGCCCGGTCCCGATTCTGGCGGACGAAAGCGTACAAGGTCCCCCCTCAGCCCTCCAACTGGCTGCTGGCCAAGTAGCCGATGGATTGAGCGTCAAGCTCGCCACCTGCGGCGGGCTTCGGTGCGCCCGTCAGATCGACTCGATCGCCCGCAGCGCCGGGCTGGCTACCATGGTCGGCTGTATCCACGAACCGGCGCTGTCCATCGCGGCCGGTCTTGGCTTTGCCCTCAGCAGCCCCAACGTCCGCTATGGGGACCTCGACGGCCATTTTGACCTGGTGGGCGACCCGAGCAACCCGCGCTTTACCCTGCAAGACGGTATGCTGGTCGCTTCTGAGGTGCCAGGGCTCGGCTGTACGGTGGACCTCTAGATGGACACCGATCAGCGCACCGCATTGATAGCAATGGCTGTTGCCACTTTTCTGATGGCACTTGCTCTGAGCTCGTGCAGCAGCGCGGCCGAACCGACCAACGTACCGCCAACTGAAACGACCCTCCCTACCCCAACCAATCTCCCGCCAGAGGCGACGGTCACGCCCCCGGCTGTTCCGGCCGGCAACGCCGATGTGCTGCACGTGCGAGCGGTGCAGGCGGCCGACGCTAGCTGGACCTTTCACGTCACTGTTCAGCACCCGGACACCGGCTGGGAGGACTATGCCGACGGCTGGGACGTGCTGACCCCGGATGGCGAGGTGCTCAAACCAGATCCCGACAGCCCCTTTACGCGCCTGCTCACGCACCCCCACGTGGACGAACAACCTTTTACCCGCAGTCAGAGCCGCATCGTCATCCCCAAAGGGGTGACGACTGTGACGGTCCGGGCACACGACCTGGTGGACGGCTATGGGGGGCAAGCGGTGACCGTAGACCTGACAACTGCATCGGGCCCCAGCTTTGAGGTGGAGCGGCCCTAGAGTGTCGCACGAGGGTCAGAGCACCACAGTGGCAAACGACGAGCATTTCCGCCGGCTGGAGCGGATGTACGCCTCTGCGCCCTGCAATCGATACTATTCCCCCCGCATGGTGATCTCGCACGGCGCAGCCGAGGTGATCAGCCCGATAGGGGACAACCTCCATCACGCGGCGGGGGCGGTCCACGGCTCGGCCTATTTCAAAGTGATGGACGATGCCTGCTTTTTCGCCGTCAACTCGCTAGTCGAGGACGTGTTTGTGCTCACCGTGAGCTTTACCACCTATTTCACCCGCCCGGTTTCCGAGGGCGAAATGCGCGCCGTCGGCCGGGTGGTGCACGCTTCGCGACAGCTCTTTGTAGCCGAGGCGGTGGTCTATGATAGCGAGGACCGTGAGATCGGTCGCGGCAGCGGCACCTTTGTCAAGAGCCGCTCTCCATTGACGGCCGAGATCGGCTACCAATGAGTTGCCGGCCCGCAGCCCAGGCGCACCTGCCAAGGGGAGATTCCGATGAAGCGAGCCGTTAGCGTCAGCCTGGGAAGCTCATCCCGTGACAAAAAAGTCATTGCCCATTTTGGAGGCGTGGCAGTCCAGATAGAGCGGATCGGCACCGACGGCGATGTCGAGCGCGCCCGGCAACTGTTTGCCAGCTTGGATGGCGAGGTAGACGCCCTGGGCGTGGGAGGGGTCGATCTCTACCTGCGGCTGGGAAAGCGGGAATACCCGTTGCACGCCGCCCTCAAACTGGTGCAGGACGTCCACCGCACACCGGTGGTTGACGGCCGCGGGTTGAAACACACCCTGGAGCGCCGCGTCTTCGAGTTGGCCAAACCCGCCCTGGGCGCGCCGCCTCGTTTCCGGCGCGCCTTTGTGCCCGTGGCGGTGGATCGGCTCGGCCTCGCCGAGGCGGTGGCAGAGGTCGCCGACGAGGTCATTCTGGGTGATTTCATGATCGCCCTCGGCCTCCCCATCCCCATCCGGGGGGTTCGACGCTACCGCCAGGTCGCGCGGGTCATGTACCCCCTCGTCAGCCGCTTTCCCATGAGCATGCTCTATTATGGCAGCAGCGGAGAAACAAAGCCAGAGCCCAAGTACAGCCGTCACTTTGAGACGGCCGACCTGATCGCCGGCGATTTCCTCTTTATGCAACGGTACCTACCAGAGGAGTTGACGGGCAAGACGGTGATCACCAACACCACCACCGACGAGAACGTGGCCTTCTTGGGCGCTCGGGGGGTGCGCACGGTGATCACCACTACCCCGCGCTACCAGGGACGCTCGTTCGGAACCAACATGATGGAGGCTGCGCTCACCGCCTATGCCGGCATGGGTCGCATCCTCACCGACGACGAGCTAAATGCGCTCATCGACGAGCTTGACCTGCGGCCGAGCGTCCAGCAATTGGCCTGAGAGAGACCGCGTGCCAAAAGAACGGGTTGTCACCGTCGAGTGCCGTTGCGGGAAGCGTCTCTTTAGATATTTCAAGGGCGGGCGCGGCCGCCTGGTCAAGTGCTTTTTGGACCTGATCACCAGGGACGAGGTCGGTCTGGCGGATTCGCCCCTGGGGTTGCGGCCGCCATGCCCGGCCTGCGGCCGCGAACTGGGCATCGTGCGCATCGTTCGCGGCCGGCCCGCCCTCAAGATCAACCAGGGCACGATCAAAGAGATTCGCATCTAGGTTTGTGATGGAGGTCAAGTGAGAACCAGCCGATTTCAGGTATTGAGCCAGGGTGAGATCGACCGCATCCACGCCGCTTCGATGGAAATCCTGGGGACGGTGGGGGTTCGGGTTGGTTATCAGACCGCTCGCGATCTGTTTCGCCACGCTGGCGCTGCGGTGGACGACGACCGGAATTGCGTGCAGCTCCCGGAGCGTCTAGTCCTGTGGGCAGCGGAACAGGCGCCCAAGCGCTTTACGCTCTATGGCTCGGACTCCGACTTTCGGATGGAGATCGGCGGCGGCGAGCCCAGCTTTGCCGGCCTGGGCACTCCCACCCACATCATCGACACCGGAGACCGGGCGAGCGCCGGCCGTCCACCATGGACGGATGTGCTGCGCCACATCCAGCTTGATCAACGCCTGCGACCACATCCACAACTCACAGATGGATGTCTGGCCCAACGACATCCCCATGACCACCATCCACACTGAGGCCATCTGGGCCTGGGCGCACCACAGCCGCAAGACCATTCGGAATGGGCTGCTATGGCTACCTGCCGACCTGGACATGATGCGCATGATGGCCATCGCGGTCGGCGGCAAAGACAGCATTGCGTGCACAGCCCGCGCTTCTTCGCCATCTGCTCGGTGGTCAGCCCACTGCAGATGATCCAGATGCAGGCCGAAGGGCATGTTCATCTGCGCCGACTATGGCCAGCCGCTCGGCCATGTCGCCCGAGGCGCATCGCCGGGGCCGACCGCCCCGGTCACGCTGGCGGGCCTGCTGGCCCAGCAGAACGCCAACATCCTGGCCCACGTCACCCTGGCCCAGATCTACCGGCCCGGCACCCCGGTGCTCTATGGCACCGTCTCCACCATCGCCAACATGCGCTGGGCACCGTCGCCCTGGGCGCAGTCGAGACCGGCCTGATCAGCGGCCGGTGCGGCCCAAATGGCGCGCCGCTATGGCCTGCCCATGCCGCACCGTCGGCGGCGCCACCGAGTCCAAGCTGGAGGATTTGCAGGCCGGCATGGAACGAACCGCCACCCTGCTGCCCGGCGGTGCTGGCCGGGGTCGAACTTTATCACCTGCGGCGGCACTCTCGACGGCACCATGCTGGAAAGCGAGGCGCTGCTGCATGCTGGACGACGAGTTGTGCGGCGCGGCGCTGCGCATGGCCCGCGGCATCGAGGTGAACGACGAGACCCTGGCGCTGGACCTGATCAAGGAGATCGGCTTTTCCGGCAATTACCTGACCCAAGGCACACGGTGGGCCACTTTCGCCAGGAGCACTTTATCCCCCGCCTGCTGCCACGCGAGCCATACGACACCTGGCTAAAGGACGGCGGCCGTTCCGCCCTGGAGCACGCCCGGGAGCGCGTGCGGGAGGTATTGGCCGAGCACCAGCCCCGCGAGCTCGACCCGGCAATGGAGCGGGAGCTCGATCAATACCGCCGGATGGTCGCCGCGCGGCCGATGGACGAGTTCTATGCTGTTCGAGTCCGAGGAAAAACAGGACTGGGACAGCCTGTAACAGACTTGACATAATAATGGGGAAGAGCCGATGAATCCGGATACGCCCACCACCGCTCGGCCGCAGCGCAGACCGCCTCTCGACCCGCCTAAAGCTGCTGTTCAGCACCGGCGATCTGAGCACCAGCATCCCGCTCGCCATCGTGATGTTCTTCCAGCTCTACTTTCTCACCGACGTGGCCGGACTGCGCCCCGACTATGCGGCCTGGGCCGTGGCGGCATCGGCCGCCTCTGGGACGCCGTCAACGACCCCCTCTTCGGTCTGATCTCTGACCGGATCCGCAGCCGTTGGGGGCGCCGCCGGGTGCTGCTCCTGTTCGGCGCCGTCCCGTTGGGCCTGTCGTTCATCGTGATGTGGCTGGTGCCCCCCCTGGGCCAGGTCGGGCTGACCGTCTACTATGCCCTCGCCTTTATCCTGTTTGATACCGTCTTCACCGCCGTGCACGTCGGCTACAACGCCCTCACCCCCGAGATGACCCACGACTATGACGAGCGCAGCTCGCTCAACGGCTACCGCATGGTCTTCTCCATCGCCGGCACCCTGGGCGCCATCATCCTGGCGACGGTGCTGGGCTGGTATCATCGACGACAGCCCGCCTATTGTACGCCTGGTGGGGATTGGGTTGGGCCTGGTCTCGATCGTCCCGCCCCTGATCGTTTTTCGCGTCACCCGCGAACGGCCGACCGACGAGCAACCGCCGCCGCTACCTTTCCGCGAACAGGCGATCCTGGACGACGCTGAGCAACCGGCCCTTCTGGATGGTGATGGGGCTCTACCTGCTGAGTTGGACCACCGCCAGCATCCTGGCCGCCGTCCTGGTCTACTTTGCCAACTACTACCTGAGCGTGCCCGATCAGGCCAACTATTTCGTGCTGGTGGCCCAGGGCTCGGCCATCCTCTTTATCCCGCTGTGGGTCTGGGTGGCCCAGACGCCTGGACAAGCGCCGGGCCTTTATCCTGGGCACTGCCACCTGGATCGTCGTCCTGCTGGGCATCTCCGCCCTGCGCCCCGACCAGTGACGCTGGCCTACCTGCTGGCAGCCCTGTCCGGGCTCGGGCATCGCCACCGCCTACGTCATCCCCTGGTCGATGGTGCCCGACATCATCGAGTACGACCAGGTGCGCACCGGCCAGCGGCGGGAGGGCTCTTATTACGCCTTTGCCTCCTTTTTCCAGAAACTGGCCACCGGGGCAGCCCTTTGGGCCATGGGCAAACGCTTGGCCTTCACCGGCTATATCACCCCCGACCCCGGCGGACCCGTCCCCGTCCAGCCGGCCGAGGCCGTGCAGGCCATCCGCGTCTTTACCGGGCCGGTCCCGGCCGTCCTGCTGGTCCTGGCCGATCCTCTTTGCCTGGCGCTACCCCATCAGCCGCGAGCGTCACCGGCGCTTGCGGGATGAGCTGGCGACCAGAGACGCCTGAGGGGCGAGGTCAAGATGAAGAACCTATCCTTCGACACGCTGGCGGTCCACGCCGGCGAGGAGCCTGACCCGCAGACCGGCGCGCTGCGCTCGCCGATCCACATGGCCACGACATTTCGCCTGCCGGGATTTGGCCGCAAGCTGTTCGACGCGCTGCAGATGGAATCGGACCAGCCGCCCCACGCCTACACCCGCTGGAGCAACCCCACCCTGCGCGCTCTGGAGGAGCGGATGGCGGCGCTGGAGGGCGCCGAGGCGGCCGTGGCCACGGCGACCGGCATGGCGGCCGTGTCGGCGCTCTTGCTCACCCTACTCCGGCAGGGCGACCACGTGATCGCCAGCGAGGTCTGCTACGCCGGCTCGGTCGAGCTGTTTGGCGACCATCTGCCCCGCCTGGGCATTGAGGTCAGCCTGGTGGACACCAGCGACCTGGAGGCCGGTGAAGGACGCCCTGCGGCCCAAGACCCGGCTTGTATACGTCGAGACCCCCGCCAACCCGATCCTGCGCATTGCCGACATCGGCGCGCTGGCGAGATCGCCCATGGGGCGGACGTGCCGCTGGCGGTCGACTCGACCTTTGCCGGGCCGGCCCTTCAGCGGCCGCTGGCCCTGGGCGCCGACTATGTGGTGCACAGCCTGACCAAGTACCTCAACGGGCACGGCGACGCCCTGGGCGGGATCGTGTTGGGCCGGCAAGATGGCATCCACCGCATCCGCAAGGAGATGTTGGTCCACCTGGGCGGCGCGATGAGCCCCTTCAACGCCTGGCTGATCCTGCGCGGCTTGGTGACCTTGCCCCTGCGGATGCAGCGCCACAGCGAGAACGCGATGCAGGTGGCGCCGCTTCCTGGAATCGCACCGAGCCGTCAAGCGCGTGATCTACCCCGGCCTGGAGAGCCATCCCCATCACGAGCTGGCGCGCCGGCAGATGTCCGGCTTTGGCGGCATGCTGACCTTCCAGCTCAAGGGTGGGCTGGGCGCGGCCATCACCCTGGCGGAAAAGATCCGCCTCTTTCAATACGCCACCTCGCTGGGACACGCCCACAGCCTGCTCTTTTACTACCCCACCGACCTGTATGTGGATGCAGTCTCGTATCTGACCGGCTCGCAAAAGGCAGAGATCCGAGAGTGGATGGGCGAGGGCATCGTGCGCGCCAGCATCGGTCTGGAAGACCCCGGCGACCTGATCGCCGATCTCGACCAGGCCTTGCGCGGCCGCACCTTCAAGGGGCTGGTCGGTCCGCTGGCCTATCGGCTGATGACCTGACCTGAACCGGGCGCGCTCGGCCGGGTGAACCTCTGGCTTGTGAACTTGATAACATTAGAAAATGGGCTATACTGCTGCAGACCAGGTGACCAGCAGACCCCACGTCCGGGTGTGGTCTGCATCTCAGCGCCAATTATGGCGCCAGGAAAAAGGAGACCAATCATGTCGAGAACTATTTTCAAGATCACCGTCTGGCTCACGCTGGTGGGCATTCTGGGAGGCACGCTGCTGGCGGCCGCGCCCCCCCCGGCCGCCCTCTCAGCGCCGGCCGACCTGGCCCCCTTTGACCCCAACATCCTCACTCGTCATCGAACAAGAGGGGGCGGCTGACTTTTTCGTCGTGCTCAAAGCCCAGGCCGATCTTTCGTCGGTTAATGAGCTGAATTCCAAGGAGGCCCGGGGGCAGTACGTCTTTGACGCCCTGACCCAGGTCGCCGCCAAGACCCAGGGACCCATACTGGACGCGCTGGCGGCCCGCGGGACCGTCTTTCGCTCCTTCTCGATCCGCAACATGGTCAAGGTGACCGGCGGCAAGGAGCTATTGCATGCCATGGCGGCCCGGCCGGAGGTTGCCGAGATCATCTACGAGTACGAGCCGACGCTGGACATCGAGCCCTTCCGTCCGGGGGCGGAGGATGGCCCCGAAGCGGTTGAATGGAACATCGCCCGGGTCAACGCCGACGACGTCTGGACCAACCTCGGGATCACCGGCGCCGGCGCCGTGGTCGCCGACCTCGACACCGGCGTGCAGTGGAACCACCCGGCGCTGGTCAATAGCTACCGGCCGCAGGTCCCCGGAGCGCCCACCCGCCACGATTATAACTGGTGGGACGGCCCCAGCGGCTCGGCGGTCCCCCTCGATTACGACAATCACGGCACCCACACCATGGGCACCATCGTCGGTGACGATGGTGGCGCAAACCAGATCGGCGTGGCGCCGGGCGCAGACTGGATCGCCTGCGCCGGGCTGGGCGCTTCCGCCACCCCGATGGACTGTTTCCAGTTCTTCCTGGCGCCCACCAAGCTGGACGGCAGCGACCCCCGCCCGACCTGGCGCCCCACGTGATCAACAACTCGTGGAGTTCAGCCACTGACTATCACGCCATCATCCAGGTGCTCTATGCGGCCGGCATCTTTTACGCCAAGTCGGCCGGCAACACCGGCCCGGCGTGCGGGACCATCACCAATCCCGGCCAATGGCCCGAGGTGACCGCCACCGCCGCCTTTGCCAACGGCGACACCATCGCCGGCTTTTCCAGCCGCGGATCGATGACCATCGGCCACGACGCGGTCATCAAGCCGGACATCGCCGCCCCGGGCGTGAACGTGCGCTCTAGCTTGCCTGGCAGTACGTATGGCGCCAATCAAGGCACCAGCATGGCGGCGCCCCACGTCGCCGGCGCGGTGGCGCTGCTGGTCTCTGCCGAACCCGGACCTCGCCGGACAGATCGACGTCATGCAGATGATCCTCAAGCAGACTGCCCAGCCCAAGATCGACCTGCAGTGCCTGCCCAACGACCCCAGTGGGGTGCCCAACAACGTGTGGGGGTACGGCATCCTGGACACCTATGCCGCCGCCGTCATGGCCCTGAACATGGGTCTCGGGCGAGATCACGGGCCGGGTGATCGACAGCGGCACCAGCGACCCCATGCCTGACGCCGACATCATCTTCGAGGACGCTGGCACCGGTTGGCCGCTCCACGGCATGTCGGACGGGGCCGGCGACTATGCCCGGGTGCTGCCGGCCGCGACCTATGACGTCACCGGCTTTCGCTACGGCTACTTGCCGGGCACTATTGCCGGTGTCGTGGTATCGGCCGGCATGACCACGGAGATGGACATTCCGCTGGACCCGGCGCCCATCTGGACCGTCGACGGCACGGTGACCGAGACCCAATCGGGCGACCCGCTGGCGGCCCAGGTGGTGTTTGAGGAAACCCCAATCATGACCGACACCGACCCTGCCACCGGCGTCTACTCGACGGGTGTGGCGCAGGGCGACTGGTGGATGCAGGTCTCCAGCCCAGGCCATTCCTCGGAGGATCGGTTGGTGACTGTGGACCAGGACAGCACGCAGGATTTCAGCCTGCCAGCCATCCACAACTACTATATGAAAGCGGGCGACCCGACCTGCGGAGCCACCTACAACTGGATGGACGCCACCGGCGGCACCGCATACTGTCTCAGCGACGACACCTCCCGCTTTGCCAGCCTCCCGCGGCCGTTCTACCTTTTACGGGACCGAATATACCTACCTGTTCCTGGGCTCGAACGGTTTCGTGACCTTTGGCACCGGCAATAGTAAATGGAGCGGCCCCATCCCCGACCCGGCGCTGCCCAACAACGGCATCTATGCCTTTAGCACCGACCTCAACCCCGCAAGCTGTGCACAGGGGACCATCTACACCCATTACATCGATGGCCGGTACTTTGTCATCGAGTTCAACCAGGTGCAGCACTACCCCAGCGGCAATCCGGAGACCTTTGAGATCATCCTCGACCTGGACACCGGGATGGTCAGGATCCAGTTCATGACCGTCAGCGACGCCACCGAGGCCGTGGTCGGGGTGGAGAATTCGACCGGCACCGAAGCGACCCAGTACGCCTACGCCGACCCCGGGATGGTGTATGACGGGGTGGCGGTGTCGTTCTACCCCGCCTATGGCACCCCGCCGCCCACCGGCGGACCGGGTGATCTGATGGGTTTGGTCAGCGACCTGGTGACCGCCAATCCCATCGGCAACGCGCTGGTGACGGCGCAGGCGTTCACCGGCGGCGCAGTCTACAGCTACACCACCGGGGCCGACGGCATCTACTCAGATACGCTGTGCGCCGACTGGTACACCATGACCGCCAGCGCCTCCGGCTATTACAGCAGCACACCTACCCTGATGACGCTAAACGCCGGCGCGCAAGCCCAGCAGAACTTTGCGCTGCAATCGATGCTAAAGTACGTGTACTTGCCGATTGTGGTCAAAATCGTCAACAAATAGGACGACTGCCTGCAGAAAACATCAGGGGCGACCGGGGATCACCCGGCCGCCCCTGATTCCCCCTTAAGCGCGACCGCTCTGAGCAGCTTACCAGCGCGAATACGGGTGCTGGATCAGGTTGGAATTGAAATAGCGCGGGTCGCCGGTGACCTCGTCGCCCAGCCATGGCGGCCGGGTTACTGGCTGATCCTCACTCTCTAGCTCCACCTCGGCGACCACCAACCCGGTGTTCTCGCCCAAAAACTCGTCCACCTCCCACGTGAGGCCGCCGTACGGAACGCGGTAGCGCACCTTGTCGATGAGCGGCTGCTCGCACAGCTCGTCCAACATCCGGTCGGCGTCGGCGACGGGAATCTCGTATTCAAACTCGAGCCGAGACGCGCCCACGGTGATCCCCTTGACCGTCAGATAAGCCCGATCCTCGATGGTGCGCACCCGCACCACCCGCTCCTTGACGCTGTTAAGGTACCCCTGCCGATAGCGCCGGCCGCTCGACTCGCGCCACCCCTCGCCGGTCACCAGGAACTTGCGTTCGATCTCTTGCCCCATATCCACCTCAGCGCCCAGGGCGGGATCTAATCCAACCCGATCGCGCCCAGCGGCTCCATGCCGACGGTTCGCTTGAGCGCCAGCACATAGTTCACATTCTGGAATACGCCCAGCCCTATCGTGTCCAGGACCGCCAGGGCGGCCGTCGGATCCTCCGATTCGACCGCTGCCGTCCGGATGGCGGCTCCGTTCTCCAGCAAGTCCGCCCCTTTAGCAATGCGCCATCCCAGCGTAGCCAAAACGCCGCTTGAACACGCGCACGGCCGCGAGCAGCGGGTGCGGCCGGACGACCTGTTCACACAAGTCAGTCAATGCGTACGTCTCTTGCGGCAACGGCGGCGGCACCTCCCCGGCCAGTTGAATGGGCGAGCAGCTGAGCGTGGGAACTCGAGTGGTCGGCGATGCTACTCGCCTGCGATCCGGTCGGTGATCGCCTGTAACTCTTCGTCTGAATAATAGTGGATGACGATCCGGCCGCCCTTTTTCCCATGGGAAATCGCCACCTTGGTGTCCAGGCGCTTTGCCAGCAACTCTTGAACCTCCGCCACCTCCTCTGGCAGCGGCCGCCGTTGGGTCGCTCGCTGCCGGCCGAGCAGACGGCGGACCAGGTCCTCGGTCTGGCGCACACTCAGGTGCTGCCTCAAAACCGTGTTGAGCGCCGACGTCTGTCTCTCAGCGGTGGGCAAAGCTCGCAGCGCGCGGCCGTGACCGGCGCTGATGCGACCGTCCAGGATCGCAGTTAGCACATCGGCCGTGAGCTCGAGCAGCAAGGCCGTGTTCTCCACCGCCGGGCGGCTCTTGCCGACGCGCCGTGCGATCTCGGTGTAGGTCAGGTTGTACTCGTGCTTCAGGTGGCGATAAGCGGCCGCCTCCTCTAACGGGTTCAGGTCAGCCCGCTGGATGTTCTCGACCAGCGCCAGCTCGAGTATTTCCTGTGACGTCGCTTCCTTGATGACGGCCGGTATTGTCTCCAGCCCCGCCTGCTGAGCGGCCCGCCAACGCCGCTCTCCGGCTATGAGCTGGTACCCCTCGCCTGCCTGGGTGACGACCACCGGTTGCAGCAAACCGTGTTCAGCGATCGAAGCCGCCAATTCGGTCAGCTCGTCCTCTTGGAGCTTGGCGCGCGGCTGCTGCGGGTTGGGGACGATAGCTGTGATCGGCACGTACCGAATACCTGGCCCGGCCGGCTCGGGCGCCACCCACTCTCCCGGCTCGGAATCAAACAGCGCCTCTACCCCTCTTCCCAAACCCCTTCGCTGAGTCATCGCCCACCTCTACTCATGGTTGCGCTCCTGGGACGGCTTGATGCCATCTCCATTGAGCAGTTCCTCGCACAACTCGCCGTAAGCGAGCGCTCCGGCCGACCTGGGTGCGTACCTCAGGATCGACTCGCCGTAGCTCGGAGCCTCGCTCAACCGGACGCTGCGCGGAATAACGGTCTGAAAGACCAAGGGCCCAAAGTGCTTGCGCACCTGGTTCACCACGTCCTGGGCCAGGTTGGTGCGGGCATCGTACATGGTCATCAGCAGGCCCCGGATCACCATCTCGGGGTTCAGATGCTTGCGCACCAGGCCCAGCGTGTGCGTGAGCTGCGACAGCCCTTCCAGAGCCAGGTATTCACATTGCACCGGGATGATGATGCCATCTCGCGCCGCCACCAGCCCGTTCACTGTCAGCAGTCCCAGGCTCGGTGGGCAATCGACCAATACATAGTCGAAATGATGGGCGATCGGTTCCAGCGCTCGCTGCAAGCGGAACTCGCGCGCCAGCACCTGCACCAGTTCTACCTCCGCTCCAGCCAGGTCCGCGTGGCTGGGCACCAGCCACAGTCTCTCCTGCTTTCGCACCGCCATCACCGCCTTGGAAAGCGGCAGATCGTCCAACAGGACCGAGTAGGAGTGCCGAGTTATCCCACGCCGATCCCTGACCAAACTCGATGTGGCGTTCGCCTGCGGATCAACGTCAACCAACAGGTCCGCAGCCCCTGGTTCGCCAGGTAGGCGCCCAGGTTGGTGACGGTGGTGGTCTTTCCCACCCCACCCTTTGGTTCGCCAGCGCATAGATCCTGGTCATCGGCCGTGCCTTCCTACGCGCTTGCCCGAGCAGCGGCAATCTCGGCCGGGGTCGGGATCCCCTCGATGCCACGTCGCGTCACGGTTGGCGCTGCGATACAGGTGGCAAAACGGGCCGCCTCCCACGGGTCGCCGCCCGTTTCCCACAGTCGAATGGAAAAGGCGGCCGCATAAATGTCGCCCACACCGGTGGGGTCGATCTCCTGGGTCGGCGGGGGCGGAAAGTGGCGTCGTTCGCCGCGGAAATGGACCTCGCTTCCGGCCGGAGCCGTTGGTGATCACCAGGATCTTGCTTTGCTTCCGGTACACCTGCCAGGTCTCCTCGTCCAGGATGTCCTCCCAACTGACGACGACCGCCGTCGTTCGGGGCAACACCGACTCGGCGGCCGGCCACCGGACAAATCCCACCCGGCCGTCCTCATTCCATCCACGGTGCCACCCCTGCGGCGTCAGGCCGACGACCTCAGTATCATATTGACCGATCATCTCTGGGTCCACCTCGGCCGTCAAGGGGCCCAGGTGCAATATGCGGGGCGATCGCCATTCAGCCGGCACTGCTGCCAGGTCCAACGGCGCCGCCACGCTGTGCACGATTTGCTGGCGACCCGAGGGCGTGTAGATATTCTCAAAGGTGGTGGTGGCGGGGGCGGGCACGAGCGCCACCGGGATACCGGACAGCACCGAGCCGATTTCGTATGCTTGCTCAGCGCTGGTGACCACCGCCGCCCGGTGTCCCAACGCATCGGCCGTGCGACTGCTAAAGGTGACCGTACCCCCCACAGACGAGCCATTTGGGGTCAGGTCGCGGGTGATGTGCCCGATGCAAAGATAATCGAGTCGTTCCATGGTTGATCTCGGTACGATATTGTATCAGAAATGCAGCTACCCCGTACTTGAGTCGCCTCGGGTGGCGGCTACAGCTTGGCCTGTTGGCCAGCGATGAGAATTGCCAGGTCGGCGATCTCTAACTCGACCAGACTCTCCACCACCCGGTCCGCCAGTACGAGTGCAGCTCGCGGTCGGGTCGTTGTCACAGCCACACAAAACATACCTGCGCGATTGGCCGCCTCCACCCCGGCAAC
This sequence comes from uncultured Chloroflexia bacterium, assembly GCA_963695825.1. GTDB lineage: Bacteria > Chloroflexota > Anaerolineae > Promineifilales > UBA4811 > CAVOHX01. Next base: position 64,525 of record CAVOHX010000010.1, read on the forward strand.
GCTATCCTCAATGATAACACACTGCTCCGGCTGGAGTTCCAACCGTTCGGCCGCCTGAAGGAACAACGCCGGATCCGGCTTGCCGGCCGGCAGGTCGGCGCCCGAGAGAATTGCCTCGAACCGATCGCGGATGCCAATCTTGTCTACGATCAGGTCGATGTTGGCGTGGGGCGCAGAAGAGGCGAGCGCCTGCAGCCATTCCGCCTGACCGAGCTCTTCCAACAATCGCAGCGCGCCCGGCAACGGCTGCACCGAGTAGGGCGCCTCAAGCCGGAAGAGGTGCTCTTTGCGACCGGCAATGGTCGCCAGCTCTTGCGGCTCGGGCGGGCGGCCGAGCACCTCCGTAAGGGTGTCGCGATTGTTCATACCAAAAACACGCGCAAAATCCCCTCGGCCGAACGGTATCTCCCATTCCGCCAGCGCGCTCACCCAGGCGCGAAAGTGTGACTCGCCCGTGTCCACGATCACGCCGTCCAGGTCCCAGATCACCGCATGTCTATCCATCGAATCCCATCGTTACCCACTGTGGCTGGCGCTCGGAATAGGTAGTGAGGCGAGAGAACCCGGCCGCGCGCGCTGCCTGGATCGCAGTGTCCCAACCGGCCGCCAGATTCCCGGGATCGTGGGCATCAGAGCCAAACGTCAGGAGCTCGCCGCCCGCCTCACGATACCAGCGGAGCACCGTTTCGCAAGGGCTGAGCTGCGCCACCGGACAGCGCAGTGAGGCTGTGTTTACCTCCAGCGCGATGCGGTTCTCAACCAGCGCCGACAGCACTTGCCGGATCAGGTCCTCATATCGGGTGACGTCATACTGCCCGTAAACGTCAAACCCCGCTCGCTTGACAAAGTCCAGGTGGCCCAGCACATCAAAGCCACCCTCGCGACACATCCGCTCCAGCTCTACCAGATAGCTTGAATAGGCCGAATCCACATCCCGCGCCCGAAAAAAAGCCATGCCAAACACCGGATCCTCGCCCACCCAATGGAGCGAGCCTATCACCACATCGAACGAGTGCGCAGTGAGCAGCGCATCGGCCGATGGGCGGTAGCGGTGAAACTCGCCGATCTCTGCCCCGCTCAGAACGGTCAGCCGGCCGGCGAACGCCTCCCGGCAACGATCCACGGCCTCCAGGTAGTCGGCCGGGCGAAAAAAGCCATACCCAGCATCGACCGGTACGTAATCCACGTGCTCGGTGAATGCGATCTGTCTCAGCCCCAGCGCGACCGCCCGGCGGCACATGCTCTCCATCGACGCCTGGCTGTCGCACGAAAACCGAGTGTGAACGTGGAGATCGTACACCGGACCGGCGTTTACATCCGATCCAGCAACTGCTGTTTCTTGGCGTCAAACTCGGCCTGGCTGAGGATCCCTTTTTTGCGCAACTCGTCCAGCTCGGCGATCAGCTCGGGGATGTCCCCGGCGGTAGGCGGTTCGCTCGCCAGCAACCGCTTGGCGCTGCCGTCAAAGGCGTCGATCTCACCCATCGCCTCCTTTTGATTGAGCATCTCGGTCTTGAAGCTGATCGGCCGGTGGATGCGGGTCAGCTTGTTGACCCCGATCTCGCTACCGGTCATTATCTCAATGTCGCCGAAATCGAGGAGGCGGCCGAAACGCCGATTGCACCAGGACCACATCGTTGACCTTTTCCAGCGACGAGTCGATCACGTGCTTGTCCAGGATCCCTTCAATCTGGATCACGCGCCGGTTGGTGACAATGTACTTTTCATTCCACCACCAGGCGAATCGCTGCCCCCAGTAGCCGAGCGGCACCAGGGACAGGACGACGGCGATAACCATGCTGATCGAAGCCAGTCGATACGCTCAAGACCGCCCCAAAGGTCAGCAGCAGCCCGATAAGGAGCAGCGCAGCCACGCCGGGAAAACGAGCTGAAACCAATGCTGGCGGGTGGTAAACACGGCGCGCTCATTGCGCCCCAACAGGTTCTCGATGTACCCCATCTCTGCACCTCCTGTGTAGCCTGATCTCCGCTAACTGTGAATCGCTTTGCCCTCTACCGCGTGCGCCGCTTCCATGAGCGCCTCAGAGAGGGTCGGGTGCGCGTGAATGTTGTGGCCGATCTCGGCCGCCGTCAGTTCCTGAGCGCGCGCCAGCGTCAGCTCGGGCAACAACTCGGTCACATCCGGGCCAACCAGGTGCGCGCCCAGCAACTCGCCGGTGGCGGCGTCGGCGACGATCTTGACAAAGCCGTCGCGTTCGCCCAGGCCTAACGCCTTGCCATTGGCGAGAAAGAGGAACTTGCCCACCTTGGGTTCGTAGCCCTGCTCGCGCGCCTGCTCCTCGGTCAAGCCAAAGCTGGCGACCTGGGGATGCGAGTAGACGCAGCGCGGCATCATGGCATAGTCGAGCGGCGCCGGCTCTAGCCCGGCGATCGCCTCGGCCGCCACCATGCCCATCGCCGATCCCACGTGGGCCAGCATCAGCTTGCCGGTCACGTCGCCCACGGCATAAATTCCCGCCACGCTGGTCCGCATCCGGTCGTCCACTTCGACGAACCGGCCGCGCTCGGTCAGCGCCACCCCAATCTGCTCGAGGCCAATCCCCTCCACGTTGGGTTGAAATCCGATGGCGATCAGCGCCTTGTCGGCCGTCACCTGCTCCACCCCCTCGCCGCGCCGCACGGTTACCTGGACGCCGGTCGCGGTCGCTTCGACCCCTTCCACCCGCGCGCCGGTCAGGGTCTTGATCTTGAGCCGCTTGTAGGCCCGGCGACAGCACGGCGCTCGACTCGGGATCCTCCAAGGGCAGCATGCGGTCCAGCATCTCGACGATCGTCACCTCGACCCCATAGTTACGCCACACGTAGGCAAACTCGACACCGATGGGCCCGGCGCCGACAATGACCACCGATTTGGGCAGCTCGGGCGACAGGATCGCTTCAGTGTAGGAGATCACACGTTCCCCGTCCAATGCGAGGCCGGGCAAGCTGCGCGGCCGGGCGCCGGTGGCGATGATGATGTTCCGCGTCTCGATCCGCTCTTGTCCCCCTGGTTCAGCGCAACGTCCACGCGACCCGGTCCCATGATTCTACCGGCCCCCTCCAGGACGGCGATGCCGTTCTTGTTCATCAGCAACTGGACTCCCTTGACCAGCCGCTCAGAGACCTGCCGGCTGCGCTTGTGCGCCGCCCCATAGTCCAATTCCAGGTTGTCGAAGGAGAACCCGAGTTCGCGGGCTCTGTGCTGTAGAGTGTGAGCCACCTCGGCCGTCTTGAGCAGCGCCTTGGTCGGGATGCAACCCACATTTAGGCAGACCCCGCCCCAATACTGGCGCTCCACGATCGCTACCTTGAGCCCCAGTTGCGCGGCGCGGATCGCCGCCACGTATCCGGCCGGCCCGGCGCCCAGAACCGTCACATCGTATGCGGTTTTGGCATCAGTCACATCGGTCTCCTTTCCAACACCATCGAACCAGGATCGCGGGGCCCATTATACTCGAGAAACCTGCCGTCAAGGTAATACGCAGCTACCGCTGGCAGGTGGAGCAGAAATGCGTACCCCGCTGGCTCAGGACGATTCTCTCTATGGGATGCCCGCACGACGAACAGGGCTCACCGCCCCGACCATATACCCGGAGCCGCAACTGCATCCCGCCGTCCGGGTAGACCCAATCAAACGTGGTCCCCTGGTGCTCGATCGCCTCGTGCAGCACCTGGCGGATTCCGTTCCACAGTCTACCCGCGTCCACGCTGCCCAGACTATTCGCCGCTCGACGCGGATCGACGCCGGCGCGGTGTAACGCCTCGTCGGCGTAAATGTTGCCAATGCCGGCGACAAAACTCTGCTCCAACAACAACGGCTTGATCGCCCGTCGCCGCCGTGATAGCGCATCCGCCAACCACTCCTCGGTGAACCCGTCACTCAGCGGTTCCGGACCCAGCTTTCCCAACACCTCCATTGGATCGCGCACCAGGTAGAGCCGGCCGAATTTGCGAGCGTCGGAAAAGCGCAGCTCGCGGCCGTCGTCCAAGGCCAGGACAGTGTGAGCGTACTGGTCTGGCTGTTCACTTGCCGATCCGATCGAGAGACGACCGCTCATGCCCAGGTGAATGAGCAGTGTACGATCGGCCGGATCGAGATAAAGAACCAGGAACTTGCCGCGCCTTCCCAGTTCGCGCACCCGCCGGCCGGGCAAGAGCGCCAGCACCTCCTCGGGGTTTGGCGTATGGCGCGGCCAATCCAGCCGGACCGTGGCGATCACCCGGCCCACCAGGTCAGGCGCAAGAAGGCGAACCGTAGTCTCTACCTCGGGCAACTCGGGCATTTGCACCTAGCTTTCCACTGCCAACCTGGCGAGTACCTCAAAGAGTAGGGCAACCCCATCCCCGGTCAACGCACTGGTCTCCAGGTAGGGCGCCCCGACGTAGGAGGCGAACGCCCGTCCAATGTGCGGCTGGACCTCGCGCAACAGGTCGATCTTGTTGCCTACCACCACCATCTTTTGCCCCGGGACCGCGCGCAGCACCTCGAGCTGCCATTTCCGCAGATTGACCAACGAAACCGGGCTGGTGACGTCAAACACCAACGCGGCCGCTCGGCTCCCGCGGTAAAAGCCGGTACGCACCACCTCAAATCGCTCCTGTCCCGCCAGGTCCCAGATAGAGAGCTTGACCGTCCCCCGGGCGAGATCGACCCGCTGGGTGTAAAAATCGACCCCGATGGTCGCAACGCGAGAGGCGTGAAATTTCCCCTCGCAGAACCGTCTGACCAGCGACGTCTTGCCCACCGCGCCGTCGCCAACCACGACCGTCTTGAACAGCGGAATCTCGTTCATCCGATCACCGGCGCCACTGTCCCAGGTAGTACTCGTGAGGGAACAAGAGTTGGGTCGAGTCTACCGGCAGGTGGGTCAGATGCCGGCGGTTCGCCTGCTCGAAGACTCGGTGCAGGTCATCAAGGAAGCGTAACTGATTGCTGGCCGGCTCGTTGGTAAAGATAGCCAGCATGGTGGTAAACTCGCCCGGTACAAAGCATAGCCATCGCCCTCCTTCGATCTCGGTCGAGCGCAGCGCAGCCCCAAACATCTCTTTGGCGGCCGCTCGGTAAGAGGAGAGCATGGGCACCAAAAGCGCTGGATCCACGTCAAACGTGCCCAACGTGCCAACCGGCATCCCCGATAGGTTCTCATAGATCGCGTACCCGATAGCCCGTGCCAGGTGATGCTGGCGAATCACGACGCTGGCCCCCTCGGTCACCGCTCGCCGCCAGCGATCCCCGGTGGGGTCTATCTCGACCGCCCGTTCAACGGTTCGCAACTCGTTCTGATAGTATCCATAGAGACTGCCGAACTGGGCGCGGTTAATCAAGCCGGCGTTGAAATCCTGGGCCAGTTTGCTGACCTTGGCGCGCACCTTGTCCAGGTACTCGTTGGATTCCATGTGGGCCTCCATCTCTGGTCCCAGGCCGCCAAGCGCACCGCTCATCGACGCAGATGCGTGCGCCCTCTCTTGCCGCTTTCCCCTAAAGAGAGACCGAAACCAATCGAGCAAGGATTTGACCACCGGCTGTGTCCTGTTGGGTGCTGGCGAAAACTGACTGAACGAGGTCATTATATCACACCGACCCATTCCGGGGGAGTATGGAGGCAGCCTTTCCCCCAAAACGGAGAAGTGGGGTATAATAACTTGCAGATAGGACTTGCCGGATCTGTGCCTTGATCGATCCGCATCATCCAGAGGTGGCGTTCAAGACAGGCCGGAGCAAATGGGCGGTCCCTGCGACTCGGCAGCGCCTGTCACGTATTGGAATGTGGCAGGCGTGTCGGTCGTCAAGTGTCAGGTTCAAGTCATGTAACGCGCTGCGCAACGGGCTAAACTTTACCGCAACCAATCAAGGAAAGTGCCAATGATTCTCTGCACCAACTGCCAAACCCGAAACCGCGATCAGGCGCGCTTTTGCCTCTTGTGTGGCGCCCGACTGCAACCCCCGGCCGATGAGGCGCCCTCCCTTGACGCCGGCGAGATTGCTTCCCCCGTAGAGGTAGAGATCCCGACCATAGAGTCACCGGTCCAGCTTGAGAAAGAAGATACGCCGGAACCGGCCGACGAGGTAATAGAGCCGGCGATAGAGGCTGAGACGGAAGCGGAACTGGAACTGGAACTGGAACCTGAACCGGCCGCCCTGGAAGAGTCGGACCCCCAGGCAGATCAACCAGCACCACCGGTTGAGACCGACGTCGTCCCAGAAGAACAGCCCGAGCAGCCCTTTCCCGCCGATGAGTTCGACCCGCTGCCGGGATTTGAGGTCGCGTCCCCACCGCCGCCCGAGCCAGAGCCAGAGATGCAAGAGATGGAAGAGACGGCTGACGCCGACGAGGCTGCGGCCGAACCGGCCGAGGAGCAGGTTGACGAGGAGGCGGCGCCGGCGGATCGACCGCTCCTTCCTTCCCTGGAGATCGGGACCACGCTGTTGGACAGATACGAAATCAGAGCGCTCCTGGAAGAGACGCCCGAGACCCTGCTCTATGAAGCGTCTGACCACGGGCGCTGCGCACTGTGCAACTTTGCCGACTCGATTCCTGGCGATAGCTACTGCGCCAATTGCGGCGCCAGCCTGGAGGACCAGGACCCGCCCCCATGCGTCCACTTGCGGTCGCTCCGCATCGCCGGCGAAACGATCATCGAGTTGGAGGAAGAGACCGACGGCCGGATCGAGCGGTGGTTCGAGGCTGACGGCCGTCTCTATGCGGTCATCCCGATTAAAGAGCCAGAGCATCAAGCACCGGAAGATGGGTCTGCGGCACAGTTTGTTCGTGGGGTGCGCCACATCGTCGGCTATAATTCGGACACCGGGCTTGAACGAGAAGTTGACGAAGATGCCATGTTGGCGCTGACTCTGATGCCGATGTTCGAAAGCCTGTCCAAACCTTCGCTAGGCCTGTATGCCGTTGCCGACGGGATGGGAGGGCACGATCGTGGGGAGATCGCCAGCCGGATGGTGGTAGAGGGGTTGGCAGACACGATAGTGAAACGGCTCTTTCTGCCGGAACTGAACGGCGAGACGGTGCTGCCCGAAACGCCGGCAGCCATGTTGACCCAGGCGATTCAGGACGTCAACACCCGGATCAACGCCCTGCAACAGGCCACCGGCAGCGACCTGGGCACCACAGTCACCGCCGTCCTGCTGCGCGGCAATGTCGCCGTGATCGCCAACGTCGGCGATAGCCGCACCTACCTCTGGCGCCAGGGCGAGCTCCAACAGATCACGGTGGATCACTCGCTAGTGGCCCGTCTGGTGGCGGCCGGGGCCATCGAGCCGGAAGAGATATACACTCACCCGGAAAAGAGCGCCATCTACCGCAGTTTAGGGCACTCGGACGAGATTGAAGTGGACATTTTTGACATCGACCTGTTGCCTTCCGACCGCCTCGTCCTTTGCTGCGATGGGATATGGGAGATGCTGCGGGACGATGGCATTGAAGAGGTGTTGCTTTTGGAGGCAGACCCCCAGCGGGCCGGTGATGAAATGGTGCGTCGTTCCAACCTGGCTGGAGGCGAGGATAACCTCAGCGTGATTATCGTGCAGGTTGAAGAACTGGGGACCGTGTGAGCTGACGATTGCTGCCGCACGCTGTTCCTGCGTCTGTTTGGAGGAATAAATGGCTGGAGAAATCAATCTTCAAGTTACGTTGAACAAGAACAAGCTGCCCGTGACAGGTACCCGTCAACTGGCCTACGCTCTGATCGACACTGCGCCGAGCCAGGTGATGGAGACGGTGCAGATGCCCCTCAACCTGAGCCTGGTGCTTGACAAAAGCGGCTCGATGGCCGGCCAAAAGATCGCCGATCTCAAAACGGCCGCCAAGCTGGCAATCGACCAGCTCACACCCGACGATTATGTCTCGCTGGTCGTCTTTGACGATACCGCTTCGGTGGTCTTTTCCAGCCAGCTGGCAAATGACAAAAAGGCGCTCAAGGCAGCAGTTGACCGCATCCGGGACGGAGGCGGCACCCACATCTCCTTTGGCATGAGCAAGGGGCTGATCGAGCTGGAGAAACAGCTCGGCCAGGACCGGGCCAGCCGCATGATCCTGCTCACCGACGGCGAGACCTTTGGCGACGAGCAAGGGTGCCGTAACCTGGCGCAAAAAGCGGCCGACTCGGGGATACCCATTCACGCCTTTGGATTGGGCGAGGACTGGATCGAAGCGTTCGTGGATGACCTTGCCGACCTCAGCGGCGGCACATCGGACTATATCGACCGGCCCGACATGATTGCTGACGCCTTTCAGCGAACCGTAGAGACCGTACAGGCGGCCGTGGTGCAGAACGCGACGCTGGTCCTCCGACTCGCCACTGGGCGTCTCGCCGCGAGCCATCTGGCAGGTCACACCCATGATCTCGCGTCTGGGCGCGCACCACCTGTCAGACCGTGACGTTCAGCTTACTCTGGGCGAGCTTTCAAAAGGCCAGGGCAAGAGCGTTCTGATCGAGCTGCTCTTCCCGGCGCGGGCGGCCGGCCGCTTTCGGATGGCCCAAGCCGAGGTCAGCTATGACGTGCCCTCGGTTGGACTTGTGGGTGCCAAGCTCAAGACTGACATTGTGGTCGATTTCACGGCCGATCCGGCCGAGGCCAAGCAATACTCGCCCCACGTGATGAACATCGTGGAAAAGGTGACCGCCCACAAGCTGCAGACCAGAGCCCTGGATGCGGCCGCGGCCGGCGACGTCGCGGCCGCCAGCAAACAGTTGCGCGCCGCCGCCACCCGCCTGCTGGAACTGGGCGAAGCGGACCTGGCAGAAACCGCTCAACACGAGGCGGAGGAGCTGGAAAAGAAGGGCAAGATGACCGCCGGCGGCACCAAGAAACTACGTTACCAGACCCGCAAGCTGACCATGAAGGTGGTGGATGACGTACTCGTTGATGAGGACTGATGCGAACCGCTGGCGCCCACGCCCCTCCCGGGGCATGCGGCGTCGCACCAGCAGTCTGAACTCATAGAGAACAAAGGAGAAAACGTTATGGCTATTGTTTGTCCCAACTGCAGTACCGATCTTCCTGATGACGCCGTCTTTTGCGACCAGTGCGGAAGCAGCCTGGATGCGCCGGCGGTTTCCGCTCCAGCCGCCGCGCCGAGCGACGAACCCCCCTGCCCCCAGTGCGGCGCGCCCACTATCCCCGGTGAGGCGTTCTGCGATCATTGCGGCGCCCCGCTGGAAGAGCCAGACGTCGTCGCGCCGCCCGAACCGGCGCCGCCCGAGCCGGAATTCGTCGAGCCGGAGCCTGAGGTCGAGGTCGAGCCAGAGCCCGCGGTGGAGATCGAGCCCGAATCAGAGCTGGAGCCTGAACCCGAGGTCATGGCAGAGCCGGCGCCTCCTGCCCCGGCCGTGCCCGGGTTGGATCAATGCCCCTCCTGCGGCGCCGAAAACCTACCGGGAAGCAAGTTCTGCTCCAACTGCGGCATGCACATGGAAGACGCGACCCCCGAGGTGGCGACCCCAACGACCGATCCTGAGCCGGTGGTAGTGCCGGTGGTGGCGGAACCCGAGCCTCCCACACCTGGCGACGATGGGAAACCCCCTCGTTTGATCGTCCGAGACACGGGCGCCGAGATTCTCCTGCCGACCGACGAGGGCGACTATGTCATCGGCCGCGAGGACCCGGTCAGCCGTGTCTTTCCAGAGGTCGATCTGGAACCTCACCAGGGCGAGCACTTGGGAGTGTCGCGGCGTCACGCCCAGTTGACAGTTCAGGCGGGCCTGTACTTTATTCAGGATCTGGACAGCACCAACTTTACCTTTATCAACCGGCAAAAGCTGGCGCCAAACACGCCGACCGCCCTCTCCAACGCCGACGAGGTCCGGCTGGGCAAGTTGGTGATGACCTTCCTTGGCTAACCCACAGCACATTGGGTGAAAGCGCGGCACGACACAAATGGACGCGCGGCAGGGCGCTCTGCACTTTGACGCCGTGCAGAGGACTCGTCGCGCGTCCTGATTTAGCGTTCGACTCTCCCCCCAGCGCTCATGTACTGTCCTGATTGCGGCTATCTCAATCGTCCGGGCGCCAAATACTGCCGCTCGTGCCGGATTCCGCTCGGCGTCTCCACGCCCGCGTGGCGGGGCCCGCTACAGACTGGGGAGTTGATGGACAACGGCCGCTATCGCATCACGCGGCCGTTGGGCAAGGGCGGAATGGGGGCCGTTTACCTTGCGGAAAACCTCCAGGCGTTCGGCCGCGAGGTGGTGATCAAAGAGATGCTGGATTACTTTGACCCCGCCAACCCCGAGGAGGTAGACCGCGCCCGGCAGCGCTTTGAAGACGAAGCGCGCATCCTGGCGGAACTCAAGCACCCGGCCGTCCCCGACATCTATGGATACTTTTCCCAGGGCGGCCGCAACTACCTGGTGATGGAATTCATCGTCGGCGAGAATCTAGAGACCGGCGTCACCCACCGCGACGGACAGGGCGCCCTGGTTCCCGCGCTGCCCTATTCCCCGGAGCAGATCATCCACTTTGGAGCTCAACTCTGCGACCTGCTCGAATACCTCGCCGGACGCAAGGACCCGGTCACTAACCAACCCCGCCCGGTCATCCACCGCGACATCAAACCCGCCAACATCCTGCGCGACCCGGAAACCGACCGGGTCTGGCTGGTCGATTTCGGCACCGCCAAGGCCCGCTTTGACCTGAATAAGGGATTGCCCGACCAAGACGAGGCCGACGAGCAACCAACCTCCGACAAAGACAGCGTCTATGGCACCGTCGGCTATGCGCCGCCAGAGCAATACGCTGGCGAGGCCACACCCGCCTCTGACGTGTACGCGCTGGCAGCCACGCTCTACCACCTGTTCACCGACGACGACCCACGCGATCACCCATTCGAGTTCCAAGAGCTGGAGGATCTGCCGCTTCGCGTACGGCTGGCGCTGCGCAACGTATTGGAACACGAGACGGACAGCCGCAGCACGGCCGCCGAGCTCCGGGCCGCGCTGGTTGGCGCGATGCCCGAGCAGCCGACCGCCGAGACCCAGCCCCTCATATTCCCCGACGGCAAGGTCGCCCGGCAGCTCAAGGACATCCCCCAGTTGGCGCTGGAACACTGGGATTACACCCGAGACATCCTCTACTCGGGAGACCTCGATCATTGGCTTCGGCGTTCGCTGCACAACCCGGTGGTTGCCGAGACCGCCCGGCGAATTGTGGATACCAACGCCGACCAGGACGCCGGCTTGCAGGCCTTTGTGAGGGAGCTGGACCCCAAGTCTCCCAGCAGCCAGCTCCAGCTCACCCAGAACACACTGGACCTCGGCACCGCCACCGCCGCCCACGGCGGCAGCGCGGTGGTGAGTATTGCCAACCGCGGCCAGGGATACGGCAATGGAACCATCAGCAGTTCGGCCGCCTGGCTGCAGGGGGAGAACGCCAGCTTTGGCGTCAAGCCCGGCGGTACCGCTGACCTGGTGATCACGGCCGATACCGCAACCCTGACCCCAGGAAAAAGGTATGAGGAGACCGTCACCCTGACGCCGGCCGACGGCAACAAACCCCTCACGCTGCGGGTCAGGGTCGCCGTCGCCGAGCCGCGGGTGACTGTCTCCCCGCAACGCCTCGTCTTTGACGTGACCACGACGTCGGTCGCCCCGCTGCAGCTCACCCTGACCAACACGGGGGGGGATAGGGTAGAGTGCAACTTTATGCGGGATGAGCAGTGGTTGTTGATACAGCCCAAGACGCTAACGCTGCCCGCTGGGCAGTCGGCGACGGTTGACGTTGCCATCCGTGAACAGCGTCTCCCTCCCGTTGTCCGACCCAGCACCGACCTCACGATGCGGCCGTCCCATGGCGAGCCCGCTGTCATCCCTGTCACGGTGATCACCGGCCGGAGCAACCTGCTCCGCGTGTTTGCCATCCTGATGCTGATCGTTGCTGGAGGCCTGCTCTTGTGGGGCGCGGTACGCCTCTTTGGCGGCGACCGTCTCGACGCGCTACTTGCCCGCGCCACCCCAACTGTGCCGGCGCCGGACGCAGCGCAGCTCGACGCCGAAATGGTGCGAGTAGACGGTTTCGAGATCGACCGCTACGAGGTGACCAACCTGCAATACCGCCGCTTTGATTCGACCCACGATTTCGAAGAGGGTCAGGATCTGTTTCCAGTAGTTGACGTGACCTGGGAGGACGCGAGACTCTACTGTGACCGCGTCGGCAAGCGCCTGCCCTCCCTGGATGAATGGAGGCAGACCGCCCAGGGTGATGAGGGTTGGACCTACCCCTGGGGAAACGAGTTCGACCACGCGCGGCTGAACTCGGCCGACAACCGCGCAACGCGCGGCCTGATGCCCTTCCGCAGCTTTCCCGCCGGGGCCACCCCTAGCGGGGTTCACAATCTTCTTGGCAATGCCTCCGAATGGGTGGTCGGGGACGCAGACCACCGGCAGACCCACGCCGGCGGCTCGTGGTACGATTCAGGCCTGTTCAACGGAACGGCTTTCTGGCAAACGCTCGACCAGGCTAGAACCTGGCACCGTCGGATTCCGCTGCCTGCGGTCCATCACCGACGCCCCTGCGCCCTAGCCGGATACGCCCCGGCCCTCAGTTTCAATCCGACCGATTCACCCTGGCGACATCTCGATCGCCGATTGGTTCAATACCCGTGCGCCTTGTTCACCAGGTTGAGCAGCGGCCGGCCGTCGAGATAGCGCCGCAGGTTATCGACGAATAGGTCGATAGCCCGCCGATCGTAATGAACCGAGAATCCCAACACGTGAGGGCTGATAATCACGTTCTCCATCTTCCACAGCGGGCTGCCGGCCGACAGAGGCTCCACTTCAAACACATCCAGCCCTGCCCCGCCGATCCTCCCCTTGCGCAGCGCCTCGATGAGCGCCCCCTCGTCCACCAACTTGCCGCGGCCTACGTTTACCAGGTAGGCGGACGGTTTCATGGATCTGAGAGCAGCCTCATCGATCAGATGATGGGATTCGGCCGTGAGCGGCACGCACAACACTAGGTAATCGCATTCGGGCAACATGGAGCGCAGAGCTGGCCGCCGGGTACACACGATCCGGCAGTTCACCGGCTGGATCACCAGTTCCTTCGACGCAATACCCCTCGTCCACCATTCTTCGCGGGTCCCGCTTGACGGCCAACACGCGCATCCCAAAGGCTTTGGCCAGCCTTGCCACCTGCCGCCCAACGCTACCGTACCCGACGACGCCGATGGTCGCGCCGTGCAGTTCCTCGGGTACAAACTTTTCCCAGCGTCCGCCAGGCCAGATGCCTTGCCCCTGATAGGCGAGCATACGCGGCAGGCGGTGTGCCCAGGCAAGGATCGACGCCATGACATATTCCGCCATCGGCACTGCGTGCACCCCACTCGTGGTGGTAAGAGCGACGTCGCAGTCCATTATTGGATGCCGTTGCAGATGGTCGATACCGGCGGTGTGAAACTGTACCCACTTGAGACGGGGGGCCGCCTCTGGCTTGGGCACCGCGGTCCACGTGTACAGTATCTCGGTATCTGCCAATGTGATCGAGGGTAGCGATTCCCCCATCTTGAGCGGCGCATAAGAAAGGCGCACCTCAGGCGAAACACCGCGTATGCGGTCCAATAGCTCGTCCGGAAACGCCATCGTGACCAGCACATGCTTGCTCATTAATCCTCACCTCCCGATGGCGGCCGCTCCCGGCGAACCGCGATCACAAATCCCAACACGGCGGCCACCGCCTGCAGGGCACACATGTAGGGAAGAACCTCCTGCGGCCGCCAGGAGAGCCATCGACCTATTGGGACCCGCTCGGCCGGCCGCAGAACCTCCGTGGCCGGTTGCGACAGGGCCGATGCATCGACGATGACCTCCAAGGTGGTGGTCAGCTCGGCCGCATCGTCTAATCTACCGATTGGGGTAGCGGCCGGCGTTGAGCCAGGGGCCAATGGTGCGTCGGGGGAGGGCACCTGGGTTGCGGCCGGCAAAATCGTGGGGGATGCGTCGGCCGGCATCACTGTGATCCCCGCCTGGCTGGCAACGCTGCGGCCCTACCAGATCCCTGAACTCGACCTGGACGGTTTTGACGCCCTCTCCACTGGACAACGTCCAGGTGATCGCCGCCGTCCAGGGTTCCCAGTCCACCTCCGCCCCTTCTTCCAGGTTGGACACCCGTATCTCGCGCGCCAGGCCGATCACGTTGTCCCCGTCGCCGTTCAACATGGCGCCCTCGTTCGAAAGAGTCAACGTCACTAGCGGGTTGCTGGTCTGGACAGCGCCATTGTTGATAAAAATCGGCAGCACGTTGGGGCGGGCGCCAAACAGCAAGGCCCAATAAGCCAGCCCGTCCGCCCCCTGTGTGAAACCGATCCCGATCTCCCGGAATATGGCACTCAACGCCGCTTCCAGTGAATCGGGCGAGTCCATCCACCAATCCAGCGTTTGGTCCGACAGGGCGCCGGCGTATACGATCTCCAGTCCCACGATGCCGCTGCTGAATCCAGCATAACCGGCGGCAGCCATCCGCTCCAAGGGGGTGGAACCGTCGCTGCCCTCATGTCCTACCGCTCTGCGGGCGGCTATGTCATCGCTGTATCGCTGAGCGGCCGCGGCCAATTCCGAACTCGATGCCAGGGGGGGCAATCCAATTGCGATGCGCTCTCCATTGACGCGAGCAAGCAATTGATTAGCAGCGCTTTGTTGAGCCCCTACCCTGGTCACCAGGAACACGAGCGTAAATGCCGCTACCAGCGCCAGGACCAGCCGTGAGTGCGGCGCAGACTTGGTCAGTCGTCTCCAACTCCTGGTCACGGTAATCGGGACTCTAGGTGACGGCCGGAAGACGTATGGTAAACGCGCTACCCTGGTCAACTGCGCTCTGGACGGTAATCTCGCCGCCATGCATGCGGATGAGCTCCTGGGAAATTGCCAGCCCGATCCCAACCCCCTGCTGCTCCAATCGTTCACGGTCAATCTGGCGAAAGCGCTCGAACAGGTGTGGTAACCCCTCGGCCGAGACGCCAACCCCCTCATCGATCACCGCCACCTCTATCCATCCATCGATGTGGCGGGCAGTCACCAGCACCCGCTTGCCCGTTCCGCGGGTGAATTTGATGGCATTGTCCACCAACCGGCCCAGCGAATCGATGAAATAGGGCTCGTGCACCTTGACCGGTGGCAATCCCTTTGTCAGAGCAGTGTCAATCTTGACACCGCGCGTTGCGGCTCGGCCCTCGAATCCCCGGACGACGCTTTCGATCAGCACGCCAATGTCAGGGTGCTCCCACATGACCTGGTCAAAAGCCATTGCCATCCGACCGGTGTCGATCTGCACCAGTAGCAGCAGGTCTTCCACGAGTTTCGCCAGCCTGTTTGCGCCCTGCTTGATCGCCCCGAGAAACTCTTGCAGAGTCTCGGGAGCCAGCGTCGTTACATCGTCCATGGCGAGGTCGGTGAAACCAATGATGTGAGTGAGCGGTGTGCGCAACTCGTGACCAAGGATCGTCGATATCTGGCGCTTGAGTTCAGCAAACTCGGCCTCGGTCGCGTTTTGCACCGCCCGCGCACGCTGCAGTCGCGAACGCACCGCGATTGCCAGTTCCTCCGGGTCAAACGGCTTGACCAGGTAATCCTCCACCCCCATGCTCTTGCCCCTGAGCATATCCTCTTTTTGGCCGCGAGCAGTCAAAAAGATAAAGGGAACGCGTACCCATTCGGAACGTGTTCTAATGGATTCATAGAGGGCGTACCCATCCATGCGTGGCATCGCAATGTCAGACACGATCAGATCCGGCCGGGTTTGCTCCATCACCTCCAGCGCCTCGACCCCATCGCTGGCCACATAGACAACATACCCCTCGGCCTCTAGCATGTCCCGGATCACTTCTCGTAGCGGGTCGTTGTCCTCCACGACCAGAATGCGCTGCTGAGTAGCCTCTTTCATCGCTCCATTCCTCCGCTGTTGCCTTACCCGGCCCGCCAACGTCACAGTCCGAACTGGATGGATCTGTAATCAGTCAGGAAAAACCCCGACGCCTTGTTTGCTCGATACCCCTCTACACGGCCGGTTCACCAAGGTCGGTGATGCTCGTAATCTGGCACCGTTTCATCATACCATAGAGTCACCCAGGCACCAAGGCTGCACGCTTACTCGGGAAAAATCTTGCCTGGGTTCAGAATGCCGTGGGGGTCAAATGCCGCTTTGATCTGTTTCATGATGCGTATCTGCGCCGTGTCGAGCGCCATAGATAGGTATTGGCGACGCGTCACGCCAATTCCATGCTCTCCGGTGATCTTGCCCCCCAAAGAGAGCGCCAGTTGATAAATCTGCTCGGTTACCACCGGAACCAACGTCTCCCATCGCCCCATGTCCATCTCGTCGCGCAACAGATTGACGTGTACATTTCCATCGCCCGCGTGACCAAAGCAGACAACCCGCGCAGCATGTTGGCGAGCGATTGTTTTGACTTTACGCAGCAGCGTCGGGATCTGTGCGCGGGGAACCACCACATCCTCCATGTGGTTGATCGGGCTCTCGTGGCCCAACGCCTCGATGATCAGACGGCGCGCCTCCCACAGGCGGTCTCGGGTTCGCTGATCACGGGCGACCAGAACGTCTCGGGCGCCGTGCTCCAGGCACAGCTCGCCCACCACATCCAGATCGGCGTCCACCGCCTGTTGGTTGTTGCCGTCGAGTTGGATCAAGAGAAAGGCGGCCGCATCGTTGTACGGGAACTCTTTGTTCAGCAGCCGCTCGACGGCTCTGAGGCTATCCTGCTCCATGAACTCGATTGTGGCGGGGACAATCCGGTGGGCGATAATTGCCGACACGGTATCGGCCGCGGCCTGCAAATCGTCGTATGGCACCAGCAGATCGACCTGATGTTTTGGCAGCGGCAGCAGCCGCAAGATGATCTTGGTGACCACCGCCAGCGTGCCCTCGGAGCCAATCAGCAATTGGAGTAGATTATAGCCGGTCACATCCTTGACCAGCTTGCCCCCGCAGTGGATGATCTCTCCCGAAGGCAGTACTGCCTCCAGACCACATACGTAATGGTGGGTTACCCCGTACTTGACTGCCCTGGGGCCGCCGGCGCCCTCGGCAACGTTGCCCCCAATGGAGCAGGAATCCAGGCTCGCCGGGTCGGGCGGGTAGAACAGTCCTTCGGCTTCCACCGCCCGGTGAATGTCCCCGGTGATCACCCCGGGCTCTACAGTCACCATCAGATTCTGCCGGTCGATCTCGATGATCCGGTTCATCTTTTCCAAGGAGAGCACGATCCCACCGCAGACAGGCACCGCGCCGCCGCTCAGCCCGAATCCGGCGCCCCGGGGCGTCACCGGCACCCTGAACCGCTGCGCCAATCGGAATACATCGGCAACCTGCTCCGCGGTTTGCACCTTGATGACGATTTCAGGCGGCGCAGCCAACCCCACCACCTCGTCGTGGGCGTAGGGCTCCATCGCCTCGCGGTCGATTAGCACGTTTTCCCGGCCGACAATTCGGACCAGTTTTTCTGTGATCTCCGAGTTGACCTTGTTGTACATCGCTTGCATTCCTTGCACGGCGCCGGGCGCCGGGTCCGGCGGTGTCCCATCTGGGGAAAAGCCGGCAGGCCAGCCCGGACCCTTTGGCGGCCTACTCCAGCGGGGACATGGCAGCGCCATCCGGGAGAGACGGCAATTGCGAATCCAGATAACTCTGCAGTATTACGGCCGCCGCAACCGCGTCCACCCACCGGCGTCGTTCCCTGGCGCTCGACCGCTTTTGGGTCACATCCATTACCTGGACCGCCTCTACGGTGGAATAGCTCTCGTCCCACAACCTCACCGGTACGGGCAGCGACTCGGCCAACCCCTCGGCGTAACGGCGTACGCGTTGTCCCTGCGGCCCTTCGGTCCCATCCAGACTGAGTGGGTAGCCGCAGATCACCAGCGCTACCTGGTGCTCGACCACCAACTCGCCGATGGCAGCGAAATCGGCCTCTTTGGAGGTGCGGCCTAGCACCATCAAGGGGCGCGCCAGGATGCGTAACGGGTCGCTGAGCGCCACACCGATTCGCTTTTCGCCCACATCCAGAGCCAGAATACGCCCCTTCACTGACGCCTACTTGACCGTCTCTACCTGCATGGCGATCCGAATGGGAAGATAGGGCAACCGCCGAAACCATCCAGGCCAGATCGAGATTTCCGGCTCTTGCTGCACTGGAACGTTGTCGAGTATCCAGCGAGTCGCAAATCCAATCTCCTGGCCCCGGACGCTTTCGAGAACCGCTCCCTGATCGATCACGGCCGCTGCCCGCGCCTGTCCCTGCATCAAAAAAGTAGCCCGACCGTTCTCATCGACGTTCAGCACATCGCCACGGCGCGGCGTCGCAATGCTGCCGGGTAAGAGCCGGTGTTCGGGCGGAGTAGCGGCCG
Organism: uncultured Chloroflexia bacterium; assembly: GCA_963695825.1. Lineage (GTDB taxonomy): Bacteria > Chloroflexota > Anaerolineae > Promineifilales > UBA4811 > CAVOHX01. The sequence goes on from CAVOHX010000010.1 coordinate 82,888, forward strand.
CCAGAGCGGTATAAACCACGCCGTATCCTTCGTTTTCGTCTACTACATAACCCTGGATCAGCGCCTTTATCCTCAACTCTACCGAGTCAGCCTGCTCGCCTACGTACCGGTTATAGTCCTCTTCCATGACCGTGAACAAAGCCAATGTCTCTTCGACCAGGAACTCGGACTCTGTCATCCAGTTCGCCATTTCCGCTTTGGCCAACTGATAGAGCTGTTGCAGCACCTGGCCGCGCAGCCGGTCCAAGTCGGCTTGTGTGACCGCTTTGTCCTGGCGCACGCTGCCGCCGGTCGTCGGGGAGAGGTTGCGGACGTTCAACTGAAGCGACACCCCCCCCTCGATGCGGTTGATCAGATTGGCGTCCACGTTCCCCCACGGTCCCGGATCGACGGCCACGATCGGCGCCTCGGCCGTGGCGCCGACGGCGCCGGGGACCTCAATCTGGCGGGTGGTTCGGAAACGAATGGTTGTGCCAGCCGAGGTGCGCACTATGGTGCCCGCTGGCACCACTACCGGCCCGGCCTGCTGGTTGATAAAGACCACGGCACCGGTCGCCGGGACGTCCGGCACATCGGCCGACCCGGTGGTAGCGACGGCGCCCCGCCACGTCACCTCGACCCGGATTACCCGCGCCGGCACCACCCCGGCTTGATAATCGGACGCTGTGGCGGCCGGGTCACCCACGACCGCGGTCGTCACAGTCAACGTCTCCATCGCCGGGTGCAGGGTGATCGTTGCGCCGGGAAGAACATAGATCACGCTGATCCCCAGCGTGACTATCACGAAAATAAAAAGCGCCAACCCTGCCAGTCGATTCAACCAGCGCGCTGTGGCGGTTTGCGGTCGTCCCCGCCGATACGCCTCGCGCAGATCGGCCGCATCGGGCGGCTGCGGTGGGCGGACAAGCTGCTCCGGTTGGGCGCCGCGCCACGGCCAACGCCAGCGGCGATTCTGCCCAATCTCCACGCTGGGGAACACGGGGATGCCGAGATCGCGGGCCTCGGCCGAGAGATCCGGGTTGATGGTAACCAGGCCGATCTCTAGATTCTGACGGGCAGCCTGGCGCTGCAGTAGAACCAGTCCCAACCGATCACGAATTGGTTCATCCAGTGGAGGCAGCACCACCAATACCCGCGCCGCCTCGACGTGCTGCAAGCGATCGCGGATCGAGACCCGATCGTCAACCGCTTCCAGGTAAATGACCTGCTCTGCCACCGTCGGTCAAACAGCCCGCGCGGCCGTCGGCGTGCCTGATAGTCCTCGAGCCGCCGGGTCAGGGTTGGCCTCCACGGGCAGGCGGTAACTTCACCCTCCAACCTGTTCGGTCACCAACTTGGGCACCAGAGCCAGCGCCTCAGCCAGGCGAGTTGCATCCCGTCCGCCCGCCTGCGCCAGTGTGGGCGTGCCGCCACCGCCGCCGCCGACCCGCTGCGCCGCCGGCCGTATCAAATCGCCGGCCCGCAGCCCGCGCCCAACCAGGTCCGGAGAGACCGCGACTGCGATTCGGGGGCGGCCGTCGATCACCGTCCCCAACGCCGCCACTCCCGATCCCACACGGTCGCGAAACCAGTCAGCGATCTCGCGCAGGGTCTCTTCCGTGGCGCCTTCCACGACCGCAGCCAATACCGGCACACCGGCCGCATGGTGCACCTGGGTCTCCATCAAGCGCTCAAAGGTCATCCGCGCCAGCTGGCGCTGCAACCTTGCCAACTCGCGCTGACTCGATTGATGATCCTCCAACAAATCCTGGACCCTGGCGTCCGCCTCCGCCGGCGGGACATTCAGCAACGCGGCCACGCGATGCAGCCGCTGCATTTGCTCCTGCACTAGCGCCTGCGCCGCCGCGGCCGGTCACCGCTTCCACCCGGCGCAGATTGGCGCCGACGCTCCCCTCTGCTCACGATGTGAAACAGTCCAATCTCGGCCGTCTCGTTGACATGGGTCCCCCCGCAAAGCTCCAGGCTGTACGGAGCGGGTGAACCGCCCACCTGCACGGTGCGCACCATCTGGCCGTATTTCTCGCCAAACAGAGCCATCGCGCCGCGCTCCTTGGCGTCCTGCAAACTGGTGTGTCCAAAGGACACCAGGTAGTTCTCCAGTATCGCCTGATTCACCCGCCGCTCGATGTCACTCAATTGCTCCTGGCTGACCATGGACGGATGGTTGAAATCGAAACGCATCCGATCAGGCGCCACCAGTGAGCCTTGCTGCAACACGTGATCCCCCAACACCTGGCGCAGCTCGTGGTGGAACAGGTGAGTAGCGGTGTGGTTCCGCATTATGTCCCAGCGTCGTCGCGCGTCCACTCTCGCCACTGCCGCGTCGCCCACCGTTGGCCGGCCGTTGGTCACCCGCCCCTCGTGAACCACCAGACCGGTGATTGGCGCCCAGGCGCTGCTGACCTCGACGCGCCATTCCGCGCCATCGTTGGAGCGGCCGGTTATTGCCCCGGTGTCGCTGATCTGACCGCCCGCCTCGACGTAAAAGGGCGTCGCGGCCAACACGACCTCCACCACGTCGCCGAGCCGAGCAACCTGCACCGCGATGGCCATCGACCAAGAGCGGCGATCGTGGTGGTTTGCAGTACCAAGTTGCTGTACGGATCATGAGCTACCCCTTCGTCGGACAACGCACCTTGGCGACCTTGACGCTTGGATCAAATCCGCGTATCGGCCAATCCCTCCGCACGATGGTGCCGAGCGAGCCGCCCTGACTGGCCTGGCGGTGCGCCTCCAGCGCAGCTTTGAAACCAGGCTCGTCCACGCCGACGCCTTGCTCCCCGGCCACGTCGCGGGTGATTTCGAACGGCAGGCCAAAAGTGGCGTATAGGTCAAACGCCTCGTCACCGGGGATGGTTCGCCGCCATCACCGCCAGCCACGACCAGTACCTCGTCCAGACGAGACAAACCAAATCCAGCGTTTGAGAAAACGTTCTTCCTCTTGGTTATGCGTCCTCAAAATGTGGTCACGTCGATCCTGCAACTCGCGATAGTGCCCGCCCCATGTTCTCGATGACGACCTCGGCGCACCTCGGCCAGGAACGGCTCGGTAAACCCCAGCTTGCGCCCAAAGCGCGCCGCGCGGCGGATGATCATGCGCAGGACATAGCCCCGCCCCACGTTGCCCGGCAGCACGCCATCGCCGATCAGAAAGGCGGCCGCCCGACTGTGATCGGCGACGACCCGATAGGCGACCTGTTTGCTGTTCGCGCTGCCGCGTCAGTGTGCGCCCAGCAACTGCCTGGGTGCGGCCGGATGATCGGTGAAACAGGTCGGTGTCATAGTTGGAGGCCGCGCCCTGCATCACGATGACAACCCGCTCAAACCCCATGCCGGTGTCCACGTGCTTGGCCGGCAGCGGCTCCAACGTGTCCGTCCGCCTGGTGCGGTTGTACTGGATAAAGACCAGGTTCCACAGCTCGACAAAGCGCCGACAATCGCCGTTCACCTGGCACACGTGGCCGGGCACGTCCTGCTTGTCGCAGAACGTCCGGCCCGCGATCGAGATGGATCTCGCTGCACGGACCGCAGGGGCCGGTGTCGCCCATCTCCCAAAAGTTGTCCTTGCGGCCAAAGTAGAGTATGTGCTCGGGATTGATGTCGGTCTCTGCGCCAAAAATCGGCCGCTTCCCGGTCGCGTCCCAGGTCGCCTTGGTCATCCTTGAACACCGTGGCATACAGACGCTCCCTGGGCAACCCCCACCCTCCGGTCAGCAACTCCCAGGCCCAGGCGATGGCCTCTTTTTTGTAGTAATCGCCAAAGGACCAGTTGCCCAACATCTCGAAAAAGGTGTGATGATAGGGCGACCGCCCCACGTCCTCCAGGTCGTTGTGCTTGCCGGTGACGCGCATGCACTTTTGGGTGTCCGCCACGCGGGTGTACGGGCGGCTCCCAATCCCCAAAAAGACATCCTTGAACTGGTTCATCCCGGCGTTGGTGAACAGCAACGTCGGATCGTCGTGAGGGATCAAAGACGCGCTGGGCACGATCGTGTGTCCCCGCGCGGCGAAAAAGTCGATAAACTGCTGGCGAATCTCGGCGCTGGTCAGTCTAGGAATAGACATGGTGGCCTCACTCGTCACTGCTTCACTGGCTCTGTAGGGCCTGGCGCCGGGTTGATATTGGCCCGGCTCGCCAAGTGTGGCGATTTTAAGGTATCGCCCGGCTTCTGTCAACCGCTTGATGTGCGCCTCAATGGCTGCTACAATCCGTGCGCCAGTCACTGTGTGGCTAGGCATGGAGACAGATGGACGTCGATCTATTCACCCTGGAAACGGCCGTTCTGAGCCCCATCTCGACATGAACGCGCTTCGGGTCGCAGTGGTGGCAGGCGACCCACTGGTGCGCGCCGCCCTCGCCGCGCTGCTGGACCGGCACCCTGCGTGCCAGGTAGTGGGCCGAAACGGCCGGCGCCGGCCGGCCCGAGATCGAGATAGCCGTCTTTCGGCCAGAGGTCGTGGTGTGGGACGTCGGCTGGAACCCGCCAACTGAGTTGGCATCTGACCTGGCCCAGGTGACAGATCGATATCCCACCATCGTCTTGCTGCCCGACACAACACTTGCAGACGCTACCCGCGCGGCCGGCGCCCAGGGGCTCCTGCTGAGGGACACTGATCTCGAGCCACTCGTCGCGGCCCTGCTCGCTGCCAGTGCCGGACTGGTCGTCCTCGATCCATCCCTTGCTCCCCAGCCACCTCGGTCCGGGAGCGGTCCAGTTGAATCCCTGCCCGAACGGCTGACGCCCCGCGAGACAGAGGTGCTGCAACTGCTGGCGGATGGGCTATCCAACCGACAGATCGCTGTCCAACTCGAAATCAGCCCGCACACGGTGAAATTCCACGTGAACGCGATTCTGGGCAAGCTGGACGCCCAGAGCCGCACCGAGGCAGTGGTACGGGCCACCCGCCTCGGCCTTGTGATCCTCTAACCTCCCCCTTTTTCCAGGTCCGTACCCTCCGCATGGGCGATGTGGTTCTGCCTCTGAACTGCTATACTGCTAGCGCGTGAGGATGTGGGATCGATACCTGATCCTGTCCCACACTGCATATGGTTCTTGTCATACGTAGAATGGAGATACAGTAATGAGCGAATACCTTTCCGAGTTTTCGAACTCTTTGGCCTCTGTCGTGGAGAATGGCGACCGGTACGTGGTACGGGTAGAGGCTCGGCGGCGCCTGGCAGCCAGCGGCGTCGTCTGGTCGGCCGACGGCCTGGTCGTCACCGCCCATCACGTCGTGCAGCAGGACTCGAACATTCGAGTGGGACTGCCCGACGGCCGCCGGACCGCAGCCACCCTGGTTGGTCGCGACCCAACCACCGACCTCGCGCTCCTGAGGATCGAGGGCGATAGCCAATTGCCGCCTCCGGCAACACGAGGCGACCTGAACGACCTGAAGGTTGGACACCTGGCGCTGGCGCTTGGGCGCCCCTGGAAAACGGTGCAGGCGACCCTGGGCATCGTGAGCGCCTTTGGTGAGAGCTGGCGCACCCCGGTGGGAGGAGAGCTGGACCACTATCTTCAGACCGATGTTGTGATGTACCCCGGTTTCTCTGGCGGGCCGCTGGTGGATGTTGCCGGCAATGTGCTGGGCATCAACAGCTCGGCGCTTTTGCGGGGCGTCAGCCTGACGATTCCTGCCCCGACCATTGAAAGAGTCGTGAGCGGCCTGTTGGCGGACGGCCGCATCCGACGCGGATATTTGGGAGTAGGGGTGCAGCCAGCGCGGTTGCCGGACCAGGTGGCCGAACAGCTTGACCAACAGACTGGGTTGCTCATCACCTCGGTAGAGCCGGGCACGCCGGCCGAAGAGGCCGGGCTGTTGCTCGGGGACACCCTGGTCGCCGTGGCTGGTTTTCCAGTGCGCCACATGGACGACCTGCAAGCCGTGCTGGCTGGTGATCGGGTCGGAGCTACGGTCTCGGCCAAGGTGCTGCGCGGCGGGCAGATCGAGGAACGGTCGATCTTGATAGGTGAACGGCCGTAGCGGTTCTGCGCAATGGGTCCGACCATCGACATTCTCTTCCAACTCAACAGCGAACTGGCGAACCTGGTAGCCTCAGCGCGCCAGAGCCTGGTGCGCATACAGACCGCTGCGCCCGGCCGGTCCCAGCGCTCGAACGGCGTTGGGGCCGGCACCATCTGGCACCCAGACGGCCTGATCCTGACCAATGCCCACGTCGCTACGGGCGATCCGCAGGTCACCCTACCAGACGGTCAAGTGCTGCGTGGCCAACTCTTGGCTATGGACCGTGAGCTCGACCTCGCCGCTCTGACGGTAGAGGCTGCCAACCTGCTAGCCATCCCCTTGGGTGATTCAAAGCAGTTGCAGCCCGGCGATTGGGTGGTGGCGCTTGGCCATCCATGGAACCTGGAGGGCGCCGCTACCGCCGGGGTCGTTGCCGGTCTGGGAGCTGGTCTTCCCGAGATGCCAACCTCGGCACGAGAGTGGATCGCTGTCGGGCTCCGTCTACGGCCGGGCAACTCGGGCGGTCCCTTGCTGGACAGCAGCGGCCAACTGGTTGGTATCAACACCATCATGGTGGGTCCAGAAATCGGGCTGGCAGTGCCGGTTCACGTGATAAAGAGGTTTCTAAAGCGCCATCTCGGCCGCGCTACCGCCTGAAACCCGCCCACGCGCGGTCATTCTCACGCCAGGGCGGAAACGCCGGACCAGGCGGCATTTGGCATGCCCCTTTGAACTGTGTTACAGTCCCCTCTTGACGAATTCAGGCTTTGTGGAGAGGGTTTAACATGCGACACAGACTCCCGCTGATCCTGCTATTGGCAGGCATCATCCTGCTCGCGGCCGGGCGCGCACCGGCCGAGGCGATCCAGCCCGACGCCCTGACCTTTGCACGGGTGGTCTGGCGCGACGCGGCCGACCTGGAGGCGCTGGACGCCGTCGACGCCCAGGTGTACGAACGCCTCGGTGGCCACACCCTGTTGGTTGGCATCCCCACCGGCGTGATCGACACGTTGGCCGCAGGCGGGTATCGAGGCCGAACTGCTCGACCACATCACCCCTGGGGCGCACTACACTCTGGTCTACCCGGCCGGAGACCTCAAGATCGAGTGGAGCGATTTCGGCCGCGTGCTGCTCAGTGAAACGGATTACCTGCTGTTGCGCACCACGGGTGATGCGGGCGCTGATCTGGCTAGCGTCCCCGCCGAGGTGCGCGCCGTCACTCTGAGTCCCAAGCCATTGCCAACCCCCTACCTCGACCCGCCGTTGGTCAGCCCATCTGCCATCCAGCCCGACCCTCTGGTGCAACAGATGCTAGACCGGGTCAAGAGCACCACCGTCTACTCTTACACCGGCGACCTCTCCGGCGAATGGCCGGTGGACATTGGCGGATCGCCCTATACGATTGCCACGCGCAACCACAACAGCGGCACCCCGATTCTCAAGGCGACCCAGTACGTAGGCGAGCACCTGGCAGGTCTCGGTCTCGATGTCGAGCACCACCAGTGGGATGACCCCACCAATCCTAACGTCATCGGCGAATTGCCGGGGCTGACCAACCCCGAGGATGTTTTCATCATCTGCGCCCACCTCGATGACATGCCACCCACCGGCCCAGCGCCTGGCGCCGACGACAACGCCAGCGGATCGGTCGGGCGTGCTGATAGCAGCTGATATCGCTACCCAATACCAATGGGGCTGCACCCTGCGGTTCGCGCTCTGGACCGGCGAGGAGTATGGATTGCTGGGCGCCAGCGCCTACGCACAGCGCGCCTTCAACCGGGGTGAGAATATCGTCGGGGTGTTGAATCTGGACATGATCGGATACAACACCATCGGCAGCAATCCGGACATCGAGCTGCACGCCAACTCGAGCATCCCCTCCACGCTGGCCGTTGGCGCAGCTGTACGCCGACGTGGTCGCCGCGTACGATCTCAATCTGATCCCCCAGATCATCCCCAACGGCACCGGCGCCAGTGACCACGCCGCGTTCTGGAACTATGGATACCCGGCCATCCTGGGCATCGAGGATTGGGAAGATTTCAATCCACGGTACCATTCGTCTGATGATCGGCTACAGTACCTCGACCTGGGCTATTACACCGATTTCGTCAAAGCGTCTGTGGGCGCCTTGGCGCACATGACCAACTGCCTCATGCCAGGCGGCCTGGGCTATCTGAACGGGCACGTCACCGCTGCCAGCGGCGGCAGCCCCATCGCCGACGCCACGGTGACCGCGCAGAACCCGGCCGGTCAGACCCTTTCGACGACAACCGACAGCGACGGTTATTACTCTCGCACGCTGGTGGCCGACACCTATACGGTCACGGCTGAAGCGTATGGCTTTCAGCCCAGCCACCGTTTCCGGCGTGGCGATTGTCACCGACACGGTCACTACCCGCGATTTCAGCTTGCAGACCGCCCCCAGTTACACCATCTCGGGAACGATTACCGAGGAGGGCACTGCGATGCCGTTGCTCGCCGAGGTCGTTTTCGACGGATCGCCCGTCGTGGTCTGGAGCGATCCGTTCACCGGGCATTACCAGGCGGAGCTTCCCCTGGGCGAGTACACCATGCGAGTGAACGCAGACGGGCACCGGCCGCAGGAGCGCCTGGTGGTCGTGGACCGCGATCAGACCCAGCACTTTATCCTGCAGCCACTCCCGTGTATCTTGTTGGTGGACGACGACAACAATATCCCGGACGTTCGCCCCTTGTATGCAACCGCTCTCGGTCAACTGGGCTACGACTATGACGTCTTTGACGTGGGCGGCGGCTCGGGCGACGGCCCATCCCTGGAGCAAATGCAGGGTTATCGGATCATCACCTGGTTCTCCGGCGACAAGTACGGCGGTGGGAGTTCGGCCGGACCCAACTCGGCCGACGAGAGCAGTCTTGCCGCCTATCTCGACACGGGCGGCATGCTCTTTCTTTCCAGCCAGGACTACCTCTATGACATGGGTTCGACCACGTTTGGGCAGAACTACCTGGGAGTTGGAACCTTTACCAACGACAGCGGCAACGCCAGCACCAAATACGGCGTACCGGGCGACCCGATTGGAGGCGGTCTCGGTCCCTATCCGCTCAGCTATCCGACCAGCTTTTCCGACTATGGCGACATTGTCAGCCCGGCCGCTGGCGCCTCGCTCGCCTTCAGGGACAGCGCTACTGGCGGTAACGGCCTCGACCAGGACAAGGATGGCGGCGACTGGCGAACGGTCTTTTTCGCCACCTCCTGGGTGCCGGTCTACAACTATAGCGCCGCCAACGGCGAACAGGTGCTGGAGCGGGTCATCGAGTGGCTGGGCGGCTGCGCCCCTGGGGACGGCACTTTATCCGGGCAGGTGACCAACTCCGCGACCGCCGCTCCGCTGCCAGACGTGCAAGTGACGGCCGTGGCGACGGGCACCGGCGTCGTTCAGGCGCTCACTAATCCAGCCGGGCAGTATACGATGACTCTGCCGGCGGGTGTCCATGACGTGACGGCCGCCAAAACGGGCTACCTGTCCCACACCATCACCGGCGTCATGGTCTATGCAGGCGACGCGACGCTCCAGTCCTTTGGCCTGCAACCAGTGCCGGTGGTCTCCGCTTCCCCGCTCAGCATCACCGCCGAGATACGGGTCAACACACTCATCACCCGCACCCTGTGGTTGACAAACTCGGGCGCGGCCGACCTCGACTTTTACCTCCACGAGCTGAGTCCCACACTCGGCTATCGCGCGTGGTTCTGGAGCGCTGAAGGTTTGCACAGTGTCGATCTTCCCTGGCTCGCGGTATCCCCCATCAGCGGTACGCTGCCCCCGGGCGAGAGTCTCACGATCACCCTGACCGCGGACGCTACCGGGTTAGTGGAAGGGTTTTTCCGCGGCCGGCTGGACATCGAGAGCAACGATCCGCAAACCCCTCACCTGGTGGCATCCATCGGTGTCCGCGTCAGGCCCTTTTGGCTCTATATGCCCATCTTGATGCGGAACAGCGGACCGTAGGATCTTCCGCCGAGAACTAATCGGCCACAGCAAGCAGCATGCACACGCAAGCGTGCTGACGTGGCCGAGCGCCCGCTACGCCCGCCTGTATGTGCGGCTGATGACGTCGGCGACCCGATTCATCCAAGGCAGCCAAGCCTTTTCGGTCGCCCCACGCGCGGAGCGGCTCGCTTTTTTGCGGCCGGGGCGCTACGAGGTTATACTCGGACGGCAGATCGCGGCGCAGGCACAGGAGGAGAGAGCTATGGCTGACATCAAACCGCACAAGCGGGTCAACGACATCCTGCTAGGTCCGTTGGAGCGGCCGGCGCTGCAATGGCTAGCCGCCCGCATGCCCCCCTGGGTCAACCCCGACATCCTCACCGGGATCGGAATTCTGGGAGCAGTTATCATCTTTGCCAGCTATTGCCTGACCAACATCAACCCGGTCTTTTTGTGGCTGGCGAGTCTCGGCTTTGTCATTAATTGGTTTGGCGACAGTCTGGACGGCACCCTGGCGCGCTATCGCAAGATCGAACGGCCCAAGTACGGCTTTTTCATCGATCACACGGTGGACGCGTTTAGCGAACTGCTGGTCGTACTAGGGCTGGGGCTGTCGCCCTATGTCCGGTTCGAGGTCGCCAGCATGGCCCTGATCGGCTACCTGCTGATGTCCGTCCTGGTCTACATACGGACGTACGTGGATGGGGTGTTCAAGATCTCGTACGGAAAGTTCGGCCCTACCGAGGTCCGCGTCATCCTCATGATCCTCAACACCCTGATGTTCTTTATCCCCACCCCCACAGTGCCGCTCCCCATCGGAGAGACTTCAATCTACGATCTGCTGATCGGCTTGGTAGCAGCCATCCTGCTGGCTATCTTTACCACCTCTACCATCCGCCAGGCCAAAGAGATGGCGGCGCTGGGCGAGTGACGGCTGGACAGCATCCATCACTCATCCAGCCGTCCTGGCTCGCCCGCCGCCAGCAGGTAGAGACCTGCGCCGACGACCGTCACGACCAATCCAAGGACGATCAGGATGGCCATCGGTGGTCCTAAATGACAAACTCTTCCAAGAGTCCGGATATCGCCACGGGTGCAAAAGCGTCTGTGGGTTGCGACACCAGCTTGGCCAACTGGTCTTCGAAAGAGGGACGCTCTGCCTGGAAAAAGATCCCAATGTACCCCTTGCCCGGCTCCATCGCAAGACGAAAGGCGGCCGCGCGGTCCGACGGGTCGTGATCATCCGGGAGGGGTTCGGCTAATTGCCTCCAGAGGCCATAAGTATCGTAGAACGTCGTGCAGGGGCTGATCACCTGAACAAAGCTAAAGCCCTCGTGCAGCACGGCCGCTTGAAGGATCTCGTTCAGCTCTTTGGGTTTGCCCGAAAACGCTCGCGCCACAAAACTGGCATTGTAACCTAACGCCAGCTCGATTGGGTTCACGGGCGTTCCCGCCTGGGCGAGGTTGAGCAACCCCGCCATTCCCTTTCGCCGTCCGCGGTTGCGGGTAGTGGAATCGATTGCTACGTCCGCCGGAGAGGTGGCGGAGGGCTGTCCCTTGGTCAGCCCGTAAATGTTATTGTCCATCACCACGTAGGTCAGGTCCACGTTGCGGCGAGCGGCGTGAGGTAGATGCCCGGCCCCAATGCTAAACGCATCGCCGTCGCCGCCCACGACAAAGACAGTCAACTCGGGGTTGGCCAACTTGACACCTGTCGCCAGCGGCAGGGCGCGTCCATGGACACCGTGAAAGCCATAGGCGCTGACAAAGGCCGGAAACCGGCCGGAACAACCGATCCCAGACACGATCGCCACGTGGCTGGGATCCAACTGCAGATCGATGATCGTCTTGAACACGCCGCTAAGAACCCCATAATCGCCGCAGCCAGGGCACCAGATCGGCTTGACGTCGCTCTTGAGGTCCTTGACCGTCAGTTTCACGTCTGTCGTAATCATCTGTCTCTCCAATACACAACCACCGGCCGCCTTAGCAGCCTGGTTCCCACTCTCGAACCACACCACTCATCAGCTCACCGGCAACTTGATGCACCATCCGGCAGATATCCACCGGCCGGAAGGGCAAACCGTCATACTTGGGAAGATGCACGATCCGAATGCCGTTCTCTACCACTTCACGACTGTAGCGATGCTCAATCACGTTGGCAAACATGCCGCGAAAATTCAACTCGGGCACAATGATGGCTCGTTTGTTCTTGAGAAAAGCGCGAATCAGCGCGTCGGGCATAGGCAGCAGCGACCGGGTATAGAACGCTTCCACCTTGATGTTGTTCGCCGCCACCCGCTCCATTGCCTCGCTGACGGCCCCCTTGGTGCTGCCCCACCCCATGATTCCGATGACCGCATCCAGATCCCCCCAACGCTCCGAAATCGGCAGGCGCTGGATCGCGACACGGGCGGTGTCAACCTTTCGATGTCGTTTCTCTGTCATCGCCCGGTGCATTTCCGGCGTGTAATTCGGGATTGCCCCTTTCGTTATGCTCCAATCCCTCGGCCGTGTAAAACATTCCCGGCATCCCGGGCAATGCCATCGGGGAGACGCCTGACTCGGTCAGTTTGTAACGCTCATATTCGGTATTCTCATCCGGCTCGGGCTTGAGCCGGTCAACCAGCCTGATTTGCGTCAGATCAATGTTCGGAATGGTCTCTATGCGGGCCGACATCGCCTGGTCGGAGAGCACCACCACCGGCATCTGGTATTCCTCGGCGAGGTTAAAGGCGTTGATCATCTGGTAAAAACAGTCCTCGACCGAGTCGGGCGCCAGCACGAAACGCGGGGCTTCGTCGTTCCCGGCGTACAACGCCATGAACAGATCCGCCTGAGCTGTCTTGGTAGGCATCCCGGTGCTCGGTCCGGCGCGCTGCACATCGACGATGACCAGCGGGACCTCGGTCATGCTGGCGTGGCCCAACGCCTCGATCATCAAGGCAAAGCCGGGACCCGAGGTCGCCGTCATCGCCTTGGCCCCCGCATACCCGGCGCCCATCGCCATGGTGATCGCCGAGATCTCGTCCTCGGTCTGGACTACCGTGCCACCCAGATCGCCCATGTGTTGGGCCATGAACTCCATCAGGCCGGAGGCCGGAGTGATCGGGTAGCCGGCGTAGAAACGACAGCCGGCCGCCAAGCGCGCCCAGCGCGGAGGCCTGATTCCCGGTCATCACCAGTCGGCCGCCATCCACCCCCTCAGCCGGCTCTAGAGGAGGCGGCAGACGATCCGCAAAGTGCTCCCGCACATAATCGTACCCCATCCGCAGCGACTTGAGGTTCTTGGGCAACAGGGATTGGTACTTGCCCAACTTGGAGGTGACGACCTCAGCGGCTCGCTCGATTGGCAGGCCGAAAAAACCAACCAGCGCTGCCGACCATTACCAGGTTCTTCCCCCGCGAGAACTCTAATTGCTCCGAAATCGCGGTCACAGGAATCGGAAAATGGTCGCGCCCGTCGTCGGGTGGTTCCACCTCAGCGTTATCGAATATCAGGATTCCCCCGGGCCGCAATTCGTGGACATGTTTGTCGTACCCTTCCTGGTTGAGCGCCACCAGAGCGTCCATCTCGTCCCCATCCGAGAGCACGCGGCTGCGACCAATCCGCGCCTGGTACATGACGTGTCCGCCCATGATCTCGGCCGGATAGGTGCGAAAGTAAACACCTCCAGCCCGGCACGCGCCGCAATGCGCACAAAGATTTCACCAATGGTGACGATGCCTTCCCCGACTCGCCGCCCATGCGAACTACCAGATTGTCGCGATCAACGTTCATAATCTATCCCGTGTTCCTCTGTTGGCCGATTGGCGTTCGGCAATCACCCAAGCAACTCATTTTTCTGAATTTTATCATATAAAGAACAAAAATCAAGTCCACAACCAGGTTGGTACCTCTTGCAGCGCCCGCCCCAGGCGCGTTCCGTACCAGGTCAGCAGGGTGCGCATCTACCAAACGCAAGCGCTTGTCTCGCACGGCCGGTATCTCGGGGTAGCGGTAAAAAGCCTCCAGATCACCGGGGCCGAATTGAAACGGTTCGCTCGGCAGCAGGATCACCTCTGGCGCCCAATCCCGTACCTGGGCCAACGTAACGGTCGGGTACCGGCCGGATTCTGCAGCCGTCGCCACATTCTGCCCACCGCAGATTCGCAACAGGTCATGGGCATACGTATCGGCCGACACGGTCATCCAGGGATCGCGCCAGATCGGGTAAAAGACCCGCACCCCTCCGCCGGCCGGTCGAGCCCCTTCAGTCCACGCCAGCGCGGTCTCGAGCGTCCGCAAACTGGCGGCCCGGTCGTGAATCTCGTTAAGCCTCACGATCTCCCACAACATCTCGATTCCCTGCGCCGCAGTTCGCGGAAAGGTCACCCACACCGTGATTCCCGAGGCCTGCAGCGCCTCAACGTCCACCCGGCGGTTCTCCTCTCGGTTGGCGATGACCAGATCAGGGCCCAGCGCGATGATCTGGCGCAGGTCTGGGTCCTTGGGGCCACCCACCGTGGGCGCACCCACCACCGGGCAATAATCCGTCGCCCCCACCACCGATGCCCCGACACCCAGATCTAACAACGATTGAGTGATGCTTGGCACCAGCGAGACCACCCGGGTTGGCGGCCGCGAGAACTTGGGTGCGGGCTCAGTCACGGGTCGTCACGCAACAGAACGTTGCGACATGAGCCTGACGGCGGCCGCGCAGAGCAGACCTACGGCCAACGGCAGCGCGTCCTCGTCAAAGTCAAAAAACGGATTGTGGTGAGAGCGGGTTAGGCCGGCCGCTCGGTTGGATGAACCAATCATCAGATAACACCCCGGCACTTGCTGATTGACGTAGGCCATGTCCTCCGAGCCCATCGTCCGCAACTCGGTGATGTTCTCCTTGCCGACCAGATCGGTCGCCACATCCCTGACCACGCCCGTGACTGCCGGATCATTGACCAGGGCGGGCGTCAGAGGCGACACGGTGACCTCGGCCGTGCAGCCCAGCGCCCCGCTCACCCCGACCACAATCTCCTCCAGCCGGCAGGACCACCTGGGCGCGCACTTTTCGGACTAAGAGTGCGGACGGTCCCTCTCAGCGTCGCCGACTCGGGGATGATGTTGAACGCGTCCCCGCTCTCGATGGCGCCCACGCTGAGCACGGCCGTCTCCTGCGGGTCCACGTTGCGGCTGACGACCGTTTGCCAGGCCAGGATGATTTGGGCAGCGGCGACGATCGGGTCGGCCGTCTGGTGGGGCGCCGCGCCGTGCCCGCCCTTTCCCGCGGATGACGCATTCCCACATCTCGGCGGCTGCCATGACCGGCCCGGCGGTGATGCTCAACCTGGCCCAGCGTCATGTCGTTCCAGACGTGCGCCGCCAGGGCAACGTCCGGGCGCGGGTTATCCAGCACCCCCTCATCAATCATCTGTTTCGCGCCGTTCAGCCCCTCTTCGCCGGGCTGAAAGATCAGCTTGACGGTGCCGACCAGCTGGTCTGCCGATGACGGGCCAGGAGCGTGGCCACCCCCAGTCCGATGGCGACGTGTCCATCATGGCCGCAGGCATGCATAAGGCCATCGTGCGGGATCGTAGGGCACGTCGTTTTCCTCTTGCAGACGGCAACGTCCATGTCAAAGCGGAGCAGGACGACCGGACCCGGCCGGGATGATGAGAGCAGACCGACCACACCGGTCTGAGCCACCCCGGTGTGACCGGGTAGCCCAGCCGCTCCAGTTCGGTAGCCACGATGCCGGCCGTGCGCCATTCCTGCATTCCGATCTCGGGGTGCATGTGGAAATCTCTCCGCCACGCGACCAGGCGTTCTCGCAGCGGGTTCGTCTTTTCCAGGAAGGTCATTGCAGGATGATCCTTCGAGAAATGCTCCACGTAACGACCGTCCTCCTGGATGCCGCGCTGCCGCACCCGTTCCGACTGGTTCGGGATCCGACAACTGGCTCTTGTGCTGGCGGATAGCCGGCGATCTTCGGTCCATGTACGCGGTAATGTCGATCTCATGGTTGGGCTGATCGGGGACGGCGATGTAGATCTGGCGGGGGGTGTGGGGCGCCAGACCCTCAATCTGCACCAGCTCTGGGAAAAAGCGGGGATTGCCGGCGGCCGGAAAGACCGCTGCCCAGCACCGCATCCCCGATCGCCCGATGATCGGGATGATTGATCCGCGGGAGTCGACGACATAGTACTGCGGATCGTTGGTCACCACCACATCTGGCCGGAAGATGCGGATCTACCGCACCAGTTGGCGTCGCAGCGTCAGATTCGGACAACTCGCCATCGCGGTGACGCAAAAAGACCAATTCGCCGACTCCAAGAACGTCGGCCGCAGCTCGTTGCTCAGTCTCGCGCAGCGCCATCAGGTCCTGCAGGCCATCTCGGAGTCGTTGCCGCCCTTGTCGCCGCTGGTCGCCAGAACGCAATGGACCTCTGCGCCTCGTGAGTCCAGCGCGCCAGCGTTCCGCCACAAAAGAAATCTGGGTCGTCTGGGTGCGCCATCATCACCAGGATGCGGCACAGTCCGAACGCATCACCGTCCGTCCTGGCTTTTCCGCCTCCGCGGGCGGCGGCGCGAGGGCTTGGACTCCTTTTGCTCAGCAGGCCTGGCCGCGGGCCGATCTCCCCGGTTATCCTTTTTCGCCTTGGGGCGACGGCTACGCCTGCGTGTAGGACGATGAGGTTCACGCGGGCGACGATGGCCCGGCAGGCGGCTTGTCCACTGGGTATCCGGCACGCGCTCGTTCTCGAGCCAGCCAGGCAACTTCTACTACCTTGATCGGTGGCGTGGTAAACTCGGTCTTGCCTATATCCTCCCGCTGGACGACGTGACGGACCTGTCCACGTCCACCACGATCTCCCGACTAGCGTCCGCACCTCAACGACCCTACCTCGGCCGTATGGAGTCTGCACCTCTTTGCCACGCCGCGGCAACCCCTTGGCCGCCTCGGCGTACTGGTCGTGTTCATACGCCAGACAACAGCGCAGCCGGCCGCACACCCCGGTGATCTCGGAAGGGGTGAGCGATATCTGCTGCAGCTTGGCCATTCGTATCGAAACCGAATTGAACTTGGTCAGGTACCGTGAACAGCAACGCTGAATGCCACAAGCACCCAGTCCATCCAGGGATTTGGCCAGGTCCCGCGGCCCGATCTGAAACAACTCGACCTTGGTGCGCAATACCCGCCGGAGGTTGCGCTGCAGTGGAGCCAGTTCGGCGCGCTTTTTCTCGGTCGTGTAGAGAATCGTCACCTGGGAGCCATCGAAATTGTATTCAGCCTTGACAAACTTGAAGCCGCTCAGGCGCTGATCTTTCGCTTGGTCGCGACACGTGACCAGGGCATGGAGCGCCTTGGCGTGCCAATGCTGCTGCATGACCAGGTCCCGGGGCGTCGCCCGGCGCTCGATCGGTTTGCAGGACCGCCCCTCCAGCTCCTCGTCCGAGACATACCCGATAACCGTTCCCAGCTGCCGGCCGCGGGTGGTCTCTACAACTACCCGGTCACCGGGTCGAAGGTCAGTAATCCCCTGAGCATCAAAGTGATAGGGCCGACCTGCTGGCTGGAACCTTATCGAAAGTATCGGAGGCATGATCTCCTGTCCACCTTGCGCCGTCACGAGCTGGCCGCAAAAGAGAGCACGCTGATGCGAGCGGCCACCTGGCTGGCAATCTCTCTGAACGCGCGACCGGCCGGCGACTCGGGGGCGCTGACCACCGTCGGCGTGCCAGCGTCTCCGCCTACCCGCACCTCTGCGTCGAGCGGAACCTGTCCCAGGAACGGTACCTGGTACTGCTCGGCCAGTCGCTGCCCGCCGCCCTCGCCAAAGAAAGCACCGCTCATGTTCTCCACCACACCCAGGATCGGGACGTCGAGCTTGGTAAACATCGACAGCCCTTTGCGGGCATCGCTGAGCGCCACCTCTTGCGGCTGCGTCACGATGATGGCTCCCGTGAGCGGCACCGACTGGGCCAGCGAGAGCTGAGCATCGCCGGTTCCGGGCGGTAGGTCGATCACCATGTAATCCAGCTCGCCCCAGGCCACGTCGGACAATAACTGCCGAATGGCGCTGTGCAGCATTGGGCCGCGCCACACCAACGGTTCGCCGGCCGGAACCAGAAACCCCATCGACATCACCTTGATCCCCATGACCGTGGCGGGCATGATCTTTTCTCCGTCCGGAGGCGGTAATCGGTCCACTCCGATCATCATCGGGATGTTGGGTCCCAGGATGTCGGCATCCAAGAGGCCGACCCGGGCGCCGCTCTGAGCAAGTGCAATCGCCAGATTGACCGAGACGGTCGATTTGCCGACCCCGCCCTTGCCGCTGGAGACGGCGATGGTGTTGCGAACCGGAATGGAGAGCTTGCCGGCAATGCGGCGGTCGCTGGTGACTTGCGAGTCAAGCTTGATCTCGACCCGCTCGACGCCGGGGAGCTTGATCACGGCCGCCCGGGCATCTCTTTCGATTGTGCCCTTGAGCGGACAGGCGGGCGTGGTGAGCATAATGGTAAAGTTGACGACGTTCTCATCAATCGTCAGGTCCTGAATCATGTTTAGCGACACCAGGTCACGATGCAACTCGGGCTCCATCACGGTGCCGAGAGCCTGCAACACTTGCTCCCGGTCAACTCTGTTTCCACTCATTTTCTGTCCTAAGATTCTGTTCAACCCGAAAACGCAATAGCCGCCCTCCACCGGCAGAGGGCGGCTCAGACTCGATCAGTCTTACCGGCTGTTACGCCGTTGAACCGCGCTGTGGTAGCCGGCTAGCTCTTGGCCCTGGCGGCGCTCGCCGCCTCTTTGGCCAGTTTCGGCCTCTACCTCAGCAGCGTAATAGGTCGGCCGGATCTTGGCGTAGTACTCTACCGGCTTGGCCAGCCGGCTCAAATCGTGAATGTGCGACTCGGTGCGATCATAGTCCGCCAACTCGAAATCGTGATCCATCTTGATCGCGTCGAACGGACAGTACTCGGCACATGAACCGCAGTTCATGCAGATGTCAGTGTCGATGTAGAACTCGGCCGGCGTCTTGAGCGGCTTGCCGGTCTCGGGGTCCGACGCCCGGACGATCCAGATGCACTGGGGCGGGCACGCCTTGGCGCAGATGCCGCACGCCGTACAGCGATACTCCCGGTCCTCGTCGGTTCCTTCATACACCAAAAAGGGCACAAAGCGGAATCGCTCCTGCGGCGGCAGTTTCTCCTCCGGGTACTGCACGGTAAAGACGCCGCGCGCTTGGGCGCTTTGTCGAATAGGCAGCACCTCTGGCGTGTAACGCTTGCCGAACCCCCACTTGAAGTCGTCCAGGTAGGTGTTGACAAAATGCTTTAGCGTGACGCTCAGGCCCTTGAGAATTCCCAGTCCGTACATTAGCGATCCACCTCTCCCAGTGTGATGTCAATGCTACCCAGGATCACGACCACATCCGCTATCTTGTGCCCGCGAGACATCTCGGCCAGTGTGGTGAGGTTGATCATGCTGGTCGAGCGGACATGATAGCGCCAGGGGTTTGGCTTGCCGTTGCTGACCAGGTAGAATCCCAATTCGCCCTTGGGCGCCTCGATGCGGTGATACGCTTCTCCCGGCGGCACCTTGAGGGTATAGTTGCTTTTTCCAGTCTGAATGGGACCCTCTGGGATCTGATCCATCGCCTGCTGCAGAATCCGCAGACTCTGGCGCATCTCGTCCATCCGGATCAGGAACCGATCGTACACGTCGGCGTTGTATCGCACCGCCACGTCAAAGTCAAATCGGTCATAGATCGAGTACGGCTCAACCCGCCGGATGTCATAGGGGACTCCGGACCCGCGTAGCAGCGGCCCGGTCGCGCCAAGCGCAATCGCCCTATCCGCCGGCAGGATGCCGACGCCGATGGTGCGCGAGCGCCAGATCTCGTTGTCGTTCAGCAAACGCTCAAACTCGTCGACAAAGCGCGGCAGGCGGTCAAAGATCAGCGCCCGAGCCTTTTCCATCCAACCATCGGGCAGGTCCTCAAAGATCCCGCCGACCCGCATGTAATTGCACATCATGCGCGACCCGGACGCCATCTCAAAGAGATCCAGGATCAGCTCGCGCTCGTTGAACGCATAGACCACTGGCGTAAAGAAGGCACCCACGTCGTTCCACAAGAAACCGATAGCCAGCATGTGGTTGACGATGCGAGTCAGCTCGGCCATGATCACACGGATATACTCGGCCCGCTCGGGCGGCTTGATCCCGGTCAGTTTTTCGACCGCCAGCACATAGCCCAGATTGTTGGACATCGAGCAGATATAGTCCAGCCGATCGGTATAGGGCATGATCTGAGGGAAGGTGCAGCGTTCCCCTATCTTTTCGTGATTGCGATGCAGATAGCCAGACACCGGCATCAGATCGACGACCGTCTCACCTTCCACCACCGCGATCACGCGCAGCACACCGTGGGTGCTGGGGTGCTGTGGGCCAAGGTTGATAACGATTTGCTCGGTCTCGAGCCCATCTGCTTGGACCCGCTTTTGCACCAGATCATAGGGCGCTCGCTGAGCAATGTCCTCCCAAGCCTCGGGATCAAAACCAGGCGGATACTGGACGTTCTTTCGGAACGGGTTCTTGTCCTCGTGCCGGTAGATGTGTCCTTCCGGATGGCGGCTTGCGAACGGCTTGTGCTCCTCTTCGAAATAGGGTTCGTGCCAGTCCTTGCGCAATGGATAGCCGGCAAAACCCTCCCACGTCAACAGTCGTTGCAGATGCGGATGGCCCGCGTATCGGATGCCGACCATGTCGTAGGACTCTCGCTCCTGGAAATCGGCCGAGGGCCAGATCGGGAATAGCGATGGGAGCTCGGGGTCATTCCGGTCCACCTGCGCCTTGAAGACGAGCGCGCTGCCCTCGGATTGATAGGCGTGATAGACCGATTCCAACAACCCCTCCTCGATATAGTCCACGCCAGTGACACTCGAGAGATAACCAAACCCGAGTTGATCGCGGATGTACAGGGCGACGTCGGACAGCGCGTCCGCTTCGACGACCACCCCCTCGTATCCCTCCCGACCGTCTATCTTGACCTTGTCGGGGAACGCCTCGAGCAGAACGTTGCAAGCCTGCTCAATCGGGCTCATCGGAACCTCGGCGGTTTCTGGTTCAGCTTCCGGCACTCGTTCGCTCATTGGAGGACCTCTTGATCGCTTTCCGAAACAACTTCCAGCGCCGCGGCAATCTGGGACTGGATCAGCGGAATCTGACGGGGATCAAAGATATCGGGGCCAAGAACTGGAACCGGGTATTCTTCGCCCTGCCCGCGGTTCTGGTACCAGGTCATATCCTTGAACTTTTGGTTCTCGATCTTTTTGTGGAGTTGGAGAAACCCAAAGATCAGGGCCTGCGGCGTTGGAGGGCACCCCGGGACATATACGTCAACCGGAATGTACTTGTCGATGCCAGACACTACGTTGTACCCTTCCTTGAACGGACCGCCGCCGTTGGCGCAGGCGCCCATTGAGAGTACGTAGCGCGGTTCGGCCATCTGGTTATAGAGCCGAACAATCTGGGGCGCCATCTTTTTTGTCACCGTGCCCGCCACGATCATCAGGTCAGCCTGACGCGGGCTCGCTCGCATGACCTCCATGCCAAGTCGGGCAAAGTCAAAGCGCGACGTTGCCATCGCCACCATTTCGATGGCGCAACAGGCCAGGCCGAACATCATTGGCCAAACAGATCGGGCGCGACACCAGTTGTAGAATCTTTCCCAGGTGGTCAGCGTGACCGTGCCTTTGAGGTCGTCGGGCACAGGTATGCTTGGGTGCGAGAGCTCATCCGTCATTATCGACACTTTCTCCTGTATGACTAGGGGGACCAGTGCGCCTGCTCTTGGCAGCAGTGATACGCCATGACGACAGAGCGCTTCCAAATAAACGCCAACAAGGCCCTCGATAACAGGCTCTTGATCAAACGGGAGTAATGATACACCAATCGCCCGTTTCCAGCAACTATGCGACAGTGCCAGCGGCTTCGAGTTTCCGGCCGTTTTGGTATAATCAACCAGAACCGGTCACTCGTGTAACGTAATGCGTCATGTTTTCGGCATTACGTTCTACCTATTCTATCGGAATGAGTGGTGCAGCTTCGCTGGATAATCCTGCTGGGCGTCCTGCTGGGCGCGTTGCTCATCGGCTTGGACGCCGCTCCGGCCGCGCTCCAGGCCATCGTGTCACGCGGCGATCAGGCACTGCTCGCCGGTCAGCCCCAATCGGCCCTGGCCGAATACCATCAGGCCGAAACCCATCCGCTCGCCCAGGCCTATTCGGCCGGGCAGGATATCCGAGGTTCTGCTGGCGCAGGCGAGGGAAAAAACCGATCAGCCGGATCCCGACTTGATGGCTGCACGTGGCGCCTGGATGGCGCTCGCTCCCTACCCCGAACACTCGATTGCGATGCACCGTGGCCTTGCCGAGTGCTACCTGGGTCTTGGAGACACGCTGGCAGCGGCCGAGCAGTGGGAGCTCGCCTACGCGGCCGACCCCTCCGACCCGTCTCTTTGGCACCGTTTGGCGCCGGCCCACCTGTCCAGGGGGGAGTGGCAGGCGGCCGCACGCGCCTATGGTGTGCTCCTGGACCTGGACCCGGAGAACAGCCAAGCCGCATTCTGGTATGCCGTGCTGGTGCTCCCAACCAATCCCGACCGGGCCGGTAGGTTGCTTGGCGCCGCCGTCAGCGACCCTGTATCGGAGACCGGGCGACCCCGTTGATGGCGGCATCGAATGACCTGGAAGATCTGGACCAGGCGCAGATTCACACCCGACTGGGGATGGCCTACCTGAGAATCGGCGAGCCTGCCCTGGCCTTGCTCCAACTCGAGACGGCCGTCACCCTGGGGACGGACAACCCCTCATCCTGGGCTTACCTGGGTCTGGCCCAGGATCAGGACCGGGGGGTGCGGCCGGGAGGCCATCGCCCGCGCCGTCCATCTAGACCCCAACAGTTCTCTGGCTCATAACCTCATGGGGCACCACTGGTTGTGGCACAACCGGCCGGACCTGGCGCGCTCCGAGTTTCTCACCGCCTGGCAGTTGAGTCCTGAAAACCCAACTCCCATGGCGGACGTCGCCACCACCTATCAGTTAGAGGGCGACCGGTTCTCGGCCGAGGCGTGGTATCAAGCAGCGGTCCGGCAACGCGCCAGACGACGCGGCGCTATGGACCATGCTGGCTGGTTTCTATCTGGACACTCTGCCACAGGATGTCACCCGTGGTCTGCAGGCAGCACAACGGGCGGTTGCCCTCGGCGCCCGAAGACCCGGCAACCCTGGACATATTGGGATGGGCTCAATTCCTTTCCGGTCAGGAACGACTGGCCGAGATCAACCTGCGGGCTGCGTGGCAGCGAGACGCCGCCGATCCAGCCATCCACTACCACCTGGCAGAGCTGTATGTTGATCAGGGAGATCAAGCGGCCGCCGAGGCCCAGTTTCGACAGGCCATCAAACTCGACAGCGCCTGCCATGGCTGCAAAACGGCCCGAATCGGTTCGTACGCCGAGCTAGCGACTCGCGCTATCGCCCAGCTTAAACCCTAGCACAGCACCCGCTGCGACACTGAACCTCTGGGAACACGGGCCAGCCCGGGATCAGGTTTCGCTCTACGGTTGTGCAGTCTCTTGCAGGACAACCTCGAGCGCCTCGATGAATCGGGCATCCTGTTCTGGGGTGCCGACGGTGACCCGAATAAAGTCGCACAGGTCGTACCCGTCACACGGCCGGACGATCACCCCCCGCTTGAGCAGCTCTTGCTGCACCTCTGACGCGCGGGGGCCAATCTCCACCAACACGAAATTGGTGTGGCTCCGGACGTAGGACAGCCCGAGACGGTCGAATTGCTCGTACAGCCACAAACGGGACGTGTGGTTGGCCTCGATCGTCTTGAGAAGGAAGTCGTGGTCCTCCAGCGCAGCGATGCCGGCCGCTTGCGCCAGTAGATTGACGGCAAAAGACTCTTTGGCGCGGTTCATGGGCGCCAACACGCTGGGCATCGCAACCCCATACCCAAGCCGGATGCCCGCCATGCCATACACTTTGGAAAAGGTGCGCATGACCATGACGTTCTCGCGCCCCTGGAGTACGTACGCCATCGTGTCCGGAAAGTCGGTCGAGTCTGCCAGTTCGAAATATGCCTCGTCAAACACCACCAGGACGTAATCGGGAACCCGCGCCATAAACCGTTCCACCTCGCCCGCGGTCACCATGGTGCCGGTAGGGTTGTTGGGATTGCAGACAAAAACCAGCTTGGTCCTGGGTGTGATAGCGTCAGCCATCGCCTCCAGGTCGAGTCCGTATTCTTTGAGCGGCGTCTTGACCAGTTTGGCCCGCATGATGTGGGTAAAGATGTCATACACCGGGAAGGATGATTTGCTGACAATGACCTCGCTGTCCTGGTCCAGGTAGGCCATGCAGGTCTGGGTGATGAGGCCATCGGCGCCGTTGCCCACGATGATGTGATCCTGATCCACCCGCAAATAGCTCGCCAGTGCCTGGCGCAGGTTGTAACACTGCGAATCCGGATAAAAGTTGAGCCTGGGTAGCGCGTCGCGCACCGCTTGGAGCGCTTTAGGCGAGGTGCCCAGCGGATTCTCGTTCGATGCCAGCTTGATGACGTGCCGCAGGCCGTATTTGCGCTGCACGTCCTCGATCGGTGTGCCGGGCACGTATGGCTTTAGATGGTCCAGACCGTGTTGTGGCTTGACGTGACTGGTCATTCGTTCACCCTTTCCTTCTGATCACTCGAGCGTCGCCCACCAGCACTCCCTTCGGCAGGCAGAACACCGGGTTGAGATCCATTTCGACCACCGTGGGATATCGAAAGCCAAGTTGGGAGAACTGCACCAACAGCTCTGCCAGCGCTTCAATGTCGATCGGATCACTTCCGCGATACCCAGCCAAGAGCGGGTACGATCGCAGCTCGCGGATCATCCTTCTCGCCTCCACGCCATCGACCGGCGCCACCCGCAACGCCACGTCGCGCCAGAGCTCCGTCTGCACGCCACCAAGGCCAAAGGCGATCACCGGGCCAAACTGTGGGTCTCGCGTCATCCCCACCAATACCTCTTGGGCGCCCATCACCATCCGGTAGATGATCACCCCCTCGAACCTCGCTCCGCCGGCCGCTTCTTTCAATCGCTCGAACGCGGTCGCCGTTTGTCGATCGTCTTGGATATTCAGCAACACGCCGCCGACGTCCGATTTATGCAGGATATCCGGCGAAACCACCTTGATCACCACCGGATATCCGAGCTCCTGGGAGCCTCGCACCGCACCGGCAATGTCGTGCGCAAACCGGTACGGCGGGACCGGGATGCCGTTCTCACCCAGCCAGGCTATCGCCTCATGCTCGAGCATTGGCCCTGATCCGGGCAACCGGCCGTGGGGCGCGGCCGGCTCGACAAACGACCGATCGCTCTGCCTGCTGGACTGGTGACGAGCCATGTGTGAGAGCGCGGTCAGCGCCCGCTCGCCAGTGGCGAAATTCGGCACGTTCCGTTCTTCCAGGTACGGCACGGCGTCGCGCACAATCCGCGCCGGCAAAAAGCTGGCGACCACCGGCTTGCCGCTCTGCCCGGCCGCCTCGCACACACCCCGGGCCAACGGAATCGAGTCCAGGTAGGCCGGCGCGATGTTGAGCGCCAGGGCGGCGTCGTACTCTAACAACAGCGCCAGCAGGGTCTCCCGGTAGCCGACCTCGGTGCCCTCGACCGTCAGGTCGATCGGGTTGCGAAACGCACAGTGGGGCGGCAGAAACTGCGCCAGCCGTTCCCGCGTGGCAGCGCTCGGCTCAGCGACTTTCAGGCCCACCTCTTCGGCCCAATCGGCCGCCATCACACCTGGACCGCCCGAGTTGGTCACGATCGCCACCCGGTCGCCTGCCAGCGGCGGCAGGGTGGAAAATGCCTTGCAGACGTCAAACAGCTCTTCGACCGTACTGACCCGAATCGCCCCGCACTGCGCCAGCGCTGCGTCATAGACCGCCTCGGCGCCCGCCATCGAGCCGGTGTGGGAGAGGGTTGCGCGGCGTCCTGATTGGGTGCGGCCGGACTTGATCACCACCAGCGGCTTGCGCCGGGCGCACTCGTAGGCCGCGCGCATGAACTGGCGCCCGTCGCTGACGCTCTCGAGGTACATGGCGACCACAGTCGTGTGGGGGTCCTCCGCCAAATACCGCAGCAACTCGACCTCGCGCAGGTCGGCGCCGTTGCCATAGCTGACGAATTTGGAAATCCCCAGGCCGAATTCCTTGGCCCAGGCGAGCATGATGCCGCCCACGGCGCCGCTCTGGGCGATCAGCGAGACGCCGCCGGCCGGGGGCAGCGTCTCCAGCGTGGGCCCGAGACGGTGCCGTGTGTTGACAATGCCGGCGCAGTTGGGACCCACGAATCGAATATTATATCGCCGTGCGACCTGCGCTACCTGCTCCTCGGCCGCGTCGTCCCCGACCTCTGAAAAGCCGGCCGTTATGATCACAGCCGCCCGCACGTTCGCTTCACCACACTCTTGCAGGACCGCCGGCACCGTGAAAGTCGGCGAGACGATCACCGCCAGATCAACCGGCTGGTCGATCTCCGAGACAGCGCCAAAGCCCGGCACCACCCCCGTACCCTGTGCCTTGGGGTTCACGGCATAGACGTCCCGATAACCGCCATCCAGCAACTGCGCCACCAACTGATAACCCAGCTTGCCGGGCGAGACCGAGCCAATCACCGCCACGCCGCGGGGGTAAAAGAGCTGATCGATGCTCACGCCTCGGCCCCTGACCGGAAAGCCAATTGATTGGCCTCCCCACCTCGCCGCCAGCGGTTTTCGATCAGGCGCGCTACAGCCCCTGTCTCGAGGTGTTGGCCCAGGGCAGTGTTGCCCACGGCCGCCCCCAGAACGTACACATTGGCCGAGACCGGCTGTCCCTGGTGCCGGGGCAGTTTGGCCGGGTCCAGGTAGTGCAACGTGGCGCCGGCCGCCTCGATTCGCTCGCGGACGCTATCCAGGGACGGATAAGGCGCCTTGCCCAGCAGGACGGCCGTTGGCTGCCACACGTGCCCATAAAGCAGGAATTCGCCGCCGGGCGTGGCGTACCGCACCGCCCTCAGCGCCTCCGACAACTCGGTGGCGATCACCAGATCGGCGCTTCCCTCCGGAATCTGAGGGCCGACCACCGCCCGGCCTAGTCGCACCTGCGCCTTGACAAATCCGCCGCGCTGGGCCATCCCTTTGGTGGGATAGTAATTGACCGGGATGTTCTGCTCGTGCGCCGCCATGGTGATCAGGTCAGCGATTGTCAGGACACCCTGTCCACCGACTCCAACCAAGTATATATCGTATTTCATGTCACAGGCTCTTCCACAATTGCATCCAGGTTACACACAGCCGCACACAACCCGCAGCCATAGCAGAGCTGCGGATCGATGAGAATAGTGTCTTCGCCCAGGTCGATTGCCGGGCAACCGGTGGTGATGATACACAACTTGCACAGATTGCACCGCTCCGGTTCAACCCGCACCTGCCCCGCTTGCCGACCCTGCCGGATCGCCGGTATGGCGCATTCCTGGCGGGCGAGGACAACCTTGACCCCGGGCAGAGTCAGCGCGTGCCGAATTGCCTCGGTAGCGTTGTCCAGGTCAAACGGGTCGATGGTGACAAAATGGTCCACCCCCAAGGCCTCGACGATCCTGGCGATATCCACCCGCATATTCCCGGGTTGCTGGCAATCCACGGCTGTGCCGGGGTTCACCTGCATGCCAGTCATGCTGGTCCACCCATTGTCCATGATGATGAGCGTCAAGGGGACCTGGTTTTGGACCGCGTTGATCAGCCCAGGAATGCCGCCGTGGAAAAAGGTCGAGTCGCCGATGGTCGCCACCACGGGCGTCTTGACGCCGCCGTGCACATAACCCTGAGCCAAACTGATGCTGGCTCCCATCGAGACCTCATTCCAGACCGTGTCGAAAGGTGGGTTCATCCCCAAAATGGTGCAGCCGATGTCACCGGTCACCATCACTTGATCGCGCTTGAGGCGGAGCTTTTTGAGCGCCTTGTTGAGTGCCAGATAGGTCCCCCGGTGCGGGCAACCGGCGCAGACAGTGATCGGCCGGGCGGCCGCCAGTGACTCGGCGCCGCTCGGACCCTCGAGAAACCCCGCCGGTAGTGACAGTTGCAGGGCTGCCTCGATGCCGCGGACCACGTGACCGACATCGTATTCGCCCACCCGACCCAGCGTTCCGTCCAGCTTGCCCACCACCCGGCCGGTGAACCCTGCCGCGCTGCGCTTCCATGTAGACGCTTCGCTCCAGGTGAGGCTCCAACTCTTCCAGAACCAGAATGCGATCGCAATGGGATAACAGCGCCTGCACCTGGGTTGCCGGAAAGGGATGGGTGGCCTTGACCGCCAACACTGACGTCGCCTCGGGGTCGAACCCGTGTTGACCTGCTATTTCGAATCCTTCATCCAGGTACGAGTTGACCACCCCGGCCGCCACGATGCCCAGACCGCCCGGTCGGGGCGCCAGTGTGAGCGTGTTGAGTCCCAACTCGTCGATGGCAGCCGACGCCTGCTCCAACCTGGCGATCACCCCCCGATGCTGGTCCATACAGATGCGCGAGCCGGCTTTGGTGTACCGCTCAATGTCCCATTCCAGGATCGGTTCCCGCTCGGCCGGCGGGCGCGGTTCGTCCACCGTGACGGCCGCGTGAGAGTTTGCCAACGCAGTGACCGATCGAATCAGGACCGGTGTGCCGACCCGTTCTGAAAGCTCGAATGCCACCTGGGTCAGCTCGTAGGCCTCGGCAACGGTTGCGGGTTCAAGCACGGGCAGGTCACCCATGATCGCAAACCCGCGCGTGTCCTGCTCACACATGCCGGCGCTGACACCGGGGTCGTCGGCGACATAGACGACCAACGCGCCGTTGACGCCCGAATAGGCGATCGAGATCAAAGAGTCATAGGCGACGTTGACCCCCGACATTTTCATCGTGCACATGGCGCGATGACCGGCCCAGGAGACCCCGGCCGCGATCTCGAACGCGACCTTTTCATTCACGCTCCACTCTACGTGACGGCCGGGCAAGTCCATCTGCAACAAACTTGCCACCGCCCCGGTGGAGGGCGTCCCGGGATACCCGGTCACCACCCGGACGCCTGCGCGCAGCGCGCCCAGGGCCACCGCCTCGTTACCAGTTACAATCTTTGTGTTCAAAACGCGCCTCCATCAGGGTGCAAAGGCTCGGCCGGGGATTCGAGGGTCGGCAGAAAACGTGCGTGGCCCGGCTCGGCAACTACCTCTCCATGCCAGAGAACCGGCCGGCCGCGCTGAAACGAGAACTCGGGCCAGCCCAACACGGTGCGTCCGGCATATAGCGTGTAACCTACGTTGGAATGCTGATTCTCGTCGGTGATGGTGACCTGGCGATGAGGGTCAAACACCACCACATCGGCGTCCCCTCCAATCGCGAGGGTGCCCTTGCGCGGATAGAGGCCAAAGACCCGCGCCGGGTTCTCGCACAGCACCTGTACCAGCCGCACCAGGCTGATGCGGCCCTTGTTTACCCCCTCGTCGTGAACCAAGGGCAACAGCGTCTCCATCTGTGGCGAGCCAAACCCCTGCTCGATAAAGTCGCCATTCAGATCCTTGGGCTTGGGCGCATGATCAGACGAGACGATCTGCAAGACGCCGTCCCGCAGCCCGCGCCACAGCGCCTGCTGGTCGTCCAGAGTTCGAATGGGTGGACCGATCTTGGCCAAGGCGCCGTGCGTCTCGATCACCTCTTGCGTGAGCGTGAGGTACTGCGGGCAGGTCTCGGCATAGACCACCCGGCCGGCCGTCTGTTCCCGGCCGATCAGTTCCATCGCCCGCGCCGAGGTGACGTGCGCAATGTAGAGCGGGCAGTCCACTACCTCTGCCAGGCGAATGGCGCGAAAGGTGGCCTCTTCTTCCAGCGCCGCCGGACGAGAGATGTTGAAATTGCGTGCCGAGGCGTTCGGCCCCTTGAGGTACTTGTCCTCCAGGTAATCGATCCCACCGCCGTTCTCGGCGTGGACCATCGCCATTCCGCCCCGCTCTGCCAGCATGTCCATCGCCTTGATGAGCTGATAGTCGTCCGTGTACCATCCCTGCTTGAGGTAGCTCAAGAAGAATTTAAAGGTGCGAACCCCAAGCTCCATCACTCGCGGGATCTCGGGCACGGTGCCGGCCGGCTTCAAAGGTGCCCGCATGCAGACCAAAGTCAATCCGCGAGCGGGCCAGCCCATCCGCCAGCATCTCTTCCACCTTTTCCAGCAACTGGTCGCCGGTTCGCCCATAGGCAAAGTGCAGCACCGTGGTTGTGCCGCCATAGGCTGCCAGGGTGGAGCAGTCCTGCACGTCGTCCATATAGACAGGATGCACGTGCACGTCGATAATGCCGGGCAACAGGTACTTGCCGGCGATATCGATCACCCTGCCGGCTCCCTCTTGATCCAGATTCGGACCTACGGCCGCAATGCGTTCACCCTCGATCGCTACATCGGCCCGCCGCACACCGCTTCCGGTGACGACGGTGCCACCCGCCAGTATGAGATCAACCATTTAGGCCTCCGGATTTCGCGCCCGCGCCCGTTCGACGGCCGCCAGCACCCGCTGCGGGGTCAGTGGCACCTCGAATATGCGCTCGCCTATCGCGTCTGCCACCGCGTTTGCCACCGCAGGAGCGGCCGGGGTCAGGGATGGCTCTCCGATCCCCTTGGCGCCGAACGGCCCCACACCGGAACCCGATTCCAGGATAATCACCTGGGTGGTTGGGAAATCTAGGATCGTGGGGATCAGATATTCGGCCAAAGAAGGCGTCTTGGTCACGCCATTCTCGACGATAAAGTCCTCCAGCAACGCATACCCCAGTCCCTGGTGGCTGCCCCCAGCGATCTGTCCGACGACCGCAGCCGGGTTGATGGCTCGGCCAACGTCATGACAGGCGACGCTCTTGAGCAACGTGATCTCGCCTGTCTCGGTGTCCACCGCAACCTCGACCGCTTGGGTGCCAAAGGTAAAGTCCGGGTAGACGTCCCCTTGCCCCGTCTCTGGATTGATGCCGTCGGTAAAGGGTGCTTTGAACAAGGCCAAGTTGGAGAGCGGGAGGCCCTCGGCCGCACATCTGGCGACAAGTTCCTGCAACGATAGTGATTGCGCTGGATCGTGCTTGACGAACGCGGCACCGTCCGCCAGGTCAATGTCCGCGGGGTTTTCCTCCAGGTGCTTGGAGGCGCGGTCTATCAACACGTCGCGCACAGCGCTGGCAGCCTGATAGACAGCGCTACCCGACATGTAGAGCTGCCGAGTGGCTGTCGAGGTGCCCGCCAGCGGCGTCACCGCCGAGTCGGTGGCATAAACTGTCACGTCGTGCAACGGCACGCCCAGTATTTCGGCCGCGATTTGGCACAAGCTGTTGACTTGTCCCGCCCCGATGTCCGGCGCGCCGCACCGAATCACCACCGTCCCGTCCATCTCCATGCCAACCCAGGCGCGAGATGTGTCGTGGAACCACGTGATGCGACCGTAGCTCTGAAAATAGGAAGCCAGGCCCCAGCCCACCTTGACCGGGCCATCATCCCTCGCCTTTTCTCCCAACGCCTCCAGAGCCCGAGTGGCCGACTCTTCCAACCACGCGGCGCTGGTGATCACCTGACCGGTAGCGTTCTGATCGCCTGTCTGGATATAGTTGACCCGCCGCACCTCTAGTGGGTCCATTCCCAGCGCCTTGGCAATCTCGTCCATCTGCTGCTCGTAGGCGATAGCCGCCTGCGGGCCACCAAAGCCGCGAAAGGCGCTGGTAAAGGGCTGATTGGTGGCGACAGCAACGCTGTCCACGTGAATGTTGTCTACCCGGTAGGGACCGCTCGCCATGATCGTGGCGTAGAGCAGCACGTAGGGACTCAGATATGGGTAGGCGCCCGAGTCGGCGACCATGTCGATCTTGGCCGCGGTGATACGGCCGTTTTTCTGGACGCCGACACGATGGGTGATGATGAACGGATGGCGCTTGGACTGGGCGATAAAGGATTCTTCGCGCGTGTACACCAGCTTGACCGGCTTTTGCGTGTGTTTGGCAAGCAGCGCGAGGAATATCTCGACGGTAATGTCCTCCTTGCCGCCGAATCCACCTCCGACCAGGGTACCGCGCACGCGAATCTTGTTCTGCGGCACCCCCACGGCCCGGGCGATGTTGCGAAAGTGCTCGATCACCTGGGTGCCGACACGGATATTGATGACGCCCTGTTCGTCTACCCAGGCCACACCGGACTCGAGTTCAAGGTATGCATGCTCGACAAATGGCATGCGGTAGGTGTTTTCAACGATCGCATCGGCTGCTGCCATGCCCGCCTCCAGGTCCCCCTTGCGGATCTTCCAACGGGCCACCACGTTATCCGGTTCAAAGATCACCGGAGCGCCAGGTTTCATCGCCTCCAGAGGATCGAACACACCCGGGAGCTCCTCGTACTCGATCTCGATTAGCTCCAGCCCGCGTTCGGCTAGGGTCAGCGTCCTGGCAGCAACCAGCGCGATAGGTTCACCCACAAAGCGCACCACGTCGGTCGCCAACACCGGCGCGTCAGAACCGGCACGCGCCTCTTTACCCGTCTGTCCGGGCATGTCGGTGGTCAGCTTGGCGCCCGGCACGTCCTGCCCGGTCAAGACGCAGACCACGCCGGGAAGCGCCCGCGCCTTGCTCACGTCCAGGCGTGTGATCCGCGCCGATGGCTTGCTGCTGCGGAACACCTTGGCGTGCAGCATGTTGGGCATCGAGTAATCAGCGCCATAGACGGTGGCGCCCACCGCCTTGCCGAGCGCGTCCACCCGCCGCAGTGGTTTGCCCACCTGGCGCAGTTCAGGAAGCTCGACCTGAGGAAGCGGCTTGGCTGTGTACTTCATTCTGCACCTCCTGCCCTTGCCATTCGATCCACCGCAAGCTGAACGGCTTCCACTACCTGTCCATAGCCAGTACAACGACACAGGTTACCCGAAAGCGCGATGCGAATTTGTTCCTCGCTCGGACGCGGGTTCCGATCCAGCAGCGCTTTGGCCGATATGATCATCCCGGGCGTGCAATAACCGCACTGAACGGCGCCAGCGTCGGCAAAGGCCTCCTGCAAGGGATGAGGAGCATCCATCGTCCCCAGACCAGCGTTGGTGGTGATCTCACCGCCTTCCACTTGCCATGCCATGACCATGCAACTATTCACCGGGCGGCCGTCCAACAATACGGCGCAAGCGCCACATTCCCCTATCTCGCACCCGTTCTTGACATCCGCATAGCCCAGGTCTCGCAGCGCAGATAGCAGGGTCACGTTGGGCTCCAGCGCGACCTGGTGCTGTTGTCCGTTGACAGTAAATGAGACGATTCTCAGTTGCATTTTCTTTCTCCTACCGGGCGATTTCGTCCACTGCCATGGTCAGCAGACGGCGCGTCAGCGCCTCCACCACCCCTCGCTTGTATTCAGACCCGCTTCGAGGACGCGCTGCATCGGCCGCCACGCGAGCAGCCTCGGCGACTCTATCGGCCGTCAGCCGCTGACCGCGCAGCAGCTCCTCGGCCGCGTGCACACGAAAATGCCTGGGAGCCACAGCCCCCAAGGCGATGCGCGCCTCCCGGCAACGGCCGTCACCGTCGCTTTCTACCATCACCGCGATGTCCACCTTGGCCATACAGGTGACCTTGCGGAGGCCCATCTTTTTGAATGCTCCCGCGCTGTGGGGAGGCGACACCGGCCAACGGACGGCCGTCAGCAGCTCGTTCGGTAGGCGCAAGGTCTCGAACGCATCGACCAGAAAATTCTCCAACGGCAGGTAGCGTACCCCGTCCTTGCTTGTCAGCACGACCTCGGCGTTTAGCGCCAGCAGCGGTGGCGCGGTATCGGCGCAGGGGGCGTTGTTCACCAGGTTGCCGCCCACGGTAGCCCGGTTGCGGATCAACGGGTTGGCAAACGCCGCCGCAGCTTCCCGCATGATGGGTGCGAATTCGGCAATCAAAGAGCTCTCAAGCAGCTCGGTAATCGTCACCCCGCCGCCGACAACCATGCGCCCATTCTCCCGCTGGATACCGCGCAGCTCTTCCAGTGCGGCGACGTTCACCACCACGCTGGGACGAGCATACCCGCCGCGCATATCCACGATCAAGTTCGTGCCGCCAGCCAGAGGCAAAACGTCAGCCGCACCGGCGGCCAACATCTCCAGCGCCTCCGGAAACGTCTGCGGTGTCAACATATCGAATTCTGGTAGCATCTATGCCTCCCTTTCCATTTCTCCATCGGCCACTTGACTCAGCACAGCGCGGGAGATGCTTACAAAGCCGGTGCAGCGACAGCGATTCCCGCGCAGGTACGATCGCACGTCATCCTCATCCGGGGTAGGCATGTCATCGAATAGCGCCTTGGACATCATCAGGATTCCCGGCGTGCAGTAGCCGCACTGAAACGCTTGATGATCGAGGAACGCCTCTTGCAGGGGGTGCAGACTGCCGTCGGCCGCCTGAAGCCCTTCGACCGTCACCACATCTGCCCCGTCTATGGCGATCGCCAATGTCAAACAACCCAACACGGGCCGGCCGTCCAGCAGCACCGTGCAGGCTCCGCACTCGCCAATACCGCAACCGTACTTGGGTCCCGTGATTTCCAGCTCTTCCCGCAGAACATTGAGCAAGAGATCGTTGGGAGCCACCCAGACGTGGTGCCGCTCGCCGTTCACGTGCAGCTCGATCAGAACCTTCTCGTCCGGTCGCGTATGGAGAGTGGCGTCGGCCAAACCGGCCGGAGCCTCCGTGAGGAACTCCAGCAGCTCGGCCGATGGGGGCTGTCCCTCGGCCGCACGCCCCCATGCCGCCACCAGGAGATCGTGGGTCACCGCCTTGACGACCTGACGTCGGTACCAGGCGGTAGAGCGGACATCATCGATGGGAGAGACCTCGCCCATGGCGATCTCACCGGCCTTTAGGGCGAGATCAGGGCTAAAGGTCTTGCCGCGAAGGAACCCCTCGGTCATGCTAGCGCGAAAGACGGTCGGCGCAAGGGAGCCATAGGCAAGCCGGCAATCGACAATCGTATCTCCATCGCGGACGATGACGGCCGCGGCGCTCGCTTTGGCCAGGTCGGCCGCCACCCGGGTGATCTTGATAAAGGCGCTGCCGGTTCCCTCAACCGGCCGGGGCAAGACCAGGTGAGTCAGCACCTCGCCCGGCCGGAGGTCGGTTTTCCCCGGTCCAATCAAGAATTCGGCCAGCGGAATGGATCGCTCGCCCTGCGGGCCGACCAGCGCCAGTTCGGCGTCAAAGGCCATCAGCGCTGGCACCGCGTCAGAGGCGGGAGAGCCGTTGCACACATTCCCGCCAATCGTGCCCATCATCTGAATCTGCATGGACCCGAACGCAGCACAGGCCTCCGACAGCGCCTGGTAATGAGAAGCGACGACTGGCAGAGTCTGGGTCTGTCGAATGGAGGTGAGGGCGCCGATGGCAACGCGGCCGTCGCGCCAAGATGCGCCTTTCATGCCGGGCAGCCTGCTGATGTTGATCACTACCGGCGGAGCCTTGTGCTCCTGTTTGATCTGCACCAATAGATAGGTACCGCCGGCCAAAAGCTGGGCGCGGTCGCCATACTCGTTCAACAACGCAAGCGCCTCCGCCAGCGAGGCCGGCTCAAGGTAATCAAACTCGTGAACCAGCAGGTGGGTGTTGGTCATGGGGTATGCTTTTGCCTCGCTCATGCTACACGTCCTGCCTCTGGAGCGCTTGCAGAATCTTTTCCGGGGTAATTGGCAGCTCGTAGAAGCGGATATGGAGCGCATTGTGGATGGCGTTGGCATACGCGGCCGCCACCGGGTTTGTTGCCGCCTCGCCAACCCCCTTGGCCCCATGTGGGCCGGTGGGCTCGTAGGTATCAGCAAAATGGGTGTGCATGTCCTTCACGTAAGGGGACTCGCCAATCGCCGCGGTTTTGGCGTCAATCCAGTAGCCACCGCCAGCCACTTGACCATCCGCATTCCACTCGTTGCTTTCATAGAGAGCATAGCCCGCACCCTTGCTTAGACCGCCCTCCAGTTGCCCGGCCGCCATCACCGGGTTGACCACCGTGCCACAATCACTGCCCATCGTAGCCCGCTTTGTCCTGACCTGTCCAGTCCAGGTGTCTACCTCGATTTCCACAAAGACGGTGACAAAAGCGGGAGGGCAGTTGGTCGGCCGAAAGCTGACGGCCGCGGCAACGGTCTTCCAGCTCTGCTCCCAGCAGCGGGTCGCTATCTCTTGGATGGTCATGCAGCGGTCGGGGATCGACGGCGCATAGACGACGCCCTGTCCCAACGCCTCATCCAGCCGCAACGAAAGCGCCTCTGGCATGACGTTCAGAAACCGGGCCGCCGTCTCTAGCAGTTCCTGCTTTACCTCTTTGGCGGCCTTGACCGCCGCGCCCCCGCCAGCGTACACGCCACGGGTGGCATGGGTCACGCAGTCATACATGGTAGAGTTGGTCTCGGCCGGAGCCATGTCCACCTTGTCCAACGGGACCTGCAATTCCTCTGCCACCAGCTTGGCGATCGCCTCCAGGGTGCCGCCGCCATGATCCATCAGCGCCGTGATCACGTCTATCGAGCCATCGATGTTTACCTTGACCATCGCACCGGAAAAGTCAATCACATCTCCCGGTTGTGGAGCACCAGCGCTAGAGGTATGAAAGCCGCGAGCCAGGCCGATACCCTTGCGATAGCGACCGGTCTGCGTTCCCGGCGCTGACCGGGTATACCATCCAATGACCTCGGCACCATGCCGCAGCAACTCTGGCACCCCGTCACTCTGCACAATGGAGCGGACCAGCGGCCCCTGCCCCCAGAAGCTATCGCCCATACCGACATAGTTCTTGAGGCGCAACTCCAGCGAGTCCATCCCCAGCTTTTCCGCCAACTCTTCAATCAGGGATTCGGTCGCAAAAGTGATCTGTGGGTTGCCGAAACCCTGCATGGCGCAGGAGATGGCCTTGTTGGTATAGACGGCCGTTCCCTTGAAGCGCACGTTAGGCAACTTGTAGAGTGAAACGAGCCAACCGATGCTCACCCCGAGGAACGAATAGGCCTGGATGTTGTGAGCGCCAATGTCGGCTACCAGTTCCATCTCGGCGCCGAGCAATGTGCCATCCTGCCTGGCTGCCAGCTTGAGATAGATGTGCGAGGCATAGCGGGTGTGGTCGTGGACATCCTCTTCCCGGGTCAGGGTGAGCTTGACCGGCCGGCGCGCCTTGAGCGCCAGCGCAGCGCAGATCGGTGTGGGCGGGTTCATCTGAATGCTGGAGCCAAAGGTCCCCCCGACCGGCACTTTCTTGACGTTGACCTTGCTCAACGGGATGCCAAATATATGTCCCAACAGGATACGAACGTTGTGGATCGACTGGGTGGTGGGCCAGACCGTCAGCCCGCCATCCGGCTCGGGCCGGCAGACCACCGACTTGGTCTCCATTTGGGCGTGATAGATCTTTTGCGTGCGAAAGCGACCTTCCACCACAACATCGGCGTCGGCAAACGCTGCCTCCACATCCCCCTCTACCACCACGCGCTCGCAGGCGACGTTGTTTTCGATGGCAATCTCGTTCGGTCCCCAAAATACCGTGTCATAGATCGGCTCGGCGCCCGGTTTCATCGCCTCAAAAGGATCGACGAGCACCGGTAGCACCTCGTAATCGACCTTGATGGCGCGGACCGCCTTTTCGGCTAGCGCCTCGGTCTCGGCCGCCACTGCTGCCACGGCCTCTCCCATGCGCCGCACCTTGTCCGCCAGCACAAAGTGATCCTTGTGGAGCACGGAAGGAATCGTGATGATGCGTTCGTTGTAGCAAACGTGAGGGATGTCGTCCCAGGTGAGCACGACGGCGCCCATCGCTTCGGCCGCGCTGGCATCGACCGACTTTATTCGGGCGTGAGCATAGGGGCTAGAGAGCACCCGGCCGTGCAACATGCGCGGCAGCGTGATGTCCGGCGTGTACTTTTCCTGGCCTGTGACCCGGGCAACGCCGTCCTTGCGCCGGGTCGCTTTGCCCAACACGTGATAATCGCCTCTGTTCATCGCACCTCCAGTCATCTGGCCTACACCTTACCTGTCACCAGTGCAAGCAAGGCCATGCGAACGTAGACACCATTCCGCATCTGGCGAAAGTAGGCCGCTCTCGGCAGATCGTCCACATCGGTGCTGATCTCATCGACCCTCGGCAGCGGATGCAGCACCGTCACGTCCGGGTTGATTCGCTCTATCATCTCGCGCGTCAGAACATAGCTCCCCTTCAGCCGCTCGTACTCGGCCGGATCCGAGAACCGCTCCTTCTGAATCCGCGTCATATAGAGGACGTCAGCTTGAGCCAGCGCCGCTTCCAGGTCCTCCGTCTCTTCCACGTGAACCCCGTGGCTGCGCAGGCGAGACGTAATCTCGGCCGGCATCCGCAGTTGCTCCGGCGCCACCAGAATCAGCTTGCAGTCATAGTGTTTGTACACCTCGACGCCGGCATGTACCGTGCGGCCGTTCTTGAGGTCGCCGCACAAGGCGATCGTGATGCCGTCCACCTTGCCCCGTTCAGACTGGATCGTAAAGAGGTCCAGCAACGCCTGAGTTGGGTGTTGGCCCGCCCCATCACCGCCATTGAGCACGACCGCGTCGGCAACCTTGGCCGCTGTGGCAGCCGATCCGATCTCGGGGTGCCGCATGGCGATGATATCCACGTACTGATCGACGGAGCGGATCGAGTCGGCCAGCGATTCTCCCTTGGCCGTCGATGAGGAGCCGGCCGCCGCAAAACCGACCACCGAACCACCCAGCCGGTACATGGCTGTCTCGAACGACAGCCGGGTGCGCGTGCTCGGCTCGAAAAAGAGCGCACCCATCACGTACCCATCCAGCAGGTCGAGCCTTTTTCTGGTCTCGAGCCGTTGGCGGAAATCGGCTGCCACGGCCATAATCCGTTCCAGTTCAGCCCTGGTGAACTGAGCTCCGTCTAGAATATCCTTGCCAACTAGGTCTACCATCATTACCTCCATCGAACCTGACAATTCCTGCGCCACCTGCATCTCTGCAGAGTCGTTCCCTTAATTCCAATCCGACAGCGTGTGCTGCCCGGCTGCTTCTGCACCACTGATGAGCGCCGATATGCGCTGCGACGCTTCGCGGCAGACGGTCACATACCGCTGCGCCAACTCTTCCGAAAAGCGGGTCGTAGGTCCGGCAACGCCAATAGCCGCCACGACGTGCCCCTGTCGATCCTGGATCGGGGTGGCGATACCCCATGCGCCTGGATCGGTCTCTTCCATGCTCATTGCATACCCCTGCTGGCGAATGGCGCTCAATTCGGTAAGCAACTCGCCCCGTTCGGTGATCGAGTTGACCCACAACTTGGGCAACCCCTTGCGACGCACAATGACGTCAACCTCGGCCGGGTTGAGATAGGCCATCAGCACCTTGGACGACGCGCCGGCGTGGGCCGGCCGGCGGGCGCCGACCTCCAGAGCGAGCCGCACCGAGTGGTTGGTGTCGATCTTTTCCAGACAGACGACCTCCCCCTCGCAGTAGACCGTGAGGGCAACCATCTCACCGGTGAGCGCCGCCACCTCGCGCATGATCGGCCGGGCGACATGACCCAGGCCGGTCGCCCTTTCCGCCAGCTCGCCCCAGGTGACCAACCGATACCCCAGCCGCCACAGTTTGTCGGCCGGATCGCGCCTCAGGATGCCGTGGGTCTCAAGGCTAACGAGAAAGCGGTGCAGCGTGCTCTTGGGCAGACATAGTTTTGCGCTCAGGTCGGCGAGCGACCAGGTCGGCCGATCGGCCGAGAAAACGTCTAGCACCCTGACTAGGCGATCGACCGTAGCTACTGACGAAGACCTGGACATCGGACGCCTTACGTTCCCCCTATCCCGCTGCTCCGGCGACGATCTCATCGAGCGCCGCCTGGACGTCGGCCGCCAGCGGCGCGGGTTGATGCGTCTCGATGAGGTGGAGCGCCCTCTCCCTAGCGCGTTGGCGCAATGTCTTGCTCCCGCCGGCTTGCCACTCATCATGGTTCTGGCGGTCAAACAGGCGCGGGTACCAATCCTCTTTAAAGTGCACCAAGGTGTGCTTGGTGCTCATGAAATCCCCGTCGGGGCCCACTTGATCGATCAGGTCCAGCGCCAGCGTTTCATCGCTGATTTCCAGACCCTGCATGAAGCGCTTGGTGTAACTGATCAACTCGTCGCAAATGACGATCTGCTCGATCGAGTTGGTCATCCCCCCTTCCAGGTACCCGACATCGTGCGCCATCTGCGCGCCGGCTAGCGTCTCCAGGATGATCGAGAACGCCGCTTCGGCGGCCGCCTGTTCGTCGGGCAACTTGGAGTCGCTGCAGCCTGTGAGGCCAAAAATAGGCAGCCCGTAGCGGTGCGCCAGCTCCACCAGCATCACCCGGTTGGTGGGATCTGCATAGGCGTCTACCGTGGTGCGCATGTCCAGCATGTCGTTGACGCCGCCGGTCAAGATCACCGGCGCGCCTTCCCGCTTGAGCTGGGCGATCACCAGGCCGGCCAGCTCGCCCGCGTTCGCCAATGCAATGGCTCCGGCGGCCGTCACCGGGCCGTTCACCCCCCGAAGGACGACCGGGGTATACGTGGTCGGCAACCCCTTGCTGGCCATAAAAAGTAGTTTTCTCAGCGCCTCCTGATTGTGCCGCATCGCGCTGGTCACGTTGATATAGCAGGCACAGATCGGATTGCGGCGCAACGCCTCCTCGCTGCCAGCGACCACCTCTGCCATGCGGATCGCGTCCACACAACCGTCAAACTCGGTGGTCACAAAGAGGATCGGCTTGGTGCTGTTCATCAGCATGGCATGCATCTGATGCCGGTCGGCCGTCTCTTGCTCCAGGTCGGTGGCGAGGCAAAAGGACATCAAAAAGTCAATGTTGGGCAGCGCGTCGCAGACCCGAATAGCGTCAACGATGTCCTGCAGTCTGCCCCGTCGCCTCTCGCCCGTCTGCACGTCGATCACGTTAGGGCAGTCAGAGCCAATCCCGTAAAAGACGTTGTTCCGCTCCAACGGCATCACCCGACGTCCATTGCGATCGCAGAGCACGGTGCGTTTGGGAGCCACCGAGATTGCCCACTCGACCAGGCCCGGTGGGATACGCACCCGGTTATTGTCATCAACCTGGAGCCCCTTGCGCTGCAGTAGCTCGAGCGCCTCGGGTTCATAGAGGCAAACACCCGTGCGGTCCAGAATCTCCAGGCTGGCGTGGTGAAGGCGTTCCACCTGGTCGTCCGAGAGCTTGCGAAAGCGGGGGGAGTCAAACGCGGTGTAATTGCTTTGCAGAACCATGAACTCAACTCCTTGTCAACTCGATGACGGGCCCTGACCGTTCCCCGGCCCGCACGGCGGCGACGCCCAAGGCGTCCCGCACCAGCGCCGGGATGATGGCCAGACGATACGCGCGTGACGCACGCAGAATGCTGGTGCGCGGGTTTGACTCGCCGCCAGCGATCTCGGCCGCCTGGGCCAGGACGGCCGGTTCCGCGCTGTGGCCCACCAGAAAAACCTCGGCCGACCGCGCCCGAAAAGGCCGAACGTCTACCGGCCCCAGGGCAATGACTGCCCGTTGGATGCGATCCCCGTTCAAAACCAGTTTGACCGCACAGTTTAGGATCGGCAGCACCAGCGACGCCCGCCGGCCGATGCGACGCCAGGCTGCGCCCCACGGATCGGCCGGCAGGGGGAACCGCAGATGGGTGATCAACTCGCAAGTCGAATCAACGGCCGAGCGCCCTGGCCCCACAAAAAGGGACTCTACCGGGCGCCACTCGGCGCCGACCGCGTGCACCACGTGGGCCTCCGCCTCTAGCGCCAGGGCGACGATCGCACCGTCGGCGGCCGGCATCGCCTGTACCAGGTTTCCGGCCCAGGTGGCCACGGTTTGGATGGCAATAGCGCCAACCGAGCTGGCCGCTTCCGCCAGCGCCGGCACCTGTTGCCTCAAGAATGGATGCTCTTTAAGGGTGACAAAGGTGGTCGCCGCTCCCACCTCGACCTGGTCGCCTCGGATGCAGATTCGATCCAGCTCGGGGATGCGAGTGATGTCAACCAGGCAGCGGGGCGCCTTTTTTCCTTTCCGCAGGTCGGGCAGTAGATCGGTGCCGCCAGCAAGGATTTGCGCCTCGCCGCCGTAGGCAGACAACAGGCCTACCGCCTCTTCGACCGAGCTGGGATAGACATACTCGGTCGTCATCGCGCGCCCCGGATTGCGTCCAGTACCCGTTCGGGCGTCGCCGGAACCGCCCGCACGCGCGCCCCAATGGCGCGCGAGATGGCGTTGATTATCGCCGGAGTGGAGGGCAGCATGGCGGCCTCGCCCAGCCCTTTGGCGCCGTAGGGACCCTTCCGGCTGGGCACCTCGACCAGGATGACGCGCATCTCGGGCACCGATTTGGCGGTCGGCACGTAATAATCGCCAAAACCCGAGCTGTGACCGGACACGAACTCTTCCATGAGCGCCGCACCCAACCCCATGACCATGGCGCCCTCGACCTGTCCCTCGGCATCCGGCCGGTTCACCGCCCGGCCGACGTCGTGGGCCGCCACCATCCTCAGCACCTGGGTGACGCCGGTGGACAGGTCTACCACCACCTCTGCCAGATGGGCGCCGGTCACAAAGAGCGGAATGTATTCCGGTCGCTTGGCGGACGGGAAATCGGGCGAGAGATCGAACAGGCCGACGATGCGGGCGGGCTTGCCCAGGCGGTCGAACTCTTGCCGGACCTCGGTCAGGGACACGCGCCGGGTAGGGTTGCCAAGGACCAAAACGTGGCCGTCGTTCACCCCCAGGCCGGCCGGATCAACGTCCAGCATCTCGGCCGCCACGCCCAGGGCCTCCTGCCGCAAACTGGTCACCGCGGTCTGCACCGCGCCGCCCACAAAATAGGTCGCCCGCGACGCCCCCTGGATGCCGCTGTCAGGCACCAGCGCCGTGTCCGCATTGACGATAACGACCTGCTCCCGGGCCAGGCCCATGGTCTCGGCCGCTATCTGGCTCATCACCGTGTTGGTCCCCTGCCCATAGTCGGGCGCCGAGCAATAGACCACCATCCGGCCGTCCCGGGCCAACTCGGCGTGGGCCTCGACCTTGAGCGATCCCGACTTGCCAAAGCGGTACCACATGCCTGCCAGCCCCACCCCGCGGCGCAGCGCCCCTCCGGCATGGGCAGCGTTAAAGGTCTCGACCTCGCGCCGGAACTGGTCGTGGTGCGGCCGGATCGCCTCCAGCACCTCGCGGTAGCC
Organism: uncultured Chloroflexia bacterium; assembly: GCA_963695825.1. Classification (GTDB taxonomy): domain Bacteria; phylum Chloroflexota; class Anaerolineae; order Promineifilales; family UBA4811; genus CAVOHX01. The sequence continues at coordinate 126,125 of CAVOHX010000010.1, forward strand.
CAACGATTCCCCGACCGGATAACCGAGAAAGGACGGCTCCGCCTCGGTGATAGCGTTCTTTAACCGCAGATCGACCGGGTCGAGGTTCAATCGCTGAGCCAACTCGTCAAGCGTGCACTCGAGGCCAAAAGTGGATTGGGTGGTGCCAAAGCCACGGTACTGCCCGCCCTTGGGGCCGTTGGTGTAAACGCTGCGAGCCTGAGCATCGACCGCCGGCCAACGATAGGCGCCACCGCCGGCCGTCACCGCATAGTTGACGATATATTGGCCGTGCCCATCATAGCCGCCTGTGTCGCACAGCGCCCGCAGATGGACCCCGTCCAGGCGGCCGTCCTTCCCGGCGCCGATGCGATAGCTCAACCGGTAGGGATGCCGTTTGGGCGAGGCGATCAAGGACTCGCGCCGCGTGTAGACCAGGCGCACCGGGCGCCGGAGGTGGTGCACGGCGAGCGCTGTTGCCAGAAATGGCCACGGGTCCTGCTTGCCGCCAAAAGAACCGCCGCTTGGCGGCACGATCACCCTCACCCGCTCGTGTGGCAGCCGCAGCATGTGAGCAATATAGTTCTGCTGGTAGTGCGGTTCGTGGGTCGCACCCGTCACGGTAATCCTGCCCGCCTCGTCCACGTAACCCAGAAGCGACTCTCGCTCCAGGGCCGCGTGCTCGAGCGCGGCCGTCTCGTAACTGCTCTCCAGTACCAGGTCCGCCTGCGCCAGAACAGCCTGGATATCCCCGTGCTTGACCGCGTACTCGGCCAATACATTACCCTCCCCGGCAATGGGAAACGCGCCCGTCTTGAGCGCATCCTCCACCTGCAAGGTGCTGGGCAATGGCTCCAGAGTCGCATCGACGGCCTCCAGACCCGCTTCCAATGCGGCCGGCGACTCGGCCACGACCAGCGCAATCGGCGCCCCCTCCATGCGCAGCGTCTCGCCCACCGGCGGCAGGACCGGCTCGTCCTGGCTATAATCGACAAAGCTGTTGGCGCCGGGAATGTCGGCCGCCGTCAACACCCGCACCACTCCTGGAACGCAGAGGGCGTGTTCCACGTGCAGCGCCGCCAGTCGCGCATGATGATGCGGGCTGCGCAGCACGCCTGCATAGAGCATCCCCGTAGGAGTGATATCCTCGACGTACTTGGCCTGGCCGGTCACCTTGTCCCACGAGTCGATTCGCAGCGGGTGCCCGCCAATAACCTGATCATCGACCACGAATGGCGAGAAAGCCTCCTCGCCGCGAACCCTGGCGGCCGCCAGTTGGACCGCCTGCACGATCTTGGCATACCCGGTGCAACGACAAAGGTTCCCCTCTAGCGCCTCGACGACCTGCTCGCGGGTAGGATCGGGTTCTCGATCCAGCAACGCCCTGGCTGCCAGCAACATACCAGGGGTGCAGTATCCGCACTGGACGGCGCCCATTTCAATGAACGCAATCTGCAACGGATGCGGACGGTCGTCGGCCTCGGCTAGGCCCTCGACCGTCACTACGTGGCGGCCCGCCACCTTGCCCACCGGGGTGAGGCAGGCCCGAACCGGCCGGCCATCCAGGAGCACAGTACAAGCGCCGCACTCTCCCTCGTAATCGCATCCCTGCTTGGTCCCAGTCATAAGCAACTGCACACGCAATACGTCCAGCAACGGGACAACGGGGTCACATTCGACCGTTACCAACTGATTGTTCAGGGTGAAGGAGATGGCAGGCATATTGCTGTCAGGGCGGCGTTCCAAATATCGGAACATCGTTTCACAAACCATTATATGTCACCGGTCCTGCGGTGTCAAGTGACGCAAGTGAAAAAGGCACAACTGCCGCGTAGGGACGCGTCGCCGCTGCCCCGTGTGCCGAGTAACTGTTCACATTTACCCCGTGAACCCGGAGAAATCGGGCCTTGTTGCCGTTCACAGCGCCTACGTCAGCCGGTTTGGCGTCCCTGAGATGGCCAAAATGGGCTGCGCCACCGGTTTTTTACCCCAACTCTGAACAGTTTCTGTGCCGACGCCATTTGACAGGTGCGGATTATGCATATATAATCATATCGTCATATAACTATGAGCAAATGACTGGGAGGCTGCCGAAATCATGCTGGAAATGGATCTGGTTCAAGGAAAACCGGCGCTGTACGTCGAATTCCACAGCTCGCTGGTGACAGACCTGCGCGACGCCATGATGCTGTTGGCCAGCTCGCCGTGGATCGAAGGGCTCGACAATTGGGTCTATGCCACCCACGCCGCTCTCGCCCCCACACTCAAACAAGAGTTGGAAATCGTCAACGCGCTGGTATTGAGTTGCGAGACCTTCTCAGCCTGGGCATATAGGCTCCCCTTTGATCACCCGGCGCACACCGATCTGGCCCTCCTGCTGGAGTGGCTCGGATGCCTCCCACCGACAGAATGGCATACCCTGGTGCAGAGCGCCGTCAACTGCCTGATGAGGCACTGCGAGGACGACGAGGCTGCCATACCAGAGGGCGACCAGGTTCCAGATCTCCGGGCTTGCCTGGCGGTGAAGCTGGCTGAGGAACAGGTGGAGATGGCGGTTCGTCTGTTGGAGAACCCGGCCGATCTCAAGTCGTATCTCTTCTCCGTGCTGACCCGATTCTGGGAAGAGGTGTACCGGCTAGAGCACCGTCGCTGCTTGCCCTTGATGCAGCGCAGCATCGACTACCACCGCGGCCGCGAGCACAGCACTGACCTGGAGACGCTCTTTACGGCCGTCACCGGCCGCCGCCTGCCCAAAGAAAAGGCGGACATGGACGAGATCGAGCGGCTGGTCTTTGTGCCCTCGTGCCACGTCGGTCCCTACCTGCTCCTCAACCGGCCGCAAGAGATGTCCACCACCCTCTTTGTCCACTACAACTGCCGCCCCACGGCCGCTCGCGAGGGCGAGCCCAGCCCCCCCATCCACGATCTGTTTCCGCCGCTCAAGGCGCTGGCTGACGAAACGCGACTGCAGATCCTCGCCCTGCTCCACGGGCGGGAGTTGTACGCCCAGGAAATCGTAGATCAACTGGACATCAGCCAATCGGCCGTCTCGAGACACCTCAAGCTCATGGTCACCAGCGGCGTGTTGACGATGAGGAAACAGGAGAGCATGAAATACTTTGCCATCAACCAGGAGATACTGGCCAAGTTGGCGGAAAGATTGTCGAGTTTCCGCTCCGAGCTGGAGTAGATCATGGAGGAGAATCAGCTATTGGATCATGAAACGGTGGACGCCTTGAATACCTGGGCGCTGGAGAGCTATTCATCAGGCGCGGAACCTGAGCCGGACGGCTGGGTCCGCTTGCTGCGCCGGCTCCAGAAGGACAGAGACTGCGGCCCGGCAACGAATCGGCTAGCACCCGATTCGGGGGCTTGCAGGCCGTACCTGACCGTCGCAACACCGAGCAGTTGACACAAGAAAAGGAGAGAGATCATGACACACTCGGCAAAATGGTTTATCGAAATCGGCGGCGAGCTATTGGGTGGCATTGGCACCCACACCAACGCCGGACTGCAAGAGTTCGTGCAGGACGACGACCTCGAGCAGGGACGGGACATTGCCTACGTGCAGATTGCATATGGCCTGTCGCCCGAGCCCCTCACCCCGGAGGCTTTTGGTCAACGGGTCCCTTACACCAACCTCGAGGTCGTCAAGACACAGTTGAAAGAGGCCGCCGAGCGTGGCTGGCTGAACCCGCTCGGGGCCGACCAGTACACCGTCTCCGCCCGCGGCAAGGAGACGGTGGATCGCTTTTTCGACCATGCCGACGGATTGTTTGGTGGCATCGAATCGCTGCCGGAAAGAGAGCTGCAGCGCATGGTCGAGCTGCTCACCAAGGTGGTCCCCGTGCCAGAAACCTCTCTGAACCGGTCGTCAAACCATCACTGACGCTGAGCGCCCAATTCGACCGCGGCGCCGACTCCTCCTCTGATGACCCAAGTGCGACGGCGTTTGATCGATCTCTTTAACTTGCGGGACGACGTGCACGTCGCTGCCTGGCAAAAGACGGGCGTCAACGGGCAAACCTGGGAGACGCTGACCTTTGTCTGGCGCGGAGACGCCCGTACGGCCGAACAACTGGTCGAAAAGCTCCCCTACCGCGACTTTGACCAGGCGTCCTATCAGGCCGTGCTGGAGGACTTGGCCGCGCGCCACTGGATCGCGGCCGAGGAAGAGGAGTTCAAGATCACTGAGCTCGGCGCCAAGTTGCGCCAGGAGGCCGAGGACGAGACCGATCGGCTCTTTGACGCCCCCTGGGCGGCCCTGAGCGAAGGGGAGGTTAAAGAGTTGAGGGGATTGCTGGCCCAACTCGCGGAGGCGATCAAACCGCCCGAGATCTAGTCGAATTGACATCGACACCATGGATCAGGCCAGGGAGACGGCTGTCTCCCTGGCCTGATCGCAGCATCGTCCCAACCCCTTAGCACATTGGTCACAAGTTAAGCAATTGGGCAGATCGTCAAGTCTGCCACACGGGTTTTCAAAATGGTGATGCGGACGGCCAAGTTTGACGGGGTTCGCGTTCTGGCGCACAATGGGCGGATGACGAACACATGCGAACCCACCAAATCGCTGAAAAGACCAAGTTCCGTGCGCCATACACGGGCTATTCAACGAGACCGCGGTAAGCGGCCAGATGTGGCGCCGCCGGATGAGCAGATCGCCGGGCGACTGGCAGAGATCATTCATCCCGCCACGCTGGCTCAGGTTGCCCACTTTCACCGCCTTGGCCTGCGTGAACGGACGTTGAACCTGCCGATCATGGTTGCCCTCGTGTTGAGCATGATTTGGCGCCAGATTGGTTCGGTCACTGAACTGACCAAAATGCTGGTCACCGAGGGCTTGCTGTGGGCCGAACCGCGCAAAGTCAGTCAACAGGCGTTGTCGGAGCGGTTCCGCACCTTTCCAGCCACTCTGTTTCTGCGCGTGCTCCTGGCAGTTTTGCCGCTGATGGAGATGCGCTGGAAGAGCCGACAACGGCCTTTGCCCCCGGAGATTGCCTGGGCGCAGGAGCGCTACACCGAAGTTGTCATTCAAGACGGGTCCACGCTGGATGCCTTGTTGCGCAAGGTGGGCTTGCTGCGGGATGCGGAAACGAATCCGCTGGCCGGGCGAATGACGGCTTTGCTGGACCTGTGTTCGCGGCTGCCGCGTCACATCTGGTATGAAGAGGATGCCCAAGCCCATGATCAGCGGTTTTGGCCGCGCATTTTGGAGGTGCTCAAAGCTGGCAGCTTGCTCCTCTTCGATCTGGGCTACACCAACTTCAGCGTGTACGCCCAACTGACAATGACAGGCATCACCTTCATCACTCGCGCCAAGAGTAACCTGGTCTATCAAGTCGAGCGCTACCTGCGGCAGACCGCCCAGGTCCACGAGATCCTGGTCTGGGTCGGCAAGGGCAATGACCGCCAGTTGGTTCGCCTCATCCAGGTTCTGTACCAGGGCAAGTGGTATCGCTACCTGACCAATGAACTGGATACGGAGCGTCTGCCGACGCCCTACGTGGTGGCGCTCTACTGGCAACGCTGGCGAATCGAAGATGCGTACAACATCGTTAAACGATTGCTGGGGCTGGCGTACTTCTGGGTCGGCTCGCAAAATGGAGTCGAGTTGCAGTTGTGGGCCACCTGGTTGTTGTATGCGGTCTTGGTCGATTTGACGGATGCGATCGCCGAACATCTGAACCAACCGCTCGCGGCGATTTCTATGGAGATGGTCTATCGCAGTCTCTACTACTTCACCACTGCCTATAACCGGGGCGAAGCGACTGACCCTATAGTCTACCTGGCTGACAATGCCACATGGCTGGGTGTTCTCAAACGCAAACGAAAACATCGACCGTCCCCACTTGTCCTGTTCGACTTGACAAACCTATCGGATCGTTAACTTGTGACCAATGCCCTTAGCACTATGCCGCGTTCGGCGTACTCGCCACGTCAACCATGGCGCGCAGCACCCCGTCCCCATAGGCAGCAACCAGGTTCATGGCGTCAGCCAGGCGCTCCAGTGGAAAGCTGTGGGTCGCCAATGACGCCACCTCCACCGCGCCGCTCTGCACCAGCCGGATGGCGCGCGGATAGGTGTGCTTCATGCGCCGCACCAGCTTGATGGTCAGGCCCCGGCGGCGCACCGTGGAGGCGCCCAGGATGATCCTGTCTTCGGCCGGTATGCCGCACAGGATCAACTTGCCCCCGGGTCGCGTGATCGCGGCCGCCTGCTCCGGCGTCTCGGCCGAGCCGGCGCACTCGAACGCCACATCCACCCCCCGGCCGGCCGTCAATCGCAGAATCTCGCCTGCCACATCGACCTCGCGAGGGTCAAGCGTGACATCGGCCGCATAATCCACGGCAAACGCTCGCCGGTGGGCCAGTAACTCGGTCATATAGACCGCGCTCGCGCCGGCCGCCCGGGCGACGGCGGCCGTCAGCAACCCAATTGGGCCCGCGCCCAATACCGCCGCTGTCTGGCCCGCCTTGAGATGGGCCAAATCGACCGAGTGGATGGCGACGCCCAACGGCTCCAGCAGCGCGCCTTGATGAGCGGAAAACCCGGGCGGCAACGGAAAACAGTTCTCGGCCGGCATCACTGCATACTCGGCAAACACCCCATCCACCGGCGGCGTGCCACAAAAGCGCACCTGCGGGCAGAGGTTGGGATGGCCTTGCTGGCACAACTCACACCGGCCGCACGAGATAGCCGGATCGACCGAGACCAACTGCCCCGGCGGCAGCCCGGTCACCCCCTCTCCCAGCGCCGCTACCCAGGCCGAGAACTCGTGCCCCATGACGATCGGGGCGTCCACCACCTGGCTGCCTATTCGCCCCTCCGAGAAGTAATGCACGTCCGACCCACAGACCCCCACCGAGGCCACCTGGAGCAACAGCTCTCCAGGTCCAGGCGCCGGCCGCGGGCGATTCTCCAGCCGCACATCCCGGACGCCGTAGAGTACGGCCGCCCTATTCAATGCCGAGCCAGATTCATTCATCACCGCGCCTCCCGTTGAGCAACCAACTGGATAATCCCGCGCTTGCCGTTGATCAGCCAGTCTGGATCCTCCTGGTACAGAGCCTCCGCCTGTCCTGGACGCAGGCCAACCACGATCTCGGCCTTGAGCGTGCGCAGCGTGGCGAACGCTGCCGGTATATAGCTCGCCACCTCCTCCATGCGCACCGTAGTGGGCCAATGGACATCACCGAGCAACCGCCGGTAGTTGAGGTCTCCCTTGAACACCACCAATCCGGATTTGCCCAGTTCTGCCCTCAGGATACCAGTCATCTCGCGGTACATAGAGGGGCTGGTCCAATAAAGGTCAGAGCGCAATTCGAGTTGACCGGCCGCTAACCGCCCAAGTCGCTGGCCCACCTGGCCAGCCCCATCCCGGGGCAACTCGCGCAAACCGGCGAGCATCATCTCGACATCTGATGTCATGGCGTCAGAGATGAAAAACGGATGCGGCTTCAGGTGCATAATCACCCGGCCCGCCCATCCACACTGTAACAGCAGGTCCACCAACATCAGGTCGGCGAGCAGCTCGCGGCCGACATTGTCGCAGACAAGGTCCACCCGTTCCACCCCAGCGGTCAGAAGGGCGACTACCTCGGCCGAATCGTCAATTAACAAATTGTGGCGCTCGCCATACACCGAGAGGCCGCCAGTGGCCCCCTGCTCCACGCGCGTGCTGCTCAAATCCGCGCGATTGCCCCACAGGCTAGAGTACAGCGCCGTCTCGAGGTGGGCCGCCGGCGAAAGGCTGGTCAGTTGATCCCAGTGCTCCGCCAACCAGTCCACGGCCGCGTCGTCTTGCGCTCCCTTGAGCTGGCCAAAGGGGTCGTGCCGGTGCCAGCGGCCGGGTGGGAAATACCTCACAACCTCCAAGAGGCGTCGATAGAAAAAGGACTCGGCAAAATACCAGGGCACCTGTAGCCAGGTGCATCCCTGATGCTTTGCCCATTCCCGATTCCAGGTTTCGACATCTGGCCCCTCTTTGGTCAACGGCGCGACCGGCTGCCCGGCAATCTCCTGGCGCAGGGCTTTGAGCTCTGAAACGATGCCAGCCGGGTAGGCGTTGTTGTCGATTACCCCCTGGATGATCTTGGGTTTGCGTTCCAAAACGGTATAGCGGGCGTACGAACCCACCTCGGAGGTCATCAAAGGGGGCGGCGTTTGAACATCCATCTATTTTCCCTTCCGGGCAAATGCAGAATAGCGCCTGGAAGCGCTTGCGCCGCAATTCTATACCGTGGCGATCGTATGTCAAAAGGAAGCATCGGAGG
>CAVOHX010000011.1:0-23856 GCA_963695825.1 uncultured Chloroflexia bacterium
ACCATTGGTCACAAGTTAAGCAATCAAGCAAATTGTCAAGGTTTCGGGGCAGATTTGTGATTTAAAGTTCAAAAGTGGACAGTTTAAAGCTGAAAAGTGGACACTTTCCAGCTGAAAAGTGGACACCTCGAGCTGTGCTCAAGATCGGCTGGCATGGTAAGCTCCTCCCATCACCACAGGAGGAAACCATGTCACAGATCCATAGACGCTTCACAGACGAACAAGTCAAGGTGCTGTTCCAGGGGTATTGTCAGGGTCAGCTCGCTCGCACCGATCTGCAGGAGTTGTTGGGCATTGGCAAGTCCCGCTTCTTTGCCCTGCTGAAAGCCTATCGTCAAGACCCCGAGGGATTCACCATTGCCTATCGAGCGGTCATCGCCGGCCAAGCTGTCTCCAGAAGTGGAAGATGCGATCAAGACAGCTCTGCTACGAGAGAAAGCCATTGTTGAAGATCCTGACCTGCCCATTTCGAGCTACAACTACACGGCCATCCGGGACCGCCTGGAGGCCAAGGGAATCAAGGTATCGGTGACCACCATCATTGATCGGGCCAAGAAGTTGGATTGCCACAAGCCTCGCCGCAGGAGAAAGGTACACGATCGGGAGGTGGTGACGGCCTCCATCGGAGCCCTGATCCAGCACGATGCCTCGACCCACCTGTGGTGTCCCCTGGCCCAAGAGAAATGGACCCTGATCACCTCCATCGATGATTACAGTCGCAAACTGCTGTTTGCCGACTTCTTTCGCAGTGAAACCACCTGGGCCCACATCCAGGCCACGCAGGCCGTGATGCAGGAGTATGGCCTGCCACTACGCTACTACGTCGACTCCCTGCGCGTCTTTCGCTTCGTGCAAGGCAGAGATAGCGTCTGGCGCAAGCATGTCCTGGAAACCGACGACGTCGATACCCAATGGCGCAAGATCATGCGCCTACTGGGCGTCGACGTGAGCTATGCACTCTCCCCGCAGGCGAAAGGAAAGGTCGAAAGACCCTATCGCTGGCTGCAGGATCGCATTGTCCGTACCTGCATCTATGAGAACCTGTCCACAAAGGATGAAGCACGGAGTGCCCTCCGGGCCGAACTCCATCGCTACAACAACCAGCAGGTCCATTCCACCACCGGAGAGATCCCCAACATCCGTTTTGAGCGGGCAAGAAGAGAGGGCAATTCGCTGTTCCGCAAGTTCGTGATCCCCAAGCCCTATGCCAGCCCACAGGATGTGTTCTGCCTGCGGGAACAACGCATGGTCAACGCCTACCGGCGCATCTCTCTATTCAACCATACCATCGAAGTGCCCAATGTGCCCCTGCGCGTGTACGTCGATGTCCACATGGTGCCAGACGAAACAAAGCAGCTCATGCACATCCGCATCTGGTAGGAGGGCACCATGGTGCATTCGCTCTCACTGCCTCTGGAGGGCTTTCGTGTCCACTTTTGAACTTTACAGGTGTCCACTTTTCAACTTTGCCTAACAGCTCCTTCTGTCTAGGCGCCAGCACAGAGCCATAACGATTGACGGCGAGCACACCCTGGAGATGATCATGTCAGCAGCTTCTTCGGGAGCGGTTGGATGGATACAGAGCCATGCTGTTCGTCTTCGAAAAAGGGGGCAGATCACAATCCCTCAGCCTGTTCGTGACGTCTTGGGTGTACACGAAGGGGATGTCTTGACGCTTTTTCAGATAGGAAAGGTGGTCATGTTCACGTCAAGACAGCCGCAGGTTTCGCGCCTCGTCGACAAAATCGCCGGGTTGATGGAAGAGGAGGGTGTCCGGATGGTCGACCTGCTCCAGGGACTTGCGGAGGAGCGTAAGGCGATCTGGCACGAGCACGCCGACAACGCTTGACATCAATAGCCAGTCGTTGAGGCGATATCCACGTCAATCCCCGACCCAAAATCCCTGATCAATCCAAACTGGTCTAGGTTCCCCCCAACGATCCACGCCAGAACCTTGCCCCTGGTGAAGGGCTGGACGCCTACCCGACTGCGAATGTCGTTTTCCGTGAAAGTGGCGACCTGACAAGCAATCACTCTTGACGCCAATCATTTAACCAGCGTACCTGGCCTGTCCATTCGGCCGGGTCAGTCTCGGATAACAATCGGTCTAATGCTCTGATCAGGCCAGTCAACCCCCAGCTATGTTGCGCTGCCAGGATCATTCCCGAGTGCTGGGGATACCGATTGGCCAGGGTGACAAAATCGCGCACATTGAAGGTAAACAAGACACGCCCCTGCCCCATTGCGCCCAACATCTGCATTTCATCGCTGGCATCCAGTGCCATCCAGTCGTTGGGGGTGCGAGTGACGTCGTGTCCCTTGGCAAGTAGGGCTTTTTGAAGCGACCTGAACGAGGCGTCTGCATCCAGATGGAGCTTAGGTTTGGGCACTGGCTGGTTCCAATGCTTGATCCGCAGCTATGAGGGCATCAATCTCGGCTTGGTGCTCCTGGTAAAACGCCAATGCATCTTCTACCTGAGCCTTTGACAGATCATACTCATCCACCAATTGCTCTGTCGACAGACGCCACTCTCTGGCTGCAATCACCAGCGATTGGACATGAATGGCGGTACCGCGCACTACCGGCCGGGGCTGCCCGGCCGCGCCTCGCCGGTAACTGATATATGGATGATCGGGGTCATCAAGATTCTGTTTCAAGGCGCCGACTTTTTCGGCCACCGACCAGAGAATGAACTGGTTGAGTGAGACTCCCTGGCTGGCGGCCCATTGCTCGGCTTCTTTTTTCAATCGTGCTGGCAGATTAAGAGCATATCTGGTCATCCAAGTTCCTCTCACAAATCAGACATTAGACATCGCTGAATATATCGTATACCACATCAATTGACTTGTCAATAGATCATCTCTCGAAAAAACACCTGGTCGGGTGCGGGATGCTGCTGCTAGATAGGTGAGACAATTCGGTACATGAACGTCATGCGCAAGGGGGCATCGTTTTTTGGAAGGGAGAGGTGACCATGTAAGATCATTCGAGGGTCTTGCGCCCCCGAAAAGAATGCCGGGTTGATGGATAAAGACGGCGTCAGCCTGGCCGACCTGCTCAAGGGACTTGAGTAAGTGCATAGGGGGCTCTGGCGCGAGCACACCAACAACGCTTGATACCAGAACCCATACCCATCAATAGCTAGGCGTTGAGGCGATTTCGGCTTCAATCCCCAGCACGAAATCCCTGATCAGTACATGCAGATCCAGATTACCACCCACGATCCGCATCAGGTGACGCCACGCCAGCAACTTGGCCCGCTGGTAGATTATCGAGATGTCCACGCCCAGGATGGCGGCCACCTGCTCCAAACGCACCGGATTGGGTAACCGCCCGGCCGCCAGTAGCACATCCTGATGGTCTTTATCGAGCTCCTGAAAGCTGAGAGCGATAGAACTCCGCACGCTGCGGAGCCGGGAAGTTCGAGCATCTCCAGCCGCATTTCTGGATGGGAGAGCCAATCAACACACCGATCCCATCCATCCACTCCGACCTGTGCTGCAACGATCACCAAAGCCAGGGGCAGGCCTCCTACCAGATCCACCACCCGGGCGGCTTGCTGGCTCATCACGTCGCGCCATTGAGGGCCCATATGACGCGCCAATAGCATGACGCCGTGGTGTGTGTCCATCGGATCGAGACGTACCCGCGCCTGGCCGCCCTGATGGACACCGATCAGGTCTTCCTGACGCGTGGCGATGAGAATCCGGCAGAGGCCGCAACTCAGCTGCTGCACCTCCATCACATCCGGCGTCCAGATGTCATCGACCAACACCAGGGTCGGCCTCTTGCCCAGCCCCTGCCTCAGCATGGTTATCGTGGGCTGGATTCCCTTCCACGGCAACTCGGTATGCCGTAGTTGAACGTTGATCAGCTCCAGCACACTCGCCAGAGTCAGGTCCCGGCCGGCGCCGACATAGACCACGCGTTCATATCGGCGCAGCACGGCGGGATCATGGGCGATGGCTCGCAGCAGCGTGCTTTTGCCAACCCCCGGCATTCCCACCACACCCAAGACGGGCTCCGCCCCTCGGCCCTGTACCAGCAAACGTTGGCGTAACTCGTCGATGGCAGGCTGCCACACCCAGTGCCCCAATTCGGCCGGCACTCCCGAGCTTGCCCAGCGGCCATCCCTGCACCACTCTTCCACCAGCGACTGGGTCACCTCAGGATGCAGCAGGCGAATCCAATCGCCGGCTTCCGTTGGTGCCCGTCACGCGGTTGGATCCCCGCCAATGGCCGGACTATGAGTTGCGTCGAGAGCAATTTCCCCTCGATCCGCCAGCGATCCCGGCCGACGATGGTGAACTGGCTGTGCTGATCACCCCTTTTGTCTTCGCTCTGGCGCCCGATCACCGGGAGGCGCTGGTCCGTGAAGCCGCCCGCGTGCTGGAGCCCGAAGGGTATTGGCTACTTACCGAGCCAGACCCGACTGCCATGCCGGGGTATTGGCTCTACCAGCTCTTCCCGGCCGCCCGCCAGTTTGATCGGGAGCGGCATCTGTCGACCGCAGGGTTCTACCAGTTGCTTCAAGCCTACGGCTTTGCTCCTACACTGGAGCGGCAAATCTGGCAGCAGGCCGTGGCAGGGCCGGTTCTCGTGGACTGGGTTGGACAACACCAGCATTTCCCTCAAGTGGGTGCCCTGGCTGATGTAGACTGTCAGGCTGGGCTTGACAGGCTACGGATGGTACCCGAGGACATGCTGCTGTCGCAGGTGGTGGTCCTTTGGGGCGTGGCCCGATTCTCCTCACGGCCGACTGACGACGATCGACTCGAACCTTTCTGAAATCGTTGGCGATCAGTCGAAGCGGTATGCAAACACAACTGGGAACCATCGTCGGTTTTGTGTACAGTTAGGCGTTGGTCAGCCGCCCTCGGTAGGCGCACTTGTGTGCGAACCTCTATTAGATAGCTGAGCATGTTCATCACACAAGGTCCTGATCCACCCACCTTCCCTTGGCTTTCCTGGTTGTCCGCAGACTTCGCAGATCTGGAAACTCCGTTCCTCCATTTCATCAATGAAATCCCAAACCTCAGAGCTCACTTCATCGACATAGAAGCGCAAACCTCCGAATTTCTCTTTGACCTGACAAATGTGTGCGGTGGGCGGAAGCCTATCATAGATGGCATCAATCAATTCTGACCATCCTTTTCCAACATATTGTTTTGCTTCTTCTCGACTCAAATTCCACATGGATTCGACCTCGATAAACGAGCGACGTCTGAGATTCCTCGGTTACCGGTGAAGGGTTGCCAGGTCGGTAGGGGGTGGTAACCTCGTTTCTTTTCCTAACCTAAAAAACAGGTTGCTGCCAAAATACAGCCTTGGAATCTTGTTCGGTGGTTCAGGCGAACGCTCTGACCTCTTCATCTAGCCGCTCCCCCATTTCCATCTCCTGCACTTCGAGATCGTAATGAGATTGCATATTGATCCAGAACCTTGCCGAAGTTCCAAAAAATCGCCCCAATCGGAGAGCTGTATCCGCAGTGATAGAGCGTTCTCCGTGTACAATCTCATTGATACGCCGCGGATCTACACTAATGTCCTTGGCTAAACGGTATTGAGAAATCCCCATTGGCTTGAGGAATTCTTCTAGCAATATCTCCCCTGGATGAATAGGGGGAATCTCTCTTTTTTCAGTCATCTACCACCTCAACTGTGATAATCGGTGACCTCTACCTCATACGCATTCCCATCTTGCCACCGAAAACAGATCCGCCATTGGTCGTTTATACGTATGCTGTGTTGCCCGACTCGATTTCCTGTGAGTTTCTCTAATCGATTCCCTGGAGGCACCGTCAATTCCGTCAACTCTTCGGCTGCATTGATAATCAGGAGCTTCCTTGCCGCGCGTCTCCAGATGTCATTGGGAAGCCCTTGTGGTCTTTGGCCATGAAAAAGCCGTTCGGTGTCTCGGTCCGCAAAGGATTTGATCATCTCACCAATGATAGCGCATCACACAAATGGTGTCAAACACAATGCTTGACCGGCGTGAGTCTCATTCTGTTCATTCGATAATCACCTGACGGGCCTGTAGGGCGTAAACAATCCATCCACGACCACTGCCGACAGCCACCACTCCCAGACTCGAGCTGCGGGTGACTTTTTTCACCCGGCTTATAGTAAAGGAGTGGAATCCGGAATGATCTATGAGGCAATCGCCTTAATGAGATTCCAGAAGCTGGATTGTGGCAGTCCCGCGATGCTAGCCGAATGTTGGGATATAGTCTGTCCGAATGCGGAGATAACGAATCGTGACCCTGGACAGGGGGATCGGAGGGGGGTGAATCATCCAGGCCGCGATGGGTAGTGGCGTCCTCGTCCACCCAATCTTCCTCTTCCCAGGTCATCCCCTTGCGGCCGGGAACCTTTCTCGTTGGCCCCGGCTTGTAGGTGGAGCATGATTTGGGACCGTAGCAAAAGGTCTCAAACCGATAGCGCTTTTTCTGGGGCTCCCATGGGTCGATGATCATCGTCACCGGCATCCGGCAACCCCAAATGCAGCCCTTACACTGAGTGTCGTAGGTCCGTGCTGCCAGGCGGCGATGACCACGAGCACGATACGTCTCCAGGTCAGGAGGCGCACCCTGCCAGGGAGGTGGTGAACTACCCGTTCCAGAAGCCCGGATCAGGACCTTCAGTTTGCTGGCTCGATATAGCTCAACCGAACTCTCTTTGCGGATAGGCAACTGGAACCGCCTCTCCTGAAACCTGGTCACCAACACGGAACTCGTGTTTTGCCTGAGCGACTTTGCCTACCCCTACCGAAAACTCGCGTTCTTCATCACCGATGAGTCCCTCGATGCGCAAACAGTAACCAGCATAACTATGATGACGTTCATCGAATGAGCGAGTGAGATGTATGCGGGGCTGAACAGAGATAATGTGGCCAGTCCATCTGATCTTGTCCATCGCAAAGCTCCCGAGTGCCACGATGCTTCTCCTGCGGATGTCAATCATACGGGCTTTGAGTAACCCAATCCCAATTATACCTGTTGAGTCCCGTAAAGTCATACCGGTTGCACATTAACAAATGTCTCGAAAAGTTGTGCCGCCCCCGTTGACCAGATTTGCTGAGTTGCTAACTTTGTCTGAGCCTGTTTTCGACAGTTGACATGCACCTTTCCAATTGAATAGACGCATTCATCTACCGGCGATGCCGACGGGCACAAGAAACAAGATCGCCCGGCAGCATCCCGCCATTCGGCGATATGTCATCGACCAACGCCCTCAACCGGACAGCTCCGCTGTTGGCCGGCGGACCCGATCCGCCTGTGTGGCCATCAGCGACGACTGTGGGTCATTCCCGACCGGGGTCGGCCAGCCGAGGCAGGTCCCAGGCAGAGCCGATCCGTGGCCCGGGCGAGCCAGCGGTGGTTCGGCCACCCAGCCATTGTTCTCTCCCGATCTCGATGCAGGGTGCTTGCCGAGTACCTGGTCGGGCCAGATACCGCTGGGAATCCATCCCACGGGGATGGCGACCACGAGCAGGTCCTGATGGCCAGTCAATCCACGGGGGCGTTAGCCGCAGAGGGGTTGCAGGTAACGCGTCGGTGGCGGGAAGTGCAAGCCAGCCAGCACGCGTTGTTGGAAGGCGCTGACCGCGCCCAGTTGGCTCAGGTGCGAGCCATCGACAAAGGTTTGGTCCGTGGCGTAAAACGGCGCAAAGGCTTGCAAGACCCGCTCGGCCGAGTACGGCAAGCCCGCCCGCCGACAGCGCAGCTCCAGCACGGCCCGCACCAACAGCGCCAGCAGGGTGATGAACAGCAGGCTTTCGATGCGCTGGTCGGAGTGCAGATAGAGCGGATGCACCCGCAGCGGGCCTTTGAGATCGGCGTTGCGCTTCTCGACGCCATCCTGGGCCTTGAACCAGGTCAGCGCTTCGCTGGCCGACAGGTGCGGGGCATTGGTGCCCAGCAGGTACTTGCCGTCCAAGGCTTGCGCCTGGGCCAAGGCCGCCCGGTCAATGCGAAAGGTCAACGCCAACTGGCGGTCGCTGCCCGTCAGGTCGACCTGCACCAGACCTTTGGCCGCAGTTGCCGCGCTGGGCCAGGGCGATCTGGTGCGCCGTGTACTCCCGGCGGATGTAGCGACCCTGGTTGAGCTGGCGACGGATCGCCGCCAGGCGGTCCAGCAAGGCCTTGAGCTGCTGCTTGCGCTTCTGCTCGTCGAGGCGCTGCTTGCCAGCACTCCACACCACCAGGGCCCGGTCCGCGTAGGTCTGGCCCGCATAGGTCACCTGGGAACGGGCGCCAGACGCCGCGATAGGGCACAAACGGCTGGTCAGCCGGGAAACGCCGCTGCGGCCGATAGCTCAACTCGTGGGCCGCCAGTTCGGCATCGTTGACACTGCGGATGACCGCCTGGACCGTGGTAGTGCTTTCCCAGGGCCCCAGGTAGTACAGATGGTGTTGATGGGCAGCCGCCACGGCGGCCGGAGTGATCATCTTGCAGTCGCCCACGACCAACGGGTGGACCGCCAGCGTCGCACACTCCGGCTGGCGCAGAAACGCCGCAATGGCCGCCAGGTTGGGGACCGGCGTGCTGACATCGGCAGTCGCCCCGTTCAGCAAGCGGTAGAGCAGAGGCACCCGCTCCCGGCTGGTCACATCCAGGCCGACTTTGACCTGCTTGTTGTCCCGATGGTCACGGCTATGGCCATAGGCCGCCAGGTCGCTCTCGTCGTACTCGCCTTCCAGGTAGATGGCGGTGGTATCCCAATGCAGCACGCTGAGGTCGACCCCCTCCTGCTGCACCACCCGGGCGGCGAATCGTCACCCAGGCCGACGCCAGGATCGCATGTAGATCATCCAACCCACGCCCGAAGCGCTGGTCGTACAACTGCGCTGGCCAGCCCCAACAGCGGCACCACGACGGTGTGCGTCGGCCCATTCCCCCACCCGGTACAGCGGTTGGGGCGCCAGCAGCCGATTGAGCGAGCAACACCTCGACCAGCCGGCCCAGGTCGATGTCGGCCCGCGTCGAGCGCAAGGCGTTGATCGTCTCCCGTACCTGCAACGCTTCCAGCAGCGGATACAGCAACCGGAACGGCCCCGACTTGGCGGGGCAGTCGACTGAACCGTCGCCGCCGCAATGCGGTCGGCCCACGTGACGGTTGCCATGGTCACCTCCGCAGCAGGATAAGCCTCTCGGAGGGTATCATACACCCATTTGGCCACCGTGCGTCTATGCAATTGGTAAGGTGCTGCTATGCGCTCCCGCCGAGAAGGCTGCTCGGCGGCTACTCCGCAGACCGGCTTACTTCGTGTAGATGTGTCGAAAACAGGCTTAGGGGGAAAAAGCGGGCTTGCGTCCACGCCCGGATTTGATCATCAGTCCCGCTATCCCCTCAGCCTGGTAGCGGTGAAACCAGCTATACACGCTGTCGGGATCCCGCTGCTTCAGTAGACCGCCCAGTGCCACTTGTCGAGCCGACATGCCCTCCGCGATCTTGAGGATCGCAGCCGCACGTTCGCGAAGGTAGGGTTTCTGGTGATGATCCCGGGCATGCTCCAATTCTCGCCGTTGAGTTGAGCGTTGAGCTTATAGTCTAATGGATTTGCCATAGTGCTGACCTCCTATTGACTACAACACCCAATAACCAAGAATCAAATTGTTAAAGTTCATTAGTGGGGAGAGGATGTCACTACACACCATCTGGCCCATGGGGAAATGTCATCATGAATAATAGCACAGTTGAACAGGGTTTCATCTTCGACTGAACAGTCTGTATGCGCTGTCATTCATCGGGCGATAATGGGCCGCCTGTGTTGAGAGCGCGGAATCGACGGCTGTAAGAATCACACATGGCGGTTTCTTGTTGCTGGTCAGCCGCCTATAGTCAGGCTCTTTGTAGGCGTGGCGCCCGTGTTCACCAATGAAAAACGTTGATAACGCAGTCTCGACATTGGTGACCCAATCTCGGGCGACTATTGACGGTTTGGAAGGCCACCGGGTATAATCGGCTGACGGATGATGATGACACCCTGAGTGGAGACGGAGTCGAGACCGCTGGATGCCGGCCATCTCCTGACACCGGTCGCGCCTGGGCGCTTTTGAGACGGATCAATGCTTGTAGCCAAGAATCAGACGCATGAGAACGGCACTGCCACTCCCAAGATGCTGAGGATCCTCGAGGCCAGGGGCGTCGGACGGATCAGGTGCCTCAGCCAGGGTGAGGTGCTCTTCCTGCAGGATGAGCCGGTCGAATGGGTCTATTTTATCAAACGCGGCCGGGTCAAGAGCCAAGCCATATCGGAGGCGGGCAAGGGCCGGGCCTTTGGTATCTGGGGGCGGGGTCACACATTGGGCCTTACCGCCTTTGTGCTGGGGCAGAATCATCTGTTTGTGGCAACCGCGTGGGATGACGTCGAGCTCCTGGCGGTGACCCCTGACGAGATCGCCCAGCTGCTGCGCATCGACCCTGAATTTGTCATGGCGGTCCTTTACTACATGGCACGATTTGTCGAAGTCTTTCAGCGGGATGTGGAAGCACTCAGCTTCTTGGATACCCCATCCCGCGTCCGGCGCATCCTGAAAATACTGGCCGATCAACACGGGCATGAGACAACAGAGGGTCTCCACATCGATTTACGGATCACGCATGAGGAAATCGCCGAGCTGACCTCGGCCGATCGCTCAACGGTGACTACCTTTCTGAATGAGCTCAAGCGACAGGGTTACCTCTGGACGGTCGGGCGCCAGATTGTGCTTCTCCCACCAGACCACATCCGCATCCTGGAGAATCTTGCCGAGGCTATTTCGCTGGCAGACAGCCACGGCGTGCGCGTGTGGGCGGAGCGCGCCCTTGCCAAAGGGATCGATCTGGCCAAAGTGTTAGATGTCCTGGCACGAAGCCTCCAGTCGGTTGAGTCCCAGTTCAAGCGCAGCGAATTGACACTCCCCCAATTGGAGGGTGCAATGGTCGCCCTCGAAATGGCGACTTTGTCTCTAGAAAATCAGATCCGGCATCTGACCGAGCCAGAGCCTGCGCGGGGGACAGTCCTGATTGGTGCTCCTGAGGGACGCTCCCACCAAGCCGGTCGGCATATTCTCGCCGGCCGGTTGGCGTTGTCAGGTTTTCGGGTGATCGATCTCGGCCCAATGATCTCCTTGCTGCAGTTTGTGGAACATGTCGGCGAAAACCCCGCCGCTCTCCTGGCGATCTATCCTCTCTTTGCCCTTGGCTCCGCTGACGCGGCTGGGATCAAGTCCGAGCTGGAACGGGCAGACGTTTCGGATCAGATTCAGATCACGGTCGGCCAGACCGGCAAGGTGGCGTATGGCCCAAGTGCTGGTTTGCGCTGCTATGTCTGTGATATGGCGGAGGCGTTTCATTAGTCAGCGAGTTGACTGAAGCGTCGTAAACCCCCTCGAATTGTTGTCGAGACAACAGACAGCCCCCATTGCTCATCCTATAATCGAGGACAGTCCCAAACACGCGCCGAGCGCCATCGGGTGTGAATGCGGCACTGCTCAAGCGTCGTAATCAACCCGGCTACGTATCCCGAGTTCCCTCGATCTACCGTGGCGCCGGAGATGACTGCCGACTGGATCTAGAAAAGGAGTATGTATATGGTCAGCTTGCCCGGGATCACCGTCTGTGGCTGTGGCAGCGGCGGTATGGCAATGGCGGCCGATCTGTCCATGTTTGGCTGCCGGGTGAACCTCTACGAAGTCCCCTCCTTCAGTGCCAATCTGGTGCCTATCCGCGAAAACGGTGGTATCGATCTGACCGGGCGTACGTTTTCCGGTAAACAGGGGGTTGCAGTTCTCAATGCGGTGACCGACGATCCGGCCGAGGCGCCTCGACGGTAGCGAGCTGGTCTTTCTCAACGTGCCGGCTATGGCCGTCGAGCCCTTTTTGGATGAGCTGGCTCCCCACTCTGACCGAGCGGCAGGTCCTGGTCGTGACCACCGGCTATTGGGCCGCCCTCCGCAACCGTGAGCTCTTGGAAAAGTACGGCGCATTCGACAAGTTTGTCTTTACCGAGATGAACATTATGCCGTATCTGAGTGGCAAGATAGGCCCGGCCGAGGTCGAGATCGGCAACTACAAACGCGAGCTCCATATCAGTGCCTGGCCCGCCACCGGTAACGATCGGGCCCTCGAGATGGTCCGCCGCGTTTACCCCCAGACGGTGGTGCACAAGAACATCCTCGAGCTGAATTTCTGGCCCGGCAACCCCGGGGTCCACCCCCAGATCACTTTGCCCAATGCGGTCTTTTTCTTTGAGCGGGCCCGCGAGTTCCGTTTCTACGGCGAGGTCTCGCGGTCTGCGTCCAAGCTGACCGACGCCCATGACCGCGAGCGGATGGCGATCGCGGCGGCCTATGAGTGCGATTCGGTGACCTGGCCCGAGGATTGCCGGCGCAAGTACCTCTATGAAGGCGAAAAGCTGCACGATATTCACGGGTCGGTCCGCGATCCCCATGCCCAAAAGTGGAACCGGATCGAGGAGATCGAGCGCCTGCTGGTCGAGGACCTCTGCTACTCGTTCATCCCCATGGAAGCCCTGGCTGCGGTCGCCGGCATGTCCGACGCCGGTGACGACGGCGATGGTGGACATCCTGGCGGTGCTGACCGGCTACGATTACCGGGCGGAGGGATTGACATTGGAGGACCTGGGCTTCGACGGTATGAACCGGGAAGAGATCATCGAATTTGCTACCTACGGTCAGTTATAGTATTATGTTATCTTGTCGTGCCCGAGCCGGACTCTGGCGAGTGTGGGCGAGGGCTGTTGGGTCAAGGACCCCAATCGAGGAGGTGATTGAGAGCGCGAGCGTGAACGTGAACGTCTTGCATATCAGTCAACCCATTTCTTGCAAACATAGGATGTTGAGGAGGAAGCGATGACCCTATTCAGAAAGACTTAGCGTGCTTCTGACCATCTTGATGGTCATGAGCCTGGTGCTGGCTGCCTGCGGCACCGACGGAGCCGGCCGCCGAGCCCGAGCCAGGCCGAAGAGACGATGGCTGAGGAGACGACGGCTGAGGAGCCGGCCCCCACCGAGCCACCCGCCGAAGCCGAGGAGCCGGCGATGAGTGAAAAGTATGGCGGCGTGCTGCGCCATGCCTACTATGCCCCCGGTTTCTTGGACCCGGCCTTTCTCTCATCGGTCGCCGATGACGAGATCGGCAAGCAGTGGCACGACTTTCTCGTCTTTATCGGCGAGGACAACCAGCCGGACGTGACCCGCGGCGTTGCCGAGAGCTGGGAGGTCAGCGACGACGGGCTGGCCTGGACCTTTAACCTGCGCCAGGGCGTTCTCTTCCACGACGGCAAAGAGATGACCTCGCGCGACGTCAAGTTCACCTTTGATCGCCTGCGCGATCCCGAGGTGGGCGCTGCCACCGTGTCCCTCTACGAGAACATCGTCGACATCGAGGCGCCCGATGACTATACGGTGGTCATGCACTTGACTAACCCGAATCCCGACTTTCTGAAGGACTTGGGCGACTACCATGCGCTGATCATGGACGCCGACACGACCGACTTTGCCACCGAGTGGAACGGCACCGGGCCGTTCATGATTGAAAGCTACATCCCCGAAGAGCGGATTGTCTTCACGCGCAACCCCAACTACTGGCTCAAGGACGACGAGGGCAACCAGCTGCCGTACCTGGATGGGATGGAGTTCATTTTCCTGTCCGACCCCGCGGCCCAGGTCGATGCGCTGCGCGGCGGTCAGGTCGACTATGTCATCTACCTGCCGACCGAGTACGTCGCAGGTGCTGCAGGACGACCCCAACACCGAGGTTCTGTCGGCCCGCTCCAACACCACCTGGCTTATCCGCATGCGCAGCGACGAGCCGCCCTTTGACGACAACCGCGTCCGGCAGGCTGTTCGCATGGCGACCGATCGCGCCGCCATCCTTGGAAGGCGCGATTTCCGGGCTGGGCGTCACCGGCCGCGACACGCCCTTTGGCCCCGTCTATGGCGATCTCTACCTCGACATTCCCGAACTGGAGCGCGACGTGGAAGGCGCCAAGGCGCTGCTTGGCCGAAGCCGGCTATCCCGACGGGTTCGAGATCGACATGAGCGTCCAGGAGACCTCGCCCGCCCCCGCCATTGCCACCATCTGGAAGGAACAGCTGGCAGAGATCGGCGTCACGCTCAACATCCAGATCGTCCCCGCCGACGTCTACTATGGCGAGGAGCTCTGGAGCACGGTGCAGCTGGGGATCACCGACTGGGGATCCCGGCCCTATCCGCAGCCCTACCTGGCGCTGGCCTACACCTGCAACGCGCAGTGGAACGAGAGCCACTGGTGCGATGAGGAAGTGGACGAGATAGCCGCCATGACGGCCAAAGAGATGGATCCTGACACGCGGCGCGACGGCTATCACCGCATCCAGGAGATCTTTGTGGAGCGCGGCCCCCTGGTCGTGCCCTTCTTTGTGGACAATCTCTGGGGCATCAACGCCAAGTTGAAGGGGCTGACCCCGACGAGCGCTCTGGGAACCGCGATGGATCTGCGCTACGGTTACTTTGAGGAATAGGATCAATCGCTGATAGCTGAAATGAGCTGCCGGCCCTCCGCTTTCGCCGAGGGCCGGCAGCTCTTGCAAGCTGGCACACGATGACCGAAAGCACGAGACCGGAGAATTCAGTGGCTGCGACCAACGTTCTCGCCAGAGCGCGGCGCACGCCCCTTGCCTCGATTGCGGCAAGGTTCGCGCGCTACCCCTCCACGCTCATTGGGTTTGCCATCGTCTTTGCCTTTCTCCTCATGGCGGTCATCGGCCCGCTCGTCGCGCCCTACGGCTATTCCGACCAGTCGATCTCGGACCGGCTGCAGCCTCCGTCTGCGCAACACTGGTTCGGCACCGACCAGTTCGGCCGGGACATCTTCAGCCGCATCCTGGTCGGCAGCCGGGACGTCTGCTGGTGGCAGGCTCGGGCACCTTGCTGGCGGTCCTGCTGGGCCTGACCCTGGGTCTGCTCTCCGGCTACTTCGGCGGGTTGATGGACGAGATCGTCATGCGCCTGCTCGGACGTCCTGCTCTCGATCCCGCCCCTGCTGCTGGCCATGATCATCCTGGGCACCGTCGGCCCCTCGCGGCTGAACGTGATCGTCGTCGTGGGCTTCCTCTACATCCCGATGGTGTCACGGGTGGTGCGCAGCGTCGTGCTCGATCTCAAGACGCGGCAGTTCGTCGAGGCCGCCAAGCTGCGCGGCGAGACGCAACGCGCTACATCATGTTCCGCGAGATCCTGCCCAACGTGCTGCCGCCGCTGGCGGTCGAGGCGTCGATGCGCTTTTCCTACGCCATCTTCCTGGTGGCGTCGCTGGGCTTCCTGGGCCTGGGCGTCCAGCCGCCGTCGCCCGACTGGGGTCTGATGGTGGGCGAGGCGCGCAACTGGTTCGCGCAGGCGCGCTGGGTGCTGCTCTTCCCGGCCGGGGCCATCGCCCTGCTGGTGGTCGGGGTTGGCTTCATGAGCGACGGGCTGCGCCGCATGCTGCTGCCGGGTGGCGTGAGCACCCGTGAGGCATGGCTGCTATGGAAGCGATCAAGGCGAGAGTTCGGCGCCGACCCTGGAGGTCGGCGACCTCGAGCGGTCACCTACGACACCGACAAGGGGCCGCTGCACACGGTGCGCGACGTGTCGCTCGCTGATCCGCCCGGGCGAGATCTACGGCCTGGTGGGCGAGTCCGGCTCCGGCAAGACCACCCTGGCGCGGGCCGTGGTGCGCTACCTGCCCGGCAACGGCCGCGTCAGTCGGCGGTCGCGTCTTGCTGGACGGGGTCGATCTGCTGGAGCTGCCGCCGGGCCGAGATGCGCGCGCATCTGGGGCGCCAGGATCACCATGGTGCACCAGGACCCGGCGGCATCGGTCAACCCCTCCATCCCGGTCGGCGAGCAGATCGCCGAGATGGCCCGCGTCCACCTGGGCATGAACCGCGCCCAGGCGCGGCAAAAGGCGCTCGAGATGCTGGACCAGGTGCGCATGCCCGACCCGGAGGCCGTGGCCGCGGCGCTACGCCCACCAGCTGAGCGGCGGCATGCTGCAGCGCGTCCTGATCGCCATCGCGCTGACCACCAACCCGCAGCTGCTGATCATGGACGAGCCGACCACGGCGCTGGACGTGACCACCGAGGCGGTGATCCTGGACCTGGTGCGGGACCTGTTGAGCGACTATCAGCACGGCGGTCCTCTACATCACCCACAACCTGGGCGTGGTGGCCCGCATCTGCGACCGCGTCGGCGTCATGTACGCCGGTGAGCTGATGGAGGAGGGCACGGTCCGGCAGGTCTTCAAGGGCTAGCTCCACCCCTACACGCTGGGGCTGTTGGGCTGCGTGCCGCGCGTCGACGCCTCCAAGCGCGACATCGAGCTCAACACCATCCCCGGCTACATCCCCCGGCCCGACGAGCTGCCCGCCGGCTGCATCTTCGCTCCTCGCTGCCCGATGGTGGAAGAGCGCCTGCGAATCTGCCCGCCCGCCGCTGGTCGAGGTGAGCCCGGGCCACCTGACCGCCTGCCGGCGCTGGCAGGAGCTGGGCGACCAGCCGGACCTGTTTGTCACCCAGAAGGAGCCAACCGCCCAGCACGGACGCGTCGAGAGCCCGGTGGTGCTGGACGCGACCGAGATCAAGAAGCATTTTCGAGGTGCACGGGCGCGGTGTGGCTGCGCTATGGCGCCGTGGACCCTCATCGGTGCGGGCGGTGGACGACATCTCGGTCCGCGTGCGCCAGGGCTTCACCATGGGCATCGTGGGCGAGAGCGGCTGCGGCAAGACGACCTTTGCCCGCTGCATCGCCGGCCTGGAGGAGGCCAATTGCGGCGAGATCGTCCTCGAGGGGGAACCGCTGGCGTTCTCGGTCAGCCGACCGGCCGCGGTCGGTTCTGCGCAAGATCCAGATGGTCTTTCAGAACCCGGACGCCTCGCTGAACCCGCAACACCCCGTGGGCGAGAGCGTCGGGCGCCCGCTGTCGCTGCTGGGCAGTGTGCCCAAGGCCGAAGTTGAGAGCCGTGTGCGCGAGCTGTTCCGGCGGTCAACCTGCCCGAGGATTATGTGCACCGGC
Organism: uncultured Chloroflexia bacterium; assembly: GCA_963695825.1. GTDB lineage: Bacteria > Chloroflexota > Anaerolineae > Promineifilales > UBA4811 > CAVOHX01. The sequence goes on from CAVOHX010000011.1 coordinate 17,046, forward strand.
TGCCCCACGAGTTGAGCGGCGGCGAGAAGCAGCGCGTGGCCATCGCCCGGGCGTTTGCCGCCAGACCCGGCACTGATGATCTGTGACGAGCCGATCTCGTCGCTGGATGTTTCGGTGCAGGCGTCGCTTGATGAACCTGCTGGTCCGAGCTGCAGGAATCGAAGGGCACCTCGTATCTGTTTATCTCGCACGATCTGGCCGCCGTGCGCCACCTGTCGGACTGGATCGCGGTGGTCTACCTGGGCCGGCTGTGGGAGGTGGGCTCGGCCGAGGACGTCTTTGCGCCGCCCTACCATCCCTACACCGAGGCGCTGCTCTCGGCCATCCCGATCCCCGATCCGGACGTGCGGCAGGAACGCATCCGGCTGCACGGCAGCGTGCCCAGCGCGGTGAACATCCCAACGGGCTGCCGCTTCCACACCCGCTGCCCGCGCAAGCTCGGCTCGATCTGCGAGACCGAGGAGCCGCCCTGGCAGAACGCCGGCCGCTACCACCGTATCTGCTGCCATATCCCGCTGGAGGAGTTGCGCGAGCTCCAGGGACAGGTGCTGGCGCTGAGATAGGGAAAAGCTAGTGGCACTCTACCTGCTTCGACGGCTCGGTTTCATCCTGCTGACCATCCTGGTGGTCTCGATCATCATCTTTGCCGTCACCCAACTGCTGCCCGGCGACGTGGCCCAGGTGATGCTGGGCCAGTTCGCCACCGACCAGGCGGTCGACAACCTGCGCGAGGAGCTGGGCCTCAACCGGCCGGCGTACGTCCAGTACCTGGATTGGCTGGCCAACTTTGTCCGTGGCGATTGGGGCAACTCACTGGTGAGCCAGCAGCCGGTGCGCGCGGATGGTGATGGAGCGGCTGCGGAATTCGTGCCATGCTGGCGGCTCTGTCGCTGCTGCTCTACGTGCCCCTGGGCATCCTGCTCGGCGTGATCGCCGCGCTGCAAGAGGACAAGCTGGCCGATCAGGTCATCTCCGGCCTGTCGATGGCTTTCGTCGGCCTGCCCGAGTTCGTCACCGGGCTGCTGCTGATCGCCGTTCTGGCGATCTCCTGGCGGCTGCTGCCCGCCAATTCGTCCATCGACCCGGATACCACCTTTCGGGAGGCGTTGCCCTACCTGATCCTGCCCGCCATCACCGTCAGCCTGACCAGCCTGGGCTACATCGCCCGCATGACGCGGGCCAGCACCATCGACGTGCTGCGCCGACTACGTCCGCGCGGCCGAGCTCAAGGGGCTGCCGCGGCGCCAGGTGCTGATCCGGCACGTGCTGCGCAACTCGCTGCTGCCCACGGTCACGGTGGTGGCGATGGGCATCGGCTGGCTGATCGGCGGCCTGATCGTCACCGAGTCGGTGTACGGCTACCCCGGCCTCGGGCGGCTGCTCGTCTACGGCATCCAGCGCCGCGACCTGATCCTGATCCAGGCGACCAGCATGGTGGTCGTGGCCATCTTTACGCTCTCGAATTTCGCGGCCGATATTCTCTACGGACTGCTGAACCCTAGGATTCGGCTCAGCGAGTAGACGGCCGTACGTCAATCGGATACTGGTTCTTTACGTGAGGAGATGACTGAAATGGAAACTCGGCCACGGATTGTCGTCTGCGGGAGTGGCAACGCTGGCACTGCCATCGCGGCCGACTGCGCTTTCATGGGATTTCAAGTGGACCTGTTCGAGCTGCCCGCGCTGGAGGCCCAACTGCGGCCTATCCGCGAGGCGGGCGGAGTCGTCATCACCGAGACCTCCGAGTCGGTGTCGGGCATGACCGGCTTTGCGCCGCTCAGCCGGATTACCTCGGACCCGGCCGAGGTCGTCCCGGATGGGGACGTCATCATGATTACCGTCCCCGCCATGTACCACACCGTCTTTTTTGATGCGATCGCGCCCCACCTGCGCGACGGGCAGATCGTCCTGTTCAATACCGCCTACTGGGCCTGTCTCCGGTACGCCAACCGGCTGAATGCTATCGACGCCAAGGTGATCCTGGCCGAATCGAATATCATGCCCTACGCTTCGCAGCGCGACGCAGGCAACGCCGTTCACATCACCCGCTACAAGCGCCACTTTCGTGTGGCGGCTTTCCCCGGCCGGGAGGGAGAGCACGTCTACCAGATCGTCCGGCAGATATACCCGCAGTTCGAGCTGGTCGAGACGGTGCTCGATATCGACGTCGCGTCTGGCGGCAATCCCGCGCTGACGGCACCGATGGCCATTCCCATGGCTGGCCTCTACTTTGACCGCTTCCGCGGCGGCAAACTCGGCGCGATGGCGACGAGCCCGGGTTCGCGGCTTTGAATGCTTTTGACGACGACCGGCGCCGCCTTGCCGAGTACGTCGGCAGCACGCGCTTTGAGCGTGAGATCGACTACTACTGCGGCACCTATGGCTACACTGGCGACGACATGGCGCTGATCATGCGCAAGTCGGACACCATCGATTGGTACGCCACGTCCGAGTACGTGAAGCAGCTCATCGACGAGGATCTCCTCTATTGCTACGTCCCTATGGTCCGTCTTTGCGGCCTCGCTCGGCGTCGAGCTCGCTGCAACCCGGGGCATGGTCGACGTGTTGGGCGTCATGCTCGAGATGGACTATTGGGGCCAGGGCCCCCAGCTGGAGGACCTCGGCATCGCCGGTATGAATCTGGCCCAGGTCAAGAGCTTCCTGCTCACCGGGGATCCCGATGCCCGCGCCTAAGACGACGGACCGGGTTGCCGATTTCGTCTGCGGCCTCCGTTGGGGGTCGCTGGCGCCAGAGACCAAGCAGCGGGCGATCCTCTGCTTGCTCGATGGGTTGGGAGCAGCGCTGGCGGGTACGTTGGCCCCGGTCAGCCACATCGCCTCCAATCTGGCAGCTGAGCTGTGGGCCGGCGACGGTGCGACGATCTTGCTCTCCGGCAAACGGGCATCTGCGCCCGGGGCGGCCTTTGCCAATGCCTGCGCCGGGAACGCCCTCGATGTGGACGACGACGCCATCTTCACCCGCGGGCACCCCGGCGCCCAGCTCATCCCGGCCGCCCTGGCGGTGGCAGAGCAGGTCGACGCGAGCGGACAGCAGCTGCTGCAGGCTCTCGTCGTCGGTTATGAAATGGCAATCCGAGTTGGCCGCTGCTGGCATCGATCGCTACCACGACTACTATCGCGGTGATGGCGCCTGGGGCGCGGTCGCCTGCGCCGCTGCCGCGGCCCACCTGCTCGGACTGGACGCGGCGCAGGTGGGCCACGCTCTCGGGATCGCCGAGTACCACGCGCCCAATGCGCCCATGATGCGCGATATCGCCGACCCCACCATGGTCAAGCACGCCATCGGCTGGGGCGCCATGACGGGCGTCACCTCAGCCCAGCTGGCCGAACGCGGCTTTACCGGCATCCCGAGCCTGCTGGCAGGCCGACGAATACCGCGACTGGCTCGCTGACCTGGGCGAGCGCTACTGGATGGATGATTGGGTCTTTTACAAGGAGTGGTGCTCGTGCGCCTGGGGCCACCCGGCCGGCGTCGCCGCGCTCGACCTCGTGCGCCGGCACGCGATCGCACCCGACGAGATCAAGCACATCCGCGTCCGCGCCTTTGACGAGGCCGTCATGCTCTACCAGGGCTACCCGACGACCACCGAGGAGGCGCAGTTCAGCGTGATGTGGCCGTTGGCCTGCTTGCTGCTCGACGGCGAGCTCGGCCCCGCGCAGATTCTGGAGGATCGTTTTGATGATCCTCGGGTCCGCGCACTGGTCGACAAAATCGAGCTGGTGCTCGATCCCGAGGTCGATCGTCTCTACCGCGAGGCCAAAGAGATGGACCTGCGCATGCACAGCGCCGTCGAGATTACGTTGCGCGACGGCCGCATCCTGGACTCGGGCATCGTCGAGCGGGCTGCCGACCGCTGGGACCGCGCATCCCTGACCAAGAAATTCCGTTGGCTGGTCGGCCACGTCATGGAGGCGGACCAGGTGGAGGGGATTCTCCAACTCGTTCTCGACAGCGAGAACCTCCCCTCGACTCGCCTGTTGACCGGGCTCATGGGCTGAGGGCTCGTCGTCAAGGTGGGCCCACTCCCGTCAGAGACCGCGCCTCCTGGTGGCCTCTGACCATGTGGCTGGCGAGCGGTTCGCCGGTCAGGACCTTTGAGAAGAAAGATGAATGCCACCATGGACTCTGCTCAACCAAATCTGCGTCTGCGCGTCCTCTCTGACGCGCAGATTAATCACCTCCTGCAGGCGACTCTGGAGTGCCTGCAGCGCACCGGGGTCAATGTCCTCAACGCGCAGGCCCGCGACCTGTTGGCTTCGGCCGGCGCGAGCGTGGACGGCCTCCGTGCCCGTATCCCGCCGCACCTAGTTCAGGACGCCATTGCCTCCAGCCCGCGCACCTTTACCATCTGGGGGCGCGATCCCCGCAATCGGCTGCACGTGGTGCCGGGCCGGGTCCAGTTCGGTCCGGGTCCGACCTGCACCAACTATGTGGACCCCATAACCGGCGTCAGGCGCCGGGCGCGCCGCGGTGACCCCGCCATGACGGCCCGCGTGTGCGATGCTTTGGAGAACATCGACTATGTGATGGGGCTCGCCCTGCCGGACGACGTCACGCCCGAGTTGGCACCCGTGTACGAGTTCGCTGACATGGTCGCCAACACCGGCAAACCCATCATCGCCTGGGCTTTCACGCAGGACAACATCCGGGACATCTACGAGATCGCGCTGGCGGCCGCCGGCGGTGTGGAGGCGTTCCACCGCCGTCCCTTTTTCGGCTTCCTCGCTACCTGCCAGGCCCCCCTGATTCACACCGACGCCGAACTGGCCAACTCCTTCTGGGCCATCGACCACGGCTTGCCGATCGTCTATGTCGGCGGCGGCTGCAGCGGCGTTTCCGCACCCGTCACCGGTGCCGGTGCGCTGGTCGTCAGCCTGGCGGGCATTCTGAGCGGATTGGCTATCATTCAGCTCTACCGGCGGGGCGCCCCGGTGGTCCTCGGCAGCGTGACCAGTGCTATGGATGCCCGCTCGGCGCGCGTTTCCTATGGCTCGCCGGAGATGAGCCTGTACAGTGCCGCCACGGCCGACGTTCTGGAACACCTTAATCTCCCGTTCATGGGCACGGCCGGCATCTCGGAGGCCAAGACGGTTGACATCCAGGCGGCGATCGAGAGCACCGTGCAAGTGGTCTTTTCCGTGCTCAGCGGCGCCAGCCTGCCCCATGACATGGGCATGCTTGACTGCGCCGACATCGGCTCGCTGGAGATGCTGGTACTGTGCGACGAGGTCATCGGCATGGTGCGCCGTGTGACGCGCGGGATCGAGATCAACGATGCCACGGCTCTCATGCTCGACGCCATCGACCGGATCGGACCGGGGGGCGAGTTCGTCTCCTCCGTCGAGACCGCCCGCCAATTCCGCCAGGAGCTCTGGATCTCGCAGCTGATCGACCGTCAACCCTGGGAGCAGTGGGAGGCGGCCGGTCGGCCGTCGATGCTGGAGAAGATCCAGACGAAAATCGGGCTCATCCTGTCGACTCACGAGTCGATCCCGCTGCCCCCCGGCGCAGCGGAGCAGAATCGAGAGCGATACTGGCAGCTGCTGAGGCTCGCCTATCCCGCAGTGCGGAGCCTGTCACCTCGGCGGAGCTCTAGTTCTCCGTTCGTTCAGAGCGTTCTGCATCACCTTTTCATTGGAGGCTCTTCATGTCAGACATTCTTCAACAGATGGGAAAACGGTTGTATGAGGGTCAATCCGCCCAAGTGGCCGAGCTCGCCCGGCAGGCCATTGACCAAGACATCCCGGCGGCCCTCACCGGCACCGATTACCGCGCCAGCGGGCTCTACGCTCGAGCAAATGGGGCTCGCCAGTATGGACCGAGACCAGATAATCCCCTTTGCCACCCATGGTTCCGCCTAAGTCCGGGTGGATGGGGTGATCAAGATCAGCGCGGTGCGCTCCGAGTGTCGAGGTTCTATGGACGACGATTCTGTCCACGGTCCGGTCGATTCGTTCCCGGCCCATCCGGTTTCCACAACCTTTGTCCTAAACGGATCTCCGATCACCGTTCATCTCGACCCGATCACTCCGCTCCTCGATGTTTTGCGCAACGCGTTGGGCCTGACCGGGACCAAGCAGGCTTGTGATTATGAGGGCGAATGTGGCGCGTGCACCGTCTTGCTCGACGGTCGACCCGTTCGCTCGTGCTTGACCCCCCTGGGCAAGGTCGCCGGCCGCCAGGTGTTGACCATCGAGGGGGTGGGCGAGCCGGAGGCCCTTCACCCGTTGCAGGAGGCGTTCATCGAGGTCGGGGCGATTCAGTGCGGCTACTGCACCCCGGGCATGGTCCTGGCGGCCAAGGCGTTGCTCGACGAGCAGCCGGCGCCCACTCGAGAACAGATCACTCACTGCTCTGGAGGGCAACCTCTGTCGCTGCACCGGCTATACCAAGATCGTCCACGCGGTCGATCTGGCGGCGGCCCGGCTTCGCGGTGAGCCCTGTTCCTATCCACGCGCCGGCACGAGACCGTCCTTGGTGGTAGCCGCGCGGCGGACGGACTCGCTCGACAAGGTCACCGGCCGGGCGCTCTTTGCCGAAGACATCCCGATGGCAGACGTGCTCCATGCCCGGGTCCTGCGCTCGCCTCTCATCCACGCCCGCCTGCGCGGACTCGATACGGCCCGAGCGGCGGCGATGTCGGGTGTGGTCCGGGTGCTGACTGCGGCCGATATCCCCGGCGCCAACGGCTTCGAGTCCTATAGCCGTGATGAACCGGTCCTGCCGCCGGTGGGCACCACCCTGCGCACCATCGGTGCTCCCATCGCGTTGGTCGTCGCCGAATCCGAA
>CAVOHX010000012.1:0-25655 GCA_963695825.1 uncultured Chloroflexia bacterium
TCCTGATTGACAACCATCATGCCCGCCAGTACAATTCATCTCGATGCAAGTGCAGATAGACCGTAGCGATGGCGGCCAACCGGGCCGTCATTCATTTCTCCGGAATCGGCTTGCCCGATGGCTTGAATCCCCCGGTATGCGGCAAGGCGTCTTGCTGGTCGCCGCCATGACCTTTGCCTTTGGGTTGGACTATTTGTTCAACCTGGTGGCCGGACAGATGCTCCCCCCGGATGAGTTTGGCATCATCGTGGCGTTGGCCGGGGCCGGACAGGTGATGGTGGTCTTGTCACGCGTGGTGCAGACGGTGGTGACGCGGTATGTGTCGGGCTTTCAGGCAACGGCCAGCATCACTGGGCAGGTGCGGAGCTATTTTCACAGCGCCTTTCGCATAGGTATACTGGGTGGTGTTGTGCTCTTGGTCATATTTGGGCTCTCGAGTGCGCCGCTCGCCCGTTTCTGGCAAATCCCTGACGTGGCGCCCGTCCTGACGCTGGCGGCGACTGGCCTGCTGATGACGACACGGCCGGTAGTAGGCGGGGTGTTGCAGGGGTTGCAGCGTTTCGCGGCGCTGGGCGCGGTTCAGGTAGCGCAGGCGGTCTTGAGACTCGGGTTGGGTGTCTTGATGATCGCAGCCGGTCTGGGCGCGTTCGGCGGCATGCTGGCCTTGCCCATCGCCAGCCTGGCAGCGTTAATCCTGGGTATGTACCTCCTGCGTGAATACGTCCGGCCGGGCGACCGGGTCGAGCATGGGGTGCGGTTTGTGGGCGTCGCACGCTATTCCACAGTGACATTGCTGGGGTTGATGGGGTACGCGCTGCTGGTCAACATGGACGCGATTCTCGTCAAACGCTTTTTTCCCCCGCTCGACGCCGGTTACTATGGCGTCGCTGTCACCCTGGGCAAGATTGTGCAATTCTTTCCGCTGGCTATCATCATCGTGCTCTTTCCCAAGGCAGCCCAGCGCCGGGCGACACAACGAGACCCGGCCGCGGTGCTCTTGCCCGGGATGGTGATCGTCGGGCTATTCTGCGGCGCCGTGACCCTGGCGTACGCGCTGTTCCCCCAGTTGCTCATCCGGGTCACCTTTGGCGATGCGTACCGCCTGGATGGGGCAGTGCTGGCCCTTCAGGGTTTGGCGATGACCCTCTTTTCGTTGGTGAACGTTTGGCTCAACTACTTTTTGTCCATCGACGAGGGTCGCTACGTGTGGCTTTTGTGGCTAGGGGTCCTGGCGCAAGCGGCCCTGATGATGGTGCGCCACGACACCCTGCTGCAGTTGCCGGCAGCAATGACAGGGGTGGCTTTGGGCCTGTTCGTCGCCGGCGCGGCCGTCTTTGTCCTCGGCCGCCGGGAGCGGAGCGCCGACTGATGCCGCCCAAGTGGTTGCGCTTTCGCTATCAGTTGTTTCGTTACCGGCTGCTCGAGCGGGCCATTGCGCAAGAGATGGGCGCCGGCCGGATGTTGGACGTTGGCTGTGGAGATGGGGAGAATCTGCTGCGCTTTGAGGGGGTGCAACTGGAGCGGGTGGGAATCGACCCGTCGCCGCCGCGTCTCCGCAAGGCCAGGCGGGCTGGCCTGAGCGTGGCGCGCGGCGCTGGCGAGGGGCTTGCGTTTCCCTCGGGGTGTTTTGATCTCATCTATGTGGCTCACGTGCTGCATCACGTGAGCGACCACGAACAGGTGTTAGCTGAGATCGGCCGTTGCCTGGCGCCCGACGGGGTCCTCTTTGTTCTGGAGACAGTGACGGATCACCCGCTGGTCCGGCTCGGTCGCGTGATCCGGCCCTCGTGGCGCGGCGACCCGGTCGAGGCGGATTGGGACTATTCGGCCCTGCGTGAGATCGTGAGCCAGGCGGGGTTCCGGGTGGAGCGCAGCGGCCGCTACAATCTGCTCTTTTGGCTGTGGGAGATGGCGCCGCTCGCTTTATGGCCGCTGGAGGTGTTTACTCCCGTTGTTGTCTACCTGGATCTGTTACTCGCGCGGTGGTTGGCGCGGTACTCGGCCCACTGCTACCTGGTTCTGAAACATGCGAGTGCTGCTGATCATTCTTGATGGCGCGACGTTGGACCTGCTCGGTCCGTGGATGGCGGCCGGGGAGATTCCGTTGCTGGCCCGGTTATTTGGACAGGGCGCCGGCGGCACGTTAATGAGCACGGTGCCGTGGGCGACGCCGACCGCGTTTGCCTCCTTGGCCACCGGGACCAATCCGGGCAAGCACGGAGTCTATGACTTTGGCCGGCTGATCGGCCGTGATTACACCGCCTTTGTTCCCACGAACGGGTCCCACGTGCATGGGCGAACGCTGTGGCGCATACTGTCGGACGCCGGATGCCGGGTCGGGGTGGTGAATGTGCCCATGACTTTTCCGGCCGAGTCTGTGAACGACTTTATCATTGCCGGTATTCCTTATCCGGGCGGCAGCCCCAAGGTGGTCCACCCACCCGAGTTGTCGGCCCGCCTGCGGGAACAGGGCTGGAATCTGGCGCTCAATGCCTCGGATGACCTCGGGGGCAGCTATGTCGACTATTATGCCGGTCTCGTCGGCCTGGTCCGGGCGCGGGCAGAGGCGGCCGTTTGGCTGCTGGGGGAGTACGACCTCGACCTGATGGCGGTGCACTTTTTAGAGACTGATCAGGTGCAGCACCGGTTCTGGCAGTTCATGCCAGGCGAGGAGCGTCATGAGCCCGACGGGCCACATACCGATGCGATCCTGCGACTGTTCCAGGAGGTTGAAAGGGTGTTGGATGCGATCCTCGAGGCGGCTGGACCCGACACCACGTTATGCCTCATGTCCGATCACGGTTTTGGCCCCACCCGGCGCCAGGTTTGGCTGAACAACTGGTTGCTGGTCCATGACTACCTGGCGCTCAAGGGATCGGCCGGCGTGCGCGCCAAACGAGGCCTATACCGGCTCGGATTCACACCAGCAGCGATTCGGGAGGCGCTACCGGAGCGTCTCAAGCTGGCGTTGCTGCGTTTCTTTGAGCGTCAAAAGGGGCGCGCCATTGCGGCCGGGATGGAGGGCCAAACGGTCGCGGTGGAGCGCAAGGGGTTGCTCGACAGGCTGGTCGAGCGGTTGGCAATCGATTTTGGCGACGTGGACTGGGCGCGGACCAGAGCCTTTTCGACCGGCACCACCGGCGCGGGTTACGTCTGGCTCAATGTGGCGGGGCGCGATCCGCAGGGAATCGTGCAGTTCGGGGAGGACTATCGACGCGTGCGCGAGTTGATCGCGGCCGATCTGCGCCGTTGGGCGCCTGTGGGGGAGGTGCACACGCGTGAGGAGTTGTGGCACGGTCCGCGCCTCGACGACGCCCCTGATCTGGTCGTGCGCTGGTCGGATCCATCAACAGACGCTCGCTTTTTCCAGACCCGGTTCAGCAGCGATCGCCTGATCAAGCCGGTGCCCAATGATTACGCCGGGCACCGGCCGGAGGGGCTGTTTGCGTTTCATGGGCCGGCCGTGCGGTCAGGACTGGCGATGCAGGCAGACATCATTGACGTGGCGCCCACCGTTCTGTGGCTGCTGGATCAGCCCGTTCCAAGCAACATGGATGGGCAGGTGTTGCGAGAGTGCTTTACGCTGAACCGGCCGGTGACAGTCGTAGAGTTGCCCACTGAAGCGGCGACCGCTGGACTCGCCCTTGTCAGAAACCGATGAAGCCGCTATCATGGAATCTCTGCGTGGGTTGGGATATATCGAATGAGTTCTGTGGATTGTACGGTAGGCATCATCGCTCACAACGAAGAGGCGAACATCGGCCGGATCATCGACCGGGTGCTGGCGCAAAAACTGGTGACCGTGGCGACCCCCGAGATCATCGTGGTGGCCAGCGGATGCACCGACGGCACCGAGGATATCGTCCGAGAGTGGGTTGAACGCGACGGCCGTTTGCGCCTGTTGGTACAGGAAAAACGCGAGGGCAAGGCGTCAGGTATCAACTTTTTTCTGCGCCACGCCTCTTATCCGGTCGTGGTGTTGAGCAGCGCCGATCTGTTGCCCGAGGTGACCGCAATCGAGGCGCTGGTGGCCCCATTTGAGGACCCCGAGATTGGGATGACCTCCTGCCGGCCGGTACCGGTGAACGATCCCGATACGTTTATGGGGTTTGCGGGACACCTGCTTTGGGAGTTGCATCACCAGATCAATCTCGTCAGCTTTAAAGCGGGCGAAATGACTGCCTTTCGAAGGATCTTCGAGCGCATCCCGTACGACACAGCCGTGGACGAGGCGAGTGTCGAGCCGGTCATACGGGGCCAGGGATACCAGGTCAGGTACGTGCCCGAGGCGGTGGTCTATAACAAGGGCCCCGAGACGGTTGAGGATTTTCTCAGGCAGCGGCGGCGCATCTACGCCGGCCATTTGGCGGTGCGGGATGGGCTGGGCTATGCGGTCAGTACGATGAGTGGGTGGCGCGTGATGCGGTTGCTGCTGCGCAACCTCGATATCCGTCCGCGGCAGTTGGTGTGGACCCTGGCGCGTGGTAGCTCTCGAGGTGTACGGTCGATACCTGGGCTGGCGTGACTACAAGGCCAAGCGCGACCATGCGGTGTGGGAAATCGCCCAGACGACGAAAAAGCTGGAAGCGTGATGGCAATGACAGCAGTCCAATTGCGCCTATTGCGTCTGGATTTTCGGGGCGGGTGACCTCATGAAATCGATGCCTGGCGTTCTGGCTTCGGTTCCCCTGTATCAGAGCTATCGCGCGCTGGGCTGGCCTGAGAAACTGCCCATCAACCTCACTCTCTCTCCATCGCCGCGGTGTAACTCGCGTTGCCTCACCTGCAATATCTGGATGAAGCGCGAGAACGAGCTGACCCTGGACGAGTGGGACCGAACCCTGCGGTCGCTGGGCCAAGCGCCGTACTGGTTCACGGTCAGCGGCGGCGAGCCGTTTCTGTTCAAGGGCGTCGTGGAACTCTGCCAGTTGGTCTATGAACATTGCCGGCCGGGTATCATCAACATTCCCACCAACAGTCTGCTCCACAAAACGATCCCGGGCAAGGTGCGCGCAGATCGCCGAATCCTGTCCCGACAGCAAACTCATCATCAACCTGTCGCTGGACGGTGTAGGGCGACCAACACGATCGCATCCGCGGGGTGCCCGGCAACTTTGGCAAGTTTGAGCACAACCTGGACGCGCTGCTGGAGCTGCGGGCGAGCCTGCCCAACTTGACGTTGGGAATCCATTCTGTGGTCTCGGTCTTTAGCGTCGATCACCTGGACGAGTTGATCGAGTACGCCGATGCCTCCGGCGTGGACCAATTCATCACCGAGATTGCCGAGCCGCGTGTAGAGCTGGACACCGTGGGTCTGCCGATTACCCCGGATGCGGCGAGTTATGCGGAAGGCTATCGACCGGCTGATAGTTCACGTGGAACGGCGTGGCTTTCGCGGCATTGCCAAGATCACCGAGGCCTTTCGGGTCGAGTACTATCGGTTGGTCAAGCGCATCCTGGCGGAACAGACCCAGGTGATACCTTGTTATGCGGGATGGGCCAGCGCCCAGATCTATGCCGACGGCACCGTCTGGCCTTGCTGCGTGCGAGCTGATGACCTGGGCAACCTGCGCGATGTGGACTATGATTTCGGATCGATCTGGTTCGGCAAAGCCGCCAAGGAGGTTCGGCGCAGCATTGCCGCCAAAGAATGCCACTGCCCGCTGGCGAACGCCTCTTACACCAACATGCTGCACCATTTGCCAACGGTGCTCAAGGTGGGTGCCAAGGTAGCCTTGGGGTGAGGAGGTTCCATGGCATTTGAGTGGCTCCAGGATTTCTATCGGGACACCCTCAAGAGCGACGACTATGCCGCCAAGACGCTGGCTGCGTATCGCCTGGGGATCAAGGCGGGCGGCTCACTCCGTGGGGTGCGTATTGAAGTTGACGACTCGAGTTGTGGAGCGGCCAACGCGCTGCCGCAGGACGCAGTTTTCCAGCCCGACGAAGCGCCGCATCTTCCGTTGCCTGACTGTCCCCTTGGTCACACCTGCCGCTGTGTCTACCGACCGGTGATGGTCTACGAGCGGCCGGAATGAGGATGGCCCGCCCGGCCGGTCGAGCGGTTGTCTGTTCCGGAGAGATGACGACGTGAGAGCGCTCATCACTGGTGTGACGGGTTTTGTAGGTGGGGCCGTGGCGCGGGCGGTGGTTGACAATGGCGGTCACGTACGTGGGCTTGTGCGCGTGGGGGCCGATCGCGGACGACTGGCTGGCCTTGAGGTCGAGTGGGTAGAGGGAGATGTGACCGAAATCGGTAGCCTGCGCGGCACGTTTGATGGCGTGGATTGGGTGGTGCACGCGGCCGGCATGCTGGGCCGGGCCGGAGTGCCCGAGTCCCACTATCATCGTCTGCACGTCGATGGCACCCGCAACGTGCTGGGGGCGGCCAAAGCGGCCGGCAACCCCCGGGTGCTCCACGTCAGCAGTCCTGGGGTGTTGGGTCCCATTTTCGGCGAGCCGGCCGACGAGACCGCGCCGTTAGCCCCTAGCAACCCCTACGAGCGGAGCAAGGCGGCCGCCGAGCGAGTGGCGCTTGATTACGCGGCCGCTGGCCTGCCGGTGGTCATCGCCCGGCCCGAGTTTGTCTATGGCCCGGGCGACGAGCACGTGCTCGGTCTCTTTCGCTCAGTGCAAAGCGGCCGGTTCTTTTATGTCGGCCGGGGCAAGCGGACTTGCCATCCCACCTATGTGGAGGACGCAGTCCGAGGCATGTTGCTCTGCATCGAGCGCGGCCGGGCCGGACAGGTCTATCATCTGGCGGGCCCGCAGCCGGTCACCTTTCGCCAGCTTGGGGAGACCATTTCTGCCGCGCTTGAGGTTCGTTCGCCCTGGCTGTCGCTGCCCCGATCTGTCGCGTGGCTGGGTGCCGCCGGGCTGGAGCTTGCCGGCCGTGTCCTGGGCAGAACCCCGCCGTTGAGCCGCACTGGGGTGGCCTTTTTCAGCGAGGATCGCTGCTTCTCCTGGCAAAAGGCGCACCGTGAGCTGGGCTATTCGCCTCAGATGCCGCTGTCCGAGGGCGCTCGCCGTACGGTGGTGTGGTACCGCGAACAGAGTTGGTTGTGAGGGGATGAGACGGTGATCAAATCTCTCTCCATCAAGGCGCTCTATGCCCTGGCACTGGCTGAGGGCGAAGGGGTCGGCACGGCGTACGAGTACTATGCCAAGCGTTTGGTTCTGATGACCCTGCTGCGAACCATCCCGGCGCCGCGTCAAATCTTGGTTGCCGGATTGCCGGAGAAATACGGCGCCAGCCTGGATTTTCTGTTGCTGGCCTCTGAATTGGGCGCTACGGTCGTTGTGCTTGATGACCGGCCGTTGGCCCTGACCGATGCGCAGGCATCGCTTGCGGCCGCGCAAAAGGGCGGAATGGCGCCTGGAATCGAGCCGGTGTATGTTCGGTCGGACCCTCTGACATGCGACGGCGCCGCCCTTGGGTCATTCGACCTGGTGCTCTCTTGCGAAGTGCTCCAGCGGCTTGCAGAGGCCGAGCGGCAGCGGTACGTCGATGAATGCCGGAGCGTTGCGCCGGCCGTGGCCCTCTTTGCGCCCAACGCCGAAAACCCATCCCATACGACAGTGAGCGGGTTGGACGGCCTTGATCTATTCGAGATGAGAACGCTGGCTGGCGCGGCGCGATCGGTCCAGGTTGGCTATCTCGACATGCCGCCTTTTCCGCCGGGCGTGACCCGCTCCGAGGCGCAGCGAACGCAGGCCTCCAGCGGCCGTTTGGAGGCGCTGGTGATGACCGGGTTGAGTCTGTTTGCGCAGGTAGAGCGGTTTTTCCCGGCGGTGACCCGCCGCAGTATGTCCCACATTGTCTATATGTTGATCGCCAACTAGGCGTTGCCGGCTACACGGTCCACAGCGGTGGCCCTGGCAGCCAGGAATGGAACCAGCTGTGATAATAGGTCAGGTGAGAATCAGACTCGGAGCGCGGGCCGTGGCGCCCATCTTGCTCCTGATGCTACTGGGAGCCACCGCATGCCAGCAACGTCCGACGCCTTCGCCGACGCGAGCGGCGCTCGAGGCTACGGACACACCTGCGCCCTCGGCGTCGTTGGCGCCGGCGACCCAAACCGAAACCCCTACTGTCACGGTGGTGGCGCAGACCAGGCGGCCGTCCACGACGCCGACCTTCACCGCCACCCCCAAAGCCACTTCCGGGACCCCCACGCCTACAACTACCTACAGTGCGGCCGCGTTTGACCCCTGGGCCTACCTGCCGATCCTCGTCGGACCGGGCCCCTACAGCACCCCGACCCAGACGCCGGTTCCCTCCGTCACGCCTACGCCGTCGCCCACACCGTACCCAACGGTGGACTTTGCGGCCGTTCGGGCTGACCTGCAGGCCGGTGGTCAGGACCTGGCCTATGCCAAGATCGGTTTTCACCTGAGCGTGGGCGGAAATCGAATGGGGCTGGGCGAGTGGATGCGTCGCCTGGATGAGGCGGGGGTTCCCTTTTTCCTAAAAAGCGTTGGCGACGCCGGGCCGTTGTACGAGGCGCAGCAGATCGCGGCCGCTAGCGGGGTGCCGCACACCCTGGTTTTCCGCAGCCACGGAGACGTGCCCGACTATAATCTGACGCCCGCAGAGGCGGCGCGTCGGCACTGGGAATACCATCGTGACCTGTTTCCGCCCGAGTTGGATCCCCAGGTTGTCTGGTTAGAGACGGTCAACGAGGTGGACCGGAACCGCTCCGAGTGGCTGGCCCAGTTCTCCCTGGCGACGGCGCAGTTGGCTCTCGACGAGGGCTATCGCTGGGCGGCGTTTGGATGGGCGGGCGGCGAACCGGTACAATCTGACTGGGAGTCCCCCTCTATGCTCCAGTTTCTGCGGCTGGCGGCGCAGCACCCGGATCGCATCGCCATAGCGATGCACGAGTACAGCGCCCTCACGGACGACATTGCATTCGAGTATCCATTCCGGGTGGGACATTTCCTGCATCTTTTTCAGGTTTGCGACCGGAATGGCATCCCGCGGCCGACGGTGCTGATCAGCGAATGGGGATGGGCCTACGACCACGTGCCGTCAGTGGATGACGCGATGCGCCACATAGCCTGGGCGTCTGCGCTGTATGCCCCGTTTCAGGAGATCAAGGGCGCCGCGCTATGGCATTTGGGCGGCGGCGAAACGTTCGGCGACATCGCCGACGAGGCCCAGCGCCTCATTGCGCCGCTCACCCGTTACAGCCTGACCAATTATTTCATCATTCTGCCTCTGGGATCGGTCGCGCCGGCCGATCCGGAGCTATTTCGTCCATGAGCTGATTGGCTCAATCATGGAGCCGCAAGAATCCTTCTGGGCAGGTTGGCGGCCACGGCGCCGTACCGAGTTGGCGCTGGCGGTACTCATTCTGGTGATTGCAGCGCTCTTTCGCCTCTGGCGGCTTGACAGCGTGCCGCCCGGCCTCACTCACGACGAGGCGAACAACGTGCACGACAGTGGGGCCATCTTGGACGGGGTGCGCCCGCTCTACTTTCCCGTTGCTCAGGGTAAAGAGCCTCTCTATCCGTACAGCGTCGCCACAGTGATGGCGTTGCTCGGCCGCGGTCCGTGGGTGATGCGGTTGTGTAGCGCTATCTGGAGTCTCTTGCTGATTGGGTTGGCCTACTTCTGGGTGCGACGAGCCTTTCATCCTATGGTGGGGCTTTACACGGCGGCCGGCCTTGCAGTGGGTTTTTGGCCGGTGTCTACCGGCCGGTTGGGCTTGCGCGCGATCACACTACCAGTCATGGTGACAGCCTTCTCCTACCTTCTGTGGCGGGCCATGGATCGGGCGGCGGCGCGGGACGGGGACCCCCCTGCAGATCGCAGAACGTGGCTCGCGTATGCGCTCACCGGAGTGGCTTTGGGCGCCTGTTTCTACACCTACCTGGCATCGCGGGTCATGCCGGCCGTGGTCGTGCTGTTTGGCGCCTATCTCTTGTTCTCTCACCGTAGTCAATGGCGGCGGGTGTGGCGAGGTTTTGCGCTCGTGTTGCTGGTAGCGGCGGTGGTGGCGGCGCCGTTGTTTTTCTACTTGAACGCTCACCCCTCGGCCGAGATCCGCCTCGGTCAGCTCGACCGGCCGTTGCGCGAGTTGCTGGCAGGCAAGCCGGGTCTGCTTTTGGGCCGCGCGGCCGAGACAGCCGCCATGTTCTCCTTTCGCGGTGACACCTTTATCCCCTATAACCTCCCTGGTAAGCCGATCTTTGACCCGGTGATGAGCGCTCTGTTCTACCTGGGTCTGGCGTGCGCGCTATGGCGCTGGCGGCGACCGGCTAACTTTTTTGCTCTCCTATGGCTGCTGGTTGGCATGTTTCCTGCGCTGGCGACCGGGGTCGAGGCGGCCAGCCTGAGAGGGATTGCCGCCTTGCCGGCGGTCTATCTGTTCCCCGCTCTGGGCGCATCGGCCGCCGGAGAAGCGCTGGGGCGGTTGAGGGTCCCGGAACAGCTCGCACGTCAGGCGTGCGTGGGCGGGATGGTCCTGGCGGTGATTGTTGCCGGCGTTGGCAGTTGGCAGGACTATCATGTTCGTTGGGCAGAGGATCGAGACGTTCGCGTTCACTACCACGTCGATCTGCTGGCAGCTTCCGATGTCGTGCGCAGCAGCGCGAGCGACGCCGTGGCGGTGGCTGCGCTCTATCCGGGGCAATACCACGACCCGCGGGTGGTAGAGGCCGAGCTCGGCGGGGCTGATCCTCGGGTTCGCTGGTTTGACCCGCGCGGCGGTCTGGCGCTCCCGGATGCCGGCACCGTGACCCTGGTTGTGCCGGAGGGGCTGACCATCCCACCGGAGCTCTGGTCGTTCGTCGAGTCAGATCTGGACCGATCCGAGCGGGTCGATCTTGGCCCGGACGAACTGGTGTCGTACCTGGAGATCTATCATCTGAGCCAGCCGGGGGCCAACCCAGGATGGGCCGATCTGGCCAGATTCGGAGATCAGTTGGCGTTGCAGGGGTATCAATTGTACCCACACCGGCCGGCGCCAGGGCAGACCACCCTTCTGATGACCACCTGGCAGGTAAACGGCCTCTTGCCGGCCGATCTCGACGCCGTCATGTTCGCCCAACTGCTGGGACCGGATGGCGGGGTGGTGGCCCAGGACGACCGTTTGGATGTCCCCAGTTGGGGCTGGCAGGTCAGTGATCGCCTAATACAATTGTTTCGGCTTGCCATCCCCGCCGATCTGGCGCCAGGGGAGCACCGGCTCATCGTCGGAGTGTACACGGCGCCGGACCGGGTCGATGCGGTGTTGGCAGGTCGCGAGCCGGATTCGGGCACGCCTCGGCTACCGGTATCGGTGGAAGGACAAGCGGTGGGGGACTCTTTCGAGATCGCGTTTACGGTCAGGAGCGGTCGTGAGTAACCGGCTGCGCTCCCTGATCCTGCCGCTGGGCATCGCGCTGCTGGCGTTTTTTCTGCGGACGGTGGCGCTGGACGTGGCGCCGCCGGGCGTCACCCACGACGAGGCGGCGCACATGCACGACGCGGAGCGAATTTGGGAGGGGTGGCGGCCGATTTACCTGTCCACCGCGTACGGACGGGAACCTCTCTACGATTATGTCAATGCGCCCCTGATCGGAGTCGCGGGAAAGAGCATCGTGATCGGCCGGTTCTCGAGCGCTCTGTGGGGCACAGCTCTGGTGGCGTTGCTGTACGTCTGGACGGTGCGCGCGTTTGACCGGCCGACTGCAGCGGCAGCGGCCGGCATGATGGCGGTCTCGTTTTGGCCGCTCTCCACCAGCCGCGAGATTCTGCGTTCCATCACCATGCCGACCGTGTTCACGGCCGCGTTGGTGTTCTTTTGGTCGGCGGTCTACCCCCACGATGGGCGTCATCGACGGTCGCGGTTCGTGATCGCGGGCCTCTTGCTGGGGTTGGGGTTTTACACCTACATGCCGGCGCGGTTTGCGTGGCTGGCGCCGGCCTTGCTCGGGCTGTCGCTGGCAGCCACCGATCGCCCGCGCTGGCGACGGGTGCGGATGGATCTCCTGGTGATGCTGCTTGTCATGGCGGCCGTGGCGGCGCCGCTGCTGGGCTATTTGGCGACCAATCCCGAGCTGGAAGTGCGGGTGGACGAGCTGGCTGCTCCGCTTCGATCGTTGCTGGAGGGCGACCCCGGTCCGTTGTGGGCGCGGTTCCGCGAGACGGTGTTGCTCTTTAGCCACCGCGGCGATGTACAGTGGATCTATAACATCTCTGGCCGGCCGCTGCTCCCACCGGTGGTAGCTATCCTGTTTTACCTTGGCCTGCTGGCGGCGCTGGTCCGGTCGTTCGACAAGTTGCACACGAATATGCGATTACTGCTGATTTGGCTGGTTGTGGGCGTGACGCCTGCTCTGATCACCGGCCTGGAAAGCAGTGCGCTGCGCGCCATCGGCGCCCAACCGGCCGTCTTTGTCCTCGCAGCTTGGCCACTGGCGGCCGCCGCCCGACGCGTCGGGTCGCTCGCAAACCCCCGTGCAAGGCGCACGTGGGCAGCCGGCGTCTTGGTTGCTTTTGGCCTGTTGGCGCTGTACTCGGCCCAGGTCTACTTTCGTGACTGGGCGACAAACCGGGATACCCGGGTTGCGTACCACAACCACCTGATCGAAATGGCGGGCTACTTGGCCTCCCACCCGGACGACGCGCCGGCCGGCGTCTCGTCCATCTACCCTGGGCCGCTGCACGATCCGTATGCGGCCGATCTGGTCCTTGACCGTACCGGGATAAAAGAAACCTTGCGTTGGTACGATGCCCGACGTGCGTTGGTGTTTCCTGGCGCTGACCGCGCGCGGGCGCTGTTTCCCGCTCTGGCGCCGTTGGACCCGGCGCTGCAGCCATATTTCTCCCCTACCGCTCGCTTGCTCGATCGCATCGACCTGATGCCCACCGACCTGTCGCCCTGGTTCGAGGTCTATGTCTGGAATCCGAACTCGGCGCGCGCTGCGCTGCCTCTGGGCGAGTTCATGAGTGTGGGGCACCTCATTGATATGGCAGGGTTCGAGATGCTCACGCCCGAGTCGGAGCCGGGCGGTGTCGTCGAGGTGATCACCTTTTGGGCGCCGAGACAGACGGGCGGCATCGACGACGAACTGGTGCTGTTCATCCATCTACTTGACGGGGCCGAGGTGGTGGCTCAGGACGACCGGCTCGATTTCCCGCCATCATCGTGGCGCGACGGGGACCTGTTTGCACAACTTTACCGATTCAGCCTGCCGGCTCGACCGAGCTCGTCGCAGGCGGCCGACCTGGCGCCGGTGGAGTATGGATTAGAGATTGGCGCCTACCTGAGAGCGCCGGGGTATCCGCGCCTGAGGGTCTACCGGGGTGGCGAGGACATTGGGGATCGGATAACGCTGCCGCCAGTAATAGTGGCGCTACCGGATGGCTAGGAGAATGCGTCCAGGCCCGCTAGGGTCTCATCCTGGGCCGCCCACATGCGCTCTTTGTCCTTCAACTCGGCGTGGTCGTGACCGAGCACGTGCAGCACTGCGTGCACCGCCAGCAGCTGTAGCTCTGCCTGCAACGGGTGACCGGCGGCCGCGGCCTGCGTTTGTGCCCGCGGCAGGCTGATGGCGACGTCGCCAAAATAGTGGGCCATCCCCGGAACGTCAGGGCTGTCGCCGGCCGGAAAAGAGAGCACGTCGGTGGGTCCGATGGCGTCTCCGTAGGTCTCGTTGAGGTCGGCGATTCGCTCGTCGTCGGTGAGCAGGATGGCCAACTCGCCGGCCGGGGCCTGCTGGTGATCGAGGGTAGCGGCCGCCGCGGCGACAAGGTATTGCGCGAGGTCATCCCATCCGTGACCGTGGTCCGGCGAGTTCTCCATCAAGGCTTGATCCACCTCGACGTCGATTGTGTACCGGTTACTCTTCTTCTGTTTCATCCTGCCGTTGCACCGGGGGTGTTTCATGGCGAGGCCGGCCGGAAGGAGGACTCGCAGTTTCTATCAGTTGATCCCCAGCCTGCGTCGCCTCTACCTGACCGGACGGCCGGGTCGTCTCTTTGGTCTCCGGCGGGGGCGGCGGTGTGAGCTTGTCAGACGTGCGCTGGCCTGGGTATTTGGGACGGCGATGGAAGCGTCCCTGGAGTGAGGCGACAAAGCTGTCCCGGATGACGTGAATGTCCCCCAATGTCAGCCCAGACTCGTCCAATTCCCCTTCCAAAACGACCTCGTTGATGATTTTGGAGACAATGTCGGCAATTTCGATTTCGGTGCGGCTCTGCAGCGCCGTAGAGGCCGCCTCGCAGGAATCGGCCAGCAAGACAACAGCCGTCTCGCGACTTTGTGGCCTGGGACCTGGGTAGCGGAAATCGTCCGGGTCCACCGTGCTTGGGTCGGCGGCCGCCTTGATAGCCGTATGGTAAAAGAACTTGATGGTGCGCGTCCCCTGGTGCTCGGGGATAAACGCTCGGATTTTTTCCGGTAGGCGGTACCGCTTGGCCAGGTCCAGGCCGTCCTTGACGTGGTTGGTGATGGTCTGGGCGCTGGTGAGTGGGTCGAGCCGGGCGTGGGCGTTGGAGCCGTCCTGATTTTCGGTGAAAAAGTACGGCCGGGCGATCTTGCCAACATCGTGGTAAAACGAACCCACCCGCACCAGGTCAGCGTCGGCGCCAATGCGGCGAGCGGCCTGCTCGGCCAGGTTGGACACCATCAGGCTGTGATGGTACGTGCCTGGTGCCTGGCGCAACAACTCCTGGAGCAAAGGATGGTCCAGCCGGGCAAGTTCCTGAAGCTGGAGCGCGGTGACTACGTTGAAAACGTTGCCGACGATGAAAAAACCGGCCAAGCGTGAGGCTGGCGGAGAATAGACCGTTGAGCAGGCTGACACCGATGAGCTGGAGGATGCCCAGCACGTCCGTGTTGCCCAGCCGGTAGATCAGGATGACGCTGGTGTTGGAAATGCCGACCAAGAGGCCGACGCGGAAAAAGGTGCTGGTGCGGGCAGATTTGCGGATCGCCAGGGCAGCGAGGACTCCTCCGACGGCGGTAAACACTGTCAATTCGAGCGAGTTGCCGCCAATGAACCCCACCAAGACCGCGACGCAGACGGTAATCGCAATGGCAACATTCGGCTCGAACAGCACCGTCAACAACATCGAAAGGCCGGCTGCGGGAAAGAGAAAGGGGAGCAACGCGCGCCCGGAATGGCCAATTTTGCTGCCAGTACATAGATAACCAATAGCGCTGAGATCAGGGCCATGTGGCGGCCGCTGGTAAAGAACTCGGGATGGAAACGCTGGGTATAAAGCCCTAGCAGGGCGACGATGAGCACAACTGCGATGAACAGACTCACGCTATCCCGCCAGTTGGCCTCGGTCTGCATCAGCCCCAGTTGCTGCATCGCCTCGACGTCTGCCTCGTCGATGAGATCTCCTCTCCGCACGATGGTAGAGTTGATGTCGAACGATTGTTGAACAGGTGTTACGTTGGCTTCGGCCTCCTGGCGATACTGTTCCGTGAGTTGAGGGTTGAAGGACGAGTTGGGCACGATGAGCTGCTGGGCCAGGGCAGTTACCACGGTGGCCTCGTCTTCGAGCAGTTCGAGACTCACCAGCGTAGGGATGGCCGCCTGGGCCTGCTCGAGCCGGTCTTCACGAATCTGTTCGCGCATGGCCTCGTCAACCACAGTGAGGGTGTCCTGGCGCACTACCTCCCACTGAGCGCTCGTCAACTCGAGCAGCGTGAGCGAGACCTCGTCCGAGAGCTCCAACTCGGGTACAGCGTTGACATATGCGATCTGGAGCGTTTGGCCGGCGAGAGTGTCTGAGCGGATCGTCTCGATAAAGTCGAGTACTTCTCGCGTATGGCTCACTTGTGCCCTCGCCACACGCATGTCGGGGGTGTCGTACACGTCACGGGCGTTGGCTCGCGCCTCTTGCCGCGCCCGCTCGGTGAGCACCTCCGAGATATACGTCGTGCTGTGGGGGGCCAGAATGTCCTCAGGGGCGATGTCTCCCGCCGCCAAGGTGAACTGGGGTGCTGGAAGGAGGTTGAAAACGAGGATCAGTGTGAGGGCGAGAACCAGAAGGATGCCAAAGAGCGCAGGCCGGATGGTCCGCCACCAGCGGTCGGCCGGTGACCACGTGTTGTGGTCGCTATTTGAACGAGGCCGTGGCTCCATTGGCGTCCGCGCTCTACTTGCTGAGTAGCTTTCTTACGATCTGATTTATCTCGCGACCATCGGCCCGGCCGCGGAACTCTTCCATCATCTGCTTCATTACCGGCCCGATGGCGCCTGGTCCGCTCAGTCCCTGCTGCTGGATGATAGCAGCAGCCCGGGCGCCAAGTTGGTCCGCGGAGGTCATCGTGGGCAGGTATTCCTGAATGATGGCCATCTCGGCCTCGACATCGTGGGCGGACTCGGGCCGGCCGGCCTTGAAGAAGTCGTCGATGGTTTCCTGGCGCGACTTGGCCTCCTTTTGCAGCACGACCAGAATGTCCGGATCCTCCAGGGTCGTTTGCTGGTCGATCTCGACCTGTTTGATGGCCGACAGCAACCCGCGCAGCGTATCGCGCCGCTGATTGTCCCTGGCGCGCATGGCAGTTTTGAGGTCGGTGGTCAGCGTTTCCTTGAGCGTTGTCATGTGGCGTCTCTCCCTGTTCGAGTGCGTTTGGTGGGCATAGCGGCTATCCTGGCGGCCAACTCATGGTGCGCCCGCCTAGCAGATGAATATGCAGGTGAAAAGCGGACTGTCCGGCCTGCCGGCCGCTGTTGGTCACCAGGCGAAAGCTCGCAAGATTGGACTCGCGGGCAATCTGGGCGGCAACCAGCACCATCCTTCCCAGCAGCGACCCATCGGCCGGAGATGCATCGGCGACGCTGAGTATGTGCTTGCGAGGGATGATCAGCACGTGGGTTGGCGCGACCGGGCTGATGTCGTGAAAGGCGATGATCTCTGGGTCTTGATAGACCAGCCTGGCAGGTGACTCGCCGGTCGCGATCCTGCAAAAACTGCAAAGGTTGTTCATGGCTGACCACTAGTCCGGGTTATGCCAGTAGATCGAACCAACAGCGGGCGATTTCTTCCTCATTCACCCTGGCGTCCAGCATCCATCCTAGCACAGAGCCGCAGTCTTGGCAAAACTGGAGACTGTCGCTCTTGTCCACAACATCAGGTAGCGCCCACGGAGATGCAATGCCACCGGGGGTCGGACTCAAGACGAGGATGGCGTCGTGAGTCAGCGCTCTCAGGTTGCTGATGTGCACCGAGGTTGGGTTCTCGGCGTGCACGCTATACCGGTTGATCAACCAAAAGCCGGCTCGCTTGAGGGCCAGCGTCAGGGCCGTCCAGCCTCGAGGGTTCCAGTGGTGAAAAGTAAAGACCAGCCGGCCGCTTTCTTTGAGGACGCGGTGGCACTCGGCCAGAATTGCGCTCAAGACGGCCGTGTATTGCCGGCCGTCGTTGGCTTGTGGATCGACGGCCGCCTCGGACAGATCGACTTGCCAGTCGGCCGCGCCTGGCAGCATCCGCCTTAGCCAGACGTGGAAAAACGCCGCCAGGTCGCTGTACTGAACGCTGTCGTAATAGGGTGGATCTGTGACAATGGCATCCACGCTGTCGGACGGCAGGTTCAACGACACGGCCGTGTCCTGTAGCAGCAGAAACCGGCGTTCTCCTGAGCTCAGGTCCGCCGGGTCGAGGACCTCCTGGCCCATATCCACCTCGCCATGGATCGCAACTGGATGGGTTCTCCTCTCCTCAACCCTGCGCTCCACGGGCTGCTGGGCCCACTTGTGCGCCCGGCGAACGCGGTCGTGGAACAACTTGCGCAGCGTCCCGGAGGTCTTGAGCTCAAAGAGGGGGTTATTCTCCAGCGCTGTATAGGGCAGGGTATAGGCATGGTGCGAGAAGGTGTGGCGGATCGCCCCGGGGCGGCGTGTTCCGCCCCCCTT
Organism: uncultured Chloroflexia bacterium; assembly: GCA_963695825.1. Classification (GTDB taxonomy): domain Bacteria; phylum Chloroflexota; class Anaerolineae; order Promineifilales; family UBA4811; genus CAVOHX01. The sequence goes on from CAVOHX010000012.1 coordinate 17,863, forward strand.
GTAGCCGCAGAGCATCGAGTTGAATTCGAGTGAGGTGGATATCAGCAGGGCGAGCACCAACCTGATAGAGTGCGGGTGGTCCTGCACCCACCCGGTGGCCCGGTCCAGGTAGAGGAGTTGTCTACTGGAAAAGAGATCGAGGTAGCTGGTTACGCCATGACGTATCAACTCTACCGACTTTGGTCCTGGAGCGATGGCAAACTGATCTGCGGGGAGAGTAGGCCGCGCGGCGTCGGCCAGCTCAAAGCAGCTCTGGTCGATCTCGGTGGGCGCGGCGAAGAATGGGCCGTGCCTGGTGCATCGCGAGTACACCGCCACCGGCTGGTAGCGAGTGTGGAAAGTGACGTCAAGGCTTTCACGAAAAGCCGCCCGGCAGGTGGGGCAGGAGCGAACCCGCTTTTCGTGGATCGGCGGCCCGGCCGTCTGTGAGGGACAGTCACACCCATTGCCCGGCTGGATCACCCGATGACAGCGCGGGCACAATCTTACCGTCCGTCCGCCCGGGTGCTGCCACAGGGTGGTCGAATCGACCAGCAGCGCGGGTCCACACTCACAGGAGCGTTTGGCGCCGTACAAGGTGAACTGGACGGCCGTCTCGCGCCGGCAAGAGGGGCAGGCTGTGCGATAGAGATGCCCGAGCTCATCAACCAGCCTATGGCATAATCTCTCAAAGGCGGCTTCCAGATCTGTGAGCGACGGGGTTCCGGACAGGGACGCGCGCGCCTGGAGGAAGGGGATTGGATCCAGGTCCACGCCGATCACATTGGCGCGCAGCCGAATGGCCTCGTGGAGCGTGGTCCCGCCGCCCATCATGGGATCCAGGATTACCATCCCCTCCAGTCCGCCGGCCGTGTAATAGTCCTGTCGCCGTTCGTCGAGCACCAGCGCCTTGAGAATCAGCCGAAAGGTACTACCGCACCGGCGGGCCCACCACTTGTGCAGATAGGTGTTGGGCCGATAGTGATGCTTGTTAAACGACTCGAACCAGGCGAGCTCGTTGGCAAGCTCGATGTCCAGCCGGCCGTCAATGGGGTACCCGGGGCTCGCGGCGCGAGGATCGGTGCCCATCTAGCCCTGCACCTGACCGTGCATACCGCCCTGAACAATATGACTCAATAGCGTTGGCCGGATGCGGTTGTGCAACGGTGTGGGGGATTGGGCGGTCACCGCTATATAGTTATCAGTGTGCCCTCGCCAGGCCGGTGGGTCGTCGTCTGAGCGAACGCGCGACTCCCACAATACATCCATGGTATGTCCCACAAAGCGGCGCAGAAACGCATCTTGTTTTTGGCGGCCGAGGGCGCGCATGTGCTGGCTGCGCTCGCGTACTGCCTGAGGAGCTAGGTGGTTGTCCATCCTGGCGGCAACAGTTCCAGGGCGGGGCGAGAATCCGAATACGTGCAGACGGGAAAACGGGATCTCCCGCACCAGGTCCAGGCTTTCCTCGAATTCATTTTCGCTCTCGCCGGGAAAGCCGACGATGACATCGGTGGTCAGCGCCAGATCAGTCACTGCACTAAGGGCCGACTCGGCCAACTGCCGATACGCCTCAGGGGAGATGGGTCGGATCATGCGTCTCAGTACGCTGGCCGAACCGCTCTGCAGAGGGAGATGGAGTTGGCGGCATACGCGTGGATTCTGCCACAGGCGGATGATACCCGGATTCACGTCCCACGGTTCGACCGAGGAGAGTCGTAGTCGCCGGACCGTCGTCCGGGAGAGGATTGATCGCACCAGCGCGGCGAGATCGGTCTGCTGCAGCGTATCGGCTTGCCATCTGTAGCTGCCCATGTTCACCCCGGTCAGCACCACCTCCTGGTAGCCGGCCGTGACCAGCGCCTCGATCTCCCGCAGTACTTGCTCTGGCGGCCGGCTTGATCCCGGCCCGCGGGCGATCGTGGTGACGCAATAGGCACACTGGTTGTCGCAACCATCCTGAACCTTGACAAAGGCGCGCGTGCGGCCGCCTGGTATCATCCCGATGGGCAGGGTCGCCGCCGTCGGCCGATCTAACTCCAAGAGAGAAAGAATGTCGTTTTTCTGTCTGTTGTCCGCCACGTGGGATACGCCCGGGAGTCTGGCAACTTGGGTGGGTTCCAGGGCAGCTAGGCAGCCGGTCAACAAGAGATCGGCCGCCGGAGCGGCACGATGTAGTTTGCTTGCTCTCTGCCGCGACTTGCGCTCTGCCTCTTGGGTGACAGCACAGGTGTTGAGTACGATGACGTTCGCCTCGGCCGGATTCAGCACCAATCGGTGACCGTGGTCCGTGAGTTGGCGGGCCAGGCCGTCGATCTCGCTCCGATTGAGCCGGCAGCCGATGGAATCCAGATAGACGCGCTTGACCATCCCCAACCTACCACCTCGGACCCGGCTGGCTCAAGGGCGCGCGGAAAAAGTTGCCGGGTGTGTGGGCAAACACGTGAGGCAGCGCCCAAGGAGACAGGTATGGTTCTGGGGCAACAGAGTGGGTGGGACAGCGCAACGGCTTCATCGTGTTGGCATTCTACCACAGCGGATTTGCTTTGTCTATCGGCTGCGCGACCGGCTCTGACACCGGCCGGCGGCCCGGCGGCGGTTCCTTGACCATCCAGCCGAACGGGGGTAGACTCTTTTTTCCGCAGCGGCATTGGTGAATCGTCTCTGCACACGGGTGCAGTGGCAAGCGTACCTCGGCCCAAGCGGGTCTTGTGAATGGTTTGAAACGTCTTTTGGTCGCGCTGGTAATCACGGCTCTCTTGGCCGCGTGGGGCGTGCTTTTCGTCCAAATCCTTCGACTGGCATACCCGCCAGCGGCCGCCAGCGCCACGTCGATTCCACCGACCATGACCATCCGCGATACCCGGCCGCCCGATACGTTACCAGCCACCTGGACCGATGTCCCCACCTCCTTGCCCACCCGCACAGCCACACGAGTCTCTCCCTCGCCCACGCCCACCGATGCGCCCACAGTGACCCATCCGCCGCGCCCGACCCTGGTGGAGATTACGCCAACCTACAACCCCTCGGCCACGCTGTCGATTCCGACGGCGGTGCCAAGTCAGCCCATGCCCGAAGATGCGATTACCATTTTGCTACTGGGGAGTGATCAGCGGCCGGATTGGGAGGACTGGCATACGGATGCCGTCCAGTATGTGGTCGTCTACCCGAGTGTTCCGGCGGCCGCCATTTTGTCGATCCCGCGAGATCTGTACGTCTATGTCCCGGGATTTTGGATGAGCCGGATCAACTTTGCCGACATGTACGGCGAGATGAACACGTATGAGGGCGGCGGGCTGGGACTACTGAACCAGACGATGTTGTACAACCTGGGGATCAGCGCCGACTATTATATAAAGGTGGATTTCGACGGCCTGATCGGGCTAGTGAACGAGTTGGAGGGGATCGACGTGCCGGTGCATTGCCGGTTGCAGGATTACTGGCCCTACGCTGACGAGAACGGCGAGTATTTCCAGATTGTGTTGGAGCCTGGCGTCCACCACATGGATGGGGAATTGGCTCTCTGGTACTCCCGTTCGCGCAAGACATCCAGCGTCTTTTCCCGGGAGCGGCGCCAACAGCAGGTGCTGGAGGCGATGTGGCGGGGCGCCAAGCAGATGAACCTCCTGGAGGTGGCGCCGGCGCTGTACGAACGGACTCAACATCTCTATGAGACCAATTTGGGGTGGACTGACATCCTCGCCCTGGCGCGCACGGCGATGCAGCTTGAGCCGGCAGACGTCAAGCGGCGCAACATCGGCTGGTATCAGGTAGTCCCGTACACCACGCCCTATGGAGGCGCCGTCTACCTACCGGTCTGGGAAGAGATCGCGCCGATCATCGCCGACCTCCTCAGTTCCCCGGCCGCCAACCGGGCGGGGCAGGGCGCTGTCGAGGTGGAGGTGTGGAACGGGACGTTAAACGCCGGGTGGGACGTACTGGCAGCCGATCGGCTGTACCGCAGCGGTTACATCCCGTCGATACGTCAAGCGGATCGGCACGACTATCAGCACACGCAGCTATTTTACGCATCCGCCGCCTCCAAGAGCGCCAACATCGCCTACCTTGGGTCCCTGTTCAACCTTGGACCGGAGAATGTGATTGTCCGCGATGACATTCCCATGAACCCCTCGGTCCGGCTGATCGTCGGGCAGGACTATGATCCATGCCCGTGACAGGGTCCAACCACTTGACAAAGTGTGACTTGTACACTATACTTGAAACTGTAGGAACCACCTTTATGGGTAGTGCCAGTTGATGGCGCTCTCTTTTTTCGATGTAGATAGTGTCATGGATACACGATATGGGAGCCAGGAAGTGACGATGGATTGGAACGCAGACTCTAAAGTGGACGGACACGCTTTTGACCCAACGGCCGTTTTTGAGGCAGGATTGACTTTGCATCACATATCCAACACCGCTTACCCAATTGGCCACAACACCACCATGCGTCCATATGGGGTGGGGCGCCAGGAGGTTCAGCGGGTAGCTCGGGACGCTTGGAGCGGGGTGAATCGGCTGGGTCTGTATGTGCACGTTCCATTCTGCGAACGAAGGTGCGCGTATTGCGAATATGCGGTGATGGAACCGAGCCAGAACCAGGACGTGGTAGACGGCTATCTCGTTCTCCTGATGCGCGAGTTCGAGCTTTACCGGCAGGCGCTCGGCACATCGGCGACGCAACTGGTGGGCTTTGATATTGGTGGTGGGACGCCGGCATGGCTGTCGGCCGGGCAAGTCGGGCAAATCGTGTCGGCTGCGCGAGGTCATTTCCAACTGCCGGCCGATGTGGTAATCAGCATCGAGACCACTCCCAAGATCGCGGCTTCTGAACCCGACAAGATCAAGGAGCTCTATAAAATGGGCATCGGCCGTATTAGCATGGGGGTGCAGACGATCAGCCCTAGATTGCTGGAACAGGTTGGGCGAGACAGCACTACGTTGGCCTACAACCGGGCGGCCGCCGAGCACATTCGGGCGGCCGGGTTTGGCCGCTTTAACATCGATGTCATGTACGGCTTTGCAGATCAGGCCCTGGCGAGTTGGGAGGCGACGCTGCGCCACGTGATTGGCCTGAGTCCAGAGTACATTACGCTCTACCGCATGCGTTACAAGGGAACCCGGATCGCGGACCAGGCTCGGCGGGTGACCCTGGACGAAATCAACGCCCAGTACAGTCTGGCGTCGGAGATTCTGGCGGCGGCCGGCTATGCGACTACGCCGGGTAAAAACACCTTTAGCCGGCTAGCCGGGGACGTCGGCACCAGCGATTACCTGACCGAGCGGGTGATCCACGGCACACCCTACCTGGGTCTTGGCCTGGGCGCGCAGTCGCTGTCCCAGGTGACGCTGTCATACAACGCCGGAGCGGCCTCCAAGACGCTCCTTCCGTATCAACGCCAGATCGAGGCTGGACTGCTGCCACTGCAGGATCTCTATCACCTATCGCGGCCGGCTGCCATGGCCAAGATGATCGCCGTCTCGTTTTACTTTGGCGAGATCAACGACCGGAGCTTTCAGGCCAAGTTCGGTCTCGGAATGCGGGAAGCCTATCCGGCGGAGGTAGATTTCGTGTTAGGGCGTGGCCTGATGGGCTATGTCGGGGACTCGCTGCGCTTGACCGGCGCTGGCGTCAAGCAGATGAACGGCGTCATTGCGCTGTTCTATAACGGAGAGGTCAAGCAGTTGCTGCTAGATCGAGCCGCCGCCGCGCGGGCATAGGAGCGACGATGTTTGATTTTGCGAACATTTTGTTCAGCGGGCCGTGCAACGCGCGTTGCCCCATGTGCATTGGACGCCGGGTCGATCCCTCGCTGAACCTGGCAAACCTGGACCGGTATCCTCCACTGGGTCTGGACGGACTGGTCGAATCGATCCACCGGCATGGTGTGCGACAGGTGGTGTTCACTGGCACGGATACGGACCCCCTGTTGTACAAACACGGTGCGCGTCTGCTGGTTCATCTCTGGACGGCTCTGCCGCCCGGAACCCAGTTCTCGCTGCACACAAACGGCCGATTGGCGGTGCAAAAGATGGAACTGCTCAACGCCTTTGATCGGGTTGCCATCTCACTGCCGTCCTTTCGGCCGGATGTCTACCGCCGTATGATGGGGGTCTCGGGAGTGCCGGACATGGGCCGGATTCTAGAGCGGGCGCGAGTCCCGATCAAGGTGTCCTGCCTGGTCACCGATGACAATGCGTCGTCCATGTCCGGGTTCCTGGCAAGCTGCCAGGGACTGGGGGTCGGCCGCGTCGTGCTGCGCAAACCGGTGGGTGAAACCCGGCCGTGGGAAACGTTGATCGACATCCCGGCACTGGGTTTGGAACCGCGGTGCTCGTATCGCCAGAACCCGATTTACGGTTACCGGGACGTCCAGGTCACGCTGTGGGATTTTGACCGCACCACGAGCCGGTCGATCAACCTGTTCAGCTCTGGGCTGATCAGCGAATCGTACCTGCTCATGGAGGCCGCCGCGTGTCAGCGAGCAACATCGGGCGCTGGCGACCGCGAACCGAGTCAATCGCTGCGCCCAGAGGGCTAACTTCCGACGATCCGGAGAAAGCGCCGCCGGCCGACGCGCAGCACCTGTTCGCCCCTGGGCTCGATCATGCCGCCGATGTCTGTGATCTTGTATCCGTCCAACGATACTGCGTTTTGCCCAATCAGCCGCCGTGCCTGACTCTTGCTGCTGGCAAGGTCCGCGGACGCAATTACGTCCATCAAGGTCATCGGCTCTGTGAGGACATACTTGGGCATGTCATCGGGTAAAAGGCCCCGTTGGAAGACCTGCTTGAAGTGAACCTCGGCCTGCTCCGCCGCGTCGTCGCCGTGATAGATGGAGACGATCTCGCGGGCAAGTTCCATCTTGGCGTCGCGGGGGTGCAGGCTGCCAACTTTCAAGGCCCCTTCTATCTCGGCGACCTGGTGCGAGCTAAAGCGGGTCACGAGCCGAAAGAACTGTGGCATGGCTGTGTCGGGCAAGCTCATCACCTTGCCGTACTGCTCATCGGGCGGCTCGTCGATGCCGATATAGTTGCCGGTGCTCTTGGACATGCGCAAGCTGGCCGTCGGTGCCGACCAGGATGGGCAGGGTGAGACAGATCTGGGGACGCTGCCCGAGCGCCTCCTGCAGTTTGCGGCCGGCCATCAGGTTAAAGAGCTGTTCGGTGGCCGCCAAGCTGCACGTCGGTCTCCAGAGCGACCGCGTCATAGCCCTGCATCAGCGCGTAAAAGAACTCGTGCAGCCAGATGGGATCGCCCTTGGCGTGGCGCTCGCTCAAGTTGTCACGGGCCAGGAACTGCTGCACCGTAAAGTGGCTGGCCAGTCCGATCACGTCCGCAAAGGTGAGCTTGGCCAGCCAGTCGTCGTTGTAGCGGACGGCGGTCCGGTCGCGGTCCAGGACCTTGAAGGCCTGCTCGGCGTAGGTGCGGGCGTTTTCGGTCACCTGCTCTGGCGTCTGCTGGGACCGGGCCGTTGTCCTTGTCGCTCGGGTCGCCGATCAGCCCGGTGAAGGTGCCGATCAGGAAGGTGACCTCGTGACCCAGGTCCTGGAACTGGCGCAGCTTGCGCATGGTGACGGTGTGGCCCAGGTGAATGTCGGGCGCGGTGGGGTCGTAGCCGCAATAGACGCGCAACGGGCGTCCCTCTGCCAGCCGATCGCGTAGCTCGTTCTCCATGGCGCGATAGATCTGTTCGTCGCCAAACTCGGCGCCGTGCATCAAGATGCGGGTCTGTTCGTCTACAGGTCTTACTCGCGCCTCCGTAATGCCTATTCGTTGGCCTATTGCTCCGGAGCGATGATTATATCGCGGGTGT
>CAVOHX010000013.1:0-82998 GCA_963695825.1 uncultured Chloroflexia bacterium
GCTTGACGCAGTAGGCCGGCGGACATACAATGGGTCCGATCAAGAAAGGAGGCCTTCCCATGCGTCACCAAGTCGTACTTCGACGTTGCGCCCAATACGAGGTCAGCCGGATCGCTGGTATCATCCAGGAGGGAATGGCCGATCTCGGGGTTCGCCCCACGGGGCGGACGATGGTCAAGCCCAATTGTGTGATTGCGCATCCACGGTATTATGCGCACGCGTTTACGCGACCCGAGTTTCTGGATGGTCTTCTGACGGCGATCAAAGCGCGAGACGGGGGCATCACCGAACTCTCGGTTGGGGAGCGGTGTGGCATCACCATTCCAACCCGCTATGCCTTTGCTGAGGCAGGCTACCGCCCGGTGCTGCGCCGTCACGGCGTCCGACCCTATTACTTTGACGAGATGCCTCAAGTGGAGCGGGCGTTACGTCACCCAGAGGCGCTTCGGTCGTACATCTATGTCCCGGAAGCGGTGGACAAGTGCGACTTTTTAGTTAACGCGCCCAAGTTCAAGGCCCACCCGTGGACCAAGGTGACCTTTGCGCTCAAGAACTATATCGGCATCCAGGACGACAACCATCGGCTCATCGACCACGACCACGAATTGCACACCAAGGTCGTCGATCTGCAGGAAGTCATATCGCCGGGTTTCATCGCGATTGATGGCATCGTCGCCGGGGAAAAGACAATGCTGACGCCCACGCCGTTTCCGCTGGGGCTTGTTGTGATGGGCGTCAATCCGGTGGCGGTGGACGCGGTGTGTTGCCGGATCCTTGGCCTTGACCCATTGGAGGTGGACCACATCCGAATCGCTCACGAGCGCGGGCTCGGTCCGGTTGATTTCGACCAAATCGCGGTGAGTGGCGATGTCACGGTGGAAGGGGCGCGGGAGCTGAGCCGGGGATTCCAGCTATCGCTCGATCGCGTGGAGCAGATCTTTAACGGCGACAAGAGCGGCCTGGAAACGTATGCCGGTCCGCCGCCCGAGATGGAAAAGGCGGACTATTGTTGGGGCGGCTGCCCCGGCGCGCTTTATGAGGCCATTCAGGTCATCCAGGCACTGCAGCCCGGTGTGTACCAGGAGGTGCGGCCGTTCCACCTGGTGTTCGGCGCCTACGAAGGCGAGATTCCGGTCAAGGGCGAGGAGCGCGTTCTGTTTATGGGCGACTGTACCAAGTACAGCGGGGAGATCTGCGGGGAGCGAGTCGAGATCCCGTCGGTATACCGCCATCGCGATACCCTCGACCCGCACCACGCCAAGAGCGGTGACCTGGTAACCAAAATCGTTGGCTATGTGGCCCAGCGGTTACGGGTCGGCCGAAAACGGGTAATTCGCGTCAAAGGGTGCCCCGTATCGGTGGCCGAGAACATTTTTTGGATTGCGGACCTGGGGCGCACCAAAATACCCTATCTTGCCCCTGATATCGTGTTCAAGTTCTCGTATCATTACACGGCCATGCACCTAAAGCGCTTCTGGGGTCAGCGTGTGCGGCGGGGCATCGCCTAGCGCAAACTCAGGACCATAGATCCTCAGCGATTTCCTCCATTCCCAGTTTGGCGAGTTTGCGGGCCGTCGGTTTGCCCGTGTCCCAGTCCCATTCTCGATAGGCGTAATAATCCTTCAGCAGGCGATCTACGCGCGGGGTCCGTCGATGCCCGCCGCCCGAGAGCGGTCGCAGAACGAGTTGGGGCAGCCGGTCGTCGCCGCGGCGGGCGCCCAGGCGGCAATTCAAAGCCCGTTTGACCACAAAAGCTCTCTCTCCCAGGCGCAGCCACTCTTGTGGACTGCGATCCCAGCCGGTGGCGGCTTGAAGCAGGTCGGCAATCAACCTGGCTGGAGGGGCTGCAAAGTGGCACATGATCATCGCATTGTACAAGCTGCGCCAATCCTGATGGAGAGCGACCGTCCTGGCCTTGCCGCGCGTCTTGAAACGACCGTCCGGCATGATCTCCAGTTCGGGGATGGCGCCCCCCATGTCCACCAGATACATGTCGCTCTGCAAATGGCAGGCCCCGCGCGGTGAAGTAGCGTAAGAGAGGGCCATGCCGGAAAAGGCGCGCACGTCGTGCATGGGCATCTCCATACCTTTGACGTGAACTGCCAGGTCCGAGGCGTCAAAGTGGGCCGCAAAACGTTTCGCGCCCAGCGCTAGCAACTCACCCAAGCCCCGACGCAGAGCGATCTGCTCGATCAGGGCAATCGCCGCCTCCATATCCCCCCATTCTAAGGGCAGACCGCCGGTGTCGGCGTTGGTAATGACTCCCTGGTCGTAGAGCAGATAGGCCAGGGCGATGGTGGAACCGGCGCTGATGGTGTCCAACCCAAAACGATTGCAGAGGTGATTGGCGTATGTCGCCGCCTCCAGGTCGCTGGAAAACAGGAGCGAGCCAAACGCGACGACGGTCTCATACTCGGGTCCGTCAACCTCAGCAACGGCGTACTCGGTTTCCTTGAGCGTGGTACGCCGGCCGCAGGCGATTGGGCAGCGGAAACAGGCAATCGGCCCCTGCAGGATCGTCTCGGCCATGACCGAACCACTCAACGCAGACGCCGCGTCGAACTTGCCGGCCGTCCAGTAGCGTGCAGGCACGTCACCCAACATGATGCCCATGTCCATATACACGGCCGTCCCGCCAGCGCGAAAGGTCTCGCTCATAAAGTCGTTGCGCACCAGCCTGACCGCCTCCCTGGCTGCTTGATGAAACCCATCGGGGTCCGCCAGGGGAGCGCTCGAATCTCCCCGCACCGCGATCGCCTTGAGGTTCTTGGACCCCATCACCGCGCCCAACCCGGCGCGGCCGGCCGCGCGGCCGTGGTCGTTCATAATGGCGGCGTAAAGGACTTGGTTCTCGCCGGCCGGACCGATGCAGGCGACGCGCGCCTTGGGTTGGTCGATATCCCGCTTTATGCGCTCTTGGGTGTCGTAGCAGTCCAGGCCCCACAGGTGGGCCGCGTCGTGGAGTGATGCCTCGCCGTCAACGATGGTCAGGTAGGTTGGCGCCTCGGCGCGCCCCTTGACGATCACGCCGTCATAGCCCGCGAAACGCAACTCGGCGCCGACAAATCCACCCGAGTTGGCCTCCCCCCAGATGCCGGTGAGCGGTGAGCGTGCAGAAAAGGTGTGGCGGCCGCACGCTGGCGCACTGGTGCCAACCAGTGGACCGGTCATCAAAAGCAAAGGGTTGTCGGGCCCCAAAGGGTCCGTGTCCGGGCCGATCAGGTCGTAGAGATAGCGTGCGGCTAGTCCGCTGCCTCCCAGCAAGTCCTGCGCATAGGCCTGAGACAGGGGCTGGTCGCTGATCTCGCCCTTGGTGAGATCCACCGCCAGCAGGCGACCCATGTATCCGTGCATCGGGACTGTCTCCTGTTGCGAAAAGCGGCCTGGGATATCGGTGAAACGATATCCCAGGCCGCTGATGAGGTCGACTTCAAGTCACGTCAGGCGGGCCACTCGGTGTCAACCTTGGTACAGCACTCTACCAATTCGGTGGCGGCCTTGGGGGCCTTCATGATCTTGAGCATGTTGCCCTTGAGCTTGAGCTGGCGGGTGAGCAATCCCTGGATGGGATCGAGGCTCTTTTCGATCACCTTGCGCCAGACCGGCAGCGGAGCCTCCATCATGAACTCCGGCTGCCGCTCAGATGGGTCTTGGACTGCAAAGGCGGCGCGACACTCTCCGTGCCACAGATCCATGTATAGATCCATGCCATCCTCAACACCCGGGCCAGGTGCGACGCGAAAGAAGAAATCGCCTTCCCAGTTCTTGGCTGCCTGGCGGTAGGCGTCGCTCTTGTTGATCTCGATCATGAGGGCATGAATCCACTCCTCAGACGGAAACGGGATCGCCATTGCCTTCCCTCCTGAATGCTAGATTTTTGGTATGCTGCGCTTGAGTATCTGGAATTCTGCCAGGGCCCGGCTGGCGCCGAGCGCGGTGCAGTCCATCGGCGTCTCGGCAACATAGGCCGGTACGCCAGTCTGATAGGTCAACAGCACGTCGAGTTTGCGCAACATCGCACTGCCGCCACATAGCGCCATGCCCCGATCAATGATATCGGCCGCCAACTCGGGCGGCGTCTTTTCTAGAACCGCCCGCACAATGTTGACAACGGCCGCGAGCGATTCGGTCAGGGCCTCGGTCACCTCGCTCGAAGTGAGCGTGATCGTCTTGGGCAGCCCGGCCACCTGGTCACGTCCCTGGACCTCCATGGTCAACTCGTTGTCGAGTTCCAAGGCAGAGCCGATGCGAATCTTGACCTGTTCGGCGGTGGGCTCACCGATCATCAGGTTGTACTTTTTGCGCACATAGCTAATGATGGCCTCGTCAAAGCGCACCCCGCCAATGCGCGCGGATTCGGCGCAAACGATCCCGTTCATCGAGACGACGGCCGCCTCGCTGGCGCCGCCTCCCATATTAACCACCATGTTGCCGGTCGGCGTGCCGACTGGCAGCCCGGCGCCGATGGCCGCTGCCAGGGGTTCGGGAATCAAGAACGCCTCCCGAGCGCCCGCCTGCAGCGCTGCCTCCCTCACGGCGCGGCTTTCGACGCTGGTCACGCCAAAAGGCACGCTCACCATGACCCGTGGGCGGAACATGCGCAGGGGGCCGGTCACCTTGCGGATAAAGTGGCGCAGCATGGCCTCAGTGACCTCGTAATCCGCGATGACCCCATCTCGCAGCGGGCGCATCACCTCGATCGTCTCTGGCGTGCGCCCATACATCTCTTTCGCCTCCTGGCCCACGGCGACCAGCTTGGTGCCGTCCTCGGTGATCGCCACCACGGACGGCTCTCGAAAGATGATGCCCTTGTTCACTTCGGCAACCAGCAGGTTGACGGTGCCGAGGTCGATTCCGATCTGTTTAAATAGCATTATGCCTCTGTCCTGGACCCGACTCGAGGGTCACAGGGTCACTCGTGATCGGTCTCCATCATCGCCGACGGCCCCGGTCGCCGTTGCCGTCTACGGGCCACCTTGAGGCGGATATGGGAACGGCGGAGAGCGGATTCGAGGGCCGCCAGGTCTTGTCCCTCAGGCGGCGGACCCTCCTTGAGAAGCTGTTCAGCGCGCTCGCGGGCGGCCGCGGCCCGGGCGATATCGATCTCCTGGGCGTGTTCGGCCGTGCGGGCCAGAACCGTGACGCCATCCGCGCCTACCTCCATGAACCCGCCGCTGATAGCAAATGTCTCTTCTTGCTGTTCGATTTTGACACGCAACTCTCCCGCATTGAGCGCAGTGATCAGGGGGACGTGGTGAGGCAGGATGCCGAGCTCACCTTCCGACCCAGGAGCGATCACCATGTCCACCATCTTGTCGAACACCAAGCGCTCCTGGGTAACGATCTCGCAGCGTAACTGGCTCATAACAGCCATCCTTTTTCCCGCACAATGGCTACTGGCGCATTTCCCTGGCAGCCTCGACCGCGTGATCGATGGTGCCTACCAGGTAAAAGGCCTGCTCTGGCAACGCGTCGTGTTGGCCCGCCAGAATCTCACCAAAACCGCGGACTGTCTCGCTGATGGGCACGTATTGACCGGGCCGGCCGGTGAATTGCTCGGCCACAAACATGGGCTGGGACAGAAAGCGTTCGATCTTGCCGCGCGCGCGACGGTAAGCTTGTCCTCCTCGGAAAGCTCGTCCACGCCGAGGATAGCGATGATGTCCTGTAGGTCCTTGTAGCGCTGCAACACACGCTGCACCGCCCGCGCCACGCGGTAATGCTCGTCACCGATGATATCGGGCTGCAGAATGCGGCTGGTTGAGGTCAACGGATCGACTGCGGGGTAGAGTCCCTTCTCGGCGATGGACCTCTCCAGCGCGATAGTCGCGTCGAGGTGGGCAAAAGTCGCCACGGGTGCGGGGTCAGAATAGTCGTCGGCCGGGACGTACACCGCCTGCATCGACGTGATCGACCCCTTGCGGGTGGAGGTGATGCGTTCCTGGAGCTCGCCCATCTCGGTTCCGAGTGTAGGCTGGTAGCCGACCGCGCTCGGCATGCGACCGAGCAGCGCCGACACCTCTGATCCCGACATGACAAAGCGAAAGATGTTGTCGATGAACAGGAGCACATCGCGACCCTCGTCGCGAAAATACTCGGCAACGGCCAAACCAGTCAGACCCACGCGAAGGCGCACACCAGGCGGCTCGTTCATTTGGCCAAAGACCATCGCCGTCTTGTCGATGACGCCACTCTCGACCATTTCGTAGTAGAGTTGCGTCCCTTCACGGGTGCGCTCGCCCACGCCGGCAAAGACCGAAAAACCCCCGTGCTCGGTGGCGATGGAGCGGATCAACTCCTGGATGATCACGGTTTTGCCAACCCCCGCGCCGCCAAAGATGCCGGTCTTGCCACCCTTGGTAAAGGGTGCGATGAGGTCGATCACCTTGAGGCCGGTCTCGAATACGTCGACCCGGGTCGATTGCTCTTCAAAGGCAGGCGCCAGCCTGTGAATGGGGTAATAGGTCTCGGCCTCGATCGCGCCCTTGCCATCGATCGGCCGGCCCAGGACGTTTATGATACGGCCAAGCACAGTAGGCCCGACCGGGACACGAATCGGGGCACCAGTGCCGTGCACCTGCATTCCGCGCTGCAACCCCTCAGTCGAGTCCATGGCCACACAGCGCACCCAGCTGTTGCCGAGGTGCTGCTGCACTTCGAGAACGAGAGTCTCTTCACCGCCATCTCGTCTTACCTCGAGGGCATCGTTTATGTCGGGCAGGTTGCTGGACGAGAAGTCCACGTCAATGACGGCGCCCTTGATCTGGGCGATCTGCCCCCAACTGCCCTGGGTCGAGTTCTTTTCTAGCAGACCTTCTGCCATTCATGTCCTCCTGTAACTGCGAAGAAGCGTAGAAACTAGTACCGCACACAGGGCGCGGTATTTAAATCGTTCATTGCCTTGCCGACGCGACGGCCTGAGCCAGAGCTTCGGCGCCGCCGGCGATGTCGAGTAACTCGGCGGTGATCGCCGACTGCCGGGCCTTGTTCCGCGCCAACGTGAGATCCTCGGCTAGAGAGCCTCGGCATTTTCGGAGGCGTTGCGCATCGCCACCATTCGAGCGCTGTGCTCGCTGGCCTGGGACTCGAGCACCGCCTGGTAGATCTGTAGCTCGGTAAAGCGCGGAAGAATCTCATTCAGGATGGTGCCTGGGTCCGGCTCATAGACGTATTCGGGTAGCATGGCAGTTGATGATCGCTCACCGTCCAGGTATTCGGCCATGGCCTGGTTCTCCAGCCCATGTAGCAGGGGCCTAAGAGGCAAGAGGCGCGTTACCGACGGACGCTGCACCAAGGTGTTGACAAAGTCCATGTAGGCGAGATAGACGACATCGGCGCGCCCGGACAAAAAGTCATCGATCAGGGTATGGGCGATTGGGGTCACATCCAGAATGGTGGGGTTGTCCGGCAAGTTGCTGAAATCGGCGCTGATCCTTTGCTGTGCGCGATACATTAGATCGCGCCCCTTGCGCCCGGCAGTGACCAAGGTCACTGGCATGTCGCTGGCGCGAATGAACTGGAGGGTGTGCCGGATAATGTTGGTGTTAAACGCGCCACACAAGCCACGGTCGCTGGTTAGCAGTAGGATGGTGACCGAATTTACCTGGTCTCTCACCTCGAACAATGGGTGCAAATCGCTGGGGACAACTACCTGGGATGCAAGATGAACCAACACATCCCATGCCTTGTGGAGCATACGGCCGAGTCGCCAAGACCTGAGCCTGCGCCTGGCGCACTTTGGACGCTGACACTGCCTCCAGGGCGCGGGTAACCTGCCCAATATTCTTGATGCTACGGATCCTCTTGCGGAGTTCGCGTTCGGTAGCCAAGGTGTCTCCTCGTGATTAACCTTCCCACGCCTGGTTAAAGGCCTGCAACGCCTCTTTCAGGGTCGCTTCATTGTCCTCCGACAGCCGCAGTGTTTCCCCGATCAGTTGCCCAACCTGAGGATACTGCGTGTCCATGAAGCGGAGAAAGTCGATCTCCCACTGTCGCATTTTCTCCAGAGGAATCTTGTCACAGTACCCGTGGGTACCGCCATAGATCGCCATCACCTGATGCGCCAGAGGAACGGGCTGGAATTGAGGCTGCTTGAGAAGCTCAATCATCCGCTGACCGCGTTCCAACTGCGCTTGCGTCTCTTTGTCGAGGTCCGAGCCAAACTGGGCAAAAGCCGCGAGTTCGCTAAACGAGGCCATGTCAAGCCTCAAGCGGCCGGCTACTTGGCGCATGGCGCGACGCTGGGCCGAGCCGCCCACGCGCGAGACAGAGATGCCGACGTTCACTGCCGGCCGAATGCCCGCGTTGAACAGGTCAGATTCGAGGTAAATCTGCCCATCGGTGATCGAGATGACGTTGGTGGGGATATAGGCCGAGACATCGCCCAGCAAGGTCTCGATGATTGGCAAGGCGGTGAGGCTGCCTCCGGTGCCGGGTACTTGGGCTATCTCGTAATCGTCGGGGCTGTCGAGCTGTTGTCTGGCGCGCTCTGCATCGTGCCGGTCCAGGTTGCCGAAATATCGTTTATTGTCCACACCAACGGCATCCCTCCCTACCGCGGTCCCCTGGGGCACTATCACCAACTCGTCGCGGAGGCGGGCCGCCCGCTCCAGCAGGCGGGAGTGGAGGTAAAAGACGTCTCCCGGATAAGCCTCGCGACCCGGCGGCCGGCGGAGCAAGAGGGAGACCTGCCGATAGGCCCAGGCGTGTTTCGAGAGATCGTCATAGACAATGAGGGCGTCGTAAACCCGCTCGCCGCCCACTATGACGCCATTCTCCATCACCTCTTCGCCGATGCTGCATCCGGAATAGGGCGCAATGTACTGTAGAGCAGCCGGATCAGAGGCAGAGGCAATGATGACCGTTGTATAGTCCATCGCGCCATGCTTTTCCAGCGTGGCGACTACCCGCGCCACCTGGGATCTCCTTTGGCCGATGGCAACATAGATGCAGACCAGCCCCTTTCCCTTCTGGTTGACGATGGTGTCTAGCGCAATAGCGGTCTTGCCCGTCTGGCGGTCGCCTATGATCAGCTCGCGCTGCCCGCGGCCGATGGGGATCATGGTGTCGATCGCCTTGATGCCGGTCTGCACAGGTGTGTCCACGTCTTTACGGTCCACCACTCCAGCGGCAATCCGCTCGATATTCCGGTAGCGGTCCGTGTGAATAGGGCCCTTGCCGTCTATCGGTAGTCCCAGCGCATCCACCACACGGCCTACCAGAGCCGAACCGACGGGCACCGATGCAATCCGGCCGGTGCCCCACACCTTGCCGCCCTCCACGATGTCGGTGTACTCGCCCATGATGATGATGCCGACATTGTCCGCATCCAAGTTGAACGCCAACCCCAACACCCCGTTCTCAAACCGGAGCAGCTCCATCGATTTGACATTTGACAGCCCTGTGGCGCGGGCAATTCCGTCGCCTACTTCGATCACCTCGCCAACGTCAACCGCTCTGGGGGTGGGTTCAAAAGCTGCAATTCGTTCTTGCAGCGTGGCGGTCAGCTCACCCAAAAACTCTGGTGCACCTTTGGCCATTCACAACCTCCTGACTGAAAACAGACGTACTGACCCTGTTTCAGGATCGCAGCCCAAACACGTGACACGATTGAAAAGTATAGCAAAAGGATACGGTTGGAGCAAACCACACCGGGGTGACGCCCCTACGGCGTAAGGCCGGTGACGGTGTCAGCATCCAGCCTGGAGATCAGGTTCAAGAGCAGTGCGAGCGCCCGATCATAATCATCTCGGTGGATGATAGCGCCATGGCTGTGAATGTGGCGCGCAGCCACCCCCAATACAACTGTCGGCACGCCGGTGTGGTGTATGTGAATGGCGCCGCCGTCGGTGCCGCCGCCTAGCATCACCGAGAACTGGAGAGGAATGTCAAGCTCCTGAGCCGTGTCGATCACCAGGTCGCGCAGCTTGATGTTGGGTATCATGCGGGTATCATACATCAGCAGGGTTGGCCCGTGGCCCAGCTTGACGGCCGATTCCTCGGGTTTGATTCCCGGCACATCGCCAGGGATGTCAGATTCGAGAATGATGGCTACATCTGGATCGATGGCGGCTGCGCTCGTCTTGGCCCCGCGCAGCCCGACCTCCTCCTGCACCGTTGCCACCCCGTACAGGGTGTTTGGGTGGTCCGCCTGGGCATAGTGCTGCAACGCCTCCACCATCAGAGCGCAACCGACTCGGTCGTCAAAAGCCTTGGAAAGATAGGTCTTTCCGCCGGTGAGGACGGCAAACTCGGCCAGGGGAACGATGGGGTCGCCGACCCGCACCCCGGCGGCCGTCACCTCCTCCTCGGAGGTCACCCCAATGTCGATGTACATGTCGCGCTTTTCCACCACCTTGCTTCGATCGTCGGCGGTGAGGAGGTGGGGCGGCTTGGCGCCGATAATGCCCAACAGGTCGCCCTTGTGGGTCTGGACGATTACCCGATGGCCCAACAGAACCTGATCCCACCACCCACCAAGCTGGACGAATTTGATAAAGCCCTCCTTGGTGATATGGCGCACCATAAAGCCAATCTCGTCCATGTGCCCGGCGACCATCACCTTTGGACCTCCCGCGGGTCCGGCTTGCCGACAAATGAGGCTGCCCATTTTGTCGTACTCGAGGGCACCAAGGGGTTCAAGGTAGTTGCGCAAAAGGAGGCGCACCTGATTCTCATATCCGGGGACCCCGTGCGCCTCTGTCAGTGTCTGTAGTAGTTTTTCGCGAGTATCCATATCATGACCTATTCACTAGACTCAACCCGGAGACGGGCGAATGATACCCCATTTGACTGGCCTTGTCCACTGTCGCCGGCCGCGTTGGTTATCAGCTCGACCGGAATCGCGGCGTCGATGGCGACAAACTCGGGCCCCACCTGGCAGCGGACAGCCACCACCTCCACGCCCTTGGCGGAGGCCAGGGCTAACGCCTCGGCAAACTGCGGGTCCGCCAGTGTGTTGGGCTTGAAATAGCGCGCGTCAACTCGCTGGACGACGAACAGAACGACCGATTTGTCGCCGTCTTGGGCGGCCGCGGTCAGCTCGAGCACGTGTCGCCGGCCGCGTGCAGTGGGCGCATCCGGAAAGAGGGCGATGCCGTCGCGGACCAGGGTCACCGACTTGGTCTCGATCCAACACCGCCGACCGTTGTGGTCGGCGAGCAGGTCGATCCTGCTCTGGCCCAACGGTACCTCCCGCCGGACCATGCTCAGGTACTCCAGACCCGGCAACCGGCCGGCGCGCAGCGCCTGCTCTGCCAGAGCGGACGGCAGGCGCGCGTCGATGGAGACCAGGGTCGCGCCGTCCTGCGCCATCACCAGGACCAGGTCAAAGTGCGTGCGGCGCCGGTGAAGCGTGGCAGGATCGGCCGGGGCCAGCCAGACCTGGGCCTCCGGCACGAGTAGCTCGCCCAGCCGCCCGGAATTGGGCACGTGGACCGCCACCGTTCCGGACTCGATTTCCACCTGCGCCCGGAAGCGGTTGTCACGTTGCACCAGTCGGCCTGGCACCATCGTCCCGAACGCAATACCAGTTTTGATTCGAAAGCTCGTCATGCGCGTCAAACCTCGCGGCCGCTGCCCTGCGCCAGCGAGTTTACCAGAGGTCGCGTCCAGTGCACAATTCGATCTGGTTTCAGCGCTTGACCGGGCTCCACTCCCTCGTTAAAATCGATGGTCACGCAAACAGATCAAGGAGTTGTCATATGGATCAACACTATGGCTTCAAGGTCGAGGTGGACCTGCCGTACCAAGAGGCGGTGGAAAAGATCACGGCCGCTCTCAAGACCGAAGGGTTTGGCGTCCTCACCGAGATCGACGTCAAGGAGACCCTCAAGAGCAAGCTGGACGTCGATTTTCGTCGGTATGTGATCCTGGGCGCCTGCAATCCACCCTTTGCCTGGCGGGCGCTAGAGGCCGAGACGGAGATCGGCCTCTTATTGCCTTGCAACGTCATCGTCTACGAGACGGACGACGGTGGGTCAGTCGTCTCGGGTATCAATCCGATGGTCGCAATGGGGATGGTCGAGAATCCGGCGTTGGAAGGTATAGCCGGACAGGTTTCGGAGAGAATCGAGCGGGCCATAACGTCGCTGACGAAGGAGTGATCACCTCTGACGGGGAGATGAAGCTCATCATGGACCCAGGTCGCGCCATTGGCGCGACCTGGGTCCATGATGCCTGCGCGCGCGCCTTGGCTGGACACGGCATGGCGGGCTGATACAATTACCCGGTGCACGTTCGGACTGCCAGCGAATCGCCGCGAAATACCTGGGTCAATCTCGCGCTGACCGCCATTTTGCTGTCCGCCCTGGCGCTGCGCCTGACCGGTGTTGATTGGGATGGATTCTATCACGTCCATCCAGACGAACGGTACATCGTGTGGGTGGGCACCACGGTGGATTTTCCCACGGACTGGTCAATTGCGCTTGACCCGCAGCGTTCCACGTTCAACCCGTTTTATTGGCCGCCAGAGGCCAAGAGCAGCGGCATCCAGGTGCAACAGGCCGAACCGCGCAGTTTTGCCTACGGGCACTGGCCGCTCTACCTCGGGGTGGCGGCGGCGCACCTGCTCGACAACGGGGACGCGGCCCGGGCCGAGAGGTTCTCCTGGATCCCTCAGCGATGGACGCTAGTGCGCGACTTGCTGAACTTCCCCGGCCGGATAGAGTATAACCATCTGCTGGTCGTGGGTCGAACGTTGGCAGCTTTGGCCGACACGCTGACCATCTGGTTGATCTTTCGTTTAGGGCGTCGGCTGTTTGGCCCGGTCGCCGGGCTTTTGGCGGCTGCCCTGCTCGGCTTTTCCGTGCTCCACATCCAGAGCGCCCACTTTTTCATCTCGGACCCATTCCTGGCGACTGCTGTTGTTGCGGCCGTCTGTGGGATGGTGAGACGGGCGCAAAGCGGGCGTTTCCGGGACAGCCTGCTGGCGGGCGCGGGCATCGGTTTGGCGGTCGGCGCCAAATTCAGCGCCGTTCTATTGATTCTGCCCCTGCTTGCTCTGCTGTTCTGGGGTCGCCGCGTACCGCCGGTGGCCCGCTGGTCCGGGCTGCAGCGCAAACTGGGGCGCTGGTATCGGTGGGGAGGCCGCCCTATCGGCGAGCTGCTGGTCGCCTTGTTGGCCGCCTTGGCCGTCTTTGCACTGACCAACCCATTCGCAATGCTGGATACCACCTGCACTGATGCGCTGCCCGGATTCAGGATACCGTTTCTCAACTTGGCGGTTGGGCCGTTCACGATACACTCGTGTTACCTCAAAAACATAGGCACCCAGGGGGTGATGGTACGGGGCAGCGCCAACATCCCGTTCACGCTGCAATACCAGGGTACCACGCCCTACTTGTACTTTGTGGAACAGATGGCCCGGTGGGGATTGGGGCTCCCGCTCACCCTGGCGCTACTCGCCGGCCTTGTATGGGCGGTTATGCGTATGGTGCAACGGCGGGCCGAGCTGGACGAAATGGTGGTGATGGCGTGGGTGCTACCATTTCTGGTAGTGACCGGTTCTTTTCAAGTAAAATTCCTGCGTTACCTGCTCCCGCTGGTCCCCTTTCTGACTCTATACGCTGGCGCCATGATCGCAGAGTGGGTCAACCCTGAGGCCGCGAGTCGCCCCGAGGGCGCAGCCACTGGGGCGAAGCGGCGTGCGTTCGGGTGGGCGACGATGATCATCACGCTGGGAGGCAGCGCTGTGTGGTCGCTGGCCTTTGTAGGTCTGTACGGGGCGGCCGAGCATCCGTGGGTGGCAGCCTCCAAGTGGCTGTATGCCAACGCGCCAGCCCGCAGCGCGTTGGCGACGGAGCATTGGGACCACTCGCTGCCCCTGCGTCTGCGGACGGAGGACGGCGGAGGAGAGTCGGGGCGATTCAGGGAGGTGGAACTCGAGTGGTTTGACGTGGAGGACCGCCTGGACGACCCCGACAATGGGGTAGCGCTGGGCGACGCCCTCGAGCGGGTCGCGGAAAGTGACTACCTGGTGTTGGCCAGCAACCGGCTCTATGGGGTCATACCGCGTCTGTCGTCCCGGTATCCCGAGGCGGCCGCCTACTACCGATTGCTGATGTCGGGCGAATTGGGATTCGATCTTGCCTATTGGGCAGGTCGATACCCGACCGTGGGAACGTTGGCGGCGGTGGACGATACCTTTGCCTGGCCCGGCCTCACTCGGCCGGCAGCGCTGGAAGGGTGGCAACCGGCGCCCGTAACGATGGACCTGGGGCCGGCCGACGAGAGCTTTACCGTCTATGACCACCCGTTCGTCTTGATTTTTGAGAACGCCGACCGGCTATCCGCGGCCGAGTTGGAGGCCCGGGTACGGGCTGCGGCGTCCGAGTGAACCAAGCCACCTTGACTGGACACTAGTAGCCGACTGTAATAGAGACACGATCGAATGTCAAAACGAGTGCGATTCTGGGTTGGTATTCTCTCCAGCCTCGTATGTGTCGGTCTGATTCTCTGGCTGGTCGACATTGATCTGGTTGTCCAGGCGTTGCGGGGTGCGGATTGGAGGGTGGTACTGGTGGTAGCGGCCGGGCAGGTGGGTTTTCTCGTGCTCCGGGCCTTGCGGTGGCGGGTGATGCTGACCGGCTCGGACGCAAGTGCGGGTTTCTGGCCGCTGTTTCACGCTCAGAACGCTGGCTATATGATCTCTAGCCTGTTTCCGTTTCGGCTGGGCGACCTGGCGCGGTCTTACCTTGCCAGCGTCAACCTTGGATCTAGCGGGATCGACATGGTCAAGGCGCTCTCGAGCGTCGTCCTGGAGCGAGTGCTGGACATGCTGATCATCGTGGTGTTTTTCGGCATCTCGGCCCCACTGGCGCCGTCCATGCCGCAGGAACTATCCACCGCCGCGCTGGTGGTTAGCGTCGTCACGGTGGTGGGCTTTGGGCTGCTGCTCGCAGCGGCGGTCAATCGCGTCAGGGCGCTGGAGCTTTCGGGGTGGGCGCTTGGAAAGGTGAGCCATCCGCGACTGGACCCAGAAGCCTGGCTGCGACGCATCGATTCGTTCCTTGGCGGCCTAAGCTCGCTGACCCGTTGGCGATCGGCCCTCCCCGTCGTCATCCTATCGCTGTTGCTGTGGATATGCATCGTGGCCGGCTACTATTGGGGGCTAAAGGGTTTTTGGTCCGAGGTCACGTTACCAGCCGCCCTTGTTGCGCTGGCTGCAACCGCGTTTGGCGTTTCCGTGCCCTCTTCGCCGGGCTTTGTGGGTGTCTTTCACGGTGCGGTCATCCTCGGGCTGTCGGTCTTTAGCGTCTCCAGGGAGCAGGCGTTGGGCTTTGCGTTCGTTTATCACGCCGTGTCAACATACATCGTGAATGTCGGGCTCGGAGCGATCGGGCTCTGGCGCAGTGGACAGACCTTGGGCGCCGTGGTGGTTGCGTCGCGGGAATTGGGCACAGCGTGAAGATTCTGGTGGTCTTGACCTATTACCGGCCGCACATCAGCGGCCTGACGATTTATGTCGAGCGACTGGCGCGCGCTCTGGTCGAGCGCGGCCATCAAGTCACCGTATTGACGTCGCGCTACGACAAGGCATACCCCACGGACCAAGTGGTCGCCGGTGTGCGCATCGTTCGAGCGCCGGTCCTCATACGGGTTAGCAAGGGCGTCATCATGCCCACTTTTGGTTGGCTGGCAACCCGCCTGGTGCGCCAGCACGATGTGGTCCACCTGCATCTTCCCCAATTCGACGCGCCTGGGCTGGCGTTGCGCGGGCGGATTCTTGGCCGGCCGGTCGTGCTCACGTATCATTGCGACCTCCGGCTGCCGCCAGGGCTGTTCAACCGGCTGGTGAACGGGGTGGTGCGGTTCAACAATTGGATGGCCGGCCGGTTGGCCAACGCCGTGGTTGCCTATACCGAGGATTACGCAGTCCACTCTCATTTCTTGGCCCCGCTGTTGAACAAGGTCGAGGTCATTCCACCGCCGGTGACGTTGCCGCCGGGCAGCACCCAAGCGCGGGAGGCGTTTGCCGTCAGATGGCGCTTGGGCCCCGGTCCCATCATCGGCATGTCAGCGCGGCTGGCGACCGAAAAAGGGGTGGAGGTCCTGTTGGGTGCGCTGCCTCGCATTCTGGAGGCGTATCCCGCTGCGCAAGTGCTGTTTGCCGGTCCCCACGAGGATGTACTGGGAGAAGAAGCGTACGCGAAGCGCCTCCAACCACTGTTTGAACGTTTTCGAGAGCATTGGACCTTTCTCGGGTCGTTGGAGCAGGACGAGATGGCGGCCTTTTACTCCAACTGCGATGTCACCGTGCTGCCGAGTCTCAACAGCACCGAGTCCTTTGGCATGGTGCAAATTGAGGGAATGCTCTGCGGGGTGCCAGCGGTCGCCAGCGACCTGCCTGGTGTTCGGCAGCCGATCCGGATGACCGGGATGGGCGAAATCGCACCCATCGGCGATCCTCGGGGACTGGCCCTCGCAATTCTCAAGGTCCTCGGTGATCGGACGTCATACCAGCGGCCGGATAAAGCGATCGCCAATACCTTCTCCCCGGCTGAGGTAGCGCGGCGCTATGAGCTTTTGTTCCAGAGGTTGAGGGAGAGGCCGGCCGACTCGGATCAGGACCTGGACCCCTACGCCCGACTCTGCCAATCAGTAGACACGCCGGTCAAGGGGCGCGATGGAGACCATGCCTGACGATTTCCTTTGGCGCCACCTCAAAGGGGTGCCTGCGTTTCGGGCGCTGCTCCGCGCCGTCGAGTCGCGGTTCTATCAGAACTTGGAACTCGAACGGCCGGTACTCGATCTCGGCTGCGGTGACGGGCACTTTGCGGCGGTCACATTTTCGCTATCGCCCGAGGTCGGGATCGACCCATGGCGAGGGCCACTGGAGGAGGCGCGCGCGACCGGCACCGTTATCAGGTTGCCGTCCACGGGGCGGGCGACCGGCTACCATTTGCAGATGGGCACTTTGGCACGGTGGTGAGCAACTCGGTCCTCGAACACATTGACCAGGTTGATCCCGTGCTGCGCCAAGTGTCGCGGGTGTTGCGGCCGGCCGATCCAGCAGCCGGGAAAGCGGGTGGGCAGTTCGTCTTGACGGTGCCCAGCGAGCATTTCACCTCCTTCCTTTCGATCTCGGCTGCGCTTCGGCGAATCGGCCTGGATGTCGCCGCGACGGCGTACGAGGGCTGGTTCAACCGTATCTCGCGGCACCGGCACTACGACTCCCCGGCCGTCTGGCATCGATACCTGGAAGCGGCCGGCTTGCAGGTCGTGCGCTGGCAGTACTACTTTTCGCAGGGGGCGCTGCGGCGGCTAGAGTGGGGTCACTACCTGGGCCTGCCGTCGCTGGTCAGTAAATGGTTGTTGGGCCATTGGGTTATTGCGCCCTGGCGTTCCAGCCTGAGCGTGACTGAGCGGTGGCTCAGGCCGTTCTACGAAGAGCCGGCGCCGGAGCGTGGGGCCTATCTCTTTATCGTGGCGCAGCGGATATTGCCTGACGCGGCCGCCCTGCCGCTGCCCGCCCCAAGCCCGCAAGAGTTCCGGCGCGAGTTGACGCCCACAGAGGAGATCGAGGCGACCCCGCAGATGCCGCCGCCAGATGTTTCAGAGCCGTCAAAGCTAGCGGTTGCCCAACCGGCCGAACCTGCCGCCAGCGACGCCGATGGGAGCGGGGTTGTAGCCCCACCCCCGAGCGTGCGCTCTCTCCTTTGGTTGGGCCTGGCGCTGCTCCTGGCCGTGGTGGGACAGGTCAGTTGGAATTGGCACGAGCGGCCGTTCGAACCCGGCGATGGGCTAACCTGGTACGGATTGGCTCTGATCGCGTTTGCAGTTTTTGTGTGGCAGAGTGGTTCATCACCGCGTGGGCCAGCGGTCGGCCGGGACTGGCTTTCCCGGCCGTTCGTGTGGGTGCGGGGGCGTCTCTTCCAATGTGGGTTGGCGCTGACCGGGCTGGCGTTCTCGTGGTTTGCCTGGATCGGGGTAAAGGACGCGGTGCAGCCGGCTGGGAGCGCCTCACGAGCGTTGGTCCTGTGGGTCCTGGGCATCGTGCTGGCCATTTTTGGCTTGTGGCCGAACGGCTCGGACCTTGCGGGACGACTCTGGCGGCGCCTGCGCGGTCAAGATGGCCGGCCGACGAAACGAGCCTCATGGTCGTGGCCGGCCAACTTGCCCGATATATGGGAGCCGTTATTGGTGGCTGGTTTGATGATGGTCGCGCTCTGGATTCGTTATGCCGGCGTTGAGCGCATCCCCTACGTTTTGGCCGGCGATGAGGCCAGCATGGGGCGCGAGGCTGCCCGGGTGTTGTCTGGTGAGCTGGCAAACCCCTTTATCACCGGCTGGTTTTCCCACCCGACGCTCTATTTCTACCTGCTCGCGTTGCCAGTCAAGCTGTTCGGCCATACTCCCTTTGCGGTGCGCTTTATCTCCCCCTTTGTTGGAACAGCCACCGTGCTGGCGGCGTACCTCTTTGCCCGGCGCGCCTGGGGCCGCTGGGTGGCGTTGGTAGCGACCGTGCTCTTGACGGGCTATCACTTTCACGTGCACTATAGCCGGTTGGCGCTGAACAATATCTGGGACCCCCTGTTCGCCCTGGTGGTCATGGGGCTGCTCTGGCAAGGCAGGCAACGCCAGGACCGGCGGTACTTTGTCTTTTCCGGTCTGGCGCTGGGGGTCAGCCAGTACTATTATATGGGTTCACGATTGTTGTTGGGGCTGGTCGCCGGGATGATCCTCCACTGGCTGGCGGTGGACCGTCGCAGCGCGTGGCGACAACGATCCAACATCATCGCGTTGGCGGTGGTGTTTCTGGTAACCGTTCTGCCGTTTGCGCTGTTCGCCGCGGGGCATCCGGACGACTATATGGCGCGCATGAATCAGCTTGGGATCTTTCAGTCGGGGTGGCTTGAGCGGGAGGTCGAGGTGACCGGCCGCTCCGCTACCAGTCTGTTGGTCGAACAGCTCTGGAAATCGGCGCTGGCGTTCAACTATACCCTCGACCCGGCCTTTTTTTACCGTCCAGGAATACCCCTGCTGCGTTTTGCGCCGTCGGTCCTGTTTGTATTGGGCATTGGACTGGCGCTGGCGGGGGTGAAAAAGACCCCTAATGCCCTGCTGCTGCTATGGATAGGCGGCACCGTGGTTTTCGCCGGCGCCATGCTAGAGAACCCGCCTGCCAGCCAGCGATACGTGACCGTGGCGCCGGCCGTCTGTATGGTGATTGCCGTGGTGTTGGTCTGGATCGCCGATCGGTTGCGATCGCTGCTGGGTGGGCGTCGGGAAGCCTGGCTGGGCGCGTCCCTTTTGGTGGCGGTCTGGTTCTCGTATGGGGATCTGGCCTATTACTTTGGCGACTATACCTCGAATGGCGATTATGGCGGTTTGAATACCGAGGTAGCCCATCGGGTCTCGGATTACCTGCTCAATCTGGGCTCAGAGTGGCGCGTGTTTTTCTTTGGCCCACCGCGGATGGGGATCAGCCGGCAGGGAGGCTTCCCGTCAGTTCCATTTCTGGTGCCGGATTCCGACACTGTGGATGTGCGGGAGCCGTTGGGCGATGCGGCCCAATTGGGGGCGTTCGAGCGCCCGGTTGTATGCATCTTTTTACCGGAGCGTGCCCAAGAGATGGCGGTGATTCAATCAACCTATCCCGGCGGCACCGAGAAGCACTTTCCAGGGCGGTTTGACCGCATGTTGTTTCTGGCCTATGAATTGCCCCCTAAGGGCATTGGTCACAAGTTAACGATCCGATAGGTTTGTCAAGTCGAACAGGACAAGTGGGGACGGTCGATGTTTTCGTTTGCGTTTGAGAACACCCAGCCATGTGGCATTGTCAGCCAGGTAGACTATAGGGTCAGTCGCTTCGCCCCGGTTATAGGCAGTGGTGAAGTAGTAGAGACTGCGATAGACCATCTCCATAGAAATCGCCGCGAGCGGTTGGTTCAGATGTTCGGCGATCGCATCCGTCAAATCGACCAAGACCGCATACAACAACCAGGTGGCCCACAACTGCAACTCGACTCCATTTTGCGAGCCGACCCAGAAGTACGCCAGCCCCAGCAATCGTTTAACGATGTTGTACGCATCTTCGATTCGCCAGCGTTGCCAGTAGAGCGCCACCACGTAGGGCGTCGGCAGACGCTCCGTATCCAGTTCATTGGTCAGGTAGCGATACCACTTGCCCTGGTACAGAACCTGGATGAGGCGAACCAACTGGCGGTCATTGCCCTTGCCGACCCAGACCAGGATCTCGTGGACCTGGGCGGTCTGCCGCAGGTAGCGCTCGACTTGATAGACCAGGTTACCCTTGGCGCGAGTGATGAAGGTGATGCCTGTCATTGTCAGTTGGGCGTACACGCTGAAGTTGGTGTAGCCCAGATCGAAGAGGAGCAAGCTGCCAGCTTTGAGCACCTCCAAAATGCGCGGCCAAAACCGCTGATCATGGGCTTGGGCATCCTCTTCATACCAGATGTGACGCGGCAGCCGCGAACACAGGTCCAGCAAAGCCGTCATTCGCCCGGCCAGCGGATTCGTTTCCGCATCCCGCAGCAAGCCCACCTTGCGCAACAAGGCATCCAGCGTGGACCCGTCTTGAATGACAACTTCAGTGTAGCGCTCCTGCGCCCAGGCAATCTCCGGGGGCAAAGGCCGTTGTCGGCTCTTCCAGCGCATCTCCATCAGCGGCAAAACTGCCAGGAGCACGCGCAGAAACAGAGTGGCTGGAAAGGTGCGGAACCGCTCCGACAACGCCTGTTGACTGACTTTGCGCGGTTCGGCCCACAGCAAGCCCTCGGTGACCAGCATTTTGGTCAGTTCAGTGACCGAACCAATCTGGCGCCAAATCATGCTCAACACGAGGGCAACCATGATCGGCAGGTTCAACGTCCGTTCACGCAGGCCAAGGCGGTGAAAGTGGGCAACCTGAGCCAGCGTGGCGGGATGAATGATCTCTGCCAGTCGCCCGGCGATCTGCTCATCCGGCGGCGCCACATCTGGCCGCTTACCGCGGTCTCGTTGAATAGCCCGTGTATGGCGCACGGAACTTGGTCTTTTCAGCGATTTGGTGGGTTCGCATGTGTTCGTCATCCGCCCATTGTGCGCCAGAACGCGAACCCCGTCAAACTTGGCCGTCCGCATCACCATTTTGAAAACCCGTGTGGCAGACTTGACGATCTGCCCAATTGCTTAACTTGTGACCAATGCCCTAAGGGCTTTGCGTGCGCTTTTGGGCGCCTAGGCGTGTATATATCAGGATGACCATGGAGACGGGCCAGGAGGCAACACCTATCGCGGTCGATCAGTCTACCGCATTGCCACGCGCCGGCCGCAATACCAGCCTGTGGTGGGCCGTGGCGCTGGCTGGGGTGTTGATAGCCGCTGCAGTTCTGCGGCTCCAGGGCGTGAACTCGGATGAGGGGGCCCACCTGCATCCCGATGAGCGCTTTCTCACCGACGTGACCTCGCTGCTCCGGCCGGCCTTTAGCATTGCCGACTATGTCACCACGGCGACGGCTCCTCTGAATCCTCAACAACTATGGCAAGACCTTCTTTGTCTATGGGACGCTGCCAATTTTCGTGGTTCGCTACGTTGCAGCCGGGATGGACGCGGTTTGCGCCACATCGGCCGACTGTCTGCATTACTACTCGGGATACGGAGAGATCCACCTGGTGGGCAGGACGCTGTCGGCGTTGTTCGAAACGTTGACCCTGGTTGTGATCTTTGGTATTGGAAGCCGGCTGTTCGACCGGCGCGTGGGCTTGATGGCGGCGTTGCTAGGTGCAGCGGCTGTCCTTCCCATCCAGCAGGCGCACTTTTTCACGGTCGATGGTTTCTTGACCTTTTTTGTGGCGCTCGCGTTTTACGCCGCGGTACGCGTGGTGCAGGCGACCGAGCTGCGCCACTGGGTTCTGTTTGGGTTGGCGTTTGGGATGGCGTTGGCCTGCAAGATCAGTGTCTGGCCCCTGGGATTGGTACTGGTCGCGGCCGCGCTGCTGAGATTGATCCGTCGTCGGCGCGATCAGGCTGAACAGGTGCTGGCTTGCCTGCTGCTTGCGGGGCTGTTTACCTTTGCCGCGTTCCGTGTTTTTCAACCCTACGCGTTTGCCGGTCCGAACCATGACGCCAATACGCTGGGCCAGGAGCGATTTGACGCTGCATACCACAGCGCCCCGGAATGGTGGCGGGTAGCCCATGACATTCTGCCGGGCTCGAATCGAGGCGCTGTTGCTGCCATCGCCCGAATGGGTGAGCAACATGCGCTCCATCCAAGACCAGATGACGGGGAATGTGGATTTTCCTCCTAACCATCAATGGACTGATCGCACGCCCATCGTGTTTCCCTGGACGAATATGGTCCTGATGGGATGGGGCCGTTCCTGGGCGCTGCGGCGTGGATAGGCTGGGGCGCGGGCCTTATTCGCATAGTCACTCGGGTTGGCCGGAGGAAGGGTGCGCTTGAGCAGCACTTGCTCTTGATCTTGTGGATAACGGTGTTCTTTCTATACCAGGGGGCGCAGTGGGTCAAGTCGATGCGATACCAGTTGCCGATTTACCCAGTTGATCGTGCTGGCTGCGTGGCTGGTCATCTTTCTGTGGGACCGGGCGCGTGAAAGCGCGGGGCGTTCTGCGGTGGGCTGCTGGCTTGGGGCTGGCGGCGGTCGTGCTGTCCACTTGGCTGTGGGCGCTGGCGTTTACCAACATCTACCGGCAGCCGGTCACTCGCCTGGCGGCCGCTCGTTGGATTTATGAACACGTTCCGACCGGGGCGACTCTGCTCTACGATGGCCCGGACGGACCTGGCGAGGTTCAGGTTCCGCTCCCCAAGTCGGACTATGCCCAAGACGGAGCGCGGTCTCTGTCATTTTTCGAGATGCCGGTGGACGGTGTGGCGACGGCTATCCGCATGAACCAGCTGCCGGATCCCCAGCTTGACGCCGGACCGGAGCACTTTCGCGTCGCACTGGCGCAGACCGATGATTCTGACGAGCTGGCGATCGAGCAGCCGAACCCTTGACCTGCAGATTTCCCACGATATTCGAGGGGATGCTTTTCTCTTTGAGCTACCCCTATTCCCCTGGATGGCGGGCAGCATTATGTCCTCATCACCGAGGTGGTGACGGGAGCGCCGGTGCGTTCAACCGGTTCCTTGTTGGTGAACGAGAGCTCGTGGGATGATGGACTGCCGATGCCGATGGACGGCTGACACCTAACGGCTTTGCGATGCACGATGGTGGACCCTGGAATTGTACTTGAGGAAGATGGCATGACGAAAGCAAGCGCGAGCGGTTGATCACCTTGTTGGACCAGGGGGACTATCTCTTTATGAGCAGTACCCGCCAGTTGGGTTCCATCACCCGGCTGCCGCCCCGCTACCCGCTCACTATTGCCTACTATGAAGCGCTGTTTGCCGGCCGCCTTGGTTACGAGCTGGTCGAGACCTTTTTGGCCGACATGCGGATTGGCCCGCTGCGCGTCAATGACGTATTTGGAGCGCTCGCCTGGGGTCGAGAGCCAGAGGTGGGTTGGCCGCCGCCGGGTGTGTGGGCGGCCGAAGAAGCGTTTTCGGTGTATGACCATCCGCCGGTGTGGATTTTCAAAAAGCGGCCCGGACTATGACCCGGTCCAGACCCGGACCGTTCTGGCGGCCGTGGACATCTCAGATCGGCGCTTTGTGATTCCCTACGATTACACCGCAGAGCTGGTCGCCCAGCGCAAGGCGGATCTGGTGGACGCGCTGCTTCCCGGAGATCAGTCCGGCGACACAACCCAGCCGGCCGAGGATAGGAGCATGTGGCTGCCGGAGGAGGTCGCGGACCAGCAACAGGCGGGCGGCACGTGGAGCGAGATGTTCAACCCAGATGGTCTCTTGAGCAGATCGCCCGTGATCGGCGCCGCCGTATGGTGGCTGGCAGTGCTGGTGCTTGGTTGGCTGGCTTTCCCGCTGGCTTTTGTGGCGCTGCGCGGCCTCCCCAGCAAGGGATACCTGGTCAGCAAGGCGCTGGCGCTGTTGATTGTCTCTTGGCTAAGCTGGTTGGCCGCAAGCTCGGGGCGGTTTGCGTACACACGCTCCACGATTTGGGCCGCGGTCGCAGTACTGGCCCTGGCGGGCGCGGGAGTAGGCGTGTTGCGCCGGCGCGAACTGGTCCGTTTTGTCAGGGCCCACTGGCGCCTGATACTGGTGGCCGAGTTGACTGGCGTGGCCCTCTTGGCGATCTCGTTGCTCATCCGCAGCGGTAACCCCGACTTGTGGCATCCCTCGAAAGGCGGCGAAAAGCCGCTTGATTTCGCCTATCTCAACGCAGTGATCAAGAGCACCACTTTTCCTCCCTACGATCCGTGGCTGTCGGGGGCCTATATCAATTATTACTACTTTGGCTATGTGGTGGTGGGCAGCCTCACCAAGCTGCTGGGGGTGGTCCCCTACGTCGCCTACAATCTCGCGCTGCCCATGCTGTTTTCCCTCACCGGCACGGGTGCATTCTCGGTCGCCTATGACCTCGCGGCCGGGTTGGGCCGACGGAGAGGGTCGGTCGACTGGCGGCGAAAGGCGATGGTCGCTGGATTGGCGGCCTTGATCGTGGTGGTTCTTTTCGGCAATCTGGGACAGATTGGCACGATCGTGAATGGTTGGAATAGGCTGGGCGGGGATGAGGGCGGCTGGGTGGTACAGACGGCGCGGGGGTTGGTGCGCAACCTCAAGGGTGAACCGGCTCCAATGTATATCGGCTCCTGGTATTGGGACGCGACCCGAGTGATTCCTCCGGGCCGGGGCGAAGCCGGCCCGATAACCGAGTTTCCCTTTTTCACCTATCTCTACGCAGATCTTCACGCGCACATGATCGACATGCCGTTCTTTTTGCTGGGCGTGGCGTGGGCGTTGGGGCTGGCCCAGCTTGCAGTTCGGTCCGGCAGCAGCGGCGCTGGTTGGAGCTGGCGCCCGCGTCGCGGGCTTGTTTCCCTTGCCTTCACCTGGCTGGTCGGCGGTCTAGTGATCGGCGTGACGCGACCCACCAACACGTGGGACTGGCCCACGTTGGTAGGGGTGGGCGCGGTGACGGTGGCGTTTTCTGCCTGGCGCCGGATCGGCAACGGTTGGCGCTGGGTGTCGGCGGCCGTGGTAGGGGCGGTGACGCTCATTGGGCTGAGTAGCCTGCTCTTTTTGCCCTTTCTGCGGAATTTTGTCCCGGCCTTCTCTGAGGTATCCAGGTGGCAAGGAGGCGTCACCCCAATCTGGGCTTATTTTGCGGTGCATGGCCTCTTTCTCTTTGTGCTGGTGACGTTGTTGATTCGCGAGTTTGTGGACTGGTCGCGCCACCTCAACCAGGAAAAGCTGGAAGACCTCGAACGGTGGGGCTGGCTGATCGGGCTCGGGGTGATGGCGTTTGTCGGTGCGATGGCAGTCACGTTGATCCTTGGCATACCTGTTGGTCCGTTCATCCTGCTGATGATGGTCCCGTCTGCCCTCCTGGCGCTGCGGCCCGAGCTGCCTGTCGAGCGGCGGGCGGTCTTGATGCTCTTTGCGCTCGGGCTGGCCTTTACTTTGGCGGTCGAATTGGTGGTGTTTGCCGGTGACATCAGCCGCATGAACACGGTCTTTAAATTCTACAACCAGGTCTGGCTGCTCTACAGTGTGATCGGCGGCGCAGCGCTGATCTGGTGCTGGGATTGGGTTCGGGGCTGGCGAGGGACGTTGCGCCAGGTCTGGGTGGCGGTTTTGGCGTTGCTGATCTTTGCGGCCGCCCTGTATCCCCCCACTGCCGCGCGGGCCAAGATCGCCGATCGCTTTCACGCCGACCAGCCTCCGGCCGGCTTGAACGGGATGCGGTACATGGTGACGGCTACCTATTACGATCAGGACATGGCGATTCCTCTCAGAGATGACTACTATGCCATCCGCTGGTTGCAGGACAATGTGATCGGCTCTCCGGTCATCATTGAGGCCAGTATCCCCGAATACCGTTGGGGAAACCGTATCAGCATCAACACCGGTCTGCCGGCGGTGGTGGGCTGGAGTTGGCCCACCCGGCAGCACCGTGCTGCGTTTCCAGATGCCAGTGAGATCGTGCGCGGCCGGGTCGCCGAGGTGGCCGCGTTTTACGATACGACTGACATCGAGCTGGCAGTGAACACATTGCGCCGCTACAATGTATCCTATGTGATCGTCGGCGGGCTGGAGCGAGCGTATTTCGATCCGGCCGGGATTGCGAAATTCGAGCAGATGTTGGACCTGGGCCTCCTGCGAACGGCATACGAGAACGCGGGTACCACGATCTACCAGGTGCAATCGGGTAGCGGTGACATGGATGGTTCTGGGTGACGGTGAACAACGGCCGGCGGACTGATTCGATGGCGAGACCGCAAGCGCGCTTGGGTGAGAACAGATGGACGGCGTAACGATGGCAGCATCCTGGTGGCTGGTCATCCAGTTCCTCTCATTGGCGGCCGTTCCCCTGGGATTCCGGCTCTTTAGGTGGCTTCCTGACCGTGGCTATGCCTTTTCCAAGGGGTTTGGAGTCTTGCTGAGCAGCTATCTGTTCTGGTTGATGGGCAGCCTCGGGTTTGTGCACAATTCGGCGGGAGGTATTCTGCTTGCTACCCTCCTGGTGGGTGCATTCTCGGTATGGGTCTATCGCACCCGCGCGCAATCCGATGCGGTTGGCATCAGCGAGTGGGTGCGGGACAATGCCAAGCTGGTCTTGACTGTGGAGTTGATCTTTGCCCTGGCGTTTGGCATCTGGACGCTGGTCAGGGCCTACAACCCAGAGATCACGGCGACGGAAAAGCCGATGGATCTGGCCTTTATCAACGCGATCGGTAGCTCGGGCCAGTTTCCGCCCCTCGACCCCTGGCTATCGGGGTTTGCGATCAGCTACTACTATTTTGGCTACTTGATGATCGCGACCATTGCCAAGCTGGCGAACGTGTCTGGTTCGGTGGCTTTTAACCTGGGGCTGGCGTGGCAGTTCGCCGGGACCGTGGTCGGCGCCTTTGGGGTGGTGTACAACCTGGTGGCAGCCGGCCGGGTGCGGTCCGGCGAGAGCCGGCGCGTCGGCCGACCCGTCGGTTTTGGGCTGCTGGGCGGCGTTCTGATCGCCGTGATGGGGAACCTGGAAGGGTTGCTGGACGTGCTGCATACCTATGGCGTTCTTCCGGAGCGCTTTTGGCTGTGGCTGGACATCCAGGACATCAACCTCGCGTCGCCTGCGACACCGGTATGGCCCCCGCGCCAACCCTGGTGGTGGTGGCGCGCCTCGCGGGTGATCCACGATCGCTGGCTGGACGGTTCGTCAATGGGGTTACAGCCCATTGACGAGTTTCCCTTTTTTAGCTTTTTGCTCGGGGACATGCATCCCCATGTCCTGGCGTTGCCATATGTGTTCCTGGTCATCGGGTTGGCGCTCAATTGGTGGCTCAAACCGTGGGGGCAGCAGGCCGGCAGCGACTCGGGTATGTGGGGGTGGGCGCGAGACATGGTGCGCCAGGCCGACCCTGTCTTTGTGGCGGTGCACGTTGTCTGTCTGGGAGCGTTGGGCTTTTTAAACACCTGGGATCTGCCTTTTTACCTCTTTGTGACCGTGGGGGCGCTGGCGCTGGCGCTGCTGCGCGAGCGACGCCAGACGGCCGACATTGATCGAGAGGCAACGTCAGCATCGGTTTATGGTGTACGTGAGGTGGCGACCAAGGTGGGGTTGGCGGCGATCGGCCTCTCGATCGGGTGCCTGATCGCCTACCTGCCTTTTTACGTGGGGCTGAGGTCACAGGCCGGTGGGGTTTTGCCCAACATCATCAATCCGACCCGCTTGCCGCAGTTTTTCGTGATGTTTGGACCTTTTCTGTTCATCCTGGTGATCTGGATCGGCGCCTTGCTGCGTCAGGATCGAGTTTCACCGAAGGTGGTCGCGTTGGTTGTCGGAGGTTCCCTCGCTCTGCTGGTGCTGGCAGCCCTGGCCTTTGGCGGGCTGGCGCTGGTGTTGCCCAGTGCGGCCGAGTACCGTGGTGTGGTGCTGCAGATGGCCGAGGACCTGGGGGGCGTGGGCGCCACGGTGAGAAAGGTGCTCTGGCTCCGGCTCGTAAACTCCTGGACGGCTCTTTTCCTCCTCGGGGTGATCGGTTGCGTGGCGGCCTGGTGGCATGCTCGCTATGCAGTCGGGCGCGCGAGCAGCGAGCCGGGCGGCGATGAGACGGTTCTGGCGCCCCATGGAGCTGAGGCGCCCGCACGAGCGAACGTCGAGGTTACGCCATTTGTGTTACTATTGGTCCTGACGGCCGCGCTGCTGACGGTGGCGCCCGAGTACGTCTATCTGAAGGACAATTTCGGCGCTCGGATGAACACCATCTTTAAATTCTACTATCAGGCCTGGGTGCTTTTTGGTCTTGCCAGCGCCTATGCCCTGAGCAGTCTGGTGCGCATGTCGCCCATGATTCGGTGGGTCAGTGGCCTGGGGGCGGGCCTGCTGATCGCGGCCCGGCCTGGTCTACCCGGCGCTGGCGATCCCTACGCGTACCAACGAGTTCGCCGGGACCGCCGAGTTGGACGGGATGGCATACATGGCGGAACGCCATCCGGCCGACTATGCCGCCATAAGATGGCTACAGGAGAACGCCGCCTGCGGAGCGACCTGTCCCAGCGGTCACACACCGGTTGTCCTGGAGGCAGTTGGAGGACAGTATAGTTGGGGCGGGCGCATCTCGGTGCACACGGGACTGCCCACGGTGTTGGGGTGGGCCGGCCACGAACTGCAGTGGCGCGGCGCGACTCCCGAACCAGGCATCAGGGAACCGGACATCAGGCAGGCCTATACGGCGCCCCGGTGGCAAGAAACCGCCGACCTGCTCGACCGATATCACGTCGATTACGTCATCGTTGGCCCGCTGGAGCTGGCTACTTATGGCCCAGGCGTCAAGGCCAAGTTCGATCGGGCCCTCGAGGTCGTATTCGAAGGCGAAGGAGTCGCGATCTATCGATGGAACAGCCAACAGAAGTGACAACTGACCGGCCGGCTCTGGACACGGCGGCGCCGGAGATCAGTCTGGCATCACACACCCCGGTCGTAGTGCCGCCCGCCTGGAGCCTCGTTGACGCGGGACTCTGGCTCAGTGTCATATTGGTGGGTGGGTTCCTGCGTCTCTCCGAGCTGCAATTGGCGCCGCTCTCGACGGCGGAAGCTGCGATTGCCTGGGCGGCGCTGCCGGGGTCGGCCGTGGAGGGGGTGGCAGGGGGAGTGTTGCTGGCGATCAATCGGCTGCTATTCTGGCTGGTGGGCGCCAGTGACAGCACTGCGCGCCTCTTGCCCGCCCTCGCCGGGACCGCGCTGCCGCTTGCACCTCTTTTCTTCCGCGGCCGGTTGGGACGGCGGTGCGCCGTGATTGCCGGCGGGCTGCTCGCCATCAGCCCATCAATGGTGCGCGTGTCCCGGACCGTGGATGGCGCCATGCTGGGCGTTGCAGCGGCCTGCGTCGTGCTCGGTTTGCTGCTGCGGTATACAGAGATTCCACACGGTGCAGTGCCGCACGGCGCTGCGCAGCCGCGCTGGCTGTGGAGCGCTGCGATCGTCTTTGGAGTGGGCCTGGCGAGCGGGTCCGCCTTCTACAGCATGCTATTGGTCATGGCGCCGGCCTTGCTGTTGGCGCGGCCGGCCGGCCTGCTCGACGCGGCGGCTGACGGTCTCAAGCGGTTGGGCTGGGTGGTCGCTGCGGCGGTGGCGCTGGGCGGCACCCTCTTTTTCTTTTTCCCGGCCGGGCTTGGTGCAATCGGTGAGGAGATTGGCGTCTGGCTCACCGGCTTTGATTTGAATCTGGGCGCCAAGCCTTTTGGAATCCTGCTGGTCTACGAACTGTTCATCCTCGTGTGTGGATTGATCGGGCTGATTGCCGCATGGTTCCACAGCGATCGCCTGGTCAGGTTTTTCATGCTCTGGTCCCTCTTTGGGTTGCTGGTAGCACTGTTGCGCCCGACGGCGCTCGACGCGCCATTGCTCGTACTGTTTCCGCTGGCCGTGTTGGCTGGGATAGCCCTCGACAGGGCGGCGGGGGAGGTACGGCCGGAAGGGTACCTGAGAACACTGGTGGGCGGGAGCGCGGCCGCCATGGTTATCTTGGGGACCCACATCTTTGTCAGCCTCGGCCAATACGCCCGGTTCGTGGTGGACCGGCCGGATCGCGCCCAGGCCAGCCTGCTCCTGGTGGGCTTGTCCGCCGTTTTGGCAGCCGGTGTGCTGGCGTTGGTGTGGACCTATGGGCAGCGTTTGGCCATGCGCTGCCTGGCAATTGCGGCCGTCATTCTCTTTTCCTTCTACAGTTTTGGAAAGGCGTGGGAGTTGGGGCACACCCACCAGGCGGACCCTCGAGAGTTGTGGAGTGACGTGGCCACTGCGCCAGGGGCGCGCCTGCTGGTGGAGACTCTGAAATCCACCTCCGAGCGCCATATGCGTTCCGAGTATGCCATCCCAGTAACGGTTCACCGTGCAGTGCCGCACGGCACTGTGCAGTCGGACTCCCAGGACCCATTGCTGCGCTGGTACCTGCGGGATTTTGCCGTCACCTGGGTCGAACGCCTGCAACCGGCCGAGGTCTCAGAAGCTGTGGTGACGCCCAAAGTTGAGGAGGAGCCGCTGTTGGGCAGCAACTATCTGGGGATGGATCTGGCTCTCGAATGGGCGCGCCCAGTCCAAGAGGGCGCGGATGCGGGCGCCTCGCTGCGCTGGTTGCTGATGCGCGATGGCCCGTCTCCGGTGCCGACCAGGCAGGTCATCATCTGGATCCGGCAGGACGTGGCGTTGGCCGGAGACAATTGAGGCGCCAGGTGGAACAGATGCTGGACCGGCCGGGATTGCGATGAGCGTTCTGCTTGCAGACCGTGTACATATTGCACAAGAGACTGCTCATTTGATCGAGCAGTGTCTGCAAGGCGATCAGGCGGCATACGCCAGTCTCTATCGCACCCATGCCGCCGACGTGTACCGGCTGGTGTATGGCCTTTTGGGGCACCGCGAGGACACAGAGGAAGTGGTGCAGGATGCGTTCGTCTATGCGATGCGGAACCTGGCGCGCTATGACTCGAACCGGGCGAGCTTTCGAACCTGGCTTTTTACGATTGCGACGTCGCGGGCGCGCAACAAACGCCGCCGCCGGTGGCTGCCCACCATCTCGATTCGGCAATTGCTCCAGTTTGGCGCCGAACTACCCACACCAGATGAACCGGCCCGGCCGCCAGAGACGAGTGTTGAGGAGGCCCGCCGGAGAGAGGTCGTGCGCGAGGCGGTGAGCTCACTCTCGCCCAAGCTTTGCGAGGCGGCGGTGCTGCGTTATTTTGAAGGCTTGACCTACAAGGAGATCGGCCAGATTCTGGGTATTCCCCACAAGACGGCCGAGTCGCGGGTGAGATTGGCACACCAGGAACTAAAGAAACTGGTTGGAGAGATCGGATGACGTACCATGTGGACTCGATGGTAGACGATTACGTGCTGGACCTGTTGCAGGCCAGCGAACGACAGCGTCTTGAGCACCACGCCAGGGACTGTGCTCGTTGCCGTGCGCTGCTGGCGGCTGAAAGCGATCGCACCAGGAGGGTAGCAGCGGAGTGGCGCTCGCTCTCGGCGCCGATGCCTGATCGACTTGAGGCGCTCTGGCCTCGGGTGGCGGTTGCCGCCGGGCTCGAGGGTGCGCGGGCGTCGGCCGGGTCATGGTCGCAATGGCGCGCAGCTTTTGCCACATTTGCGGTCGCCTTGGCCTTGCTGGCGGGTATTGTTGGCACGGTGCGCAGGTTTGACGGTTGGATCATGGGGACCTTGACCCCCACGGCCGCCGCCACACATACGTCTTTTACACCCACCGTCTCGGCAACGCCGACCATTCCCGAGCCAGGCGAGACCCCGGGCGGATTCAGCGCGGGCGAGATTGCGGTGCACAGTGCAGTGCCGCACGGCAATGTGCAAGTGACCACATGGGGCACCCCCGAGCCAGATTGGGTCCCAAACCTGCCGCCTCAGCCACGCCCCAATCCACTTGGGGACACCAACGCCCCCTAGCAGGTATCGTGCGCAAGCAGCAAGTAGCTATGAGGTTCTTATGTTAGAATCGATGAACCAGGACCGAGGCCGGTGGCTCGACCGCCGGATCGGGCCGATCAGCCTGGAGCAGGCCATCTATGTCGTCCTCATTCTAGCCGCCGTTGCCAGCCGGTTTGTCATGTTGGGCCTGCGGGTGCAAAGCCACGACGAAAGTCTGCACACCCGGTATTCTTGGGAGCTATATGACGGACAGGGTTTTAGCCACACGCCGCTCATGCACGGCCCCTTTATGTTTCACGCGGCCGCGCTATCCTATTGGCTGTTCGGTGACACAGATGCGACCGCACGGGTTCCGGCTGCTATCCTGGGCGTGGTGCTGGTGGCGCTGCCGTATCTATTGCGCCGCCGACTGGGCCGCACTGGAGCATTGGCGACCTCATTCCTGATCCTCATTTCGCCGTCCCTGC
The DNA here is from genome assembly GCA_963695825.1 of uncultured Chloroflexia bacterium. Classification (GTDB taxonomy): domain Bacteria; phylum Chloroflexota; class Anaerolineae; order Promineifilales; family UBA4811; genus CAVOHX01. The sequence goes on from CAVOHX010000013.1 coordinate 32,424, forward strand.
TCTACTACTCGCGGTACATTCGCATGGACATCCCGGTCATTGTTTGGTCAATAATCGTGGTTATCGGACTGTGGGGGACGATGCGGCGGGGAGGGGACAAATACCTTTACTGGTGTGCGGGCGGGTTGTCACTCATGTTCGCCACCAAAGAGGTCGCCTTTTTGTACGTGGCCATACTGGGTAGTTTTCTTGTCATGCGTATGATAGTCGGTCTGTTTAGCGCCGAGTGGACCCGCCAGACGATGCGCGGGTGGTTTCAAATCTCCTTGCTCGCCGTGATGGCCGGCATCTTGGTGTTCGGTGTAGGCATGTTCGGATTGGGTCTGGCCGAACGTGGGGCCGACGAGGTAACCAGCACGGCCGAAGACACGGCCGAGCCCGCAGCCCAGCCGGGCGGAGGGTGGAAAGTAGTGCAGGTCATCGGCGGCGTGCTCGCCGGGCTGGGGGTGCTGGGTGCAGTGGGGTCGGCGCACAGCGGCCTGGGCAGCCGGCTGCGCGAATACCCCGAGTACACCCTGATTCTCCTGTTCAGCACATTGCTGCTGCCCTTCATGGCGCCGCTGCCCATCAAGTGGCTCGGCAGCGATCCGCTGGACTATTCCTTCGGTTGGGAGGCGTTCAAGTATCTGGGGGCCGCCAAAATCGCGGTTTGGGTTGCGCTGGCAGCGGCACCGGCCGGTCTCTACCTTTGGAACCGCGCTCGGCGCCGGACCTCCCCAGATGAGGTGTCGGTATCTGGCTCGACAGCGACGCGCTGGGCTGTGGCGGCGTACGCACTCTTGCTGGTGCTGGTGGTCGTGTGGACGGTGACCGGGTTGCGGCAGGCGCCGAGCGCAGGCGTGCTCCGCTCGGCGGCCGTGTTGCTCCCGATCATCGGGGTTTCAGTGGCGGTTGGGGTGTGGTGGGATTGGCGTCGCTGGCTCAATTCGGCCGGCATCTTTTACGTGATCTTTGTGGTGCTCTTTACCACGGTCTTTACCAACGGCCGGGGGTTTGCCACCGGTTGGATTGGCTCGCTTGGCTACTGGCTGGTGCAACAGGACGTCAAACGCGGCGGGCAGCCCTGGTACTTTTACCTGTTTGTGGTGCCGATCTACGAGTTCTTGCCCATAATCGGCGCCGCTGCGGCCGCCGCCCTTTGGGCGTGGAGGGATAGAGGCGCAAGGTTGATAGGCAGGCTGTTCAACCAGGGCCTGCGGCTGGAAGAAGACGACCGGCGGCGTTTGTTTGGCTTTGTTCCGTTTTTGCTGTGGTGGACTGTCCTCACCTGGCTTCTCTATTCCTACTCGGGCGAAAAGATGGGCTGGCTGACCACCCACTTTGCGGTGCCGATGATCTTGCTCGCTGGGTGGTTCCTGGGGCGCGTGCTTGATTCGGCCTCTGTCGGCCGTTGGAAGGTGCTCTGGCAGCAAGGGGGATGGGCGCTGGTGATGGTGCTGCCCATCCTGGTTGCGGCGCTGGTGCGCGGAGTCGGTCCAGTGGTTTCCGGAAGCTTGCGACTGGGCGATCAACAGCTTGAAAATCTGATTGCCAGCGGTCGCGTGCTGGCCGGGTTGGCAGTGGCAGTTGGATGCGGGATTGTGTTGGTGCGATTTGCCGACAAGTTGTCCGGCCGCGATGTGTTGCGCGTTCTTTTGCTCACCGTGTTTGTCTTGTTGGCGGTGACCACGATCCGTGTGTCCTGGATGGCCAGTTTCATCAACTTTGACAACGCTAAGGAGTTCCTCGTGTACGCCCATGGGGGGCGCGGGACCAAGACGGTGATGGAGCAGATAGAGGATATCTCTATGTGGATGCACGGCGACTTGAGCATCCGCGTGGCGTTTGACAACGACTCCTCCTGGCCTTTCTGGTGGTACCTTCGCAACTATCCCAACAAGGTCTATTTTGGTGAGAATCCAAGCCGGGACAGCCTGGATGTGCCGGTCGCTGTGGTTGGAGACAAGAACTGGGCCAAAGTAGATCCCTATGCGGGCAACCGGTTCAACACCTTTGAGTACACATTTGTCCAGTGGCCCATGGAAGATTACAAGAACTTGACCTGGGAGCGATTAATAACCGCGTTCACCGATCCAGCCATGCGAGCAGCGCTGTGGGACATCTTGGTCAACCGGGATTATACAAGGTACGGAGAGGTCACGGACCGCGACTATTCGTTGTCTTCTTGGCCGCTGCGGCACCAACTGCGTCTTTACGTTCGCAAGGATGTCGCGGCCCAGTTGTGGGATTACGGGGTTGGTCCATCGATCGCGGACACGGCACTGGAAGATCCCTATGCTGACCAGTTCTACCCCGACCTGGGCTCCAGCCTGATTATCGGCGGCCCCGGCAGTGGGGAGGGCGAGTTTCTTGCCCCGCGGGGTATCGATGTGGGGCCCGACGGGCTGCTGTATGTGGCGGATTCAGGTAACAATCGAATCGCGGTCTTTTCCCTGGACGGTCAGTTGGTGCGTTCATGGGGAGGTCTCTGTGACCTCTATGAAGCGCCAGCGACCTGCACCGACCCCGATGGCGATGGACCATTGCCGAGCGGCGCCGGCCAATTCAAGGAACCCTGGGGGGTGGCAGTTGGTGCCGACGGGACGGTGTATGTGGCTGACACTTGGAATCATAGAATCCAGCGCTTTTCGGCCGACGGAGTCTTTCTTTCCGCGTGGGGAGTGCTGGGCCAGGTCGCGGCCGGGCAGCCGGCCGGTGAACGCGGACTCTTTTACGGCCCCAGAGATCTGGCGCTGAGCCCGGCCGGGTTGCTCTATGTCACGGATACCGGGAACAAAAAGGTGCAGGTCTTTGATCTGGACGGCCGTTTTGTGGGCGAGTTTGGTGAAGGGGGACCACTGCCGGGTCAGATGGACGAGCCGGTTGGGATTGCGGTTGGCGCCAACGGCACGCTCTATGTGGCAGACACGTGGAACAGCCGCGTGGACGTGTTTGATCAGAATCACACCTTTATTCAGCAATGGACGCTCGATGCCTGGTACGGGCAATCGGTCAACAACAAGCCGTATCTGGCGCTTGATGCCGCGGGTATGATCTATTTGACAGATCCAGAGATGTACCGCGTCCTCGTATTCGACGAGGCAGGCATGTACCAGTACGGTTTTGGGCAGTACAGCACCGGCATTGACGGTATGGCGCTGCCGACGGGTATTGCGGTCAGCGAAAGCGGTTTGATTCTGGTGTCGGATGCGGGTAACAGCCGGATACTGGGGTTTTCACCCCCCGGCGCCGCGCCGTGACGTGATGGGGGTGTTGACGGCCGCTTCGTCCACTCTTTTGGGGTCCGTGTGGGCGTAATAGGAGCGGGTAGTCTCCACTGACCGGTGGCCCAGGTAATCCTGGACTACGTCCAGCGGCTGCCCTGCGTTCACCAGTTGGGTTGCGCGCCAGTGCCGCAGGTCGTGGGGGTGAATTGGGCGCAGCCCCAAGGCGCGGGCGGCGCCGGTGACGACCCGCCACGCTGACGTGCGCGAGAGGCGCTTCCCATCGGCGCGCGGATCGTGGCTGATGAACAGGGGAACCTTCCCCTTGGAGGCCAACAGATCCGAACCACGGTTTTTGATGTAGGCGGCGATGGGCGGCAAAGCCCGGCTCAGCCTCAAGTCATATTCGTGATTCCCTTTGCCTTTGACCCGGACACGGATCACCGGTGGGGCGATGTCCATTGAAGATTGTTCCAGATCGCGCGGGGCGAAATCGGAAATGTTGAGCGATAGCACTTCGCTCACGCGGCCGCCGCTCTCGACCAGCGCCCAGATGAGCGCTTGGTTGCGCAACCGGGACAGCTCCCAGCGCCGCAAGCTTGGGTGCTCCTCCCCATGTTTTGCCAATCTGGCCGGTGGGCCAAGTTGGGCATAATAGGTGAGCAGCTCCGGCACCCCGCGCGGGGGTTCCGGGGCACGGGCGGAGCTCTGCCTATGGGCCCGGAGCTCGTCGCGGACCATCCGAAGCGCTTTGGCCAGCGGAAAGTCGGGCGGCAGCCAGCCATAGTCGTCCAGGTACTGTAGCCATCGGCCGACCCCGGCCAGGCGGAGCCGGACAGTGGAGGCGGCGTAAGGGCGGGGATCGGACGGATCGTGCGGGTCGGTCAGGAGCCACTCGGCAAAGGCCAACAACACGGGTGCATCGCCTGGCGCCATGACATCCAGGGGCATATCGACGGCCGGTTCTGCGCGGTGCTGAATCGGCACGCCCGTCCTCGGGGCGTGCCCCCGGCTGGCGGTGGCATCCAGGAATCCGATAAAGCAGTCGATACTCTGTCGGTAGGCGGCTACCGTGTGTCGCGATTTCAGCGTCGCGCGCTCCAGGTAGCGGTCACGGGCATGACCCAACGTCACGGGGGCCACATCGGGTTTGGGCAGAACCATCTGGTTGTCTCCAGTCAGTTGGATTTTAGCATCCGAGGGTTGCCTGTCAAACGCTTGACGGCTCTCAAGAGATGGCGTAGAATGTGGCCCGTAAGTAAATTGAGAGGCAACAGGAAATGCTTGTTCGCAGGTATATGACTTGCAACCCGGTCACAATCCGCCCAGAAAGCGACTTTCTGGCCGCTATTGCGATCATCAAGGCAGGCCGATTCAGCAGCCTGCCAGTGGTCACTGCCTCCGGAGAGCTGGTAGGCCTTGTCACCGACAAGGATTTGGCGGCCGCCTCGCCGCCGTCGGTGCAGGAGATGCAGCCTCGAAAGCCGGACTATTACGGTGTGCACTTGACGGTTGAGCAGGTAATGAATCCACGCTATGTGGTCACTGGCCCTGATGTGCCGCTCGAAGAGGCAGCGCAATTGATGCTGCAGGAGCGGGTTGATAGACTGCTGGTAACGCAGAACGATCGACTGGTGGGGATCATTACCTCGGCGGACATTTTTCGGCAACTGGTGCGAATACTCGGCGGGGGGAGCAAGACGCTGCGAATCACGCTATCGGTGCCGAATGCGCCCGGGCAGTTGGCCCAAGTGACCGGCGCGATCGCGTCGGTTGGTGGCAACATTGTATCCATTGCCACGGTCGAAGAGACCTCCGATGCGGTTGCGTTCACGCTGCGAATCGAAAAGGTGGATTGGCCAACGCTAGAATCTGCGCTGGCGACCAAATGCCAGGCACGGGTGCTCCACGTGTGCGGACCAGACGGGGACTGCCTTCTGGATAACTACCCGCCGGGCTAACCTACTTTGCGAAAGACAGTACGCACGCCTTTGGTGTGCTCTAGCCTTTGAAGCACCCTCTGCAATTGATCGGCGTCTGACACCTCCAGGAGTAGCTCGAAAACCGCCCAATGCGTCTTTTTCTTGACCTTGGCCTCCCCGATCTCGACCTTTTCCTTTGATACTGTCTTGCCGATATCCCCCATCAGCCCGCGCCGGTTCAATGCTTCCACTATCACGAGGACGGGATACAGCTGCTCATCAGACCTGCCCCAAGAAGCTTCGATGATTCGCTCTGGTTCGCGCACCGACTGCATGTTGGGGCAACCCTCCAGGTGGACGGTCACGCCATGCCCGCGCGTGACAAAGCCCACGATTCTTTCGGGTGGCACCGGATAGCAGCATTTACCCAGTTGCACGTGCAATCCACGCGCGGATCCGACCCGCATCCCCAGGCCGGCCTGGACCGTTGAGAGGGCATCCTCGGCGGCCTTGGACTCTATTAGGGTCTTGGTTTCGTCCGCCGCAGTGACCAGTTCTGCTTCCGCCTCCCGCGCCAGGTCCTCCTTGGTGGGTCGGCCGCGAGTGTTGATGGCGGCTGCGATTCTATCAGTCGTGATCACGCCGGACCCGATTTGAACCAGCATCTCTTCGGTCCGGTCAAACCTGAGAAGGCGCGCCACCTCGTCGTACGAGACGATGGATTTGACGCCCTGTCTGACCAGCTCGCGATCCAGAATCTCGTGCCCGCGCGCGACGTCGTCAGTTCGTTTTTGGCGTCGAAACCAGTTGCTGATCTTTTTTCGGGCGTCGCGGGTCTTGATAAAGCCCTGGTCCACGCTGAGCCAGTTCAGATTCGGGCCACCCCGTTTCTTGGTGATAACCTCAACGACGTCTCCCGTAATGAGATGGTAGTTGAGCGGCACGATCCGATCGTTGACTTTGGCCCCGTAGCAGCGGTGGCCAAGTTCCGTGTGGATGCGGTATGCAAAGTCGATGGGTGTGGAACCGGCCGGCAACCGTATCATGTCTCCCAGTGGGGTGAACACAAAGATGTAGCCCGTCCTGTCGGCCGGGTCGTCAAGGTGGCTTCCCGATTGCGTCCCACCGTTCCCGTCGGGGGCTTGGAGCATCGCGCGCAGCCATGATATCTTGATGTCAATCGCCTGCTCTGTCTCGATCTCGCGCTTTTTTCTCCCGACCTGATTCGAGCCACGGGTCTCTTTGTATCGCCAGTGAGCTGCGATGCCGAGCTCGGCCGCGGCGTGCATCTGGTGGGTTCGAATCTGAACCTCGAGAGTGTTTCCCTCGCTGTCCACCACGGCCGTGTGCAAGGACTGATAGCCGTTGCGTTTCGAGTTGGCGATATAGTCGTCAAACTCGGTCGGGATGGGGGTCCACAAGTTGTGAACGACGCCCAACGTTCGATAGCACGTGGGTATGTCGTCCACCAAGACACGCAGCGCCCGGATGTCATAAATGGCCTCCAGAGAGACCCCTTTGCGCTGCATCTTGCGGTAGATGCTATAGACGTGTTTCGCTCGGCCGATCACCCGAGCCGGTATTCCTGCGGCGTCCAATTCGGACTCGAGAGTTCGCGTCAGACGGTCGATGATCGCCTCGTGACCGGCGCTGTGCTCGTATACTGCATTGGCGATTTCACCAAACTCGACTGGGTTCGAGATGCGAAAAGCTGCCTCTTCCATTTCCCATTTCAGACGCCAGATTCCCAACCGATGAGCCAGGGGAGCGTACGCTTGCTGAGTCTCGAATGCAAGCCGCTTTTGCGCAGCGGGGTCGAGACGCTCATGCTGCCGCAGCTTGTTTAGTTGGTGGGCGAGCTCGATCAGAATGAATTGGGGGTCCTCGAGGGTCTCCACAAAGGCGTGATATAGCTCGGAGCGTTTGCGGTCCGAGAGGTTTTTCTTGCCGAGGCTCCTTAGGTACGCACCCTCGCGGATCTGTCGCACCCCTTCCACCAGCCGTGATACCTCGGGCCCCACACTTTTCTGTATCAGCGCGGCGGGACATGCGTCTTGGCCCCAAGTGACCAACAGTGCCGCCGCTACGCATTCCAGTCTGGTTTCTAGTCTGGCGAGGATTGTGGCGGCGGCAATCGCCTGCCCCATGGGATGGCTGTCGGCGGAATCGAGGGTCTCGTCGGGGAGAGAAGCCGCCAAGGCCAAAGCGGCGTTGACCCGTTCCACTCCGTTGGCACCGGCATACGCATGGACCAGTTCTAGCAGTTGGCTGGCGTCGCTCACGTCATCTTGACCAAGATTGCCCGAGCCCCGTTCTCAGGGGAAAAAAACCGACAAAAAAGGCGGGTCCTTTGGACCCGCCTGGCAGAACCAAAAGACTAGAGGTGTCAGGATTTGCGACTTGAAAGCGTGCGCGAGAGAATGTCATCCTGCACTGCGCGTCGGCGGCCACGTGATCGACGCTGGCTGCGCTGTTTCCGAGGGGCAGGAAGCAGCGGGCTGTCTGTGTCTTCGAGCGCCTGCCGCAGCGCGACCTCCATCGCCGTGGGCATTTCCTCGGGTTGCTCTTCCTCTTGGGAAGCCTCATCGCTGCCTGCTCGAGCTAGGCCCAGGTCGATGCGCCGCCTTCGTCGGTCATAGTCTACCACTCGGACTGAGATCTCTTGGTTGACAGAGTACAGTTCGCTGGGATGCCGAATCCCCTCATCGGCGAACTCGCTGACGTGCAAGAGGCCAGGCCGTTCTGCACCAATGTCCACAAAGGCGCCATAAGGCTCGAGCCGAGTAATGGTTCCGTTAAAGACTTGACCGGGTTTGAGATCGTGCCAGGTCACATCCAGGGGCTTGACCATGGTAAGACTGACCCGACCGGTCTGGGTATCTACCCGGTCCACATACACGGTGACCTCGTCCCCGACGGTCAGCACTTCGTCTACCCGATTGACGGCACCCGAAGAGAGCTTGCTTATGTGGACGAGCGCATCGCGCCCGATGCCAATGTCCACAAAGGCACCGTACAGGTCGATACTGGTGACGCGCCCGGTCAACTGCATCTTGGGCGTCAAGTCGTGGATGCTGGTCGGCTGTTCGGCAGGCTCGGTTGGTTCAAAATCTAATTTCTCAGCCATGGTGGCTCTCCCTCAGTCGTATTTCCGGGTGCTGTCTGGACCCATGCTTGCTCGGCCGGGGCTCAACAACAATATGCCCCAGCACCCTGGGGCAGTTTCGGCGGTATTATACCTATCCCGAAAGTCAGTGTCAACCCTCGTCGGGGACTGCGGCAAGCCCGGCAACAATCGCTTGAAGGCCGAAACCAAGCAGGATGCGATTGACCTGCTCCACAGTCGCTATCATGACTTCGGGCCAACGCTGGCCCATGAAAAGTTGACCGAGGTACACGATCTGACTCTCTCGGTGGAAGTTGCGGCAGATCATGATCGCAGAAGCGCTATGGAAACCAAGGAAAGCCAACCGAGTGGTAGTTCACCAGATGCGTCCTCGGCGAGCCTGTCTGGGGGAGTTGGTACAGATCGATGGCTCACCCCATCCATGGTTTGAAGATCGTGGGCCAGCCTGCACCTTGCTGGTATACATTGATGATGCGACCGGTAGATTGATGGAGTTGCTCTTTGTTCCAGTCGAGAGCACCTTCAATTACTTTGCTGCTACGCGGCGTTACCTGGATCGACACGGTGTTCCAGTCGCATTCTACAATGATAAGAATGGCATTTTCAAGATCAATGCGAAACATGCGCTCTCCGGCTCCGGCATGACCCAATTCGGACAAGCGATGCAGGCCTTGGACATCGAGATCATTTGTGCCAATACTCCCCAAGCCAAAGGGCGCGTCGAGCGGGCCAATCAGACCCTTCAAGATCGGCTCGTGAAGGAGCTGCGCCTGAATGGCATCTCTTCCATAGAGACGGCCAACGCCTATGCTCCAGTGTTCATCGAGGACTTTAATCGCCGCTTTGCCGTCCAACCTCGAAGTAACCATGATGCCCATCGCCCGCTGTTGTTCTCTGAGGAGGAGCTCAACATCATTTTCTCCCTCAAGGAGACACGCGTTCTCTCCAAGAACCTCACGTTACAATACCACAAAGTGATCTACCAAATCCAAACCACCCGGCCCTCCTATGCCTTGCGCCATGCCAAGGTGGATGTCTGTGAGAACGCCCAGGGTGTCATCACCATCCTCCGCAACGGCCGATCGTTGAACTACACCATCTTCCACCAGCAACAACGGCAGGCCGAAGTGGTCATGTCCAAAGAGATCGACACCCATCTCGAGAAGTCAAAGCAACCCCACAAACCTGGCCCCAACCACCCATGGCGTCAGTATGGCCGACGCATCAACAGCCGGGTCATCTCGGAGAAAACCACCTGATGGGGCTGCGTCATCATGCGTTTATCGCTTTGGGGCTACCAACAGGGCAAAAAAAGAGCAGAACGATCATCGCTCTGCCCTGTTGTACAGCCACCTGGACGGCGCTCGGGTTGCTCGCCAGCATTGCCCTATCCTCCGTCCAGGCGCCATTATTCTAGCAGTTCTCTGTCCTCCATGGATAGGACATCTCTACTTTGGACAGATTAGGACATTTCTACTTTGGGTTGACAACCCTCGCCGGGGACTCGAGAATTCTTGTTTTACCCTCGGCTTTCTTTGGGAACGCGATCCGACCCCGCCTGCCCGTTGGGCGCGCCAGACGAGTTCTCCGAACCCGGCGCGACCAGGTCTGCGGGCTTTTAATCCGGCGAATGATTGCTCTCCACATAGTCGCCCAACGGATCGTCCAGGTCGCCGATCAGCACTTCCCGAGTCCGGCCGCCATACTGTTCCTCGCCAACCACACCAAGGTCCTCCAGGGCATCCATCAGCCGCGCCGCACGCGGATAGCCGATTCTCAGTTGCCGTTGGATAAAAGAGGTCGAGATGGTGTCGTATTTCCGGGCGAGGTCAATGGCGGTTTCGAGCAACGCATCCTTTTCCTTGACCACCGCGTCGCGTGCGCCAAGAGGTCATCCCATGGAGCGGCCGATTCCTCTGTGTCGTCTGTTTGCTGGCGCCAGAATTGCACCAGGCGTTCAATCTCGAGGTCGGACACAAAGCAGCCTTGCAGCCGCACGGGCTTGGCAGCATCGGGCGCCTGGTAAAGCATGTCGCCCTTGCCAAGCAGGCTATCCGCGCCTACCCGTATCGATAATCACCCTCGAGTCGATGGACGAGGCGACGGCAAACGCGATGCGAGCAGGAAAGTTGGCCTTGATGAGGCCTGTCACAATGTCGGTGCTGGGGCGCTGGGTGGCGACCACGAGATGGATTCCGACCGCACGGGCCATCTGCGCCAGGCGAACCAGAGTCGTCTCTACCTCCTCGGGAGCCATCATCATCAGGTCTGCCAGCTCATCGATCAGCAACACGATATTAGGAAGCCGATCGAGCGATTTGCGCCGATTGGCAAGCTTGTTATAGTCCGCCAGATGGCGCACTCCCACCTCGGACAGCAGCTTGTACCGCCCGTCCATCTCGACCGCAAGCCAGCGCAAGACGCCGATAATGCGCTCGAGGTCTACCTCGACCTTGCCCATGAGGTGGGGCAGCCCGTTAAAGCGGACCAGTTCGACCATCTTGGGGTCGATCATCACCAGACCCAGTTCTTCTGGCGTGTTGTTGAACACCAGGCCGGCGGTGATCGAGTTGATGCAGACCGACTTGCCCGAGCCCGTCGTGCCGGCGATAAGCAGATGGGGCATAGTGGCCAGATCGGCCGCCACCGGCGTGCCTGACACGTCCACTCCGAGCGGAATCGCCAGATTGGATCCGAGCTTGTGGTGCTGTACCGACTCGAGCACAGGGCGCAGGTGGACCAGCGAAGTGCTGGTATTGGGGACTTCCACCCCAACGATAGGCCGTCCTGGAACGGGAGCCTCCATGCGGATGCGGGTGGCCGAGAGGGCCAGCGTCAGATCATTGGCCAATGCAGTGATCTGACTCACCCGCACCTTTTGTTCACGCACCTCGCCGTTTGCCGCCGCTTTCTCAATGTATTGTGGCGCCAGCCCGAATTGAGTGACTGCCGGGCCGCGTCGCACCTCAATCACCTGAACGGGCAGACCGAAATCGAGCAACGTCTTTTCAATGATGGCCGCCTTGTCGCGCACTTCGGCCTCGTCCATCTCTACGACCGACCCAACGTCAAGGAGTTCCGGCGTTGGCAAGTGCGGCGGACGTGCTCCAGACCTCGCTCGGGAGATGGCCGGCCGGGCGATGATCAGTTCATGGGGCTGCGGACTTGAGGCAGCCGGTTTTCGTTCCGGTTTCGTCCGCCTTGGCTTGGTACGGGGTTTGGATGTGCTCTTGTCGGGCAGAGTTGGCGCAATTTGATCCGCGCGTTGGGAGAGCTGATCAGCCCAGGCCTGAAGCCCGGCCGACAAAACCTCGAAACGCGATTGGATGTCGCGCCAGGTCACTTGCAGCATGAACGCAACGCCGACCAGCCATACGGCCGACAGAATCAGCCACGCGACGAGCAGCCCCAACCCTTCGACGAGCGGCACCGAGAGGGCCCAGCCCACATAACCACCGCCACGCCCCGCGGCCGCCAATGTGAGGGCCACTGCGCCCTGTGCTGCGCTGGAGAGGTGACTGAGAGCCAGGGAGGCGACAAAAGTGACCTCGAACCCAACTATTTGCGGCGGCTTGACCTGCCACGGTCGAGCGCGGGCCGGTAGCGCCATATGGGCGCCCAGCAGGATGAGCGACAAACTCAGCACCCAACTGCCCCAGCCAAGGGTTTGGGTCAGTACCCCGCGCCACCAGTCGCCAACCCGGCCCAATCCGACGCCGACGAGGCAGACCAGAGAAAACACGCCCAACAACGCAATGAGCAAGCCTGCGATCTCGCGGCGGCGTGGCGCCGCCGCATCCAGAATACGTTCGTCCAGCGTTTTCTGGGGTGGCTGTTTGGCGGCTGGCTTGGGCGCCTGCCTGCTGGTGGAGGCGCGAGTTCTGCTCCTGGCGGGTTTCGCTGAACTCCCCTTGGGCGTGCGGCTACTCTTTTTGCTGGGCATCTAGCTGGTGACCCTTCTCAATGACTGTTTCCCACCCAGGAATTGGGGCGCCCTGAGCCTGAGCAGCCTGCTCCATGCCGACGATCGACCTGGCGGCCGCCTCGATGGCGATTCGCTGTTTCCGATAGAGATCAGATTCGCTCATCGCCAGCCGCCGTGCAACGTCGCGTACTTTGAGGCCCTTGACGAATTTGAGCTCCAGAATGTTGTAGAGAATCCACTCGGTTGTGGTCATGCTGCGCTTGCCCTCTGGGCGCAGACTCTCTATGGCCTCCAGCAGCACCGCCCGCATGGCGTTCAATGAACTCCCCTGATGATCGAGCTCACTCTGACGGACGATTCGCAATTGAAGGAGAGGGCTCTCGGTGAGCTTGGGTCCGCCCCAGTAGTGACTTAGAGCATCACGGACAATTTCTGCAAATTCCTTTCTCTGTACCAGGTCCTCTTTGCCCGGTTGAATGGGAAGGGCCGAAACCTGCCGGCGACGATCACTCGCCTCTGCCTGCTCGAGCAGTCCTTCCATGGCCGCAAAGACCTCTTGCTGCAGGAGCCTGTCCTCCAGAGCGGCCGATGCCTGGCGAGCCAGATGGATCAGTGCGGTGTCTTGTTCCTTGGTGAGAGGGGGCAGGTCCTTTGGGACGTGGGCGCCCATGATACCGAGAATGGTCTCGCCCTTGCGATCATGGAGGGGAAGGATCCAGTACCCGTTCCACGTAAAGCGGCCGCCCCCCGCGGGTCCGTTCAACTGCGAGTCGAGTCTGAGCGCATCCAGGCCGGCCGGTGGGGGTTCCTCGGTTGATGCCGACAACGGGCCGATTATCAACTCTACCTTTGGTCTTCCGTCGGGGGTAACAGAGGCCACGAACGCAGTCTCTACCTGTAGGATCTCGCAGACAGCCGCCAGCACCTTTTCCAAAAAGTGGCGCAGGTCGCGGGTGGTCAAGATCCGGTCCCGCAATTCTTGGATGCGGATGACTTGATCTCGCTCGTCAAAGTAGACCCACCGCTCAAGCGCAGGCTTGATGATGAGGATCAGCCATTGCAGAATCACGATGCCGCCGACGACGACGAACGGCGTCGCCTTTTCGGCCGGCAGGCCCAAAAGCGGCCGGCGCGACCGACTGCAACCAGCGCGACCAACACGCCAATGGCGACCAGCGGTCCACGCGCCAAGAATTTGATCAACCGCAGTCTGACGACTCGATCCGGCTCGTCCACGCCAAAGTAGGCCGCGCCATAGGTCATGAAAAAGACGGTAACTCCCACAGCGCTATTGCCGATGACCTGGATGATCCAGAATACGGTCGAGGGGAACAATGTACTCTGACCTGTGACCACCAGGTAGGGAAACACGCTCACGACCGGCCCGCCGGCTGAGGCTATGAGGAAGGCGATGCGCCGCCGCATGGTGGCGGTGCGGCTTCTCCTGTGGGCCCGTACCTGTTGGATGGCGCCCAGCACGATAAAGGCGGCAAACAACCCCATGAACAGCGGAAAGAGCGGTCCCGGCCGCAACTGCGGCGCCGAGAGATTTACCACTTCTCCGCGGACGATGAGGTCAGTAAACGCTGCCAAGTATAGCGCTGCTGCACTGAACCCATAGGCCAGTGTCACACCCGCCGATCGCCACCGAGAGCGACTGCTGCTTTGCTCCAGCAATGCGTTGGACAGGTGAAGGTATGCGCTGGGCACGAACGCAATTCCGATCCACTCTGCCCGCAGCCATTGCTCCATATCCATGGGGGTGGAGACCTGAGTGAGGAGCAGATCCCCGAGGTAGGCGACAACGGTGAAACCGAGCAAGAGATTGGTGGCTCGAGCCACCGCATTTTGAAAGCTTGCCCTGATGCCGTACAGTAGGACGGAGGAAATCAGGGTGACGATGGCGGCTTCGAGAACCGTGTTGACCAGTCTCAGCAGTTCAACGACGTCCATGCTAATGGAGCTTGATGGAGAAAAAGAGTGCCACGTCCAGGTTTGAATAGTAGGACTCGTCAAAACCGCAGAACTGGAAGCCGTGTTTCTGGAGAAAGCGAATGGCCGGATAGTTCTTACTCTGGAGTTCCACAGTGACTTGGCCCAGTTTGCTTTCAGTCGCCCAGTGCATCGCATGGCGCAACAGCGAGGTGCCGACTCCCTGTTGCCGGAAGGCGCTTCCTACTACCAGGTCACGGATCCAACCCTTGTTCTCGCCGGGATACACGAGCAATCCGAGATAGCCGCGGACGTATCCGTCGTCCTCGGCGATCAGGAAATGGTTCCATTGACGCCAGTCGTTCCACAGATGATTGGGATCGTGGGGGTAGCGAACGCGCATGGGGCGAGGCAACCGCACAGGGCGGAAATCGATCATGACTGCGCCATTCTCTTCGCGCCGGCTCATCTGCCACACGTGCTTGGTTGAATAGTGCGGGTCAAGGGTAACACACTGCCTTAGATCCGCTGGAACGGCCGTGCGTGTCTTCATTCTGGTCATCTCCCATGAGTAGCACGTAGATTCTACCATTCCACATCGCCACTGGCAAAAAGAGTGCAGGCAGGGTCAGTCATTGGCAAGGCCGATTTCTGCAGTCAGCAGCGGCCGAGCGCCGGTGCTCAGGGGGAGACGATTGTAAGGCGGAGGAAGCAGGTGGACACCTCGTTGTGGGTGGTGTCCACAATGGTTAGCCGGATCGAGTAACCGCCTGGCGCCCATCCGGTAAAGTTACTGGTTCCCAAGACGCCGTTCACCACCGGAGACGTCGATACATCGCCCAGTATCGAGGCCCATGCTCCGTTGGTCTCGGGGCCATAGGCTTCCATTTTGAAGAACAGGAACTGGTTGGCGGTGGCAGTGCCAAGAAAGGTAATCGCCCCGGTGGCCTCTGCCCCATCGGCCGGAAAGGTAATGGCGCAGCCTTCGCCGGAGGGCTCGGCCGGCGTTGGTGGTGCGGTGGGGGAGGGTGTTTCAGAGGTGGGCGTCTCTGCAGCCGGGGTCTCTGGGGATGCCTCTCTGGTGGGCGCCAGCCCAGCGGTTGGCTGCAGTGGCAAAGCTGTCGATGTGATGTCGAGCGTTATGGTAATTGACGCCGTCGCAAATGGGGTTTGAGCGCTAAAAGTCGGCGGCGGAGTCGCGAACAGATTCACCGTAGGGGTTGGCTGAATTCGCGGTGTGGCCTCCAGCCCAGGTTCGATGACGGTGCTGATCAGAAAAACCCCGGCCGCCAGTATTGCGGTCAGCAACAAGAGCCTGAGCGCTCTCTGCCGATGCGCGATGGCAATCTCCATTTCCAGGCCAAATAGGGACCGATTCAGCGAGCGGCGAGCGCGCACGAACATGGCCAGAAAGGCGACCGCACCTATCGCACACCCCATGAAGAGCCAGGAAGCATGCTCAGCGATGAGCCTGACGACAGGAGTCATGTATTGGTCGAGTCGACCCGAGGAAAAGAACGCAGCAGACCGGTCAACAGATCGAGCAATCGTGGGGCAATGATCCGGCCGGTCTCAAGCACCTCCTCGTGCGTGGTCTTGACATCGGCCGTGGCCTCCAACCTGACGAGGTTGGTGATACCCGAGATCCCAACGACTCGCATCCCTGCATGGCGAGCAACAATCGCTTCGGGCACGGTGGACATGCCAACGGCGTCGGCGCCCAGGAGGCGCAGCATCCGAAGCTCGGCCGGTGTCTCGAACGATGGACCAGCTAGTGACACGTAGATGCCTTCAGTGAGGGGGATCCCTTGGTCGGCGGCGATCTGCTTGACCACGTTTCCAAGAACCGGATCATAGACCTGCGTCATGTCAGGAAAGCGGGGACCGAGGCTCTCGTCGTTTGGCCCGCGGAGAGGATTCGAACCTGCCATTCCGATCAAGTTGATGTGGTCCTTGATGAGCATCAGGCCACCAGCTTGCATATCGGGTGCGATCCCGCCGGCCGCGTTGGTGAGTATCAGCGTCTGGACCTTCAAGAGCTGCATCACGCGGATCGGAAGCGTGACCTGGCTCATCGAGTAGCCTTCATAGTAATGGATCCGCCCTCGCATGACCATCACCGACTGGCCCTCCAACCGGCCGATCACCAACTCGCCCGAGTGCCCCTTGACTGTGGAGATTGGCCAGTGAGGAATATCACTGTACGAGATTCGATCAGAATTTGCGACCTGCTCGGCGAGTTCGCCCAGGCCAGAGCCGAGCACCAGCCCCACTTGTGGCTGCTGTTCGGTGCAACTCTGGACAAACGCGGCCGCTTCCTCCAGTTGACGGCGTGAGAGGATCGTGTTCATTTCTCTAACCTCGACTTGTGTGGCCTGATCCAGGCGGCAGCCCCGTCTAGTCCGGGCTATCTGTCTGGGTAGTCAGTTGCGTGTAGATGTGTGTCGTTGAGATGTTTGCGTGCCCCAGCAACCGCTGCACCTCGCGCAGGTCCTTGCCTTCCGCCAGTTGTTGGGCGGCGAATGAATGGCGCAATGTGTGAGGGGTTACATCGGGCGAGAGGCCGGCTTGCTTGGCGTATACCTTGATGATCAACCACAGCCCCTGACGGGTCAACTGCTCTCCGCGGTGGTTGAGAAACAGAGCCGACTCGTCGGGGTCTTTGAGCAGAACTGGACGGCCGCGTTCCAGATAGGCCTGCAGGGCTTCGGAAACCTGCTCAGACAGTGGCAGCTCCCGCGGCCGATTGTCCTGGCTCTTGCAGTGTAGCTGCTTGTTGGCCAGATCAACGTCATCTTGAGTCGAGTGTGACCGCCTCGGTCACCCGCAGGCCGGTGGCGTAGAGCAAGATCAGCAGCGCACGGTCTCGCAACGATTTGGCAGAGCCATCCCGCGGCGGTGCGGCCACGAGTTGCCGAAGCTGTCTGCTTGTAAGGCTGGTCGGCATCCGCTTTTTCACTTTGGGTGAACTGACACCGGCTGTCGGGTCGGTTGAAATGAGCTGCTCGTCGCTCAAATGGTGAAAGAAGGACTTTATCGCAGCAACCTTGCGGGCTACGGTGGATGACGCATATGGCTTTTCCTGTAGCCGGGCAGCATATGCTTTGACGTCCTTTTGCTTGACCTGGTCCCATCGAGACACATGCGGGTCCTGCCGGCGCAGAAATGCAATAAACTGGCCCAGATCATTGCTGTACGCGGCAATGGTGTTGTTTGAGTAGCCCTGGTCCTTGGACAAATACTCCAGGAAGGCATTCAACAAGTCTTCCATTGCAGGCTCCTTTGGTGGTTTACCTACGGTTCCGGGTGCGCGAGACAAACTAACATAACCATAGGCATTATAGCATAGCTTTTCATAAAATCAACCTGTGGAGCAGAGATCTCTTGGTAAACCTACTTGCCCAGGCGTCGGTGCCCACGCAACACCTGCCGCGCGTCCTCGACTGTAACAAAGGCGGTGGCGTCGATCTCGTTGACCAGGCGGAGCAGCTCGGGAATCTGTTTGCGCGGGGCGATCACGCTGACCAAGCGGACCGGACCCATGTGGCCCTCGGCTTCCATTTCGGTGGCCCCGCAGCCCGTCTTGCGAATGCGGCCGGCAATCTCTTGGCCCTTGGTCATCGAGATCACGTTGAGATGTGAATAGCCCAGCGCCAGCTTGTTCTCGATCCACATCCCGAGCAAGGTGCCGACGGCGAACCCCTGCTGTATCCGACCACGTTCCAGATCGAATCGAGGTTGGCGATCACCCGGCCGACGGCAACCACCCAGATAGTGACTTCTACAAAGCCTGTCAACGCGGCCCATTTCCGCATGCCGCGCATGATCATCATGGTGCGGACCGTACCCAACGAAACGTCCGTTACGCGTAGAAGAAAGATAAGCAACACGTTTCCAACTGTCGTCCAATACATGTCAGACTCCGTGTGATAATGTCGGTCGTTTTTCCAGCTCTAGGGGCGCTGGCGGGAGACGGTCTCTGATCCGTTCAAGACTTGGTCAAACCCAAGCAACGGCGTCTCCAGCAGGCGGCGCTCAAGGCTGATGTCCAGGGTACAGTCTCGCGGCCGAGCTAGGTGCGGCGGGCTTTGCCCCCGGCGGATATGGTCACCCAGCACGACGCCCTGAGCGGCCATCAGCCGGGTTCCGAATTCACAGCGATTTACTCTCTGTGCTCCTGCTACGTGGAGGACGCCTTGATAGGGGTGATTGACCAGTTCCAGGCAGGCAGCGGCGATGGTCTGTACCCAGACCGGGCACCTATACTCATCGTCAAAGACGGTCGCCGCCTCTCCTGACGCGTGGACTCGGGACAACCACCTGCTGTTGTGATCATCGCCCGAGAGTGAGTAGATCAAGGAGGTGCGTACGCTCGCGGCGTCGAGTTGGTGGGCAGCCACGATCTCCTCCCCCTCAACCTTTGCCCGCCCGTAGACGTGCAGCGGGCGGGGGGTGGATTCCTCGGTGTAAGGTGGGTTGGCGGCAAAAGGGATAGAGCGTGGGTTTGACAGGTAGGTGGCAAAAACGTCAAATCCGGCCGCTCCCTGGCGCACGATCTCGCGCCCCAATGAGCTGCTGCCGCCGGTCACCAGGAGCCGGCGTTGAGGCATTAACCGCGATCCTCGATGTGGAGGAGCGCGTTGTGGGCGGCTGCCTGGGCGCCTGCCTGTTTGCTGCGCCCGGTCCCGACGCCGTATGCCTGCCCGTTGATCGTCGCCTGAACAGTGAACCGCTTGTCGTGGTCAGGGCCTTCGGCGCGCACAGTGTGATAGACCGGCGTGTGACCAAGGGTCGCCTGGCTCCATTCTTGGAGCTGGCTTTTGGCGTCCCGGTCCAACTCACGGGCCAGAATGGCGTCGGCCGCCGGGATGAAATGAGGTTCGATCAATTGCTTCACTGCCTGCGAGCCGCTCTCGAGATAGATGGCGCCAATCAGCGCCTCCATCGCCGCGCACAGATTGGCCGGCCGCGTTCGCCCCCCATGTTCTTCCTCTCCCTTGCCGAGACGGAGCACATCCCCCACTCCCAGGTAAGACGCCAGCCGTGCAAGCGTTTCGGTCCTGACCAGCGCTGCTCGCATACTGGTCATCCGCCCTTCGGGCATCTCGGGGTAGCGGTTGTACAGTAGCACGCTGGTCACAAGATCGAGCACGGCGTCGCCAAGGAATTCGAGGCGTTCATTATCCTCAACGGCGTCATCGGGGTTCTCATTGATGTACGAGCGGTGGGTCAGCGCGCGCTGAAGCAATCGGCAGTCACGAAAGGCGTAGCCAAGGTCCTTCTGAAAAACCTGTAGCGTCATGTTGTTACGGTGGTGATTGGGTCCTGTCATTATCAAGGCTCTCGGCGATCGTCATGCGGCCGGAAAGGGGAATGACCTTGACGAGAAACGGCTGCAAGTGGGTGATGCAGGGCTCCAGAGTGGCTTTGTCATTCAGAGATCACGAAATGGAGGCAGGGTGGTTGACACACGGTCCTTACAATGGCATCGCTAGCAAGATCGATGGGATTATAACACATCTACATCCGCCAGCAAATTTGGCTGGCGTTTCGCGTATGATATAATCGAGCGGATTCTATTGCTGAGGAGGTGGTATTGCTCGGAAAACTGCGCGATAGCCTTACCCGCACGCGGCAGACGGTGTTTGGCAGAATAGTGAATCTCCTGGGCGCCGGGGAGATCGACGATGAGACCTGGGACGACCTGGAGGCGCTGCTGATTCAGGCGGACGTCGGGGTAGATACCACTGGGGTCGTCGTACACCGACTGCGAGAGCGTGTGACCGGCGAGGGCATCACC
This sequence comes from uncultured Chloroflexia bacterium, assembly GCA_963695825.1. Taxonomy (GTDB): domain Bacteria; phylum Chloroflexota; class Anaerolineae; order Promineifilales; family UBA4811; genus CAVOHX01. The sequence goes on from CAVOHX010000013.1 coordinate 52,333, forward strand.
CACACCAATCAATTGGAGAAGGTGTTGCGGGAAGAGTTGCGCGCCCTGATTCCCGAGTCGCCCAAGATGGTGATTGACGAGCCGCGCTTGCTCACGGTGGTTCTCATAGTGGGCTCGAACGGCTCTGGAAAAACGACCTCCATTGGCAAGTTGGCGTACCGGTACAAGCAGCAGGGGCGCAAGGTGTTGTTGTCGGCCGGAGATACCTTTCGCGCGGCGGCTATCGAACAACTGCAGATATGGGGCGAACGGGCCGGGGTGCCCGTGATAGCGGCACAGCCAGGCGCCGACCCCGGTGCAGTCCTCTACGACTCGATCCGCGCCGCCCGGGGACGTGGTATGGACCTGGTCATTGCCGACACGGCCGGGCGGCTGCACACCAAATACAACCTGATGCTGGAGTTGCGCAAAGTCAGAGGCGTGGCGGCCAAGAATGTGCATGCTGCACCGCACGAGACGTTACTGGTCCTGGATGCACCCACCGGTCAGAACGCAATGGTTCAGGCCAAACATTTCCAGGACGCCGTCGGCGTGACCGGAGTTGTGTTGACCAAACTTGACGGAACGGCCAAGGGAGGCATGGTGTTTGCCATTCATCGCGAGCTTGGGCTGCCGGTTCGATTTGTGGGAACCGGCGAAGGAATCGATGACCTGGCCGAGTTTGACGCAGATATCTTTGTAGAAGGGTTATTCGGAAAGTAATTATGGAAGAGCTACTATCACATCTGGAAGAGCTTCAGCATCGGTTGTTGGAATTGCGGAGGCGTCTTTGACATAGTCGCCAAGCAACAGCGGGTGGAGCAGCTTGAAAAGCGATCGACCGCGCCTGATCTGTGGAGCGACCGAGAGGCCGCGCAAAGTGTGATGCGCGAGCTGTCGGAGATCAAGGGCGAGGTGGAGGCTTTCGAGGCCATCTTGCGGCGCACGAGCGACGCGCTCGAGTTGGCGCAACTAGAGGGCGACAGCCTCCACAGCGAGCTTGCAGAGGAGGCAACCCAACTGCAGGCCGAGGCTGAGAGGCTCGATTTTCACAGCATGTTGTCCGGACGCTACGATCGCGAGGACGCGATTCTGGCGGTTCATGCAGGCGCAGGGGGCACTGACGCGCAGGACTGGACCGAGATGCTGCTGCGCATGTATCTCCGCTGGGCCGAGTACCAGGGCTATCCTTCAGAAGTGCTGTCGCAGACCGAGGGCGAGGAGGCTGGACTAAAGAGCGTGACGATTGGAATCGCCGGTCGCTTCGCGTATGGTTATCTCAAGGCCGAGCGTGGGGTTCATCGTTTGGTGCGGTTGTCTCCCTTTGATGCTGCGCATCGCCGGCATACGTCCTTTGCCCTGATAGAAGTATGGCCGGATGTGGCCGATGAGGCAGACGTCGAGATCCACGACAGCGATCTGCAAATCGACCGGTATCGGTCGGCCGGTGCTGGGGGACAGCACGTGCAAAAGAACGAGACCGCCGTGCGAATAACCCATGTGCCAACCGGAATCGTGGTGAGCTGTCAGAACCAACGCTCTCAGAGACAGAACCTTGAATCGGCCATGAAGGTGCTGCGGGCGCGACTCTTGGCCTTGGAACAGATCAAGATCGAGCAAGAAATGGCGGCGCTCAAGGGGGTGCACGTTGATGCAGGGTGGGGCAACCAGATCCGGTCCTACGTGCTGCATCCCTACCAGTTGGTCAAGGACCATCGAACCATGTTCGAGACGGGAAACACCACTGCAGTGCTGGATGGGCAGTTGGGTGGGTTCATGGAGGCATTCTTGCGCTCGACCGTTGACAGATACATTGTTGCGGCTGATTAGTCCAGGGGGTGAAAGGTAAGAGATGGCGCCCAAGACGAGCATCCGACGAGCAGCCAGGCCGGCCGTAAAAAGGGGACCGGCGCGTGTTTCCCGGTCAACCAGCCGGCCTGCGAAAGCGGCGCGACGGTCGATTGCGCGGGCTGCCCGGCCGGTTCGGTCTGCAAAGCGACCCAGCCGGGGGGTGGTCCGGCCGACCCACGGCGCCAAACCGGCCACGCGGGTGGCTCGTGCACGGCCGGCTGCCAAGCGGGCGGTCCGGGGTTCGACGTCCCGCAGCAAGGCGCCGGTGCGAGGTGTGGGACGCCAGGTACGCACCGTCTCCCGACGGAGACCGGTAGCTCGGGTTGCCAAAGGGGTGATCCGCCCCCCTGCTCGTCGCCCAACCCGGCTGGCCGTGCCTCTTCGCAGGCGCATCCGGCCGGCCCGGCCGGTGGTTGCATCGGCGCTGGTGGGTGCTCTGGCGGCGCGAGCGGCTTTTGGCCCTGCGCGGAGAGCCAGACAATCGGCGTTCTATCAGACCATAGCGGTGCCGCTGCCCGGGACCCGCGCCTATTCGACGTGGGATGATGAGGTTGCGGACCTGTTCGGATCGATTGGAAAACTGCAAGAGGCTGCCATGTTGCCGGCCGTCGGTCAGGACCTGGACGAGATGGACGCACTGGTGGCTCGACTGCCGGCCGATCTTTCCCGCGCTCGCCAGCGCGGCTATGTGCACCAAGCGGAACTGGAAAAGCAGGTTCGCGACCTGATCGGCCGCTGGGACACAATCTCGGAGCGCGTGTCGGAGGCGCTCTTTCAACGACAGACGGATTTGGTCGAGGGAGCCAACAGGCTATTGGACACCGTTGACCGGCTATATGAGCCGGGAGCGAGCCGGGCTACGGTCGATGGGTGTTGGGCTGGCGTTCAGGCGCTACAGTCCAGGATCGAGGCAGCTCACAAGAGCCTTACCGGCATGTATGACGACGTGAGCCGGGACCTTGAGCAGATCGAAGGAGCATTGGACCGGGTTGAGTGGATGCTCGATCAAATAGAGAGCAGCAGCTTCCAACTACTTCCGGGAGAGGGTCCGCTTCGAGCGGCGTCGGCGCGCTGGGTGCGGCAGGGGGTCGAGGGAGATCCGTTGGGCCTCCTCTATTTGACCGACCAGCGCATCGTGTTCGAGCAAAAAGAAGAGCGCACCACTGAAAAGTTTCTCTTTATCAAGCTCAAAACGGCCCAAATACACGAATTCATGTTTGACGTTCCTGTCAACGCATTGCAGGAGGTCCGGGTCGGCAAGGGTCGCGATGGCTTTCTGGGGCTGGGAAGCGTCGATACTCTGGAGATGTGGTTTGACCACACAGCCGGCCTCAGGGATGCGCTGTTCCAGATGCAAAAGGACGATGCGGCCGCATGGCAGCAGTTGATCGGCCGGGTGAAATCGAGCGACATTGACCGCGCCCGCACGCAAGAAGCGACGGCCGAGGCCGAGGCGTTGGACCAGGCCCGCGCCGAGATACCAGCCAACTGTCCCAATTGCACCGCACCCTTGGATACGATCTGGCATCGCGGCATGACCGACGTCACTTGTCGATATTGTGGGACTGTGCATCGGCTGGGAAGCTAGCCAAGGAAGAGCCATCGTGACTGTTGCCGCAGAAGGCCAGTTGATCCTGTTATTGGGCAAAGACCACAAGACGTTCATTGTCCGCCTGGAGGCGGGCAAGAGGTTACAGACCCACCGTGGGATTCTCCTACACGATGACCTGATTGGCCTGCCGTTGGGAAGCCCCGTGCGTTCACACCTCGGTCATCAGTACTATTTGCTTACCCCGTCCTGGGACGATCTGCTGCGGGATATTCGGCGGACTACTCAGATCGTCTACCCCAAGGATATGGGCTATCTGATGTTCAAGATGTCGATTCGTCCCGGCGCACGGGTGGTAGAGGCGGGGACGGGGAGCGGCGCGCTCGCGGCTGGGCTGGCGTCCACGGTGATGCCCCATGGGCACGTCTACTCGTACGAGGTGCGCGAGGACGTCCAAACGCTTGCTCGCCGCAACTTGGCCCATCTTGGGGTGGGGGAATATGTCACCCTCAAGCTGAAGGATATCGCCGACGGGTTTGACGAAACCGACGCTGATGCGGTGTTTCTTGATGTCCCCGCGCCGTGGCATTACCTGTCCCAGGCGCACGCGGCGCTGCGGGGTAGTGGGTTTTTTGGCTGCATTGTTCCAACGACCAATCAAGTAGTCGAGATACTCCGCGTGCTCGAGCGGTCTCCATTTGCATGCGTCGAGGTAGAGGAAATCTTGCTGCGCGGATACAAGACCGTTCCCGGTCGACTGCGGCCGATGGACCGCATGATAGCGCACACAGGGTACCTGGTTTTTGCGCGCGCATTATCGATATCGCCTGAAGAAACAACTAGCGGCGACGAAGAGGAGTAACACGCGCGGGGCGATCGCCGGGGGGCGGCGTCGCCAACAGTGCGACTCGATCAGTTGCGCCCCTGATCACGCCGACCGGTGAAGGATTTGAGCGCCAGCACAAGGCCGAGGCCAATTCCGATTCCAAGACCTGCCAACAGCGCCCCCCGGCCGTCCACCGTCGTTTCCACGTTTCCATAGACCTCACCCGCCAACACCAACCGGGCGCTGACGCGCCCTGCGTTGACCCTTCTCGCCATGAGCAGCCCCGCCGTGCTGTCGTCGGAGAGGGTTGCTTGTTCGCTGGTGAGGATTCCTGCGCCGCTCTTGTGCAGTGTGGCCTGTTTTGCCTTGAGCACCAGCGCTCCGCTTTTGTCCATGCTCGCGGTGTCACACTCGATAAACTGAACGCCTCCCTGATGCATCTCCACGCGGCGCGCGTAGATAGACTGCCGCGCCACTTTGGTGCAGCTCGACGTGATCTGCCCGCACCTCCCGCTCGCTGTCTACCACCACCTGTTCGAGAGCGCGGCCAATGTCCTCGTCCCCACGAACTTGCGTTTCTTTCATGCTAACCTCCGCCAATCCTGTCAGGGCGCCGGGCACCGACCAGGCCTGAATGCCGGCGATGTGGGTTGCCCTGTCTCGGGTGAATTCTAACCGCAATCGGCCGACGGTCAAAAAAATACGATGCTGGACGCAGTACCGCTCGCCGGGTGAGTCAGGTGGTCACCTCGGGTGGCTGCTCCGGGGGTCCGGTCTCAACTCTGCCGCGCCCAAAGGGCCGGCTGATGGCAACCAGCGCGCCCAAGTAGCAGAGGCTGCCGATGAGTAGCACGGCCGAGAAGCCAAGGGTCAGGGCCAGCAACGCTGCGCCCACCGACGCCACCACCGATGCTGCGCCGTTTATCCCCCATGCCCAGGGAATGAGGTGAGGATGGGTGCGCTCTAGGCGGGCAATCCCCTTTGGCAGCGGGACCCCCAACAGCACACCGAGCGGGGCCAGGGAGGCGTTGGCGACCACCAGCCGCACGGGCAGCGGCCGGCCGAGAAACAGATCATAGAGTTGAGGAAGAAGCAGCGGGTATGCCATCAGGAGCACCACCAGCAGCATCAACGCCTTGCGATGGTGCAGACGGGCGGAGAGGAGGCTACCCAAGCCGGAAAAGAACAACAGCGCCATCAATACGGCCGTGAGACCATAGACCGGCTGACCCAGGAAAAGGATAAAACGTTGCGCCAGTGGTATCTCGTAGAACAGGAATCCTACGCCAACGAGCCCAAAGTAGACGGCCGTCTCGGAGAGGCCGCCGGTCGGCGCCACCAACCGGTTTCCCAGGCGTCCCAGAAACAGCGGAAGCAAGATGATGAGCGTCGCTGACAGCAAGGCGAGCGCTAGAATCGCGAACAGGACAAAATAACCGGCGCCGCCAAAAGGCTGCCAGGTGTGCCCCAGCTCCTGCAGCACAGTATCGATCTGGCTCCAGCGAAAGTAATGGCCAAAGAAGGGGCGGTCATCGGTCGGCGGCCGCACATCAAAGGACGTTGCGGAGTAGAATTGTGATCGGGTTTCGGCATTGACCAGCGCGGTGGTGGCGAGGTAATAATCGGGTGTTGGAAGCACGTTGTGCCGGTTGACGTCCGCAGCGCTGACGCCTGGCCCGTAGACCAGGTCAAAGGCTCGCTGGTCGAGCCAATCGCGGGCCAGGCGCAAATCGTCATCCGAGAGACCATCTGGCTTGATGAGAAGCGTTGCGGTGTTGTAGCCGCGAAAAAACAACACGGTGCTGGCTGGGGAGAGCGCTTGTTGCTCCAGCGCGGTGACGCCCAGGGCAAATAGCCGGGTCTCCTCGCTGGGGGGCGTCTGCAGCCAGCGCGTGATTTGAAGGATCCCATCCGGCGCCAGGAGCGCCAGATAATCCCTCATCCCCTCGACGGTGAGACGGTAATCCTCCGCCAGGCTGTAGGCGCCCGAGCGCACCGGGCGGTACGGAGATATGAGACACACGGTCACCACGTCAAAGGACTGCCCGGGGCGGTGAGCGAAACTGCGCCCCGTCTCGATCACAGTTTCGACACCCGCCTGCGAATAGATGGCCTCAGCGGCCGAGATCACCAGCGGATTGGGTTCCACGGCCGTGACGGCGCCCGCGCCCATCGCCTGGGCAAGGAGGATGTCGAGGCCGGCGCGGGGTTCAAGCAGGAGAGCGTGCGCGTGCGGATTCAGGATATAGGCGAGCGCCCCAGGAAGGAAGCCGAATAGGTCGGGCTGCTTGTCGTCTATTATGACACCTGTCATGTCCCCGCCGTCCACAGTCAGGCCACGTTGGAGGGGCAAAGAGCCGGTGTAGCGATAGCTCAAGCCGGGCAGCGCCCGTATCGCAGTGCTCTCGATGAGATCAACCCGCGAGTATGCGTTCCAGCGGCTGGACAACACACGAGCGCCGGGGACGTTCAAGGCAAAGCTAAGGTCCTTGTAAGGCGACAATCGCATCATTGCGCCCTCGGGCGGCCGCCACAGGGCGCCGGTCAGCAAAAGCACGGCCGCCAGACTGGACTGACCGCCAATGGTTGATCGGTTGACTAGACACTTTTGAATGGGTCCTGTCCACGTGAGCACGAGCGCTGCGCCAGCGCCGAGCAGGCAACTGCCGATGATCACCCGTTCCGCACCCAGCAGCGACGGCGCGATCAGCGCCAGGAAGCAGCCGGTCGCTGAGCCGATCAGGTTGACGAAATAGGTCCGAGAGGCGCTGGCTGGCCGCGCAGCCAGCAGCACGCCGACGGCGGCTCCACTGCAGAGGAACGGCACGGTGAGTAGCAGGTATTGAAGCGCCAGCAACGCGATCTGGCGCCGATCCCACGCCATGCTGAACGAGTCAAACGGAACCAGATTGGAGCACAAGTAGCTACCGGCCGCGCTCAACGCAAATCCGAGTGACAGCCAACCGAGTAGCGACTCGATGCGGTAGCGTCGCCATCCAGACCACAAGGCCAACGCCGTTCCGCTGGCGCCAAAACCCAGGAGAGCCAGACTGACTACCATAAAGGCAAAGTGATAGAACTGGGCGACCGAGAAAAAGCGGGTGAGAGATATTTCAAAGAGCAGGGTGCCGGCCGATAGAGCAAAGAGGCCTGTATAGGTCCAGAGTCCTGGTCTTTTTCGAGTCATGACGTCGCCGTGTGCAGCGCCGGTGGGTGCAGCGGCCGCAGCACCTCTGAGCATGATAGCACGGGCCAGGTACGACGTCAATCAGAGGGTGGATGGCCGCCGCACGCTATTCCCCAGGGCTGATAGCCCCAGCGCCGCTGATCGCCGGCCGGATGCGGCTGGCGTGTTCCTCCAGGTGGTGTGCAATTCCGAGAAAGAGGTATTCGAGGCTGTGCTCCTCGCCAAAGAGATTCACTTGCTCTTTCCACTCGTGTTCCTGGATTTGCTCCAACAGCCGCATGGCCGCCCGGTGACCGGCGTCGTACTGCCGGGCCAGGGAATCAGGTGTGGCTCGAAGCGCCCTGATGCGCGAGTAGGTAGCGTTTAGTGGGTCCAGGATCCAGGACGGCAGTTTGGGAAAACCGACACCGCGCCGGGCATTCCTAATGAGGGACAACATAAAGCGCATTCCCCACGCAATGTGCCACAGTTCCTCCTTGATTGTCCAAGCCGATCCGCGCGCCCTAACACGCCAGGTAGTCTCGGGAACGGCCGCCAGTAAGGTGTAATAGGCGCGCTGCGCAACCTGGAGTTCCTCGCGAACCCGGTCGTGCGTTGAGCAGGGAGCGGCAGGGGTAAGTGAGCTGATCGCGTTGTTCCTCATCCCAGATAACAATCAGGTGGATTATACGCCAGACTGAACAGGTGTCCAGGCAGTCGTCGGCCGCATTTGTCACACCTGCCCTCGTGTTTTATACTCATCCCCATGATAAAGAGAGGTCAAAGAGACGGTTTGACCCGCTCCCTGTTCGCCGCAGCGCTCGTATTGCTGGTATTCTTTGCGTCGTTGGGGCCAACAGTTGGATCGGATACCGTCGAGGCGGCCGGGCCATTGGTGTTGGCGTTTTACTACGCCTGGTTCGATATGAATACCTGGAGTTCAGGGCGGTTAACTGACCAACCACTACAGCCGTACATATCAGCGAACTCTGCTACCATCGCCCGCCACGTGGGCGAGGCCCGTGCCGCAGGTATCGACGCCCTGGTGCAATCGTGGTACGGACCGGGAGGCGGCAACCAGACGGAGACGAATTTCCGCACGTTGCTCGACACGGCGGCCACGCACGGCATGTGGGCGGCTGTCGATTTTGAAGTGGGGAGTCCGTTCTTTGGGAGCAACGCGGACCGCATAGCCGCTCTGCAGCATCTGCTGTCTGTGCATGTGCACCACCCGGCCTATTTGCGCGTGGACGGCAAGCCGGTGGTCTTTTTCTGGGCCTCCTGGCTTCTCTCGCCGGCCGATTGGGCCGCCATCAGGGCCGAGGTTGACCCCAACCACACCACAATCTGGATTGTGGAAGGGGATTCGATCGACTATCTTTCCGTGTTCGACGGATTGCATCTATACAACATTGCGTGGTCCAGCAATCCCGCCGGCACGCTCGGGCACTGGGGCAGCCAGGTGCGCGAAAGGGCGGCCGCGTTGGGTGTCTACAAGTATTGGATAGCCACGGTCATGCCGGGCTGGAACGACACCCTGCTGGGCAGGGGTGGGGCCTTTGTGCGCGATCGCGCGGGAGGGGTGTACTATCAACAATGTTGGTCAGGCGCCGCTGCCAGCGGCCCGGATATGGTGATCATCACCAGCTTTAACGAATGGCTGGAAGGATCGATGATCGAGCCCAGCGTGAACTATGGCGACTTTTACCTCAATCTGACGGCCCAGTTGGCGGCCGCCTACAAGGCTGGTGGCGTGCCGGCGCCGCCGCCATTGCCCACGGCGGAACCGGGGACAACCCCCGAATCGGTTGTGCCCACCGCGACAGCCGGACCTTCGCCGACGCCGCCTCCCACGAGCACACCGCGGCCGTCTCCCACACCCCGCCCGGACGGCGCAATCGTCCACCTGGTTGAGCCGGGAGACACCCTGTACGGTATCGCGGACCGATATGACGTGGCTTTCGAGGGGTTGCTGGCCCTGAACAATCTCCAACCTGAGACTCTGCTGCAGATCGGGCAGCCCGTTGTCGTTGGATTGGTTTCACCCACAACCACGCCGACAACGCTCCCTACCACGACGCCCAGTGCAACGCCGAAAACCGTGGAAGAAGCTGCGGTGGTGGGGGAAGGGCTCTCGTCCGGATCGACGATGGAGGGCACAGGGGAGGATGTCGCGGGCGGCCCAACGCCGCTCAGGATCGAGGCGCCGACCCTGGCGGCCGTACCTACGTTGACACCGCAACCCCTGCCCGCTGCTACAGGAACTCCAGGCGAACCGCTCACGCCAGCCGGCGCAACCGGCGGAATTGCGCTCCCGCTATTGGCGCTGGCGGTGGTCATGGCTGGGGCAGGGGCGGCCCTTTGCCTGGCGCGCCGGAGGCGCTAACGGCTGGCGCTGTGCGATGCGCACTATTGATCGGTGACGTAGAAACCCTGCCCCCTAAAGTGAACCGCCGGCAGGCTGATCAGCCGCCGAACATGGCGGTGACCAGCAGGGCATGCGTCGGGCAGGGGTTTATCGTAACCGCCACGTTTCTCAAAGCGACGGCCGCAGGTTTGACAGATATACTCGTAGAGCGGCATAACGGTCCAGTTGCCCGCGGCCCAGAGGCCTGGGGTCTACCTCTCGGTCATCGGCCTTGGCGTGTCTTGACCTTGATCTGGCGTGGCTTGATCGCCTCTGCCTTGGGTATCACCAAGGTGAGCAGGCCATTCTCAAAGGTGGCCTCAGCCTTGTCGGCCTCGACGGGGAGGTTCAAGTTGAGGACGCGGACAAAGGGACCGGACGGCCGTTCCTGGAGGAAATAGTCTACGTTCTCCAGGGGCCGGGGAACCTCGCCACGTATGGTGAGGGTGTCGGCCTCGATGGTGATGTCAACCTTCTCCGGGTCGATACCAGGGATTGCGGCGTGGATGACAATCTCCTCGTCGGTCGAGTAGACATCCACCGGGAGCCGCCACGGTCGGGCGCCCTCGCGCCCCTGCCAGATGCTCTCGGATGGCAGCGTCCAGCTTTCCTCAAAGATCCTATCCATCGCCTCGCGCAGACTGACAACGTCTCGCGCCGGACTCCAACGTACGATGCGCATGGTGCGAGCCTTTCAATTGAACCAACAGCGAATCTTCTGCCCACAGGCAATGCCAGTGTACGTCCAGAGTGTATGACCCATGCAAGAGAAGAGTAAGAAAAGCGTATGAGGACAGGTTTTTGCCGTGGGGGCGCTTTGGAGTATGATCGTAGGTAGAGAATCGATTCGTTCAGCGACAAAAAAGGAACGGGTCTCGCAAGAGACCCGCTAGTGATGCCCCCAAGGGGATTCGAACCCCTGTCGCCGGCTTGAAAGGCCAGTGTCCTAGTCCTCTAGACGATGGGGGCAGGACAGGCAGGATTTTACCACTTCAAGTATGGCTGTCAAGATGGTGTGGCGATCGCACGCCCCCCCGTGGGCACGTCGTACCATGACAGATTGGAGAAAGGGTGATATGGAAAAGCCTTTGGCGCTGGTGCGCCGGATACTCGTGAGTTTTTGGGACGACATGTTCAACCTGATGATCTGCAATCTGTTGTGGTTCTTGGCCCAGGTGCTGGTTATCACGGGACCGCCCGCAACGGCGGCGCTATTTAAAGTGACCAACGCCGTCGCCAACGGCCGATTTGCCAGGGTTTCCGATTTTAGGGCTGGCTTTCAACAGCACTTTGTGAATAGTTGGAAATGGGGGGCAATGAACCTGGTGGCAATCCTGATATTTGTCAACGCCGCCCTGTTCTATGGGTCCACTGACTTTGCCCAGCCGGCCGGAGTGGCTCTGTCCACCATCAATCTCTGCTTTCTTGCTGCTTGGCTGGTTACTCAGATGCTGGCATTTCCCTTTTGGCTGGAACAAGATGAGAAGCGCATCGCGCTGGCGCTGCGCAACGCATTGATCACGCAGGCGCAGAACATGGGTCACGTGTTCCTGGTCACCGTGTTGGCGGTGGTCGCCATTGCCATTTCGGTGCTTGTGCCCGTGCTGATTGGCCTGCTGACGGCCTCGTTTCTGACTCTGATGGGCAACACCGTCGTGGTTGCCAAGCTCGAGTCGCTTGCGCCGGACGAGGGAGACTCACCTGGCTAACTGCTCTCTCTGAGCCTCATACACTGTTCTGCTGCAGATCGGCCCGCACCGCCGGGATGTACATCAGTTCCACGTACTCTTTGAGCATGCGCCGCATCGAGAAGGCAGGCCCAACGGTGCGCATTGACTCTTTCATCATCTGCACCCATTCGCGCGGGACATCATCCGAGTCGCGCTGATAGTATAGGGGCACCACCTCTTCCTCGAGCAGGCGGTACAGCGAGGCGGCGTCAGTTTCGTCCTGCGCCTCGTCACTGCTACTTTGCGCGAGGCTGCCGATGGCCCAGCCGTTGGCGCCATTGTACGCTTCTGGCCACCAGCCGTCCAACACCGAGAGGTTAAGAGTCCCATTTAAAGCTGCCTTTTGCCCACTGGTGCCGCTGGCCTCACGCGGCCGACGGGGGTTGTTCAGCCACACGTCAACCCCCTGGACGAGAAAGCGAGCCAGATTCATGTCGTAATCCTGGACAAAGGCAATTCGGGCGCCGAGAGTTGGGTCCTTTGCCAGGTTAAAGATGGTCTGGATCAAGTGCTTTCCCGGCTCGTCGGCCGGATGCGCCTTGCCAGAAAAGACCACCTGCACCGGCCGGTGGCTGTCGAGTAGGATTCTCTTGAGTCGTTCTAGGTCCCTGAACAGGAGCGTCGCTCGCTTGTACGTTGCAAATCGGCGGGCAAAACCGATGGTCAGGGCTTCGGGGTCGAGTAGAGTGCCGCTGGCCAACAACTGCATTGGGTCGGCGCGGCCTTCAATCCAGCGTCGCCGCGCGCGATCCCAGATTGAAGAGAACATCTTGCGTTTGAGCGCCTGTTTTATCAGCCACAGTTCGTGGTCGGGGATATCGGCCAGACGCTCCCACGTATTCGGGTCGTCGTGGCGTTCGAGCCAGTCGTGACCCAGATAGCGGACGAGCAAGCGGTCCATCTCGCCCGAAATCCAGGTGGGGGTGTGGATGCCGTTGGTGATGGAAATCAGCGGAGGTTCAGATCCAGGCCACAGGTTCTGCCACATCTTTTTGCTGATCTCTCCGTGCAACCGGCTCACGCCGTTGATGCGAGAGGAGTTGCGCATGGCCAGCACGGTCATATTAAATGCTGTCCCCCAACTCTCCTGGCGCGAGCCCAACTGCATAAAGCTCTCCCGGTCCAACCCCATCTCGCCCCAAATAATTCCAAAAGTACTTTTCCATGAGATGAAATGGAAAGGCGTCGTGGCCGGCCGCCACTGGGGTGTGGGTGGTAAAAACCGATGTTCTGATCACATGCTCCCGGGCTTGATCGAACGCCATGCCGCCCTGAAGGAGCTCGCGCATGCGCTCCAATACCAAAAAGGCGGAATGGCCCTCGTTCATGTGCCAGGCGCTGGGTCGGATTCCAAGGGCGCGCAAGGTTCGAACCCCGCCGATGCCCAGGATGACCTCCTGCTGGATGCGCATCTCCTGGTCACCGCCGTACAGACGAGCGGACAGTTCGCGATCCCAGGGAGCGTTTTGCTCAATGTCCGTGTCCATTAAATAGATGCGCGCTCGGCCGACCTTGACGCACCATACTTGGGCGAATACCTGGCGCGTGTCCAGCCTGACGGGCACTATCAGACGGTCGCCATTGCCGGCGGTCACGGGCCAGATGGGCGCATCGCGAAAATCGAGCTCCTCGTAAACAGCCTCCTGCCAGCCATGGGAAGGGATGCGCTGACGAAAGTAGCCCTGAGGATACATAAAGCCGATTCCAACCAAGGGAACGCCGAGGTCGCTGGCCTCCTTTATGTGGTCTCCAGATAGGATGCCCAAACCGCCCGAATATATCGGCAGCGAATTGTGCAGGCCAAACTCGGCCGAAAAATAGGCGATGGGTGCGTCCTTGAGCTGTGGATAGGTTTGCGCGTACCAGGTGTGCCCGTTGGCCATGTCGGCATCAAAGCGCAGCATCACCTTTTCCAGCTTGCGCCGGAAGGGGATGTTCTTTGCCAGTTGGTCAATCTCCTGGGCGCTCATGCTCCGAAGCATTTTGGCGGGGTTATGCTGGGTGCTGCGCCACAGGGGATAATCCCACATGCGGAACAATTCGCGCGCATCCGCTTGCCAGACCCACCACACGTTGTACGCCAGCTCGTTCAACCTGGCAATCGGTTCTGGAAGTTCGACGATGCTTTCAAGTCTGTATCTGTCGTTTATCATGAATAGCTCCTCAGCCAAACATCAGCGAAGAATTATACCAGGAGTTGTGTCAACACAGTCCGACGTGGTTGCTCTTCTCAGCAGGTCGTTTATAATCGGACCCATGGCTGAACCCGGCGAACCCCTCACCGAGCGCGAGCGGGAAATCGTGCGGTTGGTTGCCACAGGCGCAACCAATCGCATGATCGCTCACGAGTTGTCGCTAAGCCACAACACCATCAAGGTTCACCTGCGCAACATCTTTTCCAAGCTCGAGATCCGATCGCGCACCGAGGCGACTGTCATCGCTATCCGGGAGGGCCGGGTAGCAGTCGGTGCTCAAGGCGACGATCTGGCCCTGCCAGGGGAAACGGCTACGCCAGGGGCACATGAGCGCGGATTGGAGTTGCCGGCATCCGCGGCAGCCGATCAGGTCCCCTGGCCGATTGCCGCTGAGACCACCATGCCTTCTGCTCGCCTGGGTGTGGTGAGAAACGTCTATATGCTAGCGACCATCCTGGTGGTAATTGCGGCAACCGCTTTGACCTGGCCAAGAATCCGGCCGCTGCCGGCCGAATCCTGCAACAACGAATTCACCGCTGATTGCGCCGCAGCGAACGGCGCAGTGACGGTGGACCAGCCTGAATCGCTGTGGGTGAACGGAGCACCCATGATTCAGCCCCGAGGTCGGTTCGGGCTAGTAACCTCGAACGGGCTGCTATACGTCATTGGCGGCGAAATCGCCGAGGGCGTGACCGACTCGGTTGCGATCTATTCTACCCGAGAGGACGCCTGGCGACCCGGCCCCGCCAAGCCAACCGCCGTCGCGAATCTTGCGGCCGTGGTGGTTAACGATCTGGTGTACGCCATCGGGGGCACTGATTCCAGTGGGGCGGCCGTCGCAGCGGTAGAAGTGCTAGACGTCAAAGACGAAAGCTGGTCCACCATAGCGCCGGTGCCGGCGGCGGTGACTGCTCACGCAGTTGTGAGGTGGCAGGAGATGATCTACCTGTTCGGTGGGTCAAACGGCGCTGGCTATACAGCGGACGCCTATGTGTATGACCCAGAGGATGATTCGTGGCGGTCGTTGCCCCCGATGCCCCACGCGCGCGGATTCGCAGGCGCGGCCTTGGTGCGGGATGCGATCATGGTGGTAGGGGGATTTGATGGGCAGCGCGAGTCGGCGGCCTGCGACCGCTTTGACCCGGTGACTGAGACTTGGTCCACCTGCCCGTCAATGTCGAGTCCACGGGGCGGGATTGGAGCAGCCGACGTGGCAGGACAGTTGTACGTGATCGGAGGCGGCTGGGACTCGTTCGTTACCTTTAGCGAGCGGTACAGCCCGCACTCGGATGCGTGGTACAATGTAGAGACGCCGCTGCTGCTGTCGGGCGGGGAGTGGCGCAATTTGGGGGTGGCGGCAGTAGGCACCAGGGTGTATGCGCTTGGCGGATGGCAGGGCGGCCGTTATCTGGGCGTGAATCTGGCGTACGAAACGCTTCCCAACCGGCTCTACCTGCCCGCTACCTCTGGTCAATAGCGGATTTCGGGCCGCGTGGGTACCTGGTCAGTCGCGCGTGAGCTCGGCCGCCAGACGCTGGATCTTGGACAAGGTTTCGCGCCAGGTGATCTCGGATAACCCCATCCTTTCCCGCAGTTCGTTCGTGTCGGCGCCGTCCATATAGCTCTGCACGGCCGATGTCCACCGCAAGCATTCAAATGAGACGGGTTTATCGATCGCGGCCGCCTCTTCCATATCGCGCAGAATGTACTCCAAGTTGCGCGGCGTGCAGGTAAAAAGCGTGTCCGGTGGGTTGTACTGCTGCACGTAATCGTCCAGTATGGGGAGCCATGCGGGATCGAGAGGGATCTTGCGCTCTTTGTAGCGCTTGGCCGGGCTGCCATACCGCACGAATAAGATCGGGTTGTCGGGGTCAGCGCGGTCGATGTGGTTCGGTACGATGCCCATTGCCTCACCCTTTTTCACCCCCGTTTGCAGCAATAGCTGAACCAACAAGAGTGGGCGGGCATCGCTAGCCGCTCCCGTAAGGCTCTCACCGCGGTAGGCTTGATCGGCGGCCTGCACTAACCGCTGCACTTGGTCCTCGTTGAGAACTGCCGGCAAGGGGCTGCGCACTGAGCGTTGGATCACCGGCGCAGACGGATCGGCCGTCAAGATGCCGCCCTTGAACAACCACTTGAAAAAGACCTTGACGGTCGTGACCCGACGGGCATAGGTCTTGGGGCTGCAAGGCGCATCCCGCTCGTGCAGCATCCACTTGAGAAAGTCGTTCAGGCTCTGCGTCGTCACCGCGCCGATCGGCTGTCCAGCGCCCAGGTATCCGGCCAGGAGGTTTAAATCACTGGTAAACGCCTGTACCGTGTGAGGGCTGAACCCCTCGTACTGCATGTGCTTCTTAAAGGCGCCGATAGCTGCTTTGAGGGAGGTGTCTGCACTCAACAGGGGAGGTAACTGCGCGTCAGGTTCGGCACGGCCGGGAAAGATCGTGATCTGGCCTTCGTCCATGGGTGTCTCCTGTTTGATTCGTGTAGCACCATTTTTACCTCAAGTGCCTCCGAGTGTCAACCCTTGCTATCGACCCTCTTTCAAGATAGAATTGAGTGCTTTTGGTTTCTATTCCCGGCCGGCCGCCGTTACGATGGTTACGATGCGATGAAAACCCATACCCTACTGTTGGTGCTTGTGCTTGGCCTGCTGGTCGTTGGGGGCGTTCAGGCGCAGGCGCAGAACGGGATTACCTCCCCGCGTGACAACGCGGTGGTGCGGGGCGTCGTGGTGATAGAGGGGACGGCTACTAGCTCGAGTTTCATGCGGTACGAGATTGCCTTTTTCAAGGAATTCGATCCGCTGGGGGACTGGGTGGTGTTTGCAACCGAGAGCAGAGAGGTGATCAACGGAGCGCTCGCCACCTGGGACACTACTATCGGCCGCAACACCGGTTCGCCGGTCTTTCCCGACGGAACCTACCGCCTTCGCCTGCGCGTTGTTCGACAGGACTCGAACTATGACGAGTACTATGTGATGGGAATCTCGGTAGCCAACGAGCAGGTGACGGCGACGGCCGCGCCGTCGCCGACGCTACCGCCGGATGTTTCGCCATCCCCGCCGCCGACAGTCGAGTTTGCGCTACCCACCGAGTTGCCCACGTTGACTCCGTTTCCCTCGGTCACACCGCGACCGACGACCGAGGGTGATCAGCCAACCCCGGTTGGCAGGGCAACACCAACTCGCAGCGGGTCGCCGCTTCGTTTTGAGGGAGAGATCAGTGGGGCGCAGATCAGGGCGGGGTTCTGCTGGGGTGTCTATGCCACAATCGCCTTTTTCCTCGCGTTGGCCGCGTACCTGGTGTTCCGAAAGTCGATCCGGCACGCCGCACTCCAACTGCGTGCGTGGGTAGCGTCGCGGCGCAAGTAAAGCTGAGGGACAGATGGGCGGACAACGTTACCTATTGGTGGGCCTGGGCAATCCGGGCCGCACCTACCGCGAACATCGCCACAACGTGGGATACATGGTCCTGGACCGCCTGGCGGAGGATGCCGGAATTGCATTCGGCCGGCTCGAGCAGCAGGCGATGGTGGCGAGCGGGGGGCTGGAGGGCAGACGTGTCATCTTGGCAAAACCGCGGACCTTTATGAATGCGAGCGGACGCTCGGTCGTGGGGCTGTTGCGCTTTTATAACATTCCGCCAGAGTGCCTACTGGTGATCTACGATGACCTGGACCTGCCCCTCGGCGCTATCCGCTTCCGCCCGGAGGGTGGCGCGGGTGGCCACAATGGGATGAAATCGATCCTCGAACATCTCGGCAGCCAGGCGTTCCCACGCCTCCGGCTGGGGATCGGGCGCCCGCCCGGCAACATGGACCCGGCCGCGTACGTGCTGCGGCGATTCAACACCCAGGAGGCGCCGATCTGCGACCAGATGTTGGCCGCTGCCGCGGCCGGGGTTCGCACCTTTGTCGCCGACGGGCTCGACCTGGCGATGAGTCGTCACAACGGCATGGTTGGGGGGCCGCGAGAAGGCGAAAAGGAAAGTGAGTTGAGCCGGCCGCACCCCGTGGACCCAGGAGCAGAGCAATGAATATCTCCGGTCTGATCGAGTTACTCTGCCAGGTTGACGCCTACCAAGAGCTGGTTGAGGCTCTGGGCAGGGACGCCCAGGGCGTGGCGCCACTGGGGCTGCCGCGGTTCGCACGGCCGGTCGTCGTTGCGGGCCTCTACACCGATTTGCGGCGCCCCGTACTGGTGGTCGTCCCCCGGGCGGATCAGGCGCAAAAGCTGGTGCAAGAGCTATCAAGCTGGCTGAATGACCCACGGCGAGTGACCAGATTCCCGGAACCAACTCCGTTGCCGTACGAGCGAGCCCCCTGGGGCAATTCCTCGCGCGACGGCCGCCTGGCTACAATGGCCGGATTCCGAGTTGCCGATGCGCCGTTCTGGAATGCGGATGCGCATCGTGATCCTCCCATGGTAGTGTGCTCAGCGCGGGCTCTGGCGCAAAAAACTCTTCCCCCACGGGATTTCCTGGCACATACTCGCCCAATCAAGGTGGGGCAGATCATCAGGCTGAACGAACTGCTGGAGGCCTGGGTGCGAGCCGGTTACCAGCCATCGACTGTGGTCGAAGAACCGGCAACCTTTAGTCGCCGGGGCGGCATCCTGGATATCTGCCCGCCGGGCAGCAGTGTGGGAGTTCGCGTCGAATTGTTTGGGAACGAGGTGGAGAGCTTGCGTAGCTTTGATTTGGCCACGCAGCGTTCGTTCGCTCCCCTGCAGTCGGTGGTGATTCCGCCGGCGCGAGAGGCGCTGCCCGACGCTGGCCCACGCGTGGCGGAGAAATTGAGTTCGTTGACCGGCGCCGGCTCGTATCTTGGCGAGTGGCGCCAGGACCTGCAGCCGCTTGGCGACGGCGTCCCATTCCCAGAGATAGAGTTCTACCTTCCTTACTTTTACCAGACGCCGGGCTCGCTGCTGGACTACCTGCCCCAGGGAGCCTTGCTGTTGGTCGATGATTGGGAGGGCATTCAGGGGGAATTGGCAGAGGTCGAGCGCCGGGCTGAGCAAATGCGCGCCGAACGCGAGGCGGCCGATCTTTTGCCGCCGGACTATCCCAGCCCCGTCTTGAGCTGGGGGTGGTTGTCGGAGCAGTTTCAGGCTCGCCAAGCCATAGTGCTGGGCGGGCTGTTGGACGACGGGCGACGATCTGGACTGTCAGATGCCTTCAGCCCAGGTCCACGCTATGGCGGGCAGGTCAAGCCCATGATGGATCACCTTGCCCGCCTGCGCATCCAGGGCGAGCGGGCGGTTGTGATCAGCAGGCAGGCGGCTCGACTCGCCGAGCTGTGGCGTGAGCACGGCGTGGCGCAGCGGCCGGTTGACGATTTGTCCTCGGCGCCACCGGACGGGTCGCTCACCTTTGTCCGTGGGGCTCTAGGCGAGGGGTTTTCACTACGCGGCCGGCTGCGGCCTACACAGGACGGCGGCGCGGCGCCTCCTTTGGTGGCTACCAAGCCCATTTCGCTGCTGCATCTGTTCACCGACGCGGAGGTTTTCGGCTGGTCGCGACCCGAGCCGCGGCAGGCGCCCCGACCGCGGGCGGCGGCGCCCGAGACGTTCTTTTCTGACATCTCGGCCGGGGATCTGGTCGTTCATATCGATTACGGTATCGGGCGCTTTGACGGGTTGGTCACCAGGCAGATAGCCGGCCTGGGCCGGGAATATCTGCTGGTCACCTACGCAGAAGGCGATGAGCTCTATGTACCCGTGCACCAGGCGGATCGCCTGAGCCGGTACATAGCAGCGGACGAACGCCGGCCGGCGCTTCACCGCCTGGGGGGTGTCAGTTGGTCACAGGCCAGGGCGCGGGCCCAAAAAGAGGTCGAGGAGATCGCCGATGATCTGCTTGACCTCTATGCCGCGCGGGCCACAGTGCCAGGTCACGCGTTTTCGGTGGACACACCCTGGCAACTGGAGCTTGAGGCTGCCTTTCCGTATGTGGAAACCGAGGATCAGCTACGCGCTATTGCAGAGACCAAACGTGACATGGAAAGCCCGCAGCCCATGGATCGCCTCATTTGCGGCGACGTGGGCTTTGGCAAGACAGAGGTCGCCCTGCGAGCCGCCTTTAAGGCTGTGATGGATGGCAAACAGGTCGGCGTGTTGGTGCCGACGACGGTTTTGGCGCAACAGCATTACAATTCCTTCCGGCAACGTCTGGCGGCCTTTCCGGTCGAGGTGCAGATGCTGTCCCGTTTTCGCTCGCGTGGCGAGCAATCGCGAATTCTGACCGAGCTGGCTGCCGGGCGTTTGGACATTATCATCGGGACGCACCGGCTACTGCAAAAGGATGTTACGTTCAAGGACCTGGGATTGCTGATCGTGGACGAAGAGCAACGTTTTGGGGTGGCGCACAAGGAGATGCTCAAGCAGATGCGCACTGAGGTTGACGTGCTCACCATGACCGCCACCCCAATCCCGCGCACCCTGTACATGTCTCTCACCGGCGTGCGCGATATCAGCGTGATCGACACTCCGCCCGAAGAACGGCTTCCCGTGCATACCAAGGTCGGCGTACATGATTCGCAGGAGGTTCGCCAAGCGATACTGCGGGAGCTCGACCGACGAGGTCAGGTCTTTTACGTGCACAATCGCGTGCAGACGATCAACAGCGTTGCGCGCCAGGTGCAGCGGTTGGTGCCCGAGGCAAGGGTTTCCGTGGGGCACGGCCAAATGAGTGAGCACGAGCTCGAGGATGTGATGCTGTCGTTTGTGGCGGGCAAGGTAGATGTCCTGGTCTCGACCAGCATTATCGAGAATGGGCTGGACATTCCCAACGCCAACACGATTCTGGTCGATCGGTCCGAAATGTTCGGCCTGGCTCAACTGTACCAGCTTCGGGGAAGGGTAGGGCGCGGCGCCCGCCGGGCCCACGCTTTCTTTTACTATCGCAGCGCGGCCGATCTGGGTGCTGACGCTCGCGCGAGACTCGAGACGCTGGCCGAGCACACCGAACTGGGGGCCGGGTACAGCATCGCCATGAGGGACCTGGAGATACGGGGGGCAGGCGAAATCCTAGGAACGCGTCAGCACGGTCAGATTGCGGCCGTGGGATTTGATCTATATACCCGGCTGCTCGCACGCGCTGTACAGCAGAAAAAGGCAGGCCGTCAAGATGTCGCTGAGGATCATGTCCCCGAGTCTGTGGTGGCGCCGCTGCCCGACATAGCTACCATCGAGTTGCCTTTGGACAGCCACATTCCAGAGGACTATATCGCCGAGTCGCAACTGCGCTTTCGCCTATACCGGCGCATGGCCGGGCTGACCTCCATGCAGGCGGTGGACTTGATGGCGGCCGAATTGGCCGACCGGTTCGGACCGATCCCGGATGCCGTCGATAACTTGCTCTATCAGTTGCGGGTCAAACTGCTGGCGAGCCGCGCCAGCGTGACCTCGATCATGGGCGCTGACGGGCAGATAGCGATTCGTCTGCCAGGACTAGAGACCACGGATCGGGCTGCGTTGCAGAGGTTCTTGGGCAAGAGCTCGCGGGTGAGCCGGACAGCCGTCTGGTTGCGGCGAGACTATGCAGGGCCCGATGCTCCGCCCTGGCAGGTATTGTTGGTCCAGACTTTGGAGCGGCTGGTTGACTGGAAGTTTTGATTTCCGACCGGGGGATGGCTGGCGCGCCTGGGGCGCTCGAGGCCGTTTTTTTGGCGGGCACGCGCTATAACGCAAAGCTGCGCAAAATAGAGCCGCCGACAAACTCACGCAGGATAGAGTTGTCTGGGATCAGGTCGGACGGAAATGGGTCAAACCACTGCAGCATGGCGAGTAGCCGCTTTGCCTCGATACGTTCCCGGCGTTTGGGTTCGATCTGGAGCAGTAGGGGCTCAGCCAGCGGTTTTAGCGCCGCCAAATCGTACACTAGCGCCGAGTTGAACATCACGTCAGCGTGTTCTTGGTGCGGGAAGATGAACGCCTTTTCTCCTCGCCTCACGCTCTCCCACCGCTTGATGGTGTCGGCAGCAGTGTAGCCCCGGTGGGTGGCATCGCGCACGATGCGCCGGATCAGACGAGTATCGGTGGTTGGAACGCGGTTGTGTTGATCGAGGTTGAGTTGTGTAAGCGCCGAAATATAAATGCGGTACACGCATTCGGGAGGTATGCTCGGCACCAATGCCGGGTTGAGACCATGGATTCCCTCAGCGAGAATGATCTGATCCGGCGCCAGCTTGGCGCGACTGCCTTGCTCGCGGTGACCGGTGAGAAAGTTGTACTTGGGCAGCGGAACCTCTTGGTCATCCATCAACTGCAGCAGATTCTGGTTAAAGAGTACCAGATCGAGGGCCTCTAGCGCCTCAAAGTCATAGTCACCGGTCTCGTCTCGCGGCGTCCTTTCACGGTCAACGAAATAGTCATCCATGCCGATCGCAAATGGGCGCACACCCTTGGCCAGCAGTTGGAGCGAAAGGCGTTTGGAAAAGGTGGTCTTGCCGGAGGAAGATGGACCGGCGATCAGGACCAGCTTTACCCCCCTGCGCCGCAGAATCTCATCGGCGATCTGCGCGATTCGCCCTTCGTGCAGAGCCTCTGCTACCAGTACGACCTCGTGAATGCGGCTGGTGCGAATCGCCTCGTTGAGCGAGCCGACATCGGGCACGTTCATCAACTCTAGCCATTTTCGATACTCGCGAAACACTGACGCCAGCTTGGGATAATCCTGAAAGGGAAGTAAGGTTGTCGGATCTGTGCGCCGGGGGAAGCGTAGAATAAACCCCGGCGGATAATGGTGGATGTCGAACCAGCCCAGGTAGCGGGTAGAGGGAACCATGTAGCCGTGGAAATAATCGCGCATATTGCGCAATTGGTAAAGGACCAAATAGTCTTTCTGGCGACGGGAGAGCAGGCGGACCTTGCCCATGTCGCTCCGGCTCTCAAAGAGCGCGACCGCCTCTTCCAGCGGGGTGCGTTCCTTGGTTATGGGGTCGTCGCGGTCAACGATCTCTCGCATACGCGTTTCGATTTGCTTGAGCTCCTCAGGGAAAAAGTTTGGCCTACCTTCAACCGTGCAATAATAGCCGCCAAAAGTGAGGGAATGGTCCACATAGACTCGGGCGTCCGGAAACAGCTCGTCGGCTGCGGCGACCAGCAACAAGGTAAGAGAACGCCGGTACACACGTACGCCGTCGGACGAGTACATCGTAACCGGTTCGACCTCGCTGTCCGATGTGATGCGATAGTGCAGCTCGCGCATCTCGCCGTTGATGACGGCCGCGACGATGCGTTGCTCATCGATCAGGCCCGCCGCCTCCAAATAGGTCTCCAGCGGGGTCCCCACGGGGGCCTCCAGGATCAGGTTGTCCGGCAACCAGATTTGGGCAGTCTCGCGTGGTGATCCGGGACGGACGGTTGATTGGAGGTTGGTGCTCATCGTTTCTCTCTTTATGTAGAGTCGGTTCAACTCGGGTGACCAGGCCCGTATAGGGGGATTGTAGTCAAGTTCAGTCATCGGTGCAACAAGGCCGCATCAAAAAAGCTGACCAGGCGGCGTTCAAATCCCTCCGGCGCGGCCGCCGCATACCCACCGTGCCCCAGCCCTGGCACCACCCAGAGCTCCTTGGGATGGCCAGCAGTCTCAAAGAGCAGTCTCCCGCTGGGCGGGGGTAGGGCTTCCTCCTCCGCGCCGTAGATCAAGAGTAGAGGCCGGGGGCTGATGCGCGCCACCAATTCGATCGGCTCGAGTTCGCTGCTGAAATCGACTCCCGTCCGTCGTTGGAACAGCCAGGCAATCTGGGTTTCGAAAACGGGCGAGAGAATTGGGTGCTCGTCGCCCGCCCCATGGATCTCTGCCTCCAGGTCGTGGTAATTGCCCATGGCGACGACAGCCCCTATGCCGGGGTGCTGGGCAGCAGCGCGAATCAAGACCGCACCGCCCAGGCTAAAGCCAAGCGCGCCGACTCGCTCTGTGTCAGTCTGTTGGAGAAGGAAATCGACGGCCGCCAACATGTCCCACGTTTCGTGGTAACCGAGCGTGTGCATCGCGCTGTCGCTCTCACCACAACCCCGCCAATCAAATGACAAGAGTCCGTAACCGTGACGCGCCAGGACTGCACCCTCGGGCAGCAAACCGCCGCGAGCCCCCGTGCCCTCGGCCAGGATCACCGTGGCGCCATTGGCTCCGGGAAAATACCATCCGCGCAGCAGCACGCCGTCCGCGGCCGTCCAACTCGCCTCCCGGTAGGCGGTCAGCCCAAATTCCTCCGGCCGGATGGCCGCACGAGGGCAATCGTATTCGGTGACGGTGTTCGTGTACTGGTTGCTCAAGCCGAGGCAAGCTGCCAAGAGGCCGAACACCAACACTGCCAGCGCGAAGAGGGTCAGGCGAAAGCACTTGACCCATCTGGCGCCGGCGCTTCCGGCTGCCACTGGACTGATTCTGCGGGGGTTTCCGATCGTCGGGCCCGGGTCGTTAGCGGTTGTTTTCGACGGTCAGCTGATGGCGAATGGCCTGAAGCTGGTCAGCCAGCGATCCCAACACGCCATTGATGAATCGAGCCGAGCTGTCAGAGCCGTACCGCTTGGCCAGTTCGACAGCTTCGTTTATCGCCACCCGCAACGGCGTGGCGTCATCGATGGCCAGCTCATAGATCGCCATGCGGAGGACATTCCGATCAATCAGCGCCATTTGGTCCACAGGCCATTCGGGGGCAAAGCGACCGATCACGTCATCCATGCGGGGCTGGTACTGTAACACCCGGTGCACCAACCGGGTGGCGAAATCGACGGCCGCTGACGTGAGCGCAGAGTCTTGGATACGGGCTGCAAGCACCTCGTCGGGTGCATGACCCGTGCAGTCGATCTCGTACAACGCTTCGAGGGCGACTCCACGCGCACGTCGGCGGGGCTGCATGGTTATGATGATCCGTTGACGGGGTAGGCGATATCCTCGATATGAATGTTGACCGCGCTCACCTTTAGGCCCACCAGTTTGTCCATGGCCCGCATCACCTCTTTTTGCACCCGGTGGCAGAGATTGGTGAGGTTGACCGGACGGGTGACCAGGTACAGATCGATCACGACCGAGCCTTGTTTGATTTCAAGTTCGATTCCGTCGGCTATTATCACCTTACGAAACAGCCGATCCACCCTGGGCGGAACCGGGACCGTATTCACGACATCGTCGAGGTACAGGATCGCTTGCCGGACAATGTCAAGTAACACCTCTGGCGCCACTGTAATTCTGCCTTCAGCTACGGTGTCCACTCTTTGCTCCTGTGTTCTCTATGTCACCTGGACTGCTTTGCCAGGCGCCGTTCTTTCTATGTACCGGTTGCCAGACCGCCATCGACCCGGAGGGTGATGCCGGTGATGTATTCAGCCTTGTCGGACGCCAGAAAGGCGACCGCATGGGCGATCTCCTCGGGGCGACCAAAGCGACCCAGCGGGGTCGCCTGTATGATCGCCTCCTTGACTTGGCTCGCCAGCTCTTCCGTCAGTGCAGTGGGCACATAGCCGGGGGCGACGGCGTTGACGGTGATCTGTCGCGATCCGACCTCTCTAGCCAGTGCATAGGTGAGCCCAAACACCCCGGCTTTTGACGCCGAGTAATTAGTCTGCCCAACTTGCCCGACGAGGCCCGAAACCGAGCTGACGTTGATGATCCTGCCCCCTCTTCTTGCGCGCAACATGGGTCGGATCACTGCCTTGCAGCAGTTAAACACCCCCTTGAGGTTGGTCTGCATCACGGAATCCCAGTCGGTTTCCTTCATTTGCATCAATAGCATGTCCCGAGTGGTGCCGGCGTTGTTGACCAAGATGTCCACCGAGCCGAACGCCTCGATGGTCTTGGTCACCAAAAGTTGCGCCTGGTCAAACACGGAGACATCGGCCGCTACTGCCAGCGCCTCGCCTCCCATTGCTATGATGGCATTGACGACCTCGGCGGCCTGGTTCCCGCTGGCCCGGTGGTTGACAACGACCGCCGCGCCTTGTCTTGCCAGTTCTAGCGCCACCGCTCGGCCGATGCCTCGGCTGGCCCCAGTTACAAGCGCCACTTTGCCCTGCAAAGGCCCTATCTCGGTCGTTCCCATCCTATCAATCCCTCGACGCTTTCTACACCCTGCACACTGAACCGGTTGGCGGCACGGTCGATCCGCTTCATCAGACCCGTGAGCACGTCCTGTGGCCCGATCTCGACAAAAGTAGTGACAGATTGAGACAGCAAGTACTGCATCGACTCGGCCCACCGTACAGTGCTGGTGAGCTGAGAAATCAGGGCAGCTCGAATCTCGGCCGGCTCGGTTACCGGAGCGGCAGTAGCGTTCGCGATTACCGGGACGGCCGGGCGGCTGAATGCCACCCGATCGATGACGCGTTCAAACTCGACCGCTGCCGGCGCCATCAACGGCGAGTGGGAGGCAATGCTGACCTTCAGCGGCACTATCTTGCGCGCTCGGCGGCTCGTTGCCAGATCGGCGGCACAGAGAAGCGCGCGCTTTTGGCCCGAGATGACCACCTGACCGGGGCAATTGTCGTTGGCGATCTGTATCTGCTCGCCGGTCGTCCTCCACGCCTGCTGGCAGATCTCTGCCACAGTCGTGGAGTCGAGCCCCAAAATCGCCGCCATACCGCCCGGAGTGCGCTCGCCGGCCGATCCCATCAGCCGTCCACGTTCTCGAACCAGTCTGATAGCATCGGAAAAGGATAACGAGCCTGCGCAGACTAGCGCTGTGAATTCTCCGAGGCTGTGTCCCGCCGCAAAGGATGGCCTCAGATCGGTCTTGAGCTCAAGGACCCTAAGAATTGCAATACTGGTCACCAGGATGGCTGGCTGGGCGTTGATCGTGTCAGTCAACGTCTCGAGAGGACCTCTGAAACATAGCTCCGAAAGTCGAAAACCGAGGATATCATCCGCCTCGGCGAATGCTTGGCGGGCGAGAGGTTCGGCTCGGTAAAGGTCTTGGCCCATACCTACCTGCTGCGAGCCCTGCCCGGGAAAGATAAAGGATACTGACGTCATGATTATCGACCCGTGTGTGGGGTCTAGTTTACCTCAAACTGGCGTCAAAAGCCAACAGGGTAAAAAAAAGCGCCGGAAAGACCCAGCGCGATTATATGGCGAGTGCGAAATCGAAGCGAGATTTCAGTGGGGTGAGCTTTCGAAATGGATGTCACCGGCCGAGGCCGGCTAGTCCTCCATCTCAAACACGGTTCGACCCTGATACACGCCGCAGTTCAAACAGACCCGGTGCGGGCGCATCTTTTCACCGCACGAAGGGCAGTTTACCAGGGCGGGGCGGGTTAGGGCATCATGCGCCCGGCGCCGATTCCGCCGTCCTTTGGATACTTTTCTCTTGGGTAGCGCTCCCATTGCTCTCGCGCTCCTTTCACGCTGAATAATACTACTGTTAGCTGCCGCGAGGGGCAATTATACTTGACCCATGGGTTGTGTCAAGCACAGCGCCGATCAACTCACCAACTGCCACATTGAGGCCTCTTCCTGCATGACCCGCTCCATCAGTATCTCTCGCGACCGTAAAAGCTCGTCGAGTAAGACCTGGCGGGCCACCCGGGCGTCGCGGGTGCGCAGCGCCGAGGTCAACCGCGAGTGACTCTGCTGGAGGGTCTTGCCTGCCTGGCAGAGCACCATGAAACGCGCCAATCGATCCATCAGGGAGCCGATCAGCACAGCCAGCTCTTGATTGCCAGAGGCTTCTGCCAGCATCGTGTGAAATCGCCGATTCTCATCGGTATAGCGTTCGTACGATTCCTCGTCGTCGCCCGAGTAACCGGCATGCACCTTCTCCAGCTGCGCCAACTCGTCGTCAGTTATGCGTGGGGCAGCTCGCTCTATGCAGGCTAGCTCGAGGATCTCACGTAGATCGAGCAAATCGCGAAGTTGCTTGAGGGTGGTGTGGGTCACATAGTACCCTGACCTGGGCTTGATGGTGACCAACCCCCCCTGGCTGAGCATCTGAAGGGCGTCGCGCACCGGTGTGATGCTGGTGCGGTATTGCTGTGCCATAGCGGCAACCTCAATTCTCTGGCCTGGCTTGATCTGCCCCGAAAATGATGGCACGCCGAAGCACGCGCAATACTTGTTTTCGTGTAGTGGGACGAGACTTGCTTTGTAACAGACCTGCATCGAATAGACTGAGTGAAACGCAATGCTATTGTACCACACAATGTACCAGATGGCAATTAAAAGATATCAGTCTTTGACAACTGATGAACTAGTTGGTAGAATCTGATATATCAAAAAGCAACCACTGCGAGAGGAGCATGGATGTTGGAGACTCACGGTGTACGTATGACTCACGCGCATTACCGCCGCATCGGGTGATCAAGAGCGTCGGCGAATTCACAATGCCTCGCTTGAGGTCCTTGAGCGCACCGGTGTGGAGGTTCACGATCAAAGGGCCGTCGAGGTGCTGGTCAAGGGTGGGGCGACCGCGGATGGTGTGCGGGTGCGAATCCCCGAGTTTATGGTGGCGAGGGCGCTCGAGTCAGCCCCAAAGCGCATGACGCTGTACGACCGCCATGGGCGGGCTGCCATGAGGGCCACCGGTTTCAATACCTTTTTCGGCGGTGGTTCGGATTGCCTCTACGTGCTCGACCATCGGACCGGGAAGAGGCGGCGGGCGCGGTCCGACGATGTCTGCCAGGCGGTGACGCTGATGGACGCCCTGCCCAACATCGATTTCGTCATGTCCGCCTTTTTGCCCGAGGATGTGGATCAGCGAATCTATGATCGCTACCAGATGGAAATCATGCTGAGCCACTCTACCAAGCCGATTGTCTATGTCACGCCCGACTTGGAGGGCTGCGTGGCGGCCGTCGAGATGTGCGAAGCGGTGGCAGGCGGCGCCGAGGCGTTCCAGCGGCGGCCGTTTGCTGCCTGCTACATCAACGTCACCTCGGGCTTGACGGCCAATGCCGAAGCGCTCCAAAAATGTATCTTCCTGGCCGAAAAGGGTCTGCCGCAGCTGTATATTCCGCTCAATGCCGGCGGGGTGAACTCGCCCACGACGACGGCCGGCTGTCTGGCAGCGATGAATGCCGGGACGCTGCTGGGGATCGTCCTGTCGCAACTGGTGCGGCCGGGAACCATGATTGCGGTGCCCGGCTGGAACGGCGGTCCCTACAACCTCAAGACCATGGTTGGCAATTACGTGCTGGCAGAAGAGCAGGGTGTGGCCACGGAAATGGGCAAGCACTACGACCTACCGGTTTTTGGATTGGGCGGCTGCACCGATTCCAAGGTGTTGGACCAACAGTGCGGCATGGAGGTGACGATCAGCTTGATGACCGCTTTGCTTCACGGGGCCAACATTGTGCACGACGTGGGATTCATGGACTCGGGGATGCAGGGATCGCTCCAGGTCATGGCGATTGCCCACGATACCATCGGTTGGCTCCGGGCGGCAACTTTGGGTGTGGTGGTGAACGACAACGTTGGCGCTGGACGTGATCGACGAGTTGGGACCAACCGGGAACTACCTGGAACACGGACACACCATGCGCCACTTTCGGGAGCCGTTTTATTCCCAACTCGCCGACAAGGGCACCTTTCCCAATGGACCGCCAGAGGCGGGACGACGATGGAGGCCAGGGCGGCCAAGCTGGTGGATGAGATCCTGGCGCAACACGCTCCCGAGCCGTTGCCGGCCCACCTCAAAAGGCTATCGCGGAGATCGTGGTCCGAGAGCAGGCATGGGCTGACAGCCGACCCCTAGTTGGGCCGGCTGGCTCAGACAGGCGCGATGCAGGCGGGTAGGTCGTTTTTGCGGGCTGTTGACCAGGGTTGACACTGGATAGGCGACCATTTCCTCGGCCGGGTAGGCGCCCAGGAGAGGCTGTAAATCGGCCAGGGGCTTTGTTGCGCCTGGGTCGAGCCACTGCGCATGGGCATCGGACGGGAGGATGACGGGCATGCGATTGTGGATCGGCTCCAGGAGGGCGTTGGGGCGGGTGGTGATAATGGTGCAAGTGGGCAGCTCGGATCCATCAGCCGAACGCCACACGTCCCACAAGCCGGCAAACGCAAAGGGCAGGCCTGACTGAAGGCAAATGTACATCGGCGTCTTGGCCGTTCGTCCTGGTTCCTTTTTTCCACTCGTAAAAACCGTCGGCCAACACCAGGCAGCGCCGCCGCCGATACGCGGTGCGGAAAGACGGCTTTTCTGCCAACGTCTCGGACCGCGCGTTGATCATCCGATTGCCGATCTTGGGGTCCTTGGCCCAAAAGGGGACCAAGCCCCACTGGAAGTAGCTCATTCGGGTCTGGTCCGCGTTGGTCCCACCGCCACTGGCTGGGTGGGCGCGATGTTAAAGCGCGGCGGATGACATCGGGCATTTCAAGCCACGGAAACGCCAACTGCAACTGATCGGTTGGCAGCGCAAGGGTAAATCGTCCACACACGTCGTTTTCCTTTCAGTTATCTATCGATCCCAGTGTACAATGAGCCGCGCCGCCTGTCAACTGCGCGACCGGGCAGCGACGGGTGTGGTGCTTGACTTGTTCGTCTCGGCTTGATAGACTCTGGACACGGTCAGGGAGCTATGCTCATGCGCGGTGCTGCGGCGTTTGTCAGCCTCGTCATCCTTCTCACCGCCTGTGGAGTTCAGGCAACGCCCGCGCGCGCGCCGGTCATGGATGAGACTGGCGTAGCCGTTGCCGTTCAACCGGAAGCGACGGTTGCCAGCGCTGCTGACCCGTATGCTGGGGCGCGTGAACTGATGGTTCAGCGAACCATCGTGGCTCGGTGGGGTGTCGCTTCCAGAGGTCGTGGCTGCGATGGGGGCGGTGCCGCGCCACCTGTTTGTGCCGGAAGATTATCTCGAACAAGCCTATGCAGACCCACCCACTGCCTATTGGATACGGCCAGACGATCTCGCAGCCGTATATCGTCGCGCTGATGACCGAGGCGCTGAACCCCCAGCCCGGCGACCGAGTGCTGGAGATCGGAACCGGCTCCGCGTATCAGGCGGCGGTCCTGGCTGAGGTAG
>CAVOHX010000014.1:0-95369 GCA_963695825.1 uncultured Chloroflexia bacterium
ACGCTATCTCAGTCCTCCTGCACTCAGTGCTGCCCCCATCCCCAGTGCCAGGAGGCAATCCGGTTCACCCTGGCGCCCCTTTTTCGGGGGCTGGCATCCAACTCGCGTTACCCTGGTCGCTCCGGCTTGACCCTCACTGTCTCGGCCCCCACGTACGTAATCATGCCCGGCCGCACCTCGCCCCCTCGAGCGCGGCGCACCCGTTTGCGGGCGACCACATCGACCGGCACGTCTGGCTCGTCACGCGCGGCTGAATAGCCCGCTGCCAGGCGGGCGGCCTGGTGCAACGTACCTTCAGGCACCGGCCGGCCTCCGCTCTTGATCACCACGTGCCCACCCGCTACCCCCCGTGCGTGCAACCACAGATCCTCTGGGGCAGCCCGCCGAAAGGTCACCAGTTCGTTCTGGCGACTGTTACGCCCCACGAATATCACAAACCCGTCATCCGACACGAACCGCAAGGGCTTGGTCGCCGCCCCTCTTGGGCGCGCCGGCGGAGGCGAACTGAGAAACCCGGCCGCTGCCAGCGCCTCGCGCACCTCATCGATCTCGGGCCAGTTGGCAGCCAGTTCCAGATCGGTTGCCAGTTGCTCGAGGTAAGCGATCTCCCGATCAGAAGTTGCAAGGCGACGCGGAAACGCGGCCGCCGCCCGCTTGCCCTTTTCATACTCTCGAAAGAGGCGTTGAGCGTTGGCCACCGGCGACAGCCGGGGATCCAGCGCAATGGTCATCGGGGGCGCGTCAGGGTCATATTGCGCCTCCAGTTCAGTCTGACCCGTGGTGATGAGCGTGGCATAAGCCAGTACCAGCTCGCCCTTTTTGCGGATCTCTTCCAGGTAGGCCGGGTCCGGCGCTTGCCGTGCCAGCGACTCGCGCTTTCGAGCGACCCGTTGCTGCGCCTGTTCAATCGCCTCGCGCAGCGGCGCTTTGGCTGCCTGGTAGGCATCCTCGCCCAGGATCGGCCGGTAGTAACGCCCCAGCGCCTGGCTGATACTCTCCATCGGTTCAACCGCGCCCCGGTGGGTCAGCCGGTAGGGCGCAAAGGTTGCGACGCGCCCATCCTCGTCTACCGTCACCACAGGGTCCCAGGAGTGTTCCCAGTAAGGCACCAGAGCATCCAGAAACGCATCCAGCAATGGGGTGATGCGGTCACACTGATCGACCCGCGTTCCCGCGTTGCCGGTGGCTCGATAGACCACTTCGCGAGCGAAAAGCGGGCTCACCCCGGCGACGCCCGCCACTAACACTCGCCATACCAACCGCGGCACACCCGGCTCTTCTAGCAAGCGGCGCAGTCGCAGTTCGGTCAAGTCCGTCGGATCCAGCTTGGCCTGCGGCGGGGGCGGTTCGTAGGGCTTGCCTGGTAGAATCGTGCGATAGCGGTTCATCCCCGGTCCTACCCGCTGGACGGCGTCGAGCACGCGGTTGCCTTGCAGCAGGATGACGTTGGCGCGTCGCTCAATCAGCTCCAGCACCAGGGTGGTATCGCCGACCGATCCACCAAAGGTGAGAATAAGCCACCGTTCAAAGGGGGGCTGTTGCACATCGCTCAGCCACGCCCCGTCCAGGTGCTTGCGCGCCAGTAACATGAACGGGGTGATTACCTCGACGCCCCGCCGTAGCCTGTGATCTACCAGGTAGGCTCGCGGGTACTGTGGATCGGCCGAGGCAAGCAGTTGCAGACGCTGCCCCCGGGCATAGATCTCTAACCCCAGGCTGAGCGGATCAACCTGGACCACCCGCTGAACCCGTCCACCCAACGCCGCCCGGCGCAATTCGTCGGCGACGGCGGCTGTGGTCAGCGAATCATAGTGCATTATGGGGAGGTTTGATCAGGGCGCATAACCGAACTGAACCGCGATACGGCCGGCAGCCGAGATGACAGGCTGCGGGTACAGGGCAAGCGCTATCCCTCCCAACAGCACCAGGATGAGCGCCAGGGTCGAAAGCCAACTCCACCGATCGGGAGAACCTTCTGGGAGCGGCTCGGCGCGAGATGCGAGCAATCTGGTGGTGATGCGCCACACGCCTACGGCGCCGGTGACGCTTCCCAACAGCAGCAACGTTGCTCGACCCAACCCATCTGGGCTACGGGCAATCACGCCCAGCGCCATCCAGCGGCCGGGAAATCCCGGGGTAAAGGGCAAACCCACCAGAGACATACCGCCCAGCAGTACGGCCGCCTGCGCCAGGTATCTTTGGAGGTGGGTACGCGGGCTCAACACCAATCCGCTACCCCACACAGCAAGCCCAGCCATCCGCAATAGCAGGATCGCCAAAGCCACCTCCAACCCGGCCTGGCTCCTGGCTCCAACCAGGAGTAATAGCGCTCCCGTCTCGACCATCAGGCTATGTCCGGCCAATTGCCGCGACCTGGAGGCCCCCAAGGCCAGAA
The DNA here is from genome assembly GCA_963695825.1 of uncultured Chloroflexia bacterium. Classification (GTDB taxonomy): domain Bacteria; phylum Chloroflexota; class Anaerolineae; order Promineifilales; family UBA4811; genus CAVOHX01. Next base: position 2,396 of record CAVOHX010000014.1, read on the forward strand.
TCGCACCCAGACCGACGGTCGCGCTACCCACAAAGTTGAACCACTGGTAGGGCACCTGGCTATCGGCGAACCACGAATAGGCCTCGAACGCCCCGGCAATAACACTCAACACGATCAGCGGGAAAAAGCCCAGGGCGGCTATCAGCGCCAGGGGGTGGCACTCCTGGGTGACCGGGGAGAGCCACAGGTGAAATGGGACCGCCGCCAGATAGATGACAAACCCCAACGTCAGCAGCAGCACGGCCGGATCGAGCAGGTTCGTCTGCCCGGGGTTGGCAACTTGGACGTCAATGTGCCAGCCGGCGATGAGCAAGAATGGCAGCGCCAGGGTTGCAAAGAGGAAAAACCGCCACGAGCCCCGGATGGAACCAAAGCGGGCGCCCTGGAGCAATACGGTCACCACGCCGGCGCACATCTCTACCAACAACACGCTCAAGACAAAGGTCTCGTTCACCAGGACGGCCGCCGCCAGCCCCAACAGGGCAAGCAAACCGGGGTAGAATATGCCATCCGGTCGGAGGCGGAGGGCCAGCAAAAAGAAAACGGTTGCCGCAATGCTCAAGGCCAGCAGCATCTCTCTATCGGCTGGCGAAACCGCCAGGGTGCGCCCCAGGATGATCTGCTTGCCGCCCGACACCCACCCGCCAAGGGTAGTTTCTCCGGCCTGTTGGGGGATGACGGTGACCAGCCAGGCCAGCCCGGCCGCGGCCGCGGCGCTCAACAGCGACGCGACCAGTGTCAGCCGCCGGATGATGAGGACGATGCCCGCAGCCACCAGCGGAATCGCGACGAGGATCACCGGCGCCGGGATCACGTTTGTGGCCTCCGTGCGGCCGCTTCTGGCGTCAAATGGCGGGCGATGGCAAGATAGGAAGTGATGATAGCGATCACAAAGTCGATGACTATGATCAAACCGACAACGAGAACCGATTGCTCCAAAGAATGATAGAGCAACCCGAATCCGGCCATCGTCGTCAGCAACCCCTCGCCGGCTGCGAGGGGCTCTTCCGTCAAGCCCGTCGCCAGCAGCCCCAGCGCCATCAGCGCCAGCGCGGCCATATTGATGCTGTCCTGCAGTTCAGGCAGAGAGATGGCGCCACTTCTGGCTGAATAAAGCACCACGATGGCAATCAGCAGACTGATCAGGAGCCGAAAGGTGAAACTGGTCGCCAGCGGCTTCCATCCGGTAGGCTCAACCGCCAACATGACTGGCTGCTCAGCCGGCAGGGGGCTCGGTAGAGCATCCTCGTCGTCGAGCTCGATCTCGCTATCCTCAGGCTCTTGCTCCTCGTCGTCCGGCTCCTCGTTCGGGTGCGCACCGGGCTCAGAGACACCTTCTTGCGGCTCAGCTTCTTCGTCAGGCGTTTCACCAGTCTCCTCTGCTGGTAATGCATCGGCCGCCTCGACAGCCGCTGCGTCGTTGGTGTCGCCTCTCGAATCAGACGATACTCCGCGACCAACGCGTCTGCGGTGCCGGGGGCCCAACTTCCAATCGATCTGGCGGGCGGTCAGGTAGAGAACCACGCAGATCAGCATCCCGACCAGGATTTTGAGCATCGCGACCTGGGGCTCGAGCACTCCTGTCAGCAACCAGCCGACCAGGACGTATTGGATTGCCAACGCCAGCAACGACCACCGCCAATCCCGCAGAACCACGAGGAGTATGGCCGTGACCAACAATCCCAAAGCCGCCGGTTCTTCGCCCAGAAAGGCAAGGTACTCGATCAGTTCTGTTAACGTGGGGAATCCTGGCATCCGCCTATCCAGATGAGCTGGCAGTCAGCAGCAACCAACCCAACGCCAATAGCACCAACACCCACAAGAGCACTCCCTCACCCTCTAGCACATCGTGCATCGCCAGGAACGGTCGACCCACCCAGCGAGCCAGCGCACGCAGCAACTGGGTAACCCAGTCCAGGCGCAGCACCGGGTTAATCCAGGTCGCCACCTCCTGTCGCACCAGTCTGTGGGATTGCGCTCCCCAAGCGATCAAAGCTGCCCCAACTGGCGGAACCAAAACCGCCACCCAGACCAGCGCCGACGCACGGGGCAAGCCCCCCCCGACAAACAACAGCGCCGCTGCCGTCAGTCCCAGGGCAACCCCTGTAAGAATGCGCGTATGTCGGTCGGCCGCGCTCGCGGACCTTTGCACCAACAACCGGCCGGCCGTTGCCAGGAACAGCAGTTGGGCGCCGGTCGCCAGCAATAGATTGAGACCCCACCGGCCCTCGAGCCAGGATCCATACAGCGCGAACCGGCCGGCTGCTCCCCACGTCAGGGGTAGCCCGGCCAAAGCTGCGACGCCGATACCACCGCTGATCCGGCTCTCTGGCGACAAGGTCTCCAGGCGCGTCAGCAAGGGAAACAGGCTGGCCGCCAGCAGAAAAACGCCCCCCTCAGCCAGCGCCGCCTCCGGCCCGGCCCACAAGGCCGCCAGCACCACCAACCCCGCTTGCCCGGTCAGGACCCACCGCATCGCCTGTCGCGGCTCGTTACCCAGCCAGGCGAGCAGCCCGCTGCCCACCAGACCGGTCAACAAGAGCGCGCTGATGATCTGACGCCAGACAAACTCGACCTCTAGCCAACCCGTGATGCGAGCCAGTAGCCAGATTCCCGTCGCCGCCGGGAGAGCATGCAAGACGATCATGTGAGTATCGTCGGTTGCGTTGTCCACAACTGGGTCCTCCGAATCAGATCCCCCGATCCAAACCTGAGCCAGGTGAAACGGGAACGGGGCCAGGCGCAAGAGAGCTGCCAGTAGAAGGGCAGTGCCCACGCTCCCTTGAAGGCTCAGGCCACCCATTGCCTGTAGGCCATAGGTCGCCTGTAATGGAAGCGTTGCTGCCCACAACAACAGGGTCCCCAGGGCACCAGCCGCCCAACCAAGCAACGCGCGGCGCTCCTTGTTCTGCACCCAGGCGACCAACAGGACTCCGTCCAACAAGGTCCAACAAAGCACCAGCGTGAGCAGGTTCGCCGCCAATAGGGCCAACAACCCGGCGGCCAGGCTGGCAAGGGTGGCTGCCCACCTTGTGTTCCCGACCGGTCGCCTGGCGCCAACCAAGGCGGCCGCCAGTGCAGTCGCCAGCAGAGCCAGACCCACCGTCTGGCCCGCGTTGTTCGTCTGCATGACCACTGGTGGAGTGAGGACGGGCATGTCCGACCACTGGGTTAGCTCCCAGACGCGCCCCTCCACACCTGGGCTGACCAGGACGCCAACCAGGGCCAAGCTCACGACAACCAACGCCGCCCAGCGCTGCCAGGGCCACCGAGTGGTGGGGTTAGCTATGAGCAACCCGGCGCCCGAGAGCAACAGAACTGGGGGAAACAAAAGGCCAAACATGGATACGAACGCTCTACCAACGATCTTGGCGACACACAATACGTGGCGCGTTTCACGCGCCACATCGCACGCAATTGTATCACAGGAGATACCGGGCGCAAGCTGGAGGTTTGAATACCCTTATGGTATAATGCCACTGTTAGGTATTCTGAGCACGCCGGAGGAACAAATGGAAATCACGGTTAGGGAACTCAAAAACGTCGATGTAGTCACCGTAAGCGGCCGGGTGGACAGCAGCACTGCCCCGCGTCTGGACCAAACCCTGAAGGGCCTGGTGGACAACAGGCGTAACCGCATCGTTCTCGACATGGCCCGGGTGGAATACTTGAGCAGTGCAGCTCTTCGGGCGATGGTCTCCTGCTTGCGCAGCGTCCAGAAATGGCGTGGAAACTTGCACATTGCGCAACCCTCCCAGCGCGTGGCCGACGTCCTCAACCTGGCTGGCTTGGACGTGGTATTCAAGGTGTTCGATGACGTAGTAGAAGCGGTGGGCAGCTTCTAAGGGGGTCCCGGGATAGTCACAGCGAGCTGAACAGCCCCCCGCTGTGGCGACACCCACATAGTTGATGCAACAGGAACAACAGCTTACCGTTCCGGGCCGTTACGACTCGATCGAGCAGGTCTGTCAGTTTGTGGTCCGGACTGCCAGAGCGGCCGGTCTGCAGGACCGCGCCGTTTTTCATGTAGAGCTGGCGGTAGACGAAGCCTGCACCAACATCGTCGAACACGCCTACGGCGGTGGAGACAAGGGGGACATTGTGATAACCTGCGGGGTGACGGGGAGCTTTTTCGTGGTGCACCTTCAAGATGAAGGCCAACCATTTGACCCCAAGACCGTGGGGGAGCCCAATCTGACATACGACCCGGACGACCTCAAGGTCGGTGGTCTAGGGATGCACTTTATGCGTCAGGTCATGGACCAGGTCAAGTATCGGTTTGGTCCGGGGCGGAACGAATTGACCATGTACAAGCGCCTGAAGGAAGAACCGGCATGAACGCGCCCCAGGTGTGGTACGAGCCCCTGGAAAAAGGTGTCTGGATGGTGGGCGCTGGCGGCCGCCTCGACCACAGTGCCGTTCCTTTGCTGGAATCCGCGCTGAACCAGTTGTTGGCGGCCGGGCACGCGCATATTGTGATAGACCTTGGTCAGGCCACTTATATGAACAGCGGCGTCTTGCGGATTCTTGTCTCCACGTGGCGAGCTGCGAAAAGCCAGCAGGGGGACGTGCACATCTGTGGCATGAACCAGCGACTGGCAGAGATCTTTGAAATGGTGGGTTTTCAACAGGTTTTCCAAACCCATCCCACGCTGGACGATGCTCTGCAAGCCATCACCGGCTCCCTGAATGAGTGAACCCGTTGACAGCCTGCTGGCGCTTGGCCTCCTGCTGATCCTCTTTTTCGCCACACTGCTGGTCATGGTCTGGCGCCAACGCCAGCGCCGCCAGCTGGTCGAGTTGGAGGCGTTGGCGCAGGTCGGCCGGGCGTTGGTGGAGGCGCAGCTTGATTCCACCGCGCTTTACGAGCTGATTTATCAGCAGGCCAGCCGGATCATCGATACCACCACCTTTCAACTGGGTCTCTTGGAGGGCAACCAATATCGCCTGGCGGTGTGGGTGCGAGATGGTCAACGCCAGGCCCCAACCCAGTTCGATCTGCCCCTTGGTGAGGGCCTGGTTGGGTGGGTGGCCCAGAACAAGAGCCCGCTCCTGATCCGTGATTACCAGTCTGAATGGCACGCCCTACCGGCACGGCCGCGCTATGTGAGCCACAAACCGGCGCAATCAGCCGTCTTTATCCCCCTCATCACTGGTGACGAGTGCATTGGCGTGTTGGCAGCCCAGAGCCAGGTGTCCAGCGCCTTTGACGAGGATGATGTGCGACGGCTCACTATTGTCGCCAACCAGTCAGCTTCTGCCATTGCCAATGCCCGACTGTACCAACAGGCACAGACCCGCGCCGCGCAACTCGAGTTGGTAGGCCAGATTTCGCGCCAGGTCCGAGCGCTCACCCCACTGCCGGACCTGATGCAGCGGACGGTCGAGCTGGTCGCAGACACTTTTTGTTATTATTGTGTGAGCATTCACAGCTTTGATCCGGTGACCGGGCTGATCACTCTGCAGGCGAGCACGGTGAGCAACATAACCGAGCAACACCAGCAGATCCGCGCCGGAGAGGGCCTGATCGGCTGGGCGGTAACCCACCAGGAGACCGTGCTGTCCAACGATGTGTCGGCCGATGTGCGTTATCGCGCCTTGAGCGCCCTACCAGATACCCGGGGAGAGTTGGTCGTGCCCTTGATGATCGAGAACGAGGTGCTGGGCGTGCTCGACGTGCAGAGCGACCAGGTCGGCGTCTTTGGCGCCAAGGACCAGCTCGCTCTGGAGGCTCTCGCCGATCAGGTGGCAATGGCGATGCAGGAATCTCGCCTCTACCACGCAGAAAAGCACCAGCGCTCGGTCGCCGAGACGCTGCGCGAGGTCGCGCAGACGCTTACCTCATCTCTCGAACTGGAAACCGTGTTAAACGCCATCCTCACCAACCTCCGGCGGGTGCTGGTATATGATGCAGCCTCCATTCTGCTGATCGAGGTCGACGACACGGTCATGGTGCGCGCTGCCCAGGGATTGCCCAACGTCGCCGATAGCCAGGGACGCCGCTTCAAGCTGGGCGACTCGGTCAGGCTGCGGCGGCTGGCAGAGAGCGACCGGCCGATTCTCTTTGCCACCCACGATCCGACCGGCTGCTATCACGCGCTGCTTGGTTTGCCGCCCGAGCACGCGTGCCTGGGTGCGCCGCTGGTGGCTCGAGGTGAACTCATTGGCTTTCTGACTGTACATGCTCTCACGCCCCAGAGTTACGATCTGGACGATGTGGCGGTCATCGCGGCCTTTGCCGGCCAGGCGGCCGTGGCCATCGACAACGCCCGCCTGTTTTCCGCGCAGCGGGAAGAAGCCTGGATCTCCTCCTCCCTGCTCCAGGTCGCCGAAGCTATGACCCAATCCACCGACCTTGACGAGGTGCTCACATCAGTCGTCCAAACGACTCTGGTAGTGACCGGCGTGGACCGCTGCGGAGTCCTTCTGTGGGATGAGGACCGGGGAGCCTTTCGCGGCACGCAGCTGGCAAGCGCGGGCGCCGATCTGTCGGAAGAATTTTCCCACCTGTGCCTGACTCCTGAAATGTGGCCACCGTTGCAGGCAATGAGAAAGCGGCCGCAGGCGTTGGTCCTCGGCGGCGGCGAGGCGCTGAGTGCGCTGCCAGACGAGCTGTTTGACTTTTTCGGTCTGGACGTCTGGTTGTTGCTCGTGCCTTTGCAGAGAAAGGTCGGTCTCGTGGGCGTGATGCTCATCTCTGGCGAGACGGCCGACGTCGATCTGATCCGGCGGCGTGTGCAACTGGTAGGGGGCATCGCCAACCAGGCAGCGATGGCCATTGACAACGCCCAACTCTACAGTGCCCAGCAAGAGGAGGCCTACGTCAGCATCGCCCTCCTCCAGGTGGTCGAAGCGGTCAACAACCTGACCGAGTTGAGCGACACCATGGACACCATTGTAAGACTCACGTCCATGCTGGCTGGGGCGCAGCAATGCGCTATCCTCTTCTGGCACCCCGTCGTGGAGCGATTCTCGTTGGGAACTTGGCACGGCTGGGACGAGGAGCAAGCGAACAGCCTGCAGCAGACATTGGTTGAACCAACGGTGGCAGCCCTGTTGAGCACCTTGCAGTTGACTGAGGAACCCCTCCCGATTGGGGACGGTCAGCCACTTGCACTACCTGCTGATTGGCAACCGCACTTTTCCACACGCTCCCTGCTGGCGTTGCCTCTTGCATCCCGTCGCGTGTTGGTTGGGGCCATGCTCGTGTCCTTTCCCCAGGGGAGCTCGCGTTTTAACCAGCGCCAACGGAACATCCTCACCGGTATTGCCCACCAGGCCTCGATCGCCATCGAAAACGATCAACTGTATGAACAGGCGGCCGAACGCAAGCGCATGGAGCGCGAGCTAGAGGTGGCGCGCGAGATCCAAACCAGCTTTATACCCGACACACAGCCCGAGGAGCCCGGCTGGAGTGTGGGCGCGTACTGGCAGGCGGCGCGCCACGTAGCTGGCGACTTTTATGACTTTTTCCAATTGGGTGGACCAGGAACCTCAAGCCGGTGGGGTGTGGTGGTGGCCGATGTGTCAGACAAGGGGGTGCCCGCAGCACTGTATATGGCGCTATCCCGCACCGTCATCCGCACTGTGGCGCACAGTCGCAATGGGCCGGCCGAAACGTTGGAACGGGTCAACGATATCCTGCTCACCGACTCGCGCTCTGACCTCTTTGTGACCGCAATCTATTGCATATGGGAGCCGGCCGACAATCGCATCACGTTCGCCAACGCGGGACACAACCCTCCCCTCCACCTAACGGCCGGCGGGGATATCGACATCTTGACGGAAAGCAGCATCGTGCTTGGCGTATTGCCAGGAGCCTCTCAGAAGAACGTGGCGGTGCATCTCGACCCCGGAGACGCACTCGTCCTCTACACCGACGGGATAACCGATGCCATCAACGAGCTTGAAGAAGAGTTCGGCATGGATCGCCTGGAGGCGGTCGTTTTCGCCGCCCGTCACTCACCGGCTGCAGCGATGGTCCAGGCTGTCCGGGATGCAGTGATCGATTATGTGGGCGCGGCGCCACAGTTTGACGACCACACGCTGGTGATCATCAAACGTGAAGGGTTTCACATCGATGGGTTCAGCGACCAAAGTTGAAGAAATTATAGGTGGCCCGAGAGATATCGGCCAACAACGGGGAACTCACTGCCCACTCGAGCCAGCCGGGAAAGTACATGAGCTCCACCAACACATAGTCGCCGCCGGGGGTAAGGACGATCCCAGCATCACCGTGAGTCTCGGCCGCCCAGCCGTGCTTGTGGGCCACATTCGTGCCCTCGGGTACACCCCCCTCGATCAGCGAACCTATCCGGTTGCGGTTCATCACTTCCAGCATGTACTGGCACTCTTCCGGCGTGATGCTGCCCGAATAGGCAGCGACCAGCGTTCCCCCGCCGGCGGCGCATTGGTAGATCATCTCCAGCAACATGGCCATGTCCTGGGCCGTCGTCTGGATCTTGCTGTCGGGCTGAGTAGTGAGGTCGGTCCGTTGGTTAGCCGGCGTCGTATAGGTCCCTTCGATGTCCTCGTCATAGGGGACAGCGATAAAGGTGTTCTCTAGCCCCAGATACCACATGGACTGGGTCACCCTCTCTGCACCCAACATGCCGTTATCCTCGCCAGCAATTACATCGAGCAGCAAATTGGCAGTAAAGTTACCGCTTTCCGAGCCCAACGTCTCGGTGATCAGCTTGACCTCTTCGGTGGTCGGCTGCCGGTTCAGCATGTGAAAGGTCTCTACCATGATCGGGATCTTGAGGATGCTCATTCCAGAAAAGGCGACGTCCTCGTTGATACCCATCGTCCGGCCGGTCGCCAGATCGATCACATAGACGCTATAGATGCCGCCAAAATCCGAAAGGTGATTCTCGATCAGCCGTTTGAGAATCTCCATGTCCGGCGCCAGTGAAGACAACTGGTCTACCACCAGCGTCGCCTGCCGGTCGTTCGGTCGAGAGCAACGCTTTCTCGACCAACGGCTGAGACGCCTCGACGTTCATCTGATAGCCCGGCTCACCAGGTTGAAAACTGAGTGTGGCTGGGACAGGCGCCGGTGGTTGCGGCGGCGCATCGCGCGCCACGGCGATCGTCGCCAGAATCGCTTGCAGGCGGCGCTGGGTAAAGGTGGCCTGCAACCTGACGGGCTTGACTTCCACCGGGCGGTTCCACAAATAGTCCCAAAAACCGGGCCAGAACCCTAGCGCATCCCACTGCTCGATCGCCTCCTGCAACATTGGCTCCAGGTCGAGGGCGAATTCCACGTCAACCGGGTTGAGGGAAACACGATCGCCCTGGTAATATAGATCGACCTCCGAGTTGTAGACGGCCGATACCTGCCGCGAAGCCTCTTCCTCGGTCAAACCTCCCACATCCACGCCCGCCACGGTCAGGCCGGCCGGGAAGCGGTTGCGAAAACCTGAATAGCTATTCAGTTGGATGACCACCATCACCACGCCGATCACGGTCAATATGATGGCCCCCCATTCAATCCAGGCGGTTGCCCCTCTTCGGCTCACCGATCACTCTCCTCAAGGGCAGCATAAGCCCGTGCGTGTTCAAATAAAGCGCCGCCTCTAGCCAGGGCAGCGCGAACAGAGTATAGCACAGATGGGGTTGAGGCACAAGAAATGACTCGTCGGGGAGAATTGACGGCCCATGGGGGGGACAGTATAATTCCGCAGTAATGCTCACGGTGACCATCGATCGCCCGCTGGTATTGGCCTCTGCGTCGCCCCGCCGCCGCGAGCTATTCGGCTTGTTGGGGCTGGACTTTAGCCCTCATGTCGCCAGAATAGACGAGACTTGGGCGCCCGGAGAAGCAGCCCTTGCGGCCGTACAGCGCTTTGCCAGGGAAAAGGCGGTCTGGGTCGCCGGTCAGGTCGCCAACAACGGTTGCTCCATCGTAATCGGGGCAGATACCATCGTCGTGCTGGAGGGTCAAGGGCTGGGAAAACCGCGGGATGCAACCGAGGCAGTGAGCGTTTTGCGACAACTGCGCGGGCGGGAGCACGAGGTCTATACTGCCATCTCGATCGTCGTCTCTCCTTCCATGCAGACCACGGACTGCGTGGCCCACACCGAGGTACCCATGCGCCAGTACAGCGACCAGGAGATCACGCTCTATGTTCGCAGCGGCGACCCCTTTGACAAAGCCGGCGCCTATGCCATCCAGCACCCAACTTTTCAACCGGTGAGCAATTTGGCAGGCTGTTACGCCAATGTCATGGGGCTTCCCCTTTGTCATCTGACGGTCCTGTTGCGGGGCTTGGGAATCGAGCCGGCGACCGACGTCCCGGTTGCCTGTCAGCGTAGACTGACCTATGCCTGCCCAGTGTATGGCGCCATCCTGGCTGGAGAGTGCGCATGAAACGTGTCTGGATTTGGTTGCTTGTCCTTGCCTTTGGTCTGAGTACCTGCACGCAAACTCCGTCTCCGACTCTCCAGCCCACAACCTCGACCCCGTCGGTTCAACCCACACCCCCCACACCGGAAGCGGGCATGACCCTGGCGCCTTCACCCACGCCCACCCAGTTTGCACCGGGCGCTGACGGTGTCGCCACCGCCTACCTGCGAGCCTGGGAAAAGGGCGACCTGATGGGGATGTACAGCCTGTTGTCACGCACCAGTCAATCGCTGATTGCCCAGGCCACCTTTGTCGAGCGCTATCAGGACGCTCAACGGGCGGCGACGGTGGTCGAGGTACAAACCCGGCCGCTCGCGATCTTGCAGCACGAAGGCACGGCCGAGGTCGCGTTTCTGCTCAAATGGGAGACGGCTTTGCTGGGGGACATTGAACGCGAAATGGAAATGCCGCTCGTTTATGAGGGGGGGCGCTGGGCCGTGAGTTGGTCTGACGCCCTCATCTTGCCCGAACTGGGCGGCGGCAACACGTTGCAGCTCGAATACCTCATCCCGGTGCGCGCCAACATTTACGACCGTGACGGGTTGGGACTGGCGGTAGAGGGCACGGCAGTCACCTTGGGGGTAGTGCCCGGGAACATTGGCGACGAGGGGACTCTGCTGGCCCACCTCAGTCAGATCATGGGGCGGACGGCCGAGGACATTCAGGCGCTCTACATCGGTGCCGAGTCACACTGGTACGTGCCCCTGGGGGACGCACCCCAGGAGGCGGTCGCTTCTCACCTTGACGCCCTGCAGCCGTTCATCGACGCCGGAGGGCTGCAATTGCGTGAGCGCAAGACCCGTCTCTACCGAGACGGCGGTGTCGCACCTCACGTGCTGGGTTATGTGAGCGCCGTTCCGGCCGAAGCGCTTGAAGAATGGCTGGCGAGAGGATATCGGGGGGACGAACGGGTCGGTATCGCCGGGCTGGAATCCTGGGGCGAGCCCTACCTGGGAGGCGGGCGAGGCGGCACACTCCATCTCATCTCCCCAAATGGCGACTGGCTCGGCACTGTGTTGGAGGTTCCATCCAGGTCCAACCGCAGCATCTATTCGACCCTCGACAAGGAATTCCAGATCCAGGTGCAGCAGGTGCTGGCAGCGGCCATCGAGTCGCACCCCGACGGACACGCGGGCGTGGCTGTGGTTATGGACGTGAATAGCGGTCAGATCCTGGCCCTCGCCAGCTATCCCGACTTTGACCCCAATCTCTTTGATCCCATCAACCCCGCCTCGGCCTCTGGCATACGCATCTTGCTCAACAACCCCGGGCGGCCGCTGGTTAACCGCGTCACACAGGGAATCTATCCACCCGGATCGGTGTTCAAGATCGTCACCGTCTCGGCCGCCCTCTTGTCGGGGGTCTACCTCCCCGATACGCGGTACACGTGTACCGGCAGTTGGGACAAGATCGGCATCCTCTTCAAGGACTGGCTAGAAGAGGGTCACGGCAACATCACATTACGCCAGGCACTCACCTTTTCTTGCGACACCTATTTATACGACATCGGATACACCCTTGATCAGGTGGACTCTTTCCTGGTAGCCGACACGGCTCGTGCATTCGGCCTGGGCGCGCCCACCGGCATACAGGGCTTGTTAGAGGACGCAGGCACCATTCCGGACCCCGATTACAAGCTCAGCGTCTACGGTGAGGGGTGGGCACGTGGCGATGCTGTCAATATGTCCATTGGTCAATGGGATGTAGCCACCACGCCACTGCAAATCGTCCGCATGGTGGCGGCCGTAGCCAACGGAGGCACCCTCTATCAACCACAGATCGTTTACCGCATCGGCGAGGGGGGAGGCGCACCCGAGGAGACCCTGCAACCCATAGTCGTCGGACAGTTGCCCATCTCGGCCGAGCAGTTGGCCGTCATTCAAGAGAGTTTGTACGCTGTGACAGCTGAATCGGGCGGCACAGCCGTTCACCGATTCAAAGACCTGGTCGTGCCGGTGGCAGGCAAGACGGGCACCGCCGAGGTGCCCTTTGTCTACCGCGAAGACGGCACCATCAATGACGAACCCACCGCCTGGTTCGCCGGCTATTTTCCCGCCGTCCCCACACCAGATCTGGACGAGATACCCGACGAGCCCCAACTTGCCATCGTGATCATGATCGAAAACGCGGGCGAAGGATCGGCGGTCGCGGCGCCCATCTTTCGCCGCATTGTCGAATTGTACTATGGCTTACAGCCTCTGACGCCCTACCCCTGGTGATTTCGAACATGGCGTTACGACAGGGATTGGTCGTCAAGGCGCAGAGCGGCTTTTTCACCGTCAAGACGGATGCCGGCCTCATCGTCTGTCGCATACCGGGCCGCCTAAAAGAAGACCACCAGCGAAAGATCGATCTCGACCCGGATTTCGCGCGCGGGGACATTGTGGCGGTTGGGGACCGGGTCGAGATAACCGACCTGGGAAAGGGCAACGGAGAGATCGAAGCAGTTGCAGAGCGGGAACGTGCGCTCACCCGACGCGCTCCGATGCCCGGTGGGCGCACGGCCGACGCCAGCGAACACGAATACAAACAGATCATCCTCGCCAACCCTGACCAGGCGGTCTTGGTCTTTTCCATCATGGACCCCGAACCCAGCCTGCGCATGTTGGACCGCTTTCTGGTGATGGCCGAGGAGGCTGAGATCCCGTCGGTCGTCTGTATCAACAAGATTGATCTGGCAATTCGCGCCGGACTGCCGGATCTTGCGCAGGATGTTTTTGGCATATACGCCGAAATCGGCTATCCCGTTGTTTACACCAGCGCTTCAGCCGGAATTGGGATTGATGCGCTGCACGAACACTTGATCGGCAAGATATCGGTGCTAGCCGGGCCGTCCGGTGTCGGCAAATCCACCTTGCTCAACGCGGTGCAGCCGGGCCTGGGGTTGGCGGTCCGCGAGGTGAGTAGAACGACCGGCAAAGGCCGGCACACGACCCGGGTGCGGGAACTGCTGCCGCTCGACGCGGGCGGCTATGTGGCAGATACGCCTGGGCTACGCGGGTTGGCTTTGTGGGACATCGAGCCGGACGAGTTGGACGCCTACTTTGTCGAGATCGCCCCCCTTGTGCCCGAGTGCAGCTTTAGCAATTGCAGCCACACCCACGAGCCCGGCTGCGCGGTCCAAGAGGCCGTGGAACAGGGTCGGATTGCGGCCGAACGGTACGAAAGCTACTTGAGGCTACGCGATGAGGTGGCCGAGCGCCCCTGGTGGTACTGACCGCCCAGTTGAGAGCAAATCCGATCAACTAGTTGCTTTTTTTCGCATTTTACAATAAAATATAGTATGTGGGCCGATGCCCACGATGCCAGTATTTGATGGGAGTGTCCTTCGCAGGGCTAGTTGGTTCAATGAGCGGTTTGTCGCGCGCCAAGACTACCTGGTATACTGCCTTGATCGTGCTGATCATCAGCACGCTTGCCTTGGCGCAGGGCAGCCTTGCGCAGGGCGACCCAAACGAGGTATTGGTCTTTGAGGACCTGGGCCGCTCGGTGCGTGGGGAGTTCCGCGAGTTCTTTCTGGCGCACGGCGGGGTGCGCGTGTTTGGGTTCCCCATCACTGAAGCGTACATTGACCCCACCGACGGCCGGTACGTCCAGTATTTCCAGAACGCCCGCCTGGAGATCGACCCGGCCGACGGCCAGGTTCGAATGAGCGCTTTCGACGAGGACTTTATCACCGCGCATATGGGGCCCGCCATCACCCCGGCCGAGACCCCGGCCGGTGGTCAATTCTTTGAGCCTACTCTCCACAGCGTTCAGGGAGAGATCCGGGCCTTTTATCTCGAGCACGGCGGCCCTGACGTATTTGGCTATCCCATCTCTGAGCTAGAGTACCAGGATGACCGGTTGGTTCAATACTTTGAGCGCTGCGTGCTTGAATGGTGGCCCGAACTGCCCAAAGGGCACAACGTACAACTGAGTCCATGGGGGGAGATTCGCTTCTACGCCACCACGCAGGATTCGGGGCGGAAGGACCCCATCGCACGCCCCAGGACAATCACCGCCATCCAGGTCTCTGCGGCCGTTCACTCGCCGATCATGGGCCTAGATGGGGGTTCGCAAACCTTGTCGGTCTTTGTGGGTAACCAGATAGGCCAGCCACTGGTCGGCGCCCAGGTACAAGTGATGGTGATGATCCCCAACAACAGGCTGTATTCCCCCACGCTGCTGACTGACCAGTTTGGCATGGCGGTGTTCAGCCTGGACATTCCCCCACAGAACGCTGGCGCGATCATCCCTATCCAGGTTGCGACCAGCTACCAGATGCTTTGGAAGGAAACCGCTACCGCCTTTCGTGTCTGGTGGTAGCCTACCCCCCGTTTTCCCGGGGCCCATTCACTCCCAACCGATAATCCAAACGCAAGCACCGGCTACCAGCACCGTTGCCACGATCAAGGCGACCCATTGGCTGGCCAACAAGCCAACGTCGCGGGCCTCCCAAGTCAATATCGCCACCATCCCGGCAGCCAACACTGCCCAGGCTGCCAGTTGGGGATGCCGCTTTACCCAGTCTACGAATCTAGTCATTTCGTCTACTCCACTCAACACCTACACCGGCCGCATCACACGCTTTTCCCTCAGTTGGCGCACCATGATGTATGTCTCCTCGGGCATCGACTGCTGGGCAGCCCGCCGCCAGGCCGGAATCAACTCATCCAACTCGACCTCTTGGAATCCGGATGATCGGAAAAAGTGACGGGCGCGCCCGGATGAATCCTGCGGCGGGAACAGCAAGGCCACCTCGCACATGAGCTCGTGGGCAGCCTGGCAGACCGCCTCTAACAGCGCGCGGCCGACCGTACCCCTCGACGCGGCTGGGAACACGATCACCAGGCGGATGCGAGCGATAAAATCCTCGGTGTACCAGCCTGCCAGGCCGCATATCTCGCCATCGACCTCTGCCAACATGTAGCCCTGTTCGCCAAAGCTCTCCAACAACTCCGTGCGACTCACCAGCGGCCTACCCCGTCTCGCCCGGTTCAAGAATCCAACCATCCTATCCAGGTCGCGTGGTTTGGCCCGGTGGGTCGCGATCTCACCTGTCATGTCGCCTCCGGGTGTAATGGCTCACGAAATCGGCCCAGGCCAGGGCCACCTGCTGCTCTGTCTCGGCCAAACTGCACCCTGTGTCAATGATCACGTCGGCCTGAGCCAGCTTTTCAGACTGAGCGGGCTGGCTACGGATGCGGGCCACTGCCTCGGACTGGGTCATTCCTCGGCCGCTCATCAACCGTTCAACCTGCAATTCCTCGGGACAAGTTGTCACCCATATGCTCTGACACCGCTGGCATAGCTCGCTTTCCAGCAACTTGATCGCCTCGATCACCGCCACATGGTCACCACATCTGGCAATGAGCGCATCCACGTGCTCCCCAACCAGGGGGTGGATGATCGCCTCGAGATCGAGCAGGGCGGCCGGGTGCTGAAACACGATGGCCCCCAGCACACTGCGGTCAACAGCGCCGTCCGGCCGCCGAATAGAGGCCCCAAATCGATCCTCTATCCGGCCTTGCACCACCTGGTTATTATCCAGCAAATAGTGGACCACTCGATCCGCATCGATGCAGCAGGCGCCCCGCATGGCCAACATGGCGATCACGGTGGACTTGCCAGTGGCAATGTTGCCCGTCAGGCCGATGATTGCCGTCTTACTCACCGGCTACCGCAGTCCATTCCGCTAGACGTTGCTGCAAGCTTGCCTCCAACTTGGTATATTCTAGCCCCAGTTGACGGACCCTGTCAAGCTGCTGGGCCGCGCCAGCCGCCTCCAACGCAGCGCCCAGCGCTGCCATTTGGTGCTCCATCTCGGCGATAAACTGCTCCAACTCGGCCGCTCGCCGGGCTGCAAGGCGAGTCTTGCGGTCCACCTCCATGCCATCGGCGCCGGGAGGCTGTCGAGCCCCCTCGCGCCGAAGCCGAGCCATCTCGGCTCGATCCGCCCGGCGCGCTTGTTGCTCCTCCACACGCCGGGCGATATATTCGTTGTACCCCCCTTCATAGACCCGCAGGCGATCATCGTCCAGCGACCAAATCTGGGTGGCAAGGCGGCTGACCAGATAACGGTCGTGGCTCACCAGCAGTACGGTGCCATCGTAATCCGCAATAACCCGCTCCAGTATCTCCTGTGATGGGATGTCCAGGTGGTTGGTGGGTTCGTCGAGAAGCAGGAAATTGGCGTTCTGTCGCATCAACAGCGCCAAAGCGAGCCGACCGCGCTCGCCGCCGCTCAGAGCGCTGATCGGCTTGAATACATCATCCTCACTGAACAGAAATCGTGCCAGGTAGTTGCGCGCCTCGCTGGTGAGCATCGGAAAATGGCTCAGCAACTCTTCCAGCACCGTGTTCTCCATGTTTAGCGTGTCGTGGGCCTGGGCAAAATAGCCGATCTCGAGGCTCGCTCCGCGCCGCAGACGGCCGGATAACGGCGGCAGCTCGCCGAGGATGGTCTTGAGAAAGGTGGTCTTGCCAGTACCGTTGGGCCCGATCAGCGCAGCACACTCGGTACGCCGAAAGTCAATATCCTCTGCCTGAAACAAAGGTGCGTCCAGGGAGTAACCGATCACCAGGTCAGCGGTCTGCAGGATGATATCGCCGCTGCGCCGCCCAGCCTGGAAACGGACCTTGATCTGCCTCTCTTTCAGCGGCCGGGCGAACAAGGCATCGCGTTTGAACCGGTTGAGCCGCTTGAGCCGCCCCTGAGCTTCTTTGGTGCGCTGCCCGGCGATGTGTCGCTGGATAAAATCCTCTTCCCGGGCCACGAACGACTGCTGCGCCTTGTACTCGGCCAGCCGTCGTTCCGTCCGCTCGGCCCGCTGTTGCACGTAGGCGCTGTAATTCCCACGATACGGCTCGATCCCGCCGAAACTGAGCTCCCATATCCGGTCCACTACCTGGTCGAGAAAATAGCGGTCGTGGCTGACGACCAGCAGCGCACCGGGCCAGCCTGACAATTGGCCCTCTAGCCACTCGACCGCCTGGATATCAAGGTGGTTGGTGGGCTCGTCCAACACCAGCAGCTCAGGCGATTGGAGCAGCAGTTTGGCCAACAGAGCACGGGTCTTTTGGCCGCCGCTGAGATGGGCAATCGGCATTTGGTACTCGTCCTCCCCAAAACCAAGGCCGCCGAGAGTCACGCGGATGCGCTGTTCGTATTCATAGCCGCCATCCAGCTCGAACCGATTGAGGGCAAGACCGTACCGCTCCATCAACGCATCGATCCCACTTTCCCCGGCCGCCATGTCGGCCTCCATTTCGCGCAAGCCCTGCTCCCGGGCACGCAGATCGGCAAAGACGGCCAGCATCTCGTCCCAGAGCGTTTGGCCCTCCTCCTCAAGAGCGTGTTCCGCTTCCTGAGGCAAATAGCCAATCGATATCCCGCGCGCCAGGTGCACCTCGCCGGCCGACGGCGCCTCATGTCGCAGTAGAATGCGCAGGAGCGTCGTCTTGCCACCCCCGTTAGGGCCAACCAGGGCGATCCGGGCGCCGTGGGGGACGGCCACGGAAATGTCCCAAAAGATGTCATCAGCGCCAAATGATTTGGCGACCCTGCTCGCCGTCAGAACAGCCATCGGATTGATCCATGCGCGCTCATGTCTGCGAAATTATACCATAGCGCCGTTTGCCATTTTCCTTATTTCCCAAATTGCACTATAATCTGGGCATGAACGACCTTCTCCGAAGGTTCAGCCCCTGGCCAGTCCTTATCCTCGGAGGGGTAGTAGGGCTAAGCGGGCTGGGCGTGGTGGGATATCTGCTTGACCAATGGCCTGTCTCGCCAGAGCGCGATCTGCGGCCGTATTTCTTGGTGGCTGTCTGGCTGGCTGCGAGCGGGCTATCCCTGCCGCTCGTCTGGTTCCTGCACCGGCGGTTTGGCAAGCCATCCATGGGGGACAACTGGCGGTCGCTGGGGGTTCTGGCGCGCCAGGCGAGCTGGGCAGGCATCTGGGCGACTGCGTGCGCCTGGTTTCAGATGAACCGGTCATTGAACTGGGCGATGGCGTTGCTCCTGCTGGTCGTGATAGCGCTATTCGAAGGCATCCTGCTCATGCGCCAGGAAAGGCCATGACCTCAACGCTCTTTCGCCAGTTGCCCAGCGTGGAACAGCTCCTGCAGACCGGACCAGCGGCCGATCTACTGGCAGCCTATGGGCGTCCGGTCACACTTGAGGCGCTACGCGGCGCGTTGGAACGGGCGCGCGAGGCGATTCGCGACGGTCGGGGGACGCCGTTTTCGGACAGCGAACTGCTGTCTGCGGCCGAGGCCCATCTGACCGCTCTCCTTGCCCCCACGCTGCGGCCGGTGATCAACGCCACCGGCGTGATCATCCACACCAACCTGGGCCGGGCGCCGCTCAGCGCGGCCGCGCGCGCAGCGATCGGCGAAGCCGCCGCTGGCGCTACAACACGCTGGAATACGACCTGGCAGCCGGGAGCGCGGGGCTCGCGGTCAGTCCACGCCCAGGGACTGCTCGCCAGGCTCACCGGCGCCGAGGCCGCGCTGTGCGTCAACAACAACGCCGCCGCGGTGCTGCTGACCCTCGACCGCGCTGGCCCCGGGCGCGAGGTGATCATCTCCCGCGGCCAACTGGTCGAGATCGGCGGGCGGCTTTCGCATGCCGGACGTGATGGCCCAAGTCCGGCGCCCAGCTGGTCGAGGTCGGCACCACCAACCGCACCCACCTGCGCGACTATCGAGCAGGCGATCGACCGAACGAGAGACGGCCGCCATTCATGGTCGCGCACCACTCCAATTTCAAGATCGTTGGCTTTACCACCGAGCCGGCGCTGGCCGAACTGGGCGAACTGGCCCACGAGCACGGCCTCTATCGTCTGCACGACCTGGGCAGCGGGACCGCTGCATCGATACCGGCCGCCTATGGGCTGGCGCACGAGCCGACGGTGCAGGAGAGCCTGGCCGCTGGGGCCGACGTGGCCTGCTTTCAGCGGCGACAAACTGCTGGGCGGCCCGCAGGCCGGGCTCATCGTCGGGCGAGCCGAACTGCTCGACCGCATCAAGCGCCACCCGCTGGCCCGGGCCGTCCGGCCGGACAAGCTCTGCCTGGCGGGTCTTCCGCCACCTTGCTGCACTATCTCAAGGACGAGGCCGTCGAGCGAGATTCCCATCTGGCGCATGATCGCCGCCCGGCCGAGAGCTCAACCGACGGCCCGCCGTTGGGTCAGCCGACTGGAGCGGGCCGGACTCCGGCGACGTGGTCGCGGGCGAATCGACGGTGGGCGGAGGCAGCCTGCCCGGCACCACGCTGCCGACCTGGTTGGTGGCCCTGGAGCACCTGCGGCCCGACGCACTGGCAGCGCGACTGCGGCGGCCGATCCGCCGGTCATCGGCCGGATCGAGGGCGATCGCCTGCTGCTGGATCCGCGCACCGTGCTACCCGAACAAGAGAAACCGCTGCTGCGCACCTTGCAGGAGCTCGTATCATTCACCTAGCACCGCGCCATGCCGGTGCCGCTCACATGTTTAAGGAGAAAGTTGTAATGAAAGAATGGAAGTCGATCGACGATATCCTGGACTTTGCCATCAGCGAAGAGATCGCTGCCGCCGCGTTTTATACGGATTTGGCGGGAAAGATGGACAGGGACTGGATGCGCCAGGTGTTTGAGGACTTTGCGCAGGAAGAGATGGGGCACAAGGCCAAGTTAGAGGCAATCAAGGCCGGCAAGAACCTCGACCTCACCCCCAAGCAAGTGGTTGACCTCAAGATCGGCGACTATTTGATCAACATTGCCCCCAGCCCCCAGATGGGGTACCAGGAGGCCCTGGTAGTGGCCATGAAGAAGGAAAAGGCGGCTTTTAGACTGTACACCGACCTCGCCGCCAGCACCGACGACGAACAGGTCAAGGCCGTCTTTATGACCCTGGCCCAGGAAGAGGCCAAGCACAAGCTGCGTTTCGAAGTTGAGTACGATGACTATGTGCTGATGGAGAACTAGGCGTCTCGATGGTCAAGGCTGAAATCTTGAAGCGAGGAGACAGAGGAGACTTATGAAATCCGACCTGGACAGCCTGATGGCCGAGCGGGACATTGACGCGGCCGTTATCTCGGGCCGTGTGCACGGCAATCCCATCATGTACTATATGACCAACGGCGCCAAGTTGACCCACGGCATTGTGGTCAAGCCGGCCGACCGGCCGCCTGTCCTGGGCTACTATCCCATGGAGCGGGAAGAGGCCGGCAAGGCCGGCATGGAGTCGATCAATCTGGGCGAGTTCAATCCGCGCGAATTGGCGGACAGGGCTGGTTCAGCACTGGGAGGCGGCGTCCTCCTTTACCAGCAACTGCTCGAAAAACTGTCCGTCAGCGGCCGGGTCGCCTTTTACGGCGAACAGGACCAGGGCCGGTCCTTTGCCCTGCTGACCGCGCTGCAAGAGCAGGCGTCCAACGTGACTGTGGTCAGTGAATATGATGGCACGATCTTTGACTATGCGCAGCTCACCAAGGACCCGGCCGAGATCGAGCGTATGCGGGAGGCAGGTCGCAAGACCGCTGCCGCCATGCAAGCTGCCATCGACTTTATCCAACACCATCGCGCCCAAGATGGGATCATGGTCCATGGGGACGGTTCGCCGCTAACCGTAGGCGACGTCAAGCGAGAGGTGCTGCGCAAGCTATTCGAATTTGGCCTGGAGGACCCCGAGGGCATGATTTTTGCCATCGGCCGGGACGCCGGCATCCCCCACAGCGCGGGCAACTCGGAGGACGTGCTCAAACTGGGCGAGACAATCGTCTTTGACCTTTTTCCGCGCGAGGCGGGCGGCGGCTATTTTCACGACATGACCCGCACCTTTTCCCTCGGACACGCTCGACCAGAGACACAAGAGCTATACGATCAGGTCAGATACTGCTATGACCAGATCATCGCCGCCCTCAACGTGAACGAGTCCGGACGCGTCTACCAGGACCTCACCTGTGACATCTTGGAGGAACTGGGTCACGAGACCCCGCGCACCAACCCCATGGCAGAGAGTGGGTACGTCCACTCGTTGGGCCACGGCGTCGGGCTGGAGCTGCACAGCCGGCCGCGCCTCTCTGGCAGCGAACTGAACACGGACCGGCTGGTACCCGGCTCGGTCTTTTCCATCGAGCCAGGGCTGTACTACCCCGAGAAGGGGTATGGTGTGCGACTGGAAGATCTGTGGACGGTGGACGACAAGGGCGAGTTCCATTGTCTGACCGATTTCCCCAAGGAATTCGTCGTTCCGGTTGATCGAACATGATCCGCATTCTGGGTGTCGAGACGTCGTGCGACGAGACAGCCGCCGCTGTGGTGACAGACGGGCGGACCGTGGAATCCAATATTGTCGCCTCCCAGATCGACTTGCACGCCCAATACGGCGGAGTTTTTCCCGAGATGGCCTCCCGGGCTCACGTCGAGACCATCTACCCGGTGATCCAAAAGGCGATGGAAGAGGCGCATCGTTGGCTGGGACGACCTGGATGCGGTAGCCGTCACCCGGGGGCCCGGCCTGGCTGGGAGTCTCCTGGTGGGGGTAAACACCGCCAAAGGGTTGGCGCTCGGCCGGGGGCTGCCATTAATCGGGATCAACCACCTGGAGGCCCACCTGTACGCCGTCTGGCTGACCGAAGCGGTCGGCGAGCTCTCCTTTCCACTGCTGGGCTTGATCGTGTCGGGGGGCCACACCGAACTGGTGCTGATGCAAGACCACGGAATCTACCGCCACCTCGGCGGCACCATCGACGACGCGGCTGGTGAGGCGTTTGACAAGGTGGGCCGGCTCCTGGAACTTTCCTATCCCGGAGGGCCATCCATCCAGAAAGCGGCGCAAGACGGCGACCCGACCGCGTTTACCTTCCCGCGGGCCTGGCTGGACAACAGCTACAACTTTAGCTTTAGCGGGCTCAAGACGGCCGTGCTGCGCCAGGTCCAACGGCTGGAAAGAGACAAACGGCCGCTGCCGGTCGCAGATATGGCTGCCTCCTTCCAGGCCGCTGCTGTTGAGGTATTGGTCGCCAAGACGGTGCGCGCGGCGGCCGAGTTTGAAGCGACGGCAATTGCCCTGGTGGGTGGTGTGTCTCGCCAACCTCCTGCTGCGAGAGACCCTGGCAGCCCATGCCGACCGGCCGGTCCACATGCCACCCATCGCCCTTTGCACGGACAACGCCGCCATGACGCCGCCTGCGGTTACTGGCGTTTCCAGGCTGGGCAGCGGGATGGTTGGGAGATGGACGTGGTGCCCAGCTTGCCGCTGGTCTAGGCGACGGCGACCCTAGATCCGCCACCTACGCCACCAGATGCCCCAGATCAGCCGTCACGGTCCCATCACGCGCGTCTTGCTGACGCGCATCATTTTTGGCCGCCCCATCTACTCTGCATCGTGTTTCCTGGTCGATGGGTTGCTCATCGACAGCGGTCCGCCCTGCACTGCCCGCGAACTCGTTGCCTGGTGCCGCGAACAGGCAGTGGAGCAGGCAATCATCACCCACCATCACGAAGACCATTCCGGCGGGGTCCACCCATTGCAGCAGGCGCTCGAACTGCCAATTGCCGCCGCGCCCGCCACCGCCGACGTGCTGGCCCGCTTTCCTCGCATCCAGCTCTATCGGCGGGTGGTGTGGGGAGCGCCGCCTGACGTCCAGGTGGACCGTCTGGGCGGCCGAGGTGGCGACCAAAACCTACCGCTTCCAGGTGATTCCCACACCCGGTCACTGTCCAGACCACGTCTGTTTGTTCGAACCGGCCGAGGGCTGGCTCTTTAGCGGGGACCTCTTTATCCACGAACGGGCTCGCTACTTGCGAGTAGACGAAGACATTTGGCTGTTGATAGCTTCGCTGCGCCACGCGCTGGCTTTGCAGCCAAAACTGATCCTCTGCGCACACGCCGGGGTGATTGAGGATGCGTGCGGAGCGCTGCGGCGCAAGCTCGCCTTCTGGGAAGAGCTAGCCGAGCAGGCAAGCGCCTTGCGCCAACAGGGTTTGTCCGTGAACGCCGTTGCGCTTCGTGCCCTCGGTCATGAGGGATGGATGTCCCGCATCTCGCGCGGCCACATCAGCAAGCGCAACTTGATCCGCTCGTTGCTCGACAGCCCGAGAGAAGACTCCCTACCCGGATAATGAACGTAAAAAGCGCGCCGTGCGCTCGATTCCCTTTTCTATCGTTGTCCGATCGGTAGCATAGGAGAACCGCACGTTGCTATCAGCGCCAAAGGCAACCCCGGGCACGATAGCCACGCCTTCTTGCTCCAACAGCCGCTCGCAAAAGGTCAGCGAATCAAGCCCGGTAGCGCTGATGTTGGGAAAGACGTAGAAAGCGCCTTCGGGCCGCGGGCATTCCAGGCCCGGGATGGCGCTGAGCCCTGCCACCATCAGGTCCCGCCGTTGCTCGAACTCGACGCGCATCGCCTCGACCTCATCTTGCGGCCCCTCGAGCGCAGCGATGGCGCCATATTGGGCGAATGTGTTGGTCCCGGAGGTGCTGTGGGATTGGATACTGATGGCTGCCTTCATGACGTGGATCGGACCGGCCGCATAGCCCAGCCGCCAGCCGGTCGCCGCATACGCCTTGCTAAAGCCGTTGCAGGTAACAGTGAGGTCAAAAACCTCAGCCCCCAGGCTGCCGATGCTGCAATGCGTGGCCTCTCCGTACACCAGCTTTTCATAGATCTCGTCCGCCACCACTGCAATCTTGCGGGCGGCGATGACCTCTGCCAGAGCAGCGATCTCGGCCGGGGAATAGACCGCCCCCGTCGGATTGGAGGGCGAGTTAAAAATGAGCACCCGCGTGCGAGCGTTGACGGCGGCGTCCAACTGGTCTGGCGTGATCTTGAAACCGGTCTCCTCACCGGCCGGCAGGATCACCGGCTTGGCGCCAGCCAGCATGACGATATCCGGGTAGCTCACCCAATAGGGCGCCGGGATAACCGCCTCATCTCCCGGCCCCAGGGTAGACAGCAAGACGTTATAAAGCGCCTGCTTGCCTCCGGTGCTAACCATCACCTGCTCCGGCCGGTACGACAGTCCGTTTTCGCGCTCGAGCTTGGCAGCGATCAACTCCCGTAACCGGGGTACACCGCCGGCTGGCGCATATCTCGTCATGCCGGCATCCAGAGCCGCCTTGGCGGCCTCACGAATGTGCTGCGGCGTGTCAAAGTCCGGTTCGCCGACGCCGAAATTGAGGACGTCTGCCCCGGCGGCTCGCATGGCCTTGGCCCGGCTAGAGATCACCATTGTCATCGAAGGGGTAACCACTGTAGTGCGTTCAGCTAGTCCGATCAAGTCTGTATCCTTTGCAATTCTCTGTCCTGATGCCATTATCGGATGAGCCGCACCGGCCGCAGCCTGAGCCAGGCAACCCGCCGCCCATCGCCGCACAAGCATACACCCAGAGCGTGGAACAGGCAAACCTGACAGGAGGGAATAAAGCTACCGCCCGAAAAAAGCGCCTTGCGCTGCTCTGGCCCTCGTATCCAGTCCGACCCCAGGGTCACTCTAGTCGCTTGCCGACACCTTGTCCAATAGCTCGGCAATGACCGCGTCCGGGCTGACGCCCTCGGCTTGGCCTTCGAAATTTAGCAGCAGACGATGGCGCAGCGCCGCCGGGGCGACCGCCCGAATGTCGTCAAAGGCGACATTGTAGCGACCGGCAACCAACGCTGTGACCTTGGCCCCCAACACCATCGCCTGGGCGCCGCGCGGGCTGGAACCATATCGTACGTAGCGTCGCACCATCGGGGGAGCGGTCTCTACCTCGGGGTGGGTGGCGACCACCAGCCGGGCGACGTAATCAGAAACGTGACTGGCGACCGGCACCTGGCGGATCAACTCGCCCATCTCGACCACCGCTTGCCCGTCGGCTACCTGATCGACGGTCGGCGTCTCTTTGCCGGTGGTGCGCGCCAGGATCTCTACCAAGTCTCGCTGGGCCGGAAATCGTACCTGGACCTTGAAGAGAAAGCGGTCGAGCTGCGCCTCTGGCAGCGGATAGGTGCCCTCCATCTCGATGGGGTTCTGGGTGGCCAGCACGAAGAAGGGCAACTCGAGCGGATAGCTGTGCTGGGCCACGGTGACGGTTCGCTCCTGCATCGCCTCCAGCAGCGCCGACTGGGTCTTGGGGGTCGCGCGGTTGATCTCGTCCGCCAGGATCAGGTTGGCAAAGATCGGGCCGGGCTGGAAGCGAAAAGCCCGCCGGCCGTCCTCCGCGCTCCTCCAGGATGTCGGTGCCGACGATGTCGGCCGGCATCAGGTCGGGCGTGAACTGGATGCGGCTGAAATGCAGGTCCAGCACCTCCGCCAGCGTGCGGATCAGCATGGTCTTGCCCAGGCCGGGCACCCCCTCCAGCAGCGCGTGCCCGCCGGCCAGAACCGGCCACCAGCACGTGGCGGATGACATCCTCCTGACCGACAATCACCCGGGCCACCTGGCTCTCGATGTTGGCGAACGTGGTGCGAAAGGTCTCTGGGTTCATGATCGATCCTTCAAGCCTGGGGGTCTGGTGTCGGGCTCAGGGTTCCAACGAGCTGAAATAATCGCGCACATAGCCCCGCAACCCCAGCGGGATGCGCTGGTCGTCGAGCGCCCGGTTGGCAGCCCGGACATAGTCGGCGTACACCCGGTCATAGGGCACTTGGCTGGAGCCCATCTCGGGGTCGGCAGCGATCTCGCGCAGCAGTTCACCCGGATCGTCGCCCCACGAGAGCTCCATCTCAGGGCCACCTTCGCCCCCCAGCCGTCGCGGGGCAAAGATCGACTCGTACAGCCGTTCACCGCCATCGCCGTCCTGATCCCCTCCTTCCATGGGGCTGGCAGCGCCGCCGGCCGCCTCCCCCTGCCCCTCACCGCTGCCGGCGCCCGAGGCCGCCCCATCTCCGTCGGTCCCTTGGCCGCCCGACCCGGGCTGGTCGCCCCCCTGCGTCCCTTGCCCGCCAGCTTGAGCGACCTGCTGCCCACCCTGCGCTGCCTGGGCGGCCGCTTCTTGGGCCGCCTGGGAGGCAGCAATCTGCTGTCCCGTGCCGGCCATTGTCTGAGAGGCCTCAGCCAGCGCCTCTCTGGCGGCGGAGATGTCCCCCTCCTGGATTGCCTGCGCCGCGTCGGCTAGCTGTTGCGACAACTCTGGGTTGCTCTCGGCCAACGCCTCGGCCGCATCGGCCAACTCAGAGGCCAGTTCCAGCTCCTGCTCTCGAGTGAGCTCTTGGCCCACATCGTTCGAAAGGTCCTCCAAAACAGCCGCCGCCACCAAGTAATCCCCCTTAGTGAGCGCCTTGCTGAGTGCATTGGTGATCGAGCTGTCCTTGAGCCCCTCGCCTGCCTCACTCAACCCGGCCGCCTGCTGCTCGGCCTGCGGGTCGGATAGCTCACGCAGCCGCTCGCTCGCCTCGGTCAGCTCTGCCAACGCCTCCTCACGCGTCAGATCGCCGGCCGACAGCTGTTGCACCACGTCATCCAGGGCCTCCAGCAGTCCCTGGCGATCCTCTTCGGCGAGTCTCGGATCGGCCTCGATCTTGGCTCGCAGCGCTTCTAACGCCTGCACCTCCTCCTGGATGGCCTGACGCACCGCCTCGCGCTCGGCCACGACCGACTGCATGGGGTTGGGCAGCCACAGCGCGGCCGCTAACAATGCCAGCGCTAGCGCCGCGCGCAACCATTCGACCCGCTCAAGGCGCAACGGCATGGCGACCGCCAATTGAACCCGGCCCGCGACCGCCAGCGCGTCCGCCAACTGCCGGCGCGTCAGCCAGTCCGGCGGCGCGATCGCCCCACTATGGGCCTCGAGGGCCGTACTCATCCGCTCCTGCAACCCCAGTCGCCGGTCGAAAGCGCGAGCCTGGACAAGCGTGGAGCGAGGCCAGAACCAGGCCACGAGCGCGGCGTTGGCAGCTCCGATCAGCGCCCATACCGTCGCCAGAGCGACCAACCCGGGAACCGCAAACAGGGGCCACAGTCGGCCGGCCAGGGCAATGAGCAGACCCACCCCCAGGCCGGCCGTCAGGCCGCGCACCGCCCACGTGACGCTCTGGCCCGCTCGCCAGCGCCGGTCCCACCGCCTCAGGTGGGCCAGCAATGCGGCGTGCGTAGGCATTGCCGGCATCGGCCCTCCTCCGGGATCGCTCATCATCTTGGCATCCATGGGCCGCCTACTTTTCCCGGCGGCGCACACGGCTCACGCTCAGCCGATAGGCGACCAGCGCCAGCGCTGCGTAAAAGAGCACATAGACCAACCAGGGCGAGACCAGCCAGATGTCCTGGAAGGGGGCATTGGTCAGCGGCACCGAGAGCTTGAAGAAAAACACGGTCTGCTCCGAGATCAACACCACCTCGGTGAGAATGATGGTGAGGATCGGGTTGATGGCCAACAGCACACCGCCCACGTAGATTAGAACGGTGACAATCAACCAATGGGGCTCCTCTGCACCAACAAAGAAGGTCCCGGCAAGCCCAATAATAGGCGACAGGATCGACAGCAACATGGGCAGTCCGGCGGTCAGAAAAAAGGCAAAAGCATAACTGACCACGGTGGCGGACAAGGTGGATTTCATGCGGCTGGAGATGTAGATACTCGCCGATCCCAGCGCCAGCGCAGTCACCAGGAGGATGAGCTGCGAAATGATCACCTCTTCCAGCGCCACCCCACCGAGCAGAAACGCCAGACTCTCCAACGGCACGGCCGCCAGGATGAGCAACACCACGTACGAGAGCGCCGAGATCAGCTTGCCGGTCACCAGGGTGCGGGCAGACAGCAAAGTCGTGCGCAGCAGATCGTAGGTCTGCCGCTCGCGTTCGCTGCTGATCGTACCCGCCGTAAAGGCGGGCGTGATAAAGATGACCAGCAACACCTGCGCGCCCAGCACGCCGCCAAAGAGGATTTTGCCGATCAGATAGCTGTCCGGCCCGTATATCTCCTGGGAGGCGGCGGAATAGGCATAGTAGAGCAAGCTGGTGAAACAGGAGAGCAGCAAGAGATGGACGGTGAGCACCACAAAGGCGCGCCGGCCGCGCATCCGGCCGCGCAGTTCCTTGCGCACGACAGGGTTATCGAGCAACTGGCGCCGAAAGCCGCCGATCAGCTGCCGGACGGCCGCTGATGGCCTGCTCCCTCTGGTTACCTTTTCGTCAGTCGCCATGCAGCAATCCTGTCTATGAGACTATCCCCTGGGTAACCTGCAAAAAGACGTCCTCCAGGTCGCTGGATTCCTCAGCAAAGGAGACGATCGGTAACCCTTGCTGGATCAGCTTCCCTAACAATGCGCTCAACTCGGCATCCTGCCCACTAAAATCGAATAGATACTCATCGGCCCGTTCGTCTTCCGCCGGCCACACGTTGCTGACCCCCGGCACCCCAAAGAGGGCATCCTGGAACGCCGCCGGATCGGCTGCCTCGGCCAACAGGCGCACGCGCATGGTGCGGTGCGGCCGCAGGCGACGCTGCATCTCGGCGATGTTACCGGCCGCCACCAGCCGGCCGTCCTCGATAACCCCAATATGGGTGCAAATGTCCGCCACTTCCGAGAGGATATGGGACGAGAAAAAGATGGTCTTGCCCATGTGGCTCAGCTCACGCAACAGCTCGCGGATTTCGATCCGGGCCCGTGGGTCCAGACCAGAGGCAGGCTCGTCGAGGATCAACACCTGTGGATCGTGGGTGAGGGTGCGAGCCAGACAGAGGCGCTGCTTCATTCCGCGGCTCAAACTGTCTACCATGTCGTCGCGCCGATGGTCCAGATCCACCAACGCCAGCAGGTCATCGGTGGCAGAAGCGCGTTCGGCCACCTCTATCCCATAGCAGGCGGCGAAAAAGTCGAGGTATTCCCACACCTTCATGTCGTCATAGACGCCAAAATAGTCAGGCATGTACCCGATTGCCCGGCGGACGCCACGCCGATCACTGGAGATTGACGATCCCGCCACCCAGGCTTCTCCAGCCGTTGGCTCAAGCAGGGTCGTCAACATGCGCATGGTCGTGGTCTTGCCGGCGCCATTGGGGCCGATGAAACCAAAGACCGCCCCTTGTTCGATGGTCAGATGGAGATCTTTGACCGCCTGGCGCTCCTGATCGCGGCGGCCGGCCTTGTACGTTTTGCACAGCCCCTGGATCTCGATGATGGCGGTCATGGCGCCACTCCCTTGAAGGTCACGTCCAATACGTCAATCTGCAGACCGCTCGTTCTGGTGTTCTCGATGCGGACCCGCACCGCGTTGTTCGGGCCCACAAACCGGGTAGCCTCTTGCACCGTGTTTGCTCCCAATCCCACGCTTTGGTCCACCACCCAGGTTTCGCTGCTCCAGTCCCAAAGCGCCACCTGGACCCCTTGCAGGCTGCTGCTAGAATCGACGTTCAGCGCCAATCCCTCCACCTCGACGAGTTGGAACACGTCCCAGGGCTGAAACTGAAAGCTGATCCACCCGGAGGCCAGGTAAAAGTCATAAGGCCCTGTGTCCACCGCACGACGGCCGTCCCAAGGCATCCAGGTAGTAAGCGCTGGTGGAATCACAAGCTCACCTTGTTTTCCAGCCAGCCCAAAGGGCAATTCCAGGAAATAGACAACCGTGTCTGTTTTTTCGCTGACTGCGTCCTCCACTGCCACATCCCATAACGACTCTTCCGTCCAGGCGAAAAAGGTCACTCCCTGCGGCAAGAGGCCGCCGGTCTCTTCAAACAAAGCCAGCGCCTGCAAGAGTTGATAACGGCGGTTTAGCTCCTTGTCGCTCCAATAGTCGCTACCTCCCACCAGCTTTTCCATCGGCAGCCCACCGGAAACAATCGGCAACACCCCAAAAGCGGCGCCAGCCGGGGCTCCGGCGGAGGCCGACCCCTGGGTCGCCCGGCCGCTGTGCAAGCCTTCAGAGATGGACACACTCTGGCCCGGGGCCAGGTCACCCAACTCGACCACGTTTCCTCCGACGATCAGGCCCGCGTTCTGCAACTCGATGGTGGCCCGATTGGAAACAGTGCCGTGCAGGCGAGGCACCGAGCCGGTCTCCAGCGACAGGTCGGCCTGGACGGACGGCATGGGTACGTCCGCCTCGGCGCGAAAGGTGCGCATCCCGCTCGACGTCCACCTGGAGGTCGCGCAGCACCACCCGGTCGCCCTGTTCCACGACGGCCGATCCGTCTCCCCCAAGGCCGCCCCCATAGGGATCGCTCTGGAACGGTCGCACCAAGACCCCGGCCGGCAATGTCACGTCATACGTCGCCCGGCGAGGTGAAAAAACCCCAAGCAGGGTCCGCGCCCGGGCCGCCTCCCCGTCGGTCGAGCCATAAACCAACGACAGCCGGCTAAAGATGACCTCGCCGCCGCGCAACTGAAATCCGGTAGCGTACGCAAGCCCCGCAAAAAGCACAATGACGACCGGGATCGTCACCCACGCTAGCTCGCGCCGCCCCAGCCGTTTGAGAACCAGATAATTGACCGGACCAACCACCGCGGTATAAATCAACAAAAAGAGGACCAACTGCAGCGCAGACGGGAGCGCGAGCGAGGCAATGCCCCGGAGCCCGCTATCCGCAGACCAAGTGTTGATCTGATTGTGCGCCCAGGGAGGTTGGGCACCAGCCTCGGACAGCAGGCTCGCCCAGAAACGCTCGGCGCCTCGCCCGTCTCGCAGCGTCTCCAGCCCCAGGTCGAACGCCAACCAGTCTACCTGCCCCATCCCTTCATCGCGCCGGGCGACCAGGGCCATGTCCCCTTGATCCAAAAACGACCAGCCATCCACCAGCGTA
This sequence comes from uncultured Chloroflexia bacterium, assembly GCA_963695825.1. Lineage (GTDB taxonomy): Bacteria > Chloroflexota > Anaerolineae > Promineifilales > UBA4811 > CAVOHX01. The sequence continues at coordinate 33,496 of CAVOHX010000014.1, forward strand.
CCCCGGGCCACGGCATACGGTCCATCGATGAGCGGCTCACCGGTCAGTGCACCCAGTGCGCTCAGGTCAGTCACCGAAGCGCTGCCGTTCACCCGCACCGGCAGCAGATCATCCAACCCGGCGCCGGTTTTTCGCCAATTCGGACCGCCGGTGACGATCAGGTGCCCACCAGTCGCCAGCCAACTGCGCATGGCGCGCAATTGCGCTGAGGTCAGGGTCGCGGTATCCACGTCGTTCAGGAGCAGCACGTCGAGCCCGCCCCAGGCCAGGCCAATTTCAGGCAGGTCGTCCAGGGAGAGATAGGCCACCTGAGCCGTCTCGCCCTGGGGGGCTACTCTCTCCAGAACGGCCATATCGAACATGGTGCCGCTGACCACCCCGTACAGGCGGTCCTGATCACCAACTTGCGTAACCCGCACTCGCTCACTCGCCAGCGCACGTCCGTCGGAGACCAGTTCGACAGTCAGAGTGGGATAGTATTGATCAGAGGCAACGTAGAGGGTGACCTTTTTGCGGGATCGACCGGGCAGATTGACCGGCGCTTGGGTGCGAAATGCGTCCCCGCCCGAACTGCGGTCCTGATCGACGACCAGGTAGCCTTCAATGTCCGGACCATTGTTGGCAACCGTGACCTGGACCGGCGTCCATTCTCGCGGTCGGTAATAGCCGTCAAACCCAAACTGAACCGTCAGCGTGACGGGGCTTTGATCTTGCGCCTCGCCATAGGTGGGCAGAGCCAGCAGGAAAAACACCAATAGCAGTACATCAAGACGCTTGGTCACGCCCCGCTCCAATCAAACACGCCCGTATCGCACCTAGAGCTACCTAATCATACGTTAAAGACGCTTTGCCGACTCGTCCGGTTCCCGGTAATCATGGGGGGCAGCGGTCCGCCCTGCCGATCGCCGGTCCTAAGAAACCGTAGCGATCGGGCCTTCCTTCACCCTGGTTCGTGGTACAATATCGATAACCTGGTACAGGAGCCAAGTTGGGACAGCCACCCGCAAACCGGGTGTCTGTCAAAAGTGCTCAATGCGATAGTCAACCAACTGCACATCGAACGGGCAGCTCTCGATCCAACGGACGCACTTTTCCATCAGGCCATGGAGGTAACCGTTATCTGTGCCCACGGCCGCCAGTGCGACGGTGGCCGATTGCCATAGATCATGTTGGTCCACCTCGGCCGCAGACACGTTGAACTCGCGTCCGAGGCGGACGAGCAGCGGCTTGAGCCGGCTGCGCTTCCCTTTCAGCGATCCGTTCCCTGCCAGGTAAAGTTGAACCGTACAGACGGCGATATTCATAGAGTAAAACCAATCGACGCGCTGTGCGTATTGGTATTGGACGTCAAACCAGATCACAGCGCGCTCTAGCCTGTAGATCAGAGCGTACACGAATTATCGGTCAAACACCGATTTTTGCCAACATTGAGGTGAGATATGCGCGAGTTGGAGGAACCGACCCAGGAACGACGCACAGAAACACCCGTTCGTGAGGAACGTCGCCAGGAACCGCTGCCGCGACGGACTGGACCTGGAACCCTGCTCACCATCCTGATCGCGGTACTACTGGCAGGCATCTTGACCGCCATGATTGCTGGAGTCCTCTTGTTGCGCGGCGCAGTATCCACCCTCTCCGAGGGCGCCGACCAGGTGCGCGAGTGGGGGGACGAGCTGATCAAGGCGCCTACCCCGACCGTTCGTCTGAACCCAACTACCATCATCCACGAGATCCTGACCCTCAGCCGCCTGGAGACGGTCTCTTACTCGGTCGAAAAAGTGATCACCGTGGAAAAGAACCAGCACGGCCTGGCAGATTTGCTGCAACTGGACGAAAAGCTTCTCTTTGTAGCCCACGGCAAGGTGATTGCTGGCATCGACCTCAGCCAACTCGAGGAGGAGGACATTACCATCGTCGATGACAACACTGTCATCGTGACGCTGCCCGAGGTCGAGATCTTTATCACGACGCTGGACAACGAACAATCGTACGTGTACGATCACGACCGCGGCATCCTCAACCGGGTATTCGAGGAGAACTCGGAGCTGGAGACACTGGCGCGAAAGGCGGCCGAAGCCGCCATCGCCGACGCTGCCATCGAAGACGGAATACTCAGAGATCGCCCGGCTGAACGCGCAGAACTATATGCGGGCGTTTATCATGGCGTTGGGCTATGAAAAGGTACTCTTTGCCGAGGCGATACCTGCCTTGACCCCCGCTCCCAAGAGCACGCCCACCCCCTCGGCAACACCCGGTTCGTAAACCGGGACGGTCACGCAGGCGCTCGTCGTTGCGGACGGCCGCCTGCCGCCGCACTTGATCTGCCAGTCAGGTCGGCATCGCGAATCACCCCCTGGCGCCAGCGCAGAGACCATCTGACCTACGCCATCGGTCATCGGCCGCCGCCCGTTGGTATCCTGACCTGATGATGGTATGATTGCCCTGAGGGACCTATGCGCGTGCTGATGATCTCAAAAGCCTGTCTGGTGGGCACCTACCAGCGCAAACTCGAGGAAATGGCTCGCCTTCCAGGGATCGACCTGACCGTCATCGTGCCGCCGAGTTGGAAGGACGCCCAGGGAGAACTGGCTCTCGAACGCGCCCACACAGAGGGGTACCGCCTGCTCGCGGACCCCATCGCCTTCAACGGGCAATACCACCTGCATTATTACCCCCGCCTGAAACGTCGGATCGTAGAGATCAATCCCGACATATTGCATATCGACGAAGAGCCGTACAACCTGGCGACCTGGCACGCCTTGCGCCTCGGCCGCCGCGCCGGGGCCAGGGCCTCTTCTTCTCATGGCAGAACCTCGCGCGCCGGTATCCCTTGCCCTTTCACCTGATAGAGCGCGCGGTGCTGAACGGTGTTCAGCACGCCATTGCCGGCAGCAAGGGTCAGCCCGCGTCTGGCGCGACAAGGGGTATCGGGGACCGCTGGCGATCATCCCTCAGTTCGGCGTGGACCCGGCGATGTTCGCCCGGCGGACCGGCGAGACCCGGGCCGCGGGTTCGTGGTGGGCTACCTGGGCCGGCTGGTGGCCGAAAAGGGGGTCGATCTGCTGCTTCACGCAGCAGCCGAGCTGCCGGGCTCCTGGCGCCTGGTGATCGCTGGGCGACGGCCCGGAGAAGGCGGCGCTGGCGGCACTGGCAAAAGCTGGGCATCGAACAGAGGTCGTTTTCGACGGGCAATTGCCCTCCGCGCGGATGCCTGCTTACCTGCGCGAGATGGACGTGCTGGTGCTGCCGTCACGCACCCGGCCGAACTGGAAAGAGCAGTTTGGGCGTGTGCTGATCGAGGCGATGGCGTCGGGAGTGTCTGTGGTCGGCTCGAGCAGCGGCGAAATCCCCCACGTGATCGGCGACGCCGGCGTGGTCTTTCCCGAGGGCGACGCGCAGGCGCTGCGGCACCAACTCTTGCAGTTGATGCAAAATCCACAAGAACGAGTCGATCTCTGCAACCGGGGGCGCCAGCGCGTTTTGGAGCACTATACCCAGGCGGCAGTGGCATCGCAAACGATTGCAGTCTATGGGGAGATGATGGCATGAAGCGAACTGCGCCGGCACTTTTTATGGCGATCCTGGCGGTCCTGACTCTGTTGACGGCCGGCTGCCAGGCGCGACAGCGGAATAGCACGCCCGACTATCCGGTCACGGTCATCCCGCCGGCCGATACCCCCATTCCCACCCAGCGCCCGCCCGCGATGATGACACCCGAGCCGGTCTACAGCCCCACCTTTGACTGGAGCAACGTCACGCTGGTGCCGCTGCCAAGCGAGGAGGCTCCAGAAGAGGGCACCCCGGCCCCCACCCCGCCGCCGCAGCGGTCGGCGCCGGACCCATTCACCCAGAACGATCTCGACCTGCTGGCGTCCGAGCAATACCCCTTTGAGATGACCGACGCCGAGATCAGCCTCGGCCGGCTGGTGCTGCCGGTTGACCTCCTGGGCCTGGCTGGTATGTCGTTTCGCCTCCAGAGCGTGCCGGTCGTCGATCAACCCGGCTGGCGCTTCCTGGCGTTCGATCTGCCGCTGCCCACTGGCGACGGGCTGGGAGCGTTGGTGCGGGCGCCGATCAGCGGTCAGGTGATGGCGGGCACGATGCAGATGATCAACAACGAAATGGTAGAGACCATCAGCATCGACCACCCGCTGGGCGACGACCAGATGTTGCGGGCCACGTTTGTCTATAGCGGCACCATAGAGCCGCTTTACATGATCCAACAGCAGGTCAAGGCGGGCGAGGTGCTCTTTCGCCTGACGCGCGATACCGGCCGGCTCGCGCTGTTGGGCAACACGCCCATTCCCGGCGGCGCCACCCTGACACTCCACGCCTTCCATCGATACCGTGACCCGGCAAGAATCCGGCGTGGAAACGCTAAAGTTTGTGCGCGGGATTAGCCTCACCCCCGGTGGCTGGCTGCGCAACAGCGAGGGCTTGATCATCTCCCCTGTGAACTAGGGCCCGCACGCCGAATGCAGTTGCCGATCCCACATACCCCTCCTCACGTCTCGATCAACCGGATGCAGATCATCGATCTGCCAGGTGTGACGATGGACCCGGAGGTGCGCGGTCGCCAGGCGCACGATTTGCTGTCGAGCCGGGCGATCATTGACTATGCCCGCGCCCAGGCGGCCGAGCTGGCGATGCCGGACGAGTTCGTTCTGGACTCGGCGCATACGCGCATCGAGCTACCGCGCTACGTCGAGCGAGCGCTACGCAGCACCCACCCGCAGATTCGCCAGGCGGCCGAGAGTATCGCCCGCCGGTTGGGACGCAATCTGGGCCACATCCTGTTGACTCTGTTGCGCGGCGACCCGGTCAATCGACGTGCCCGGCCGGACTGGACCGACTCGGACTGGGATCATTGGGAGCGCATGGAGCGCATCTGGCTGGGCGGCGGGCTGATGAGCGGGTCACTGGGCGAACTGGTGATCAAGCACGGGCGCGCTTTTCTGGATGAAACCGGCTACCGCCAACGCTGCCAGGTCAGCTTGACGCCCTACCGGGGCGCCATGACGTTGCTGGGGGGCGGTCGCTACCTGCCGATCAGCGCCCAGCACGCCGTCTGCCTGGATTGTGGACACACCCTGGTCAAGCGCGCCTGCCTTTGTTTTTCGGCCGGCCGCCTGGACGAACTGCAACGCTTCCCCTCGCTGGCGGTTGACTGGTCGGCGCTGGGCGAGCCCGGCCGACCTGACCCAGCACGTGGGTCAAAGGTGCTGGCGTTCGTCGCCGACGCCATCTCGAGTGCGTGGCAGGAAAGCAGAGCCTCAGGTCTACAGCCCGGCATCGACGTCATGCTCTGCGTGGCGGCCTATGTCGATGGTGGTCGCTTGCTGGGCAACGGCATTTACGCCCAGATGAGCAGTCTGGCTGACGACCTACGCCCGCTGTTGGCGGACGAGGTGCAGGCGCGGACGGGAGAACGGGTGAGGGTCCATCTGATTCACGATGGCACGGCCGCGGCCGCACTGCACGCTGGAGAGCAGCGCTCGGCCGTCATTATCGTGGGCACGGCGTTGGGTGTCGGGTTTCCACCGGCTGGCGACAGCGGGCTGAGGTCGCTGTCGCCAGACATCAGACCTTGAAATCATAGATCCCATCGCGCACCGACCACGTGCAGCCACAACCCGAGCAGGCCAGTTCGTCGTCGAGCGGCGGCAGCGCCCACCAGCAGCGTGGGCGGGGTAGTCAGCGGGGCCTGGCACTCGGGGCAAGCAAAAAAGGCTCCGTCCGCGGCGTTGGGTCCATCGGCCGTGGCGCGACAGCGGACGAACACGCTCGGGGTGAGCTGCCACCATTTTCCCGTGTGCTGCGCAAGGCTGTCCAGCCAAACCAGAAACCCGGTGGGGACGACACGCTTGAGCAGCGACAACCGAAAGTGCGAGACGGTGAGCATCTGCCCAGGGCAGAACCCGGCCGCTTCTAACTGATCCCGCATCCATGCCGGGTGGAAATTCAAGTTCAACTCGACAAACTCGACCGGGGCGCGGTCAAACGGCGACCACGCCTGGCGCCGCAACGCATAGCGCGCAATCGCCTTGAGGTGCCGCTTGTTGGCAAACTCGAGGAGGAACGCGCCCACCGGCCGGGTGACGCGCCGCACCTGGCTTAGGAGAGCGGGCGCCTCGGCCGCGTGGTGGATAACGCGTACCAGGGTGATGGCATCAAACAGGCCGGCGACAAAGGGGAGCTGGTAAAAGTTCCCGGCTACATAGACGAACCGCTGGTCGCCCAGTTGCGAACGAGCGTACTCGAGCTGGGAGCGGGAGTAATCAAACAGCACAACCCGCTGGAACCCGTCATACATATCAGCCAGCCGCCCATAGCCGGCCCCAATGTCCATCAGCAGACCGCCGGTTGAGGGCAACAGGCGGCCAATGGCGATCCGTTCGACGCGGTCCTCGTATCGACGGCCCTGGTTCTCCCAGAACCGGGTACGATAGTCCGAATCCTCGTAATCGCAGATGGGCGGTCTGGTCACTGCAGCTTGGCCCCCTGCTCGCCTCCTGGCAATTGATCCAGTTGATCCACCAGCGGACCAAAGAGGTTCTGCAATCGCGTAAAGGGGACCGACAGCTCGGTCTCGTTCAGCGGGATGTCCACCTCTACCGCCAGGTCGATCGGAATCTCGTTCTGGACCGGCACATCCAATCCCAATTGGATGGGCAAGGGCAGACCGGTCGGCAGAACCAGACTCACCGTGCCGTTTATACTGCCCCCGCCGGCCGGCAGGATAAAGGTCGCGTTGACGTTCAATGGGATGTCCTCGGTGAGCGTGACCACAGTTGGGGTGTGGAGCGGCAGGTTGAAATCGACCGGCACCCGGTCATTGACCTTGATGGTCCGCTTGATAGAGGCCCCGTTCATCTCGACAAAGCTCTGGTGCAGGCCCTTTACCAACGGCGTCGCCGTCCCGTTGACGAGCGGCAAGACCCGCGGCAACAGCAGCAGCAACACGATCACCAGGACCAAGTTGACGACGAACGAAAAGATGATGGAAAAATCCTTGAACGCTTGCCAGGGTTTGTTCTGCCAGATACGCTCTTTCATCGATTGCACCTCCCGTCTGACTGGCTGACCCGATTCACCACTAATCTCGTGGCGGCGACCCAGCGCCGCCGGGGCACGGCCGCTACTGGCTGGCGGCGTACCGCTGGATGAGCGCCAACATCGCGGCGTCGTCGCTATACTCGGGACCCAGGGTGACAAGCTGCCAATTCGAGACCTTGGCCTGGGCGGGGTTCCCCAGGTCCAGCTTCCAACGGCCGATATAGCGGCCGGCGTGCCCCTTGGTCGGATACTCGGCCTGGGCCACAGCGACGCCGGTAACGCTGTCAGTGTAGCTCAGGTCTCCTGCGGTCTGCAGGCCGCCGCTGACGATCAGATGTACACCAGGGTACATCTTGGCCAACTCGAGGTTTTGCTGCCAACCCAAATGGCTCATGACGATGACAATGTCCGCCTGCTCGATCACCTGGGGGATCACGCCCTGTGCGGCCACCAACGGGTCCGAGACCACGATTTTCCCCGGCAGCTCGGTAGCCTCCCCCGTGAGCCCGACGATTCCGATCTTGAGGCCAACTCGCTCCAGGATGACGTACGGCTGGACGAAAAGCTCGCCGCTCTCTGCCAACCGGACGTTCGCGGAGACGAAATGAAAATCGGCCTCTTTTATCCGCTGACCCAGTGTGTTGACGCCGAGATACAGATCCCCCTCTGCCAACAGCATCGCGTCGTACCCCATCATGTTCATCGCCTCGATGATCAAGGCGCCCTTGCTCTGTTGGGTCAGCCATACGTCGCTATAGAGGGCGTGCCCGCCATCCAATAGCAGAAGGTGCTGGTGTTTGGACCGTTGTTGCGCGATCAAGGTAGCCCGCCGGGCTAGCCCACCGACCTTGGGTTTTCAGCCACAGGGATCGATCTGTCCCCAGGTATCGTTCGTGTGAAGAACGATCAGCGTATCGCTCATCTCGCTGCCGAACTCGACCTGGTCATCGGTAGGGGAAAGCGGATTGGCGACCCGAGTCGGGCTGGTTGCAGCGGGGATCGTGGCCGATGGGGCGCCGCCAGGTGTCAGCTCGTCAGCCCCCAGCTCCAACCTCGGATCCACCGGCCGGCAGGCGATGAGCATGCCCATAAGCGAGACCAGCAGCAAATACCCGAGCTTTCGTGATCCGGGCATCACGCCTCCTCGCGAGCCACATCACTGGCCGTCGTTGACGTCAGCGCGACCCGCAAACGGTGCTCAAACTCGCTGAGCACAATGGCGGTGGCGCCCCACACCTTGTGCTCGCTCAAGTGGTAATACGGCACCATCACCTGATAGCCATGCAGCGTCCACTCTTCTTCCACGTGAACGGCCGGCTCCAACAGGCGCGCCAAAGGCACCTCCAACAGCTCAGCGACCTCGGCCGGCGCCGGCTGAAAGTGCGGCCGGGCGGGCGCATAGGCCACAAAGGGATGGATCTCAAAATCGCTTGGAGGAATATACAGCGGAGCAAGTTGCCCCAGGATGCGACCCTCGTCCAGGCAGATGCCCAGCTCTTCACAAGTTTCGCGGAGCGCGGTGACCGTCAGCGTCTCGCCGCTCTCCTGTCGTCCCCCAGGCAGCGAGATTTGACCACGGTGGTTATCGACTTGATCCGTGCGACGGGTCAGTGCAAAAGCCAGCCGGCCGTCCAGCGGGTAGAGCAACACCAGCACCCCACCCTGCAGCGGCCGGCCCGGCTTGTCATCCGGCCGGTACAGCGTGCGCGGCCGGGGCGCCATCTTGACCTGAGCGTCACGGATATCGAAATCAGGCAACCGCAGCGCGCGTTCCACGATGGGTAGAGAGAGGCTGGCCTCAGCGATCATCATGCGTTGAGGCCTAGTACGCCCCGCTGCGCAGCGTCAACATCTTGAGCACGGTTCGAATGATTATCTTGATATCCAGCCAAACCGACCAGTTCTCGATATACCAGAGATCGTACTTGGTGCGCTCCCATATCGATGTGTCGCCGCGTAACCCATTGACCTGCGCCCAGCCCGTCATACCCGCCTTTTCGCGGTGACGATCCATGTAACGGGGAATACTCTGTTGGAACTGCTGCACATAGACCGGCCGCTCAGGCCGCGGCCCCACCAAGCTCATCTCACCGATGAGCACGTTGATCAACTGCGGCAACTCGTCGAGATTGGTGCGCCGCAGCAGCGAACCCACTCGCGTGCGCCGTGGATCATCCTCCGTCGTCCACCCTGGACCGGCCTTTTCGGCGTCCCGGCGCATGGAGCGGAACTTGACCACCATAAAGGGCTTGGCATCCAACCCCATGCGCTCCTGGACGTAAAAGACGGAACCGGGGGATTCGAGCTTGATCAACAGGGAGATAAGCCCCATCACGGGCGAGAGCACAATCAGCAAGGCGGCCGATCCAACCAGGTCCAACCCACGCTTGAGCGCAAGCTTCCACCCGTGAATGGCGACGTCGCGCACCGATATCAGCGGCAGCCCACCCAGGTCGTCGATCGAGACCTCGGAGGCCATGATCTGGAACAGATCCGGATACACCTTGACCGAGGTCCTACGTCGCTCGCTGAGCGAGATGATGCGGATCAACTCTTCGTGGCTTGCGTCCGGCAAGGCGATGATGACTTCGTCCACATCGTGTTCGACAATGAGGTCAGCCAGCGCATCGGCAGCGCCCAAGAAAGGCACGCCCAGCGTCTCCTCGTCGCCTCCCGCGCCATTGACCATCCCGACCACTTCGTATCCCAGGTACGGTGACCCCTGAATCTTTTGCAGGATCATCTGCGCCACAGGGTCGCTCCCCACGATCAGCACTCGATCGCGTCCCATTCCCCGTCCCTGCACCAGTTCGCGCAGCGATTGGTGGAACCAGCGCCCCAGGTTGATGAAAAAGATATCCAGAACCCAGGCATAGATGATCATGGCCCTGGAATAGTCCAGCTCGAATACATTGTTCTTGAGCACAAAAGAGGCCACCGCAATCGCCATCAAACTACCGACCGAAACAGCACCAAAAATCTTGTAGAACTGATCCACGCGGGAAATCGCTCGCCCTTGATGATAAAGCTGGGAAAAAAAGAAGACTGTCAGGATCGAGATGATCTCAATGACCAGCAAAGGCGTATAGCTGAAAAACGAACCCAAGTTCTCCGGGGGGGTGGGTAATGGGATAAAGCGACGCAACAGATAGGCCAACAGGAACGAGACCATGATGGAGGCCGTATCCATTATCATCAGAAGAACTGCGAATAGCATGCGAACTCGACGCCTGTTCATACAGTACCTCGCTTCACATTGCGGCCACGGACGATCTCAGGCCAGAACTTTCGGCCCCCACGAATGGCAAGCGCCATCAATATCAGGTAATGGACCGCGCGGGGCGTCGTGGCCTCATAGTGCTGGCGGTAGAAGAGCAAGTTGGCCCGCTCGAACTCGAACCTGGCGCGGCCCTTTACCTGATCACTGGAGGCGCGCTTGACATGCAGCACCACCACGGCCGGGTTGTAATAGATCTTCCAGCCGGCCTCCTTGATCCGCTTGGCCCAGTCGAGATCTTCGGCATACATGAAATACCGTTCGTCAAGCAACCCCACCTGGGTGATCGCCTGCGCCCGGACCAACATAAAGGCGCCAACCACCGAGTCAACCTCGCAGAGTTCATCGGGGTCCAGGTAGGTGAGATTATAGCGCCCAAAGCGGCGGCTGCGCGGAAAGAGCCGGCCGAGCTGGGACACGCGATAGAATATCACCTCCGGCGTTGGAAAACTCCGCCGGCAGGCGAGGTCGAGCTCGCCGTTGGGCAACACCAGCTTGGGGCCGGCCGCACCCGCCTCGGGATGCGCGTCCATGAAAGCGAGCATGTCAGCCAGTGCGGTGGGCGGCAACTCGGTATCTGGATTGAGCAACAGTGCATAGCGGGCTGGCGGCAGCGCTCCACCATCGGCCGGTTGCCAGTCGCCCAAGGCGCGCAGTCCAACGTTGTTGGCTGCTGGATAGCCAATGTTCTCCTGTCCGGCGACCAACTCTACCTGCGGGAACTCGGTCCGGACCATGGCGACGCTGCCATCGACCGAGGCATTGTCAACAACGCAGACTTGGAAGCGAAAATACCCCTGGCTGGCAAACACTGAGGCCAGGCATTTCCGCATCAAGTCGCGCACGTTGTAACTTACGACGACGATAGCGAGGTCCAACATCACCGGATTCGCTCGTGCTTCATTCGGCCGGTATTCTACCATGCGCGCCAGGGGCGGTCAAAATGAGAAGACAAAACGCCGGCCTGGGTTGGATAGGCCGGCGTTCTGTTTGTACGGGCTAGTTTGCCCTGGACGTTGTCGCGCCCGCGGCGACAACCAGCTAGCAAGTGGTTACTCTTTTAGTGTGTTCGTCTCACTTTTTTACTGCCTGTGAGTCTGGTCCCATTATTTTTTGCGAGCTTACCTCTGCCGCTGTTCCAGTGACGATAGTATAGCATAAATAACTATTTGTGTCAATATTTTCTCATATATGTTTTATATTTTCGTCCTGGCCGTCGGCAACCCGGAATCAGGCGACGGTTGAAGGGCCAGGCAAGCGGCCAGGGCCGCGCGGCCGGCGCGCCGGTCATCCCAAGGATACTCGACCTGACCAAAGCACATCGACTGTTCGTGCCCCTTGCCGCAGATCAGGACCACATCCCCCGGTTGTGCCATCGTCATCGCTCGATAGATCGCCCGCATGCGGTCACGCACCCGAAAAAAGGTCACGTTCTCCTGCCCTCCATGGGCGATGCAGCCGGCTGCCATCTCTTTGAGGATGTTGTCCAGCGGCTCGGTTCGGGGATCTTCGGCCGTCAACACGGTCAAATCCGCATAGCGCGCTGAAATCTCGGCCATCATTATCCGCTTGCCCACATCCCGCAGACCGGCGCTGCCAAATACGGCAATCACCCGGCCGCCGGCTCCGACCATCCCCCTCCCGGTCTCAATTGCCCGCTGCAGAGCATTCGGCGTATGAGCAAAATCGACGATGACTGTGAATGGCTGCCCCAGGTCAATTCGCTCCATCCTTCCGGGGAGACCTTTCAAGCTGGCCACCCCCTGCTGGATGGCAGCCGGCGAAACCGTATCCGACAGCGCCAGCGCACCCCCGGCGGCCGCCAGAATATTGCTCACGTTGTAACGCCCCACCAAGCTGCTGCGCACGGGGTAGGCTCGGGCACCGATCACCAGATCAAAGCTGGTTTCGCCGGAGGTGGACTGTAGCCGGCGAACGGTCAGATCGGCCGTTTTGACCGTCGAGTAACTGATTTGCCGGTCAGCCGGGATTGTCTTCAAATAGTCGTACGAGCTGTCATCCGCGTTGAGCACCGCCACCTTGGGCTGCCCCGGCTTGCGGGCCGCCTGGGAAAGGCCCTCAAAGAGCTTGGCTTTAGCCGCTCGATAGGCCGCGTAATCACCATGGTAATCCAGGTGCTCGTGGGTGATATTGGTCACGATTCCCACGTCCAGGTCGCACGAGCTGACTCGATGCTGGGCCAATCCGTGCGAGGTCGTCTCGAGCACACAGTGGGTCAGCCCGGCGCGCACCATTTCGGCCAGGTACCCTTGCACCGCCGGCGCGTCGGGCGTGGTCACGTGGAGGCCGGTGTCAACTACCCGATCCCCCAACAGCGCATTCACCGTGCTGATCATGCCGACGCGCAATCCGGCCGCGGTCAATATATGATACAACAGATTCGCAGTGGTAGTCTTGCCATCGGTGCCCGTGACGCCGATCATCGTCAGCCGGCGGGCCGGGAATCCGTTCTGCCGCGCTGCCAGATAGGCCAACGCCTGACGTGCGTCGCGGACCTGAAGATATGGAACCGGCGACGAGAGGCCGCTTCGCTCACCGACGATGGCGACTGCGCCGTTGTCCAGCGCCGCCGGGATATGGTCGTGCCCGTCGTGGGTCCCGCCCGTGACGGCGACAAAAAGAGCGCCCGGCGTCACCTGACGCGAGTCAGCGGCGACAGTTTGAACGGGAGTAGAGAGCGAGGCGATGAATGTCTCGAGCGCCTGACCTACCAAAGGGCAGTCCAGTTCGTACCGGTGACGACGCTACAAGCCACCGCCAAAAAGAGGATCAACAAGATGACCCCGCAGCCGATGCCGGTGCAGGAACAACCGCGTCCAAACCCAAAACGCTCTTGCAGGAAATCAAATATCCAGTTGAGCACCGCCAGCCTAAGCAGCCCCTGGATGCATCCCGGTCGGTCGTTCACAATACCTCCTTGCCAAGGTCGGGTTCTTGATATTCTCTAATCAGGTGTACGTCCAGACGCCTCGCCAGTTGCAGCCGGTTGGCTCGGGCCGCTATCGCCGGGCAACCATACAGTAAAGGTGGCCCCAGGTCCCTGTGATTTGGGCAACAGGGTTGGGCTGTGCGCCGTCAACCGGCCGCCGTGCGCCCGGACAATCTCTTGGGCCTTGCTCAACCCCAAACCCGTACCCGGGGTTTGCCTCGATTCGGCCAGGCGTCCGCGAAAAAAGCGGTCGAACAGGCGGGGCAGTTCCTCCACCGGAATGCCCGGCCCGGTATCGTGAACCGCAATGGTCACCCAGGTTCGGTCAGCATCCGAAACCGTCCCCACTTGGAGTTCGATCTCTCCCCCTGCTGGCGTAAAGGTCACGGCATTCTCGATCAGCTCGCCCAGCGCCTGGCCCAGCCGGATTTGATCCCCACCCACCGGTGGCAGGTCGTCGGTGAGATCTGACACCGCCAAACTCAGGCCGACCTGCTCGGCTCTATCCCGCACCCGTCCTACGGCATCGGCGATCAAAGAGGGGATGACGAGCGGTCGCCATAAGGTGATCGCCTGGCCACTGTCCAAGGTAGTCAGTTCGAGAATATCCAGTATCAAATCTCCCAGTCTGTCCGCCTGTTCCACCAGCACATCGAGGTATCGATCCGCCTTTTCCGGCCGGGTTCCCGATTGCAGGAGCTGCGCATAAAGCTTCATGTTGGTCACCGGCGTGCGCAACTGGTGCGAGACGTTGGTAATGAATTGAGTGCGGGCGCGATCCAGTTCTCGGAACCGGCTTACGTCCTCGTGGCTGGTCACATAGCCCGTAATCTGCCCATCGGCGTCGCGAATGGGGGTCACCGACAAAATCGCGTCATATTGGCGGCCGTCCCGGCGCTGAACTGCCACCTCGCCTTGCCAGCGCTCACCAGAATTGAGCGCTTGACGGAGCGACTGACGTTCGGGCTCTGCCATCTTGCCCCCCATCAGACGTGTACATCCCTCCCAATCGCGTGCTCGGCCTCATAGCCGGTCAAGTCGGTAAAAGCCGGATTGACATAGTGTATCCGCATTTCCAGGTCAACCACGGCGATGGCGTCACCCACACTGTGCAGAATCGCGTCGCTCTTTTCCTTCTCGTCTTGGATCTCGGCCGTGCGCGCTTTGACCTCGGACTCGAGACCCTGCACCAGGCGGGCGTTTTCGAGAGCGATGGCGGCCTGATCTGCCAACAGGCCAAGCACCTGCAACTCCTCGGAGCTAAAGATGTGCGGCGTGACAAAGGCGATGGTAAAGACACCCACCACCCTCTCGCCGCGCTTGAGCGGAAAACCCGCCACCGCCTGCACATCCCAAGGGCGTGCATCGGGCGTGGAATAGAGAGGGTGACTGGCGGCATCGTTAATGATGAGTGGCTCACCCGTACGAGCCACGGTGGCTGTGAGGCCATGTGATCGCGGCGCGGCAACGGCCGCCTCGCTCCGGCCGTCATTCCAGCGAGCGACACCAAAAGAAAGCGCATCGCTGACCTCGTCATAGAGGTAAATGTGGCAATCGGTCGCGCCCACCAAGGTCAACGCGCTCTCGGCGATTCCCTCAAGCACGGTTGATAGATCAAAAGAAGCGGTAAGCTGCAAACTGGTGCGCCGCAGCAGTTCCAGCGTGACAACCCTTTGCTGGGCACGGCTGTAGAGTTGAGCATTTTCGATGGCAACCGCCGCCTGGTTGGCGAAAGCTTGCACCAGGCCCACCTGAACCGCATCGTAGGCGCCAATCTGCCGGCTATCCAGGGTCAGGCAGCCGATCACGTCCCCTCGCACCACCATGGGCACACCGATCCACCCGCGCGCGTACCCCGACCCTCCCCAGCGCTGAAATCGTGGATCAGCCTGCGCATCACCAATGCAGAGCGGCCGGCGAGTGCGTTTCATCTCGCCAAAGAGGAGGTCATCGGCAACCGGGTAAAGTTGCCCCACAACCTGCTCGTCCGGCGGAAAACCTTGAGCAGCCACCGCGCGCAATCCGTTCTGCTGTTGCAAAAAGATACAGGCGCTATCATAGGGCACCACTTTTTCCAACTGATGTAGGATGCGCGCCAGGGTGTCATCCGGGCTCAGCGTCTCTGCCACGGCAGCGCCAGCCTGACGCAATGTCTCGGCTAGTTGCCGTTGCCGCCGCTCGGCCTCGAGTAGGCGAGTTTTGTCGATCGCCAGGGAAATCTGCTCGGCCGCCTGTTTGCCACGACTGATCTCCTCGGGAGAAAAACGGTGCGGTTCGTTATAGGCCACCAGGGCTGCGCCCAATCTGCGGCTGCCCGCGATGAGCGGCAAACCCAGCAGCGAACGATCAGGAAACAGTTCAGCAATACGCTTGCTGAGATATGGGGTGTCGTACACATCCTCAACGACGAGCGGCGCCCCGGCGCGCAGGACCGACTCGGTCATGGTGACCTCGCCCGGCAGGGGTGACTGGGCGGCATAGGTCTGGCGCGCGACGCCAAAGGCGGCCGCCGGAATCACTCGCTGGCTGGCCTCATCCCACAGGGTGATGTAGCAACCATCGGCGTCCAACAACTCGCCCAGCCGGTCTGCCACAGTCTGAAGGACCGCCTGCAGCTCGCTCTCGACCAGCGCAGCGCGAGTGATGTCGTTCAACAGGTCGAGGAACCTCTCGCGAACACGCAATGCTTGCTCGGCCGCCGCCCGCTCCGACACGTTCCGAAAGACGACCAGCCGGCCGGTTGGGGCGCCGCGCCCGTCGCGCACGGTAGACAGCCGGACGTCATAGTGCTGCTCTGAGCCCGCCGCACCCAGGACTATTTCCTCCTCGGCTTCCGACAGGCCGACGCAAACGGTCCAACAGCTCCCGCTGTTCGATGAGTTGGCTGCCGGGCAGGCCAATCACCTCGACCGGATCACGCCCAACCATCCGGGCCGCCGGTGGATTGAGATCCACCAGACGCCCCTGAAGATCGAACACCATCACGGCGTCGCTCATGTTCTCCACGATGGCGTCGCGTGCGGCCGGCAGAATATCCAACAGCCGGTAGGAAAAGAGCCCCAGAACGCCGCCAAACCGGTAAGCGCGAACGCAAAGGGGGTCAGATCAATCGCCGAACTCACCCCGGTGACATGAAGCGCGTTCGCCAGCCACGGCATAGTGGCGCCAACCAATACGGCGATCGTTTGGCGCCGGAACAGACCGGGTCGGGTGGGTCTCGCGATGGCATGCACGATAAGAAACGTAGCCACAAGCAATAGGGCGTACGCATAGACCACATTCAACCAATAGCCCGGGCCATATGTCAGCCGGAGCACCGGCAGAGTTCCGCTCAAGTCCAGCGAGTGCTCTGTGTGAAACAGGTGGTGGTGCCCGTCGGTCCAGACCAGCAACAGGGTGACAATGGGGACCAGAGACAACCCGGCTGTGCTGCGCCACCCGGTCCACGATTGATGTCCCAGGTACTGTAATACAAACGCCAGCCAGGCAACCGGGATGGTGACTACCCCCAGGTACTCTACCCTGAGCCAGAAGAGCTTGGTTGCCAGCGAGACGCTGGACAGCTCGAGCGCATAGGCGAGCGACCACATCTGATGCTGCTGCCATCAGGATCACAAGAGGTACAGCGCCTACGGCCGAGCGGCGCCGCCACGCGACAAAGGCCACCGTCACCGAGACGGCGGCTGCCACCAATAGCAGCACCAGGTACCAGGACATGGCTCTACCTCACGGCATCCATCCAAAGTGATGCACCCATTGTAGTCGCCCCGCTCGCCCCCGTCAATAAAAAAGACCCGGTCGTCGATGACCGGGTCTTGACGCCAATCAAGTGTGAGGTTCTATCCAGCCACCAACTGGCCCCGCAGGTCTTCCAGTTTGCCGGCAATGCTGTCATCCAGGATCTGGTCGCCGACGCGGATGCTCACCCCTCCCAATAGACTGGGGTCGGTGACAAAGGACACGTCGGCTTGCGACCCGAGCCGCTCCACCAGCGCCGCCCGATAGATCGCCTGCTCTGGTTCGCTCAGCGGCAGGGCGCTGGTGACGACGACGGTCTTGGCCGTCAGATCACCCGCCTTGACCAGTTGCGCCACCCTGCCCGCCTTGATGCCGCTAAAGAATTCCTGCACCAGGGCCAATTGGCGCTGCTCGTCCAGCGACTCGCCGAGGATCTTTTGCGCGGCCGCAATCGACAAAGCCCCAATCTGGCCGCGCATCTCGGAGAGTATCTGGTTTCGCTCCGACTCGGCGTCTTCCCGGGCCTGGGCCAGGATCTTTAACGCCTGCTCGTCAGCTTGCGCCTCGATGTTGGTACGGACCTGCTCGGCGCTGGTGGTTGCCTCGGCCACGATCTGCTGCGCCTTTTTCCGCGCCTCTTCCAGGATCCGGGCCGCTTCCTCGTCCGCCTTGGCGCGCGCCTCGTCGGCCGCCCGCGCGTCCTCCAGCCCCTTGGCAATCCGCTCCTTGCGCTTTTCCAGCATGTTCAGGATCGGATTGTACATGAACTTGCCCAACAGAAAGGCAAGTACCGAAAAGACAACGATCTGCGACAGCAGATAGATAGGGTTGATACCTAGTTTCGCAACGGCATCCAAGGTACTACCTCCTATCCGCGGCTAGACAAACTTGAGCAGCAGGGCCACAACCAGCGCGTAAATGGCGATAGCCTCGGCAAAAGCGATACCCAGAATCATGTTGGTCTGAATCTGCGGCGCAGCATCGGGGTTGCGCCCAATCGCCTTCATCGCGCCCATCGCCAGCAACCCAATGCCAATGCCAGGGCCCAGCGCACCCAGTCCGATGGCGAGACCGGCTGCCAACTGCTTGATGGCTGCATCAGTGATTTCCATAAAGACTCTCCTCCTAGAACAACTTTTGACTATCCCTCAGTGCTAATGCCCTTCACCGTGAGCGGCCGTCGCCGCCGAGATAAAGACAAAGGTCAGCATCATAAAGACCAACGCCTGGATGGCGCCGACAAAGAGCTCCAGTCCGTAAAAGATCATCACGCCGGGGAACACAAAGGGGATGAGAAAGCCCATCACGAACAGCAGCACCGCCCCGGCAAAGATATTGCCAAAGAGACGAAAGGCGAACGAGATGATCTTGGCAAACTCGGCGATGGCTTCCAGGACGCCGACAAAGGTGTCGATGATACCCATCGGGTTCCGCTCGCCCATGCGCTTGGTCTGGATGAACTTGCCCAGATAGCCGCCCAGCCCCAGCGCCTGGATGCTGTAGACCTGGGTCATCACCACCGAGATGAGCGCCAGCGCCAGCGTGGTGTTCAGGTCGGTGTTGGCGGCCCGCAGAAAGGGCACCAGCACCCACCCGTGCGGCCTCGTGGTCCTCGCGATTCCCCTTCGTCGTCCGCGGCCTCCGCCTCGGCCGGCTCGATCGCCGGCGCCTGAGCATCCCGATGGCCCGAGCTCTGTACGATTGTAGGCGGTGATCCCCTCTTCGTGCGGGTGCTCCAACCAGCCGATGCTGTCAAAACCGGGGATCAGCTCCATCCAGTTGGCAACCAGGACAAACAAAAAGATGGTCGCGCCCAACCAAAAGACCTTGCGCGTCCGCGCTGCCCAGGATCCCCTCGGCCAGGTTGTACAACGCCTCGATGATCATCTCGAGCAGGTTCTGCAAGCCCGGAGGGGATCATGGCCGACTCGTCGCCAGCTCGCAGCTTGCGGGTGCCAAAGAAGGCCAGCGCCAACAGAACCGATATCCGCCAACAGGGTCGCCAACAGCGTGTTGGTGAACCCGGTCTTGAAGCCCAGGATCTCGACGGTGCCGGTGATCGACTCGGCCGGCAGCAGAATGGTCGGCAGAACCGGTTCCGGCAGATCAGAGTTCGATGCCCAGGCTGCCCAAAAAGCCCGAGCTGAGCCATAAAGCAGCACCCACGACGACCAAAGACAGACGATGTAGACTAGACAACCTTTTCCTGACACTAGGCTGCTTCTCCTTTTCTTCAGACGTCTCCTCGTCCGCGTGGGGGTTGGATCCGTGCTCTGCGGCCGACAGCGCAATCCGGACCACGCTAAACAAGCTGACAGGGATACTAGCCAAAATGCACACAATTGTCAAGATCGGCCGCGTGTCCAGCAGGTTGTCCAGCCACAGCCCCGACAACAGGGCGCCCACAATGATCACAACCGTGACACAGCCAACCTGCGAGACCGTGCTCGCCAGGGCCAGTTACGGATGTCGGTTGCGGTCGGCCCCGGACTGCTTCGTACATGCGCCATTAGAACAGCCTGCGGCCGCCTGGGTGGCCCACTCGTACAGCGGCGTCGCATAGATGCCCAGGAAGAGGATACCGACGATGCAGAGCGACCAGCGCAAAGGCATAGGAGCGCGGCACCGGGATCGCGACGGCCTCCACCTCTGGCTCTGCCCGGAAGAGGTACATGACCTTGATGAACATCAAATAGTAGTAGAGACCGACGATGGCGTTGAGCACACCGACGATCGCCAGCCAGGTCAAGCTTGGCTTCGACGGCCGCGCGAAAGAGAAAGAACTTGCCGAAAAAGCCCGCCAGCGGCGGAATACCCGCCAGCGAGAGCAAGGCAAGCATCATCGCCAGCGCCAGGTAGGGGGAGCGCCGGCTCAAACCGGCATAGTCCTTGATCTCGTCCGACCCGGTCATGTTGCGAGAACAGGATGATGATGGCAAAGGCCGCCAGGTTGGTCAGCACGTACGGCGCCCAGGTAAAAGATGCGTCGCCGCCGCGCCATCGCCGGTCACCGCCAGCGCGACCACGCCCATCAGCACATAGCCGGCGTGGGCGATGCTCGAGTAGGCCAGAAAGCGCTTGATGTTGGTCTGCCAGATCGCCAGCAGGTTACCCAGGGTCATGGTGCCCACCGACATGGCGGTCGAGCATCGGCACCCACTCGCTGCCGGGCTGGACGACGCCCCAGACGTGCCCGCCATGAAAGACCCGCAGCAGCAGGGCAAAGCCGGCCGATTTGGAGGCCACCGAGATAAAGGCGGTGATGGGTGTCGGCGCCCCTTCATAGACGTCGGGCGTCCAGAAATGGAACGGAACGGCCGCCACCTTGAAGCCCATCCCGACGATCATAAAGGACCGCCGACCAGCAATCGGCGTGCGTGCCACACCCTACAACAGCGACCGGACCAACTGGGCGATCGCGTAGATATTGGTCGTGCCCGTATAGCCATACAGCAGGCTCAAGCCGTAGAGCATGACCGTCGAGGCTAAAGGCGCCAAACAGGAAATACTTCAGGCCGCCTTCGGTCGACTTGTCGTCGTCGCGCAAGTAGCCCACCAGCACATAGGCGGTGATGCTGGTCGTCTCCATCGCCACGTAGAGCATGATCAGATCGGTGGCGCTGGCCATCAGGCTCATCCCCAGGGTCAGACCAGCAAGATCAGCGCAAAGTATTCGCCCTCGCGCAGCCTTTTCCACGTCCATCGAGAGGATGCGCCGTGATCGCGGCCGCGACCAAAAAGATCGTCTGAAAGACGACGGCCGCCATGTCGTGCCGGACCATGCCCCCAAAGGCCAGTTCGGCCTCCTCGCTGGGGTAGCCCACGGTGAGCAGCAGGACGAGGATGATGACCAGCCCGCCGGCGGTCAGGAAACCCAGGTGTCCGTTTGCGAGACTTGGGCCAGACCAGGTCATAGATCATGACCAGGAAGGCCAACAGCGTCAGCCCAATCTCGGGGATGATGGCCAGCAAGTCGGCAGGTTGTAACTTGAGACAACTACACACCTCCCAGCGTATGCACAAGGGGCGTAACCGCAGATTCGATGAGCGGAGCCATGATCTGCGGATAGACACCCACGACAATAAGAATCGAAACGAGAATGACCAGCGCCACCTTGTCGAGGGCAGTCGAGGGGCGCATATCGTGCCATTTTTCGGCCTCGTAGCTCGCCAAAAAGACCTGTTGCACGATGCGCAACACATACGCCGCCGTGATGACGATGCCGGTGGCCGAGATCATGGCGATACCCGGTAGTACCAGGCCACCGTCTCACCGGCCTGCCACAACCCCATAAAGATCTGCAGCTCGGCCACAAAGCCGGAAAAGCCCGGCATGCCCATGCTCACCAGACCGCCGATGATAAAGGCGATCGCCGGCCAGGGCAGCACCTTGGCCATGCCGCCCAGGTCTGGGAATGTGCGCGCGTGTGGGCGCGGTCGTAGACCATGCCGACGACGGCAAAAAAGAGCGCCGTCATGACGCCGTGCGAGAACATCTGCATCGCCGCCGCCCACGATACCGACGGTCGTCATGGTGGCAAAGCCCATCGTCACCAGCCCCATGTGGCTGACGCTGGAGAAAGCCGATGACGTATTTGAAAGTCCCGCTGCACCAAGGCGATGAGCGAACCATAGACCACGTTGACCGTCATCAAAAAGATGACAGTAGGGCAGCCAGTATTGCGCGCCGTTCGGGCAGCAGTTGCATGCCGACGCGCATCGCCGCATAGGCGCCCAGCTTCATCAGCACGCCGGCGTGGAACATCGAGACGGCGGTCGGAGCGGCCACGTGACCGTCGGGCGACCAGTTGTGGAAGGGCCAGATGCCCGCCAGCACCGCGAAACCGAGAAAGACCGGCAGGAACCAGAGGTTTGAAAGTTCCTCTTGCCCAGGAACGGCACGGCTGCTAAGAGACCGGACTGGGCCATCTCTGACAGCTTGACCAGGTTAAAGGTGCGGGGCAGACCCCGCATTGCACAAACCGGCCGACTCAGCGCCGTCGGGCATCAAAGTAGATCGCCAGCACACCGACCAGGGCGATGATGCTGCCGATCAGCAGGTACAGCGTCAGCTTCATCGCGGCGTATTCGCGGGTACCTTCCAGCCCCAGATGACGATGAGCACGTACATCGGAAAGATGGCCAGCTCGTAGAAGAAAAAGAGCAGGAACAGGTCCAGGCTGACAAAGACGCCAAAGACGCCCGTCGCCAGCAGCATCATAAAGGCAAAGAACTCGCGCGGCCGGTCGTCGATGCCCCAGGAGATCAGCACGCCGGTAAAGACGACGATGCCGGTCAGCGCAATCATCGCCAGGTTCAGGCCGTCCGCGCCCATGATAGAACGAAATGCCCAGGCTCTCTACCCAGGGAAAGGGGCCAAAGACATACTGCAGCTTCTCGGCCCAACTGGTCGCCGCCTCCGCCGCCGCCAGGTCATAGCTGAAATAGGCATAGAGGGAAAGCACCATCGAGACAAAGGTCCCCGCCGCGGCCGTCACCCGCATCTCGGTCTTTTTCTCCGGCGGTATCAACAGGATGATAACGGCGGTAAGCCGCCGGGGCAAATGTGATGATAGGCAAGATTGGAAAGTCCATAGACGCTACCTCTCACGCGTTGCAGACGATCTGCAATCCGTTCATTAACCAACTAGCCTCGAAACCGTTGCGTTGATGACCTCCAGCACCCAGCGGGGCCAGAGACCAATACTCAGCATCAGCGCCATCAACGGGATAGACCACCAGCCGCTCGCGCGTGGAGATCTCGGGCGATCCCCTTCCACTCCGGGTTCAGCGTCGCCGTGCAACACCAGGCGCAGCGCCTTGAGCAGATAGGCGCCGGTCAACAGCAGGCCCATCATCGCCAGGGCGGTATAGGAGCGATAAATGTGCCAGGAACCCCGCACGACCATGAACTCGCTGACAAAGCCGTTCAACCCCGGCAACCCGACCGAGGCCATCGCGCAAAAGATGAGGATGCCGCCATAGGCGGGCATGATGGCCCACAGCCCACCGTACCGGTTCAGGTCGCGGGTGTGGGTTCGCTCATAGACCACCCCGACCAGGAAAAAGAGCGCCGCCGCCGAGAGCCCGTGGTTGAACATCTGTAACACCGCGCCGTTGAGCGCAATGATGGAGCTCTCGGCAAAGGCCGGATCGGGCGATCCACCCGCGTAGGCGGCGACCGCAATGCCCAACACCACGAACCCCATGTGGTTGACAGACGAGTAGGCAATCAGCCGCTTGAAATCGGTCTGCCCGTATGAGGCATAGGCGCCCAGGATGACCGAGATCAGCCCCAACAGGGCAATGATCCACGCCGCGTGGTAGACCTGCTCGGGAAACAGCGGCAGCACCAGGCGGATAAAGCCATAGGCGCCCAGCTTGAGCAGCACGCCCGCCAGGATCATCGAACCGGCCGTGGGCGCCTCGGTGTGGGCGTCCGGTAGCCAGGTGTGGAAGGGCCAGATGGGCACCTTGATGGCAAAGGCGATCACAAAGGCCCAAAAGGCTATCGCCTTGACCGTCGCCGGCCGATATTCCCAGCACCGGTCCGCTCCAGGTAGGCCAAAGCGCTGTCAATTCGGGGATGCTAAAGGTGCCGGCCGCCAGCCCGATCACCTGGATCGAGAGCAACAGCCCCAGACTGCCCGCCATGGTGTAGAGGATGAACTTGAGCGAGGCATATTTGCGGTTGGCGCTTCCCCACTGGTTGATGAGAAAATACATCGGCACCAGACCCACCTCCCAAAAGAGGAAAAAGATGATCAGGTCCAGCGACATAAAGACGCCCAGCATCCCCATCTCGAGCATCAAAAAGAGCGCCATGTACATGCGCACCCGCTCCTTGATGCCAAAGGAGGCCAGGATCGCCAACGGGGTCAGGATAGCGGTCAGCAGCATCATGCTGACGCTGATGCCGTCCACCCCCAGGTGAAAGCCGGCGTTGATCGGGCCGTACCAGACGGCTTGCTGCTCGAACTGGTAACCGGGCACCCCAATGTCGTATCGGAACCACAGCACCAACGACAAAGCCAGCGTCACCAGGCTGAACAGCAGCGCCGTCCACCGAATCGGCTTTTCCTCGTCGCCAGGCATCAGCATGACCACAACCATGCCGAGCAGCGGCGAAAAGAGAACCAGCGTCAGGAGATTATCCAGAATAAAGTCCATCTAGCACTCCCTCTTGTTACCGGCTGAGGAAAAAAATCAGCAAATAGGCAAAGGCGCAGGCAATCAGCAACGACAGCCACATGTACTCTTGCACCTTGCCCGCCTGGATGGTGCGGAACTCGCGCGCCAGATCCAGCAAGCGGTCCTTGTAGCCAATCCACTCCGCCGTTGATGACATGCACGTCAAACAGGCGGAACCAGGTGGCAACCTTTTCAGTGGTCCGGCCGATCCAGTGGAGCAAGCCGTCGATCACGCCTCGATCCATCCACTCGTAGACCACCTTTTCGGCTACCCACTTGGTAGGCTCGACAAAGACCGCCTGATAAAACTCGTCAAAGTAGTACTTGTTCTGCAGTACCGTGTAGAATCTACCCAACGGCCTGACCAACGGGTCGGGGTCGCCCGCCTTGAGTGGTTCCCTGCCATAGACCAGATATCCGCCCCCCAGGCCAATCGCCACCACCACGATCGAGGTCAACAGCGGGATGAAATTAAAGGTCACCGTCTCGTGCTCGTGAACCAGCGAATAGCCCACAAAGTGATGGAAAAAGTTGGTTTCGCCAAGCTCTAGCCCCAGAAAATCATCGGGGATGCCGACAAACCCGGCCGCCAGTGCGAAAAAGGCCAGGATTACGAGCGGCAGCAACATCGTCCAGGTGCTCTCGTGGGCGTGCGCCGACAACTTTGTGCGGGGTTTTCCCAAGAACGAGAGGGCAATCTGGCGCATGGTGTAAAAGGCGGTTAGCGCGGCCGACACGGCCAGCAAGATGAAGACCCAGCCGCCCAACGCCGCCATGCCGCCGCCGTGGGTCATGGCGTAGAACGACTCGGCCAGGATTTCGTCCTTGGACCAGAAACCGGCCGTGATAAGCGGCAGACCGGAAAGCGCCATACCGCCGATCAAAAAGGTCCAAAAGGTCCACGGCATTTTGTCCTTCAGCCCGCCCATGTTCAGCATGTCCTGCGCATCGGTGTGGTGGTCGTGAACATGATGCGCCCCGTGCTCCATCCCGTGGATCACCGAGCCGGAACCAAGAAAGAGCAATGCCTTAAAGAAAGCGTGGGTCACCAGGTGAAAGGCGGCCGCAATGTAGGCGCCGACGCCCAACGCCGCCACCATGTAGCCAAGCTGAGCGATGGTCGAGTAGGCCAGCACCCGCTTGATGTCGTTCTGAGCCAGGGCAATCGTGGAGGCGAAAAGGGCGGTAAAGGCGCCGATCAGCCCCATCGCCACCATGGGCGCCGTGGGCGGGCCGCCGTGCACCCACCCCGCGCTGAGCAACGGGAACATGCGCACCACCATGTAGACGCCGGCCGAGACCATGGCGGCCGAGTGGATCATGGCGCTGACAGGGGTCGGGCCCTCCATCGCGTCCGGCAGCCAGACATGGAGCGGGAACTGGGCGCTCTTGCCCACCGTGCCGGCAAACAGCAGCAAACCGATGATCCCGGCGGCCGAGATGCCCAATCCACCGGCAAGTGGAGCCGCCAATTCGTGCAAGACCTCTTCGTTCCGCAGAATGGCCTCAAAGCTCAGGGTGCCGGTTTTGAGATAGAGGAAGGCGATTCCCAGCAACATGAGCACGTCGCCGATCCGGGTTGTGATAAACGCCTTGACCGCCGCCTGCTTGGGGGTGATCTGTTTGGGGTCGGCGTACTTTTTATCGTACCAAAAGCCGATGAGTAGGTACGAACAGAGGCCCATCACCTCCCACCCGACAAAGAGGAGCAGTAGGTTATCCGCCACCACCAGGGTAAACATGCCGGCCGCAAAGAGGCTGAGAAAGGCAAAAAAGCGGGAATAGTGCCGGTCAACGTGCTCGGTTCCATACCCCATGTAACCGATGCTGTAAAAGACGATGCAGAAAATCGCCAAGGGGACAAAAAAGAGCATCGCCATGGTCAAGGGATCGGCCGCACCACCCATCTTGAACCAATGGCTCAGGCCGTCGATGGGCAACCACTCGACCGAGGCACCTATCGGATGCTCTGCCAGGTGGTGTCCCCCTTCCCCAAGGCCCGAGACCAACAGCGTAACGCCAAAGGCCAGGCTGATGATGGTCGCCAGGACCGCAATCGTGTGGCTCAACCATCGCACCCGGTTGGTGAACAACACGATCAAGAAAAAGGCGACCAGGGGGGGAACTGGCATGAGGATGGGTAAGATGTTCAGCAGTTCATCCATAGACAAATCCTCTAACAAAAAGACAAGGAGAGAGCCTCTCTGCCTGACCTACCACTTGAGCAGGTCCAGATCCTCAATAATCACGTGTTTGCGCCGGCGGTAGATGGAGAGAATCAACGCCAGGCCAACGGCCGCCTCGGCGGCCGCCACGATAAAGACAAAGGCGGCAAAGGCGAGGCCACCCTCGGCCGAGGGTACCTGGTAACGCCAGAAAGCGACCAGGTTGATGTTGACTGCGTTGAGCATCAGCTCAACGCCCATCAAGATGGCGATCGCATTGCGCCGGGCGAGCACACCATAGAGCCCAATGCTAAAGAGCGCCGCCGCGACAATCAGATACCAGGACAGCGGAATCACCATATGCACTCCCTACTCTTGGCGCTTTTCGCGGGCGATGACGATCGAACCCACCATCGCGCCCAGCAACAGAATCGAGGCGATCTCAAAGGGCAGCACGTACTTGGCCGGATCCACCAACGCCAGGCCGAGGCGGCGGGTCGCGTCTTCCGCCAGCGCAGGCACGTCGCCCGCGTCTGTTCCCAGCCCCCACCCCATGTTGATGATCACCACCATCAGCACCATAAAGCCCAGCGCCACCACCAGGGCCAATCCCCACTGGCTGTTCGTGCCGGCCGAATCCCCCTCGGCAATCCGCCGCGTCAACATCACCACAAAGATGATCAGGATAGCGATGGCGCCGATATAGACCAGGATTTGAATGGCCGCCAGAAAACCGGCGTTGAGCAGCACGTACAGGCCCGCCACACCAAACAGCGAGAGAATGAGCGCCGACGCGGCGCGCACCAGGTTGCGCTGGGTGACCACCATCAGGCCGCCTCCCAACACCATTAGAGTGAACAAGCCAAAGACTATGTATGTCATACTCGTTACCCCTGTCTATGCTCCACTTGTCGCCGGCTCGGGCTCTCTCGCCGCTTCCTGTCGCTGGCGCATCCGCCGGGCAACCGTTCCCAGAATGAAAAAGGTCGCCACCGCCAGCAACACGTTCAGACCCAGCAACGCTCCCCAGCGCGGCAACAGGTCCCAAAAAGTGACCGCGTCTGGAAAGTTGACCGATTCGGTAACCGCGGGCACCAGCTTGGCGCCAAAGCTCATCACCACCAGGTTGGCGAGCGAGAGCGGCACCAAGAACTTCCAGTTAAAGTTGAGCAGGTGGTCGATCCTCAACCGGGGCATGGTCGTCCGGATCCAGATGTGGATAAAGTAGACGACAAACATCTTGATCATAAAGTAAACCACCCCCAACACCGGCACGCTCTCCACAAAAGGTCCGTGCCATCCGCCCAGGAACAGGGTGACCGTCAACGCGCAGATGGTGAACGCATGGATCCACTCGCCCAGGAAGAACATGGCGAACCGCATGCCGCTGTACTCGATGTTATAGCCCGCCACGATCTCCGAGTCCGCCTCCAGTAGGTCAAAAGGAGAACGCCCAACCTCGGCCGTGCTGCTGATGAAAAAGATCAGCATCGCGATGGGCGCCATGATGACGAACCAACCCTGATGCTGCTGCGCCTCCACAATGCCATCCATGCTCATGGTGCCCGACAGCAGCACCGGCACCACCAGCGCCAGCACCATCGGCACTTCGTAGCTGACCAATTGCGCCACCACGCGAAAGGCCGCTACCAGCGCATACTTGTTGTTGCTGGACCAGCCCGCAAACAGGATCGACAGCGTGCCAAGGGAGCTGACCGCCACAAAGTAAATGGCGCCGATGGCCAAGTCGGATCCGATGACATCTTTTGAAAATGGCATCACCGCCCAAATCAGGATTACCGAGATGACCGCCAGCGCCGGGGCGACGTTATAGATCACCCTGTCCACGTTGTCCGGCGTGATGATCTCTTTGGTGAGCAACTTGATGACATCCGGAACCGTCTGCAGGGTTCCAAAGGGGCCCACCCGGTTCGGCCCCAGGCGATCCTGGAAACGGGCGATGACCTTGCGCTCCCCCATGATGGTAAAGACCACGATGGTGATCGGAATAATGGTGATCAAAAGGGCGCCCACCAGGGCATTGATAAACGAGACCCACTCGGTTGACAGGCCCATACCCTGGAGCCAGTCAGCCCACAGCCTGGCGATGCTGCCAAAGAGATCAACTATTTGAAAGTCCATGCAGAACTACTCCTTGGGCAAAACGCTTACCGATTGCATGCTGCACCCCCGGTTGCAGCGCCTAGAACCACTCGAGGGCGCCCTGGCGCCAGGCATACAACAATGCCGCTGCGAGGATGACGACGAAAATCACCAACTCGACGACGGCAAACAGCGTGAGAGAGTTGAAAGCGGCGGCAATAGGGAACAAGAGCACCATCTCGATGTCAAAAACGACAAAGACTAGCGCAAAGATATAGTACTGGACCTTGAACTGGACCCAGGTCGGGCCAAAGGTCTCCATACCGCACTCGTAGGTGTCGTTCTTGATTCGGTTGGGTTTTCTGGGGCCTAAAATGGAGGCAGCAACGATAGCCAATACGGGGACGGCAAGGGCAACAATGAAAAGCAACCCTATCAAGTGATAGCTTTCTAACACGGTATGAGACCCTCCTGGTTTGGTCGATCACGCGCCCGGTTGTGGCAAGCGAGTCCGATACAATCACGAACCCGGGGCACGACAGCCTGATACCGACTGCAAGACGCAACGGTCGGCATTGTACCACAAGTTCATAATCTTACAAATAACCAATCATCAGGAGAGTCGTTTGACATTTGTCACTTCTTGGAGAGCGCCCTCAGCAGCGCCAGGTATCGAGGAACGGCGGTGGTGAATAGCCAATATCGTCCGCGGGAGAGCGGAAAGTCCCAGGCCCCAATATGCCGCACCACCCGGCCGCCGAGACCGGCCTTGAAGCGCCAGACCCCCCACAGCGGGTCGCTCTCCTCAAAGACCTCGGGCGCGCCCCACAAGTCATAGATCACATATCCATGAGACTTGGCCCAGCGGATCGCCTCCCACTGCAACAGATGGTTGGGCATCAGGTTGCGGTGCTCGCTGCGCGAGGCGCCATACATGTACCACACCCGCTCGCCACAGCAAAACAGAATCACGGCCGCCAAAGGTTCGCCCTGATGTTCGGCAATGAGCGGCCGCGCCATGCCGGCGGCGATGAACGCGCCCCAGGCGTCGCGATAATAGTCCAACGGCCGGATCAGGAACTCGTCCCGCTCGGCCGTCTCGGCGTAGAGTTGAAAGAGCGCCTCCAGATCTTCCAACTCTCCCAGGCGCACTCGAACGCCCTTGCGACCGGCGAGCCGGACATTGTAGCGCGTCTTTTGTTTCATCGCGGCGAGCAATGCGTCCTCGCCCTGGGTCAAGTCGATCTGCACGGTATTGCGGAACTGAATCTGAGAACCGGAAAAACGCCATCCACCGGCCCGCAGGTCGGCGCACACCCCTTCCCCAAGGGGGTCAGCCATCTCGTCGAACTCCCCCGGTATCCCCGTCCCCAGCACCACGTCGGGGTCGATCTTTATAAGGGCCGCCTTGCGTTCCCGGCCGTACGCCGCTAGCGCCTCCAGCACCGCCAGCCGAAGCGGCCGGTTACCATAGTCCAGGAGTGGGCCTTTGGGCACGTACAGGATCGAAAACGGCAAGCGCCGGGCGTGGCGAATTAGCACCTGAGCGGCGGCTACCACCTCGGCCGTGTTTGCATCCTTGAAGGCCAGTCGCTCTGGCGCCCAGCCGTGCCGCCCCTTAAAGCTGCCCCATTCCCAACTCTGCAACACGTGCTGAAGGGGCAGCGAATCGAGGGCTGATTGCCAGGCCGCCGGGTCGTCTACCGGCTGCACCAGCAACGGGAACTTGGAGACCCCACTACCCACGCCGCACCGCCCGGTAGAGCCAATAGAGCGGCCGATTCAACACCCGATCGTACGCGCCGACCCAGCGAGTCAGTTGGCCGCCGAACCCGCGTTTAAAACGGTACACCCCCCACAACCCATCCGATCTATCCGCAAAACCCGCCTCCAATGCCTCCTGACCCTCGTCCGGCACACCCCAAAGGTCATATTGCCGGCAGCCGCGGGACCGCGCCCACCGAATCGCCTCCCACTGCAGCAGATGGGTCGGCATGCGATGTCTCTCGTCGTCGCTGGATGCTCCATACATATAGATGGCCGTCTCGCCCAGTGCAAACACGATCAGCGCCGCCAGCGGCCGCCCCGCGTACTCGGCTATCAACAAAGCAGCGTGATCTGGCACAAAGAGCTCCAGGACGGCCCGATAGTAGGCCATCGAGTGGACGCCAAAGGCATTGCGACTGGCGGTCGCCTGCATCAGCCGCGCCAGGGCCAACAGATCATCGGCCGCGCCGCCCCGCACAGTCACCTCTTTGCGGCTCGCCAGCCGGATGTTGTAGCGGGTCTTTTGTTTCATCCCTCGCAGGATGTCATCCTCGTTGCCGCTGATATCGATCGTCAGCGTACGGCGGGGTTGGATGGTTTCCTTCACCGGAACAAAGTCAGTGCGAGCCAAGAGTGCGTCCAACTCTTCGACCTGGCCTGTTGCCAGATGAGGCTCGATCCGCACCCAAATCGCCCTGCGCCTCCGCGCCTCGGCCGTGACCCACTCTAGCACCGCTTCCACCTGATCCTGGTTTGCCCAGTCAACCACCGGGCCCTTGGGCACGTAGGCGAGGGACACCAACCGGCCGGGCGTTCGGTTGAGGGGGAACCAGCGGTAAAGCACCTGGGCCCCGGCCGCCGGCCCATCATCGGCCGGCAACACGAGTTGCTGGCGCCCCCACCCAAACCGGCTCTTTAACTCGGCCCAACCGGCCGTCTGGAGCAGGTGACCGTGGGGATGGCGAGCAACAAAGGCGTCCCACTCAGTCATCCTGAAGCGCCTCTCCGCGCCGATCGCGCCGGCCCAGCGTTATGGATAGGAAACGGCCGGCCGACATGTCGCGTGCGTACTCTATTTGCTCGCCAAACACCCGCGGGGAACGCCCGAGCAACCAGGGCGCCGCATTGGGCTGGGCCAGCAGATCAAGCTCCAGCAGGTCAAGCAGGCTCGCGGTTACCGGCGGCTCGGGCAACGCGCGGTCCATCAACTGGACCATCGGCCGCAGAATGGATACCGGTACGTGAAGCTTGGGCCGCCTGATCCCCAAAGTCTGCAGGATGACGTCGTATACCTGGTCCAGGGTCATCACCTCGGGACCAGCAATCTGCAATCGCTGCCCGGCTGCTTCTGGCGCATCGAGGGCATTGACGGCCGCCGCTGCGACATCGTGACCCGAGATGGGCTCAAAACGTGCTTTTCCATCCCCCGGCACGATCACGATCGGAGAGACCCGGGCCAGACCTGTCAAGGTGGATACAAAGGCGTCGCCACGACCATAGATGACGGCCGCCTCCAAAACGGTGGCGGGGATATCAGCCCCCATGACTGCATCGGCCGCCAGCCCCTGCGTGCGAGACAGGACGCCGCTGCGGCGCGAATCGGCGCCAATGCCGATCACGTACACCAGTCGGCCAACCCCGGCCGCCTGTGCCGCGCCCACCAGGTTGACTGCCCCACGATAGTTGACGGTCTCCATCGTGACGCCCCCCCGGTTGCGGTTGACCGCTGCCAGGTGGATGACCGCCTCTACCCCATTCAGAGCGGACGCTAACGTTTCGGGCGCGGTCACGTCACCCATCACCGGCTCGGCGCCCATTGCGCTAACCTTGGCGGCCTGTAAATCACGGCGCACCATCCCTCGGGCACGCTCGCCTCGTTCGCGCAACGCCGCCAGAACGTGTCCACCCACAAAACCGGCTGCGCCGGTCACCAGAATCGTTCTTTCCCTCATGTTTCAGCCTTTGATACTCAACGCTGGGCCAAACGGCGCCCACTCTAGTCCACCCGCAATCCGATCAATTCGTACACCTGTTCCGGCACAGGGCGTCCCTTGACCTGCAGTGGACCCAGAGAGACCACCTCTATCCACTCCTCTGTCTCGTCAACCACCGCCTGGCTCAACAGGATCTGCCCGGACCCGGCCGCTTCCTGCAGCCGCTTGGCCAGGTTGACGGCGTCACCGACGGCTGAAAAATCGTGCCGATCCGGGCTGCCAATGTTGCCCAGAACCGCCTCACCCGTGTGCACGCCGATCCCCATCTGCAGTCGGAACTCTGGTTGCAGGGTCCCGCGCAGCGCCGCCAGATCGGACATGATCGCCCAGGCAGTGCGCACGGCTCGCAGCGCGTGGTCAGCCTGCAACACAAAGGGGGTGTTAAAGAGCGCCATGATCGCATCCCCCATGTACTTGTCAATTACCCCTTCATGCCGAAGAATCACATCCGCCGCCACCGTAAAGAATCGATTGACCGCGTCCACCACGACTTCCGGAGCCTGCTGCGCGCTATAGGTCGTGAACCCGCGCACGTCGCCAAACAGAATGGATATCCTCTGCCGCACACCTCCCAACCTGAGCTCCTCAGTCGAGGGCAGGCTGTCAACCAGCGCTGGTGGCAGATAGCGGCGCACTTGGGCCATGGTTTTTTCGCGGCGCCGCTTGTCCGTATGATCATCCAGCACCACTGCCACCCCCAGCGTGGCGCCCTGGGTATTCTTTAATGGCGCCAGTTGGAGGTAGAGCTCCACTTGACCACGCGTTGGCAACACGGCCGACACCTCAACCGATTCGACCCGGCCCCGCTCCTTGACTCTGTCCAACAACTCGTCAATAGAGACCTCAAGCTCGGGCAGGGCTTCCGCGCAGGGTCTACCCTCCAACTGCTGAGCGGTCATCCCCAAGATGGTCTCGGCGGCGCGATTCACAAAGGTAATCCGGTCCTCACCGTCCGTGGTGACGACCCCGCTGACCATAGATGCAAACACATTGTCCGTCAAGTTTTTCATCGAGGTGATCGCTTCGAGTTGCGTGGTCACCTGCTCAAATAGATGTGCGTTCTGGATGGCGACGGCCGCCTGGTTGGCAAACGCCATCAAGAGATCGCGATCCCGATCATCGAACAGGCCGGTGATCGCCCGATTGTCGGCATAGATCACCCCAATCAAACGGTCGCGCACCTTGAGCGGCACGCACAGGATCGACCGTAGATGATAGTCCACCACGCTCTCGGTGGTGCTAAAACGCGGGTCCGCCTGGGCGTTGGTGGTGACAATCGGTACGCCCTCTCGTGCGACCCGGTTAACTATGCTTCGACTGATCTCAAAGACGGACTGGTGGATGGTCTCCCGATCCATGTTGCGGGCCACGGTCAAGTCGAGGCGGTCGTTCTCCTGATCCAGGAGCATCATATAGCCGCGCTCGGCTCCCGTCAGCTCGATAAAGGTATCCATCACCATATCGAGCACCTTGGCCAGGTCCAAACTCGAAGAGATAGCGCGGCTGACTTGCTGGACCGCCTGCAGTTGCTGGTGGTTCTCCTGCTGGGCGCGCAACGCCGCCTGCAACAGAGTCAGCCCCTGTTGCGCCTGGAGAATATCCTCCCTAAAGGGGCGCATGCCGCCCAAGATGCCCGAGACCCCAGTGCGCCTACGCCTCCCCAGCGCCTGCTCCAGTTTGTCTATGACACCCCGGACCTGGTCAAAGGCTTCCTGGGCGCCAAGGCTGTGATCTGGCTCTGATTGCTTCATTCGCTCTTTGGGACACCCGCCAACTCCGGATCGGCGAACTCTCACGGTCAAGCACGCCGGAGCCCAGTCGCTTGACGGATGAAAAGGTCGCTTGCGGCGGCCGGTGGGCTCTGGGCGGCCCCGCAACCTGACAAGGCGATTATAACGCACGGCAAAGGGCAGAGCAATTTCGCCCGGCTCACCTCGAGAAGGCTGGCAGTCAGCGAGAGGGCCGTACAATATTACAGGGGAGGTGTCGCGGTCGGTGTCGCTGTGGGAGGCGGGAGTGGAGTAGGCGACGGGGTCATGGTCGGAGTGGCGGTGGGGGGCCAGGTAGGGGTGGCCGTGGGCGGCACCGGCGTATCAGTTGGCGTCGGCGACGGCGTTGGCGGGGTAGGCGTCGGAGTAGCGGTCGGCACAACCGGCGTCAGAGTCGGTGTCAGAGTCGGGGTATCCCGCGGCGGAGTAGGCGACGGGGTATGCGACGGCGGCAGAGTTGTAGCCGTCGGGGTGGCGGACGGGATCGGCGACGGCGGCCGGGTGGCGGTAGGTTGCGCGGTGGGAGGCGGCGCCGGCGTGGGTGGCACTGGGGTTGCGGTGGCAGTCGGCGGGAGCGACGGAAGCCAGATCCGCCGGCCCGCGTAAATGTAGGTTGAACCCAAGCAGTTGGCAACCATGACCTGGTAGACGGTCAGCCCGCGCGTACGGGCCAGGGAAAAGAGTGTGTCACCGGGCTGCACGGTGTAGAGCGTCCAGTTGAACGGCGGACCGCATGGCAGGGGCGTCGGCAATGGTTGCGAGGGGAGATAGATCATGTCACCGGGATAGATCACGTTCGTGGTCAGGCAATTGGCAATCTTGATAGCGTCCACCCCTACGCTGCCCAGGATGGACAGCGAAAAAAGTGTGTCGCCGGGCTGAATCGTGTAGGGTAGCCAATTGGCCGGCGGTTGGCATTCGTCCTCAATGACACTGGCGATCGTGGTGGGTTCCGGGGTGGTCGATTCGGTGGGCTCGGCCGTTGGCGACGGGGTGGTGGTGGGTTCCGGGGTAGGTGCGGGTATGGTCACCACCACGGTCATCCTGAGGGCGGTAGCGGTCGGCCGGGGCTCGGTGGGCGCCATGCGCGTCTCAGTCTGAACCGCAGCCACCGCGGTCGCATCGGGTGACTGCCGGGCATCAAGCAAGGTCAGCAACATGCCACCGATGACGGTGCTCAGGACGACGACGACCAGAACTAGACCTGACCATGCCTGGTTCCCATCTTGCGCCATCTGGCCCCTCTTGCCCTCTCGCCAGACCTATGCCGTCACTACGGGCAACACCATGCTGATGGTGCTCCCCCCTTGTGTACTACTCTCGATCCACACGCGACCGCTCCAAGCCTGCACCAGTTCCTGGACCAGCGGCAACCCCATCTCCGACTCGCCCAGGCCCGTGATCTGAGGATGTTCGGCGCGATAATTGCGGTCAAAGACGTGCAATTGATCCTCTACCGCCACGCCGGGCCCCGAATCATGTACCGAGACAAACAGATACCCCCGGCCCCGCTCGTCGTGCAGTCGATCTTTGGGCTCGTCGGCGCGGTAGCTGGCCTGCAGCGCAACGCGTCCCCCGGGACGCGACGCCAGGATGGCGTTCATGAGCAGATGGCGAATGATCTGGCCTGACGTTTCCGGATCGATCTCTAGCAACGGAAGCGCCGGGTCAATGCCCAACTGCAGATCAATCTGCCGGTCTTCCACCTCTGGACCAAGCTGATCGGCCACGTTGTGAATGATCTCCGCCGCATCAACTGATTCCAACTCAAAATCGGACCGGTCACCGTTGCGTGTCAACACCTGCACCAACTCGTCCAGCATGACGCGCGCCCGCTCCGAACTCACTTTGACCCGCTGAAGAAACATGCGCTGGAGTTCACCAATGCTACCCACCGACTCGTTGAGCAACAAATCGGTGTATCCTGATATGGAGGTCATCGGCTGGCGCAACTCGAGGGCCACCAGCCTGATCTGTTCGCTCAACGCAGCATCCATGACCATCTCGTGTCCAGGCGCACCTGAGTGTCCGCTGGCCTGCTCCTGTAGCTCCGCCGCCAGCGCACCGACCTGTTCCTGGATGACCGCCAGGCTCAACTCTTCATCTCGATCCTCAAAATCCTCAAAGGGGACGGATCGGTCCTCAAGCAAGGTGGCCAGGTCCTGCGCATCCCGATAGGCACGCTCCGTTTCCCGCTGCGCCTCGTCCAGACGGCGGGACAGCTCTTGCTCGGTGCGGTGCCGGCTTTCCAGCTCGGCCTGCAGACGCGCTATCCGCCCGTCTGACTCACTGTCTGCCGCTGCCAATTGGGTGTTCAGTTGGGTGATCTTTTCTTGCAGGCGTTGGACCGAGCGAGCTTGGGAGAGAGCGGCCGCCAACTGGTCCGCCAAGGAGCCTAACAGCCACCGCTTGCTGGCGGGCCATTCGCCCCCGCCGGCGGTGGGCTGCACGAGCAAGGCTCCAAACAGTTGCCCCTCGTGGTGAATCGGCTGGATCAGCACGGCCGACCTGAGCCGCTCGTCGTGGTCGGCCTCTGGCAAAAGCTGCATGAGCAACACGAGGCGGGACGCGTCATCCACCCCGCCAGGTCGCAAGAACAGCGCTTGCTTGTGGTTGATCGCACGGCGGAGCGCAGGAGCGTCATCCAGGGCGAAAACCTTGGGCGGCCGCGGTGTGAGCTTGCCGTTGCTGTGGAACGAGACCAACTCTACTTCATACCCCTCGGCCCGCTCGGCCGCCAGTGTCAACATGGCGACAGTGCTGGCCTCGGTGAGGGCCGCAATGGTACTGACGGCTGTCCTGGCGGCGTTTGACGCGTCCGTCCCGACGGCGCCGAGCCGCATGGCTTGTTCGACCAACCCGGCCATCTGCTCTCCCAGGGGTGGCGCCGCCTGCGCCATGATCTGGCGGATGAGCAAGCGATACACACTGACGGCAAACAGCAAATAGGCCACCAACTGACCTAATCGCTCCCACCCGGCGACATTCTCTCCCACAGGAGGCCAGCCAAAGTGGATCGAGTGGGCGGCCAACAGAACCACCAAGATTCCCAGCACCAGACCCCAGTCGCCGCGCCGCTCCAGCAAGGTATAGACCGTCGCCGCCCCCAACACCCCCAGTTGAATGACCTCCCACACTGTCTCTTGGGCGCTCCCATTATAGACCGCCCCGGCGACGGCCTCGCTGTGCCAGGCAACGGCTAAAAAGAAATAGAGCACCACCAGCAACAGAGAGACCCCGCCCGCAACCAGGTCCCCCCATTGTGGCATGTTGTCAAACAGGGGCAACAGCGCCCAAACCATCAACCAGACGCCAATCGCGTCAACGGCTCGCTCAAGCGGGGGCAAAACGGCCGCCGGCACCGCGATCATTCCCTGCTGGTCCAGCAGGGCGACCACCATCAAGGCCAACCGGCCGACCAGCATGCCAATGGCCGCCAATACCACGCGACGGGTGGCCGGCCGGTGCCGCTGCGGCAGCGCAATACCCAGGGTAGCCTCGATCGCAAACAGAACGCTCAAGTGGTAGATCAGGCTACCAGGGAAACTACTCAATAAATCGATGATTTGGCCGAGTATAGGCATTCTAGCGTATTCGGGTTGCAAGAATTATACCACGACTCTAACCGGGAAACATCTCATCCAGGAGGTCAGGCGCATACTGGGCGACCATTGCGTGATCCAGCGCTCTGGCTTGGCAAATGCGCCCGTATAGCTCGCCGCTGCGTCGCAGGCGCCGTCCCTGTGTGGGGACGTCCAATTCGATCAGGCCAAATCGCTCGACCCATCCGCGTTCCCACTCGAAATTGTCGATCAGACTCCAATGGTAATAGCCCATGATCGGGATGTTTTCCTGCAGCGCCGCCCAGACCTGGCGCAAGTGGCTCAGGATAAAGCGCGGCCGCTGATCATCGTCTGCATCCGGCAGGCCATTTTCCGTGATATAGATGGGTCGCCGGTAAACCGCCGCCCGCCGGATAGCATGGTACATCCCTTCAGGATATATCTCACCATGGTCATTGTCCGACATCCTGGCATCCGGCGCATAGAAACGCCGGGAAAAGAGCTGCCCCGGGTGCAGTGGGTCAAAGGCGACCATGTCGCGAGTATAGTAGTTGAGACCATAAAAGTCGAACGAATGCGCCATCCCCTTGACCCGGCCGCGACCAAGAGGCCAGCGCAGCCGGCCGGTGACCAGAGATCGATTGAAAGCCTCGTTAAACAGATAGTCCAGATTGCCCGCTGCCCAGCGATCCAACGGTGAGCCAGGGTTCGCCGGCTCAAAGAGTCGAAAATTGCGCACAATCCCCACCTTGGCGTCGGGCTGCACTTCGTGGATCGCATGGTAGGCGACCGCATGCGCGCGGAGCATGTGCTCCACAACCTGCGACGCCAATCTCACGCTGCTCCGGCCGGGAGGAAATTTCGCCTCCATAAAAGCGAGCACAGCATAGACCATAGGTTCATTGATCGTGCACCAGAGCGGAACCAGGTCTCCCAATCGCTCCACCACCCACCGCACGTAGCGTTCGAATGCGGCGATGACCCCTTCCTGCACCCAACCGCCCCTCTGCGCCAACCAGAGCGGGTTAGTAAAGTGATGCAGGGTCACCATCGGCTCCATGTTCCGCTGGTGGAGGGCTTGAAGAATCTGACGATAGCGGTCCAGGGTGGCGTCGTCATAGACGCCTGGCTGCGGCTCGACCCTGCTCCACTCGATAGAGAGGCGATGGGCGTTGGTGCCCATGGCGGCCGCTCGGTCCAGGTCTTCCTCCGCCTTGTTCCACCAATTGCACGCCAGCCCTGACCGGTGTCCGTTGAGGATCCGATCCGGCTGATGCTCCCACGCCCACCAATCGTTGTTGCTGTTGTCCCCCTCTACCTGGTGGCTGCTGGTCGCCGTCCCCCAGCGAAAATCTTCTGGAAAGAAAAATGTGGCTTTGGCCATGGAACTCCCTTTTTCAGAAGCCAGATTGACCGAGTTGGACTGTACCACATTCAAGAGGGTGCGCCAAACGGTCAGCATGTCGATCTGGCGCCGCGCAACCGTCAAGTGGTTGTCAGCCTCCCACACTGTCGAAATCACCAACAGGCAGTATAATAATTGAGCAAACCCGCCTGCAACACGGGTTGGCGGTGGACGTATAGGATATGGTGAGGTAACGAATAGCGTGTGGTGTATCCATTGCGGCTCCAAATTGCGCGACAATGCGCAATTCTGCCATCGATGTGGGGCGTCCCAATCATCGGCCGTTCAGACACGGCCGGTCGAACCGGGTGACACCTTGCAGGCTGGCCGGTACCAGATCACGGCCTCCCTCGGCCGCGGTGGAATGGGGGCCATCTACCTGGCAGACGACACCCGGCTGGTGCGCAAATGCGTGGTCAAAGAGATGCTGCCGGACTATATCCGCGCCGGCCGATCGCCACAAAGCGGCGGCCGACTTTGAACGCGAGGCCCGCACGCTGGCCCTGTTGAACCAGCCAGGTCACCCCAACATCCCCGAGATCTTTGACTATTTCATCGAGCACGGCCGCCACTACCTGGTGATGAAACACATCGGCGGGGAGAACCTGGAGGAACGGTTGGAGCGAGTCGGCCGGCCGTTGCCCGAGAACGAAGTAGTCGAGTGGGCTATCCAAGTTTGCGACGCGCTGGCGTACATGCACAATCACAAGCCCGAACCGGTCGTCCATCGCGACATCAAGCCTGCCAACCTGATCCTGGATGAGGACAAACGTCTTTGGCTGGTGGACTTTGGCCTGGTGCGCGCCATGCCGATCACCCAACCCGGCGCTCGCCGGGCGAACGGCGGCAAGACAGTGGCCATCGGCACGCCGGGCTATACGCCGCCGGAGCAATGGCTACAAGAGCCGGAACCGCGCTCCGACATTTACGCATTGGGGGCCAGCCTGCACCACCTGCTCACCGGCCGCGACCCGCGCGACGCTTTTGGTGATGATGAGTTCCTGACGCCAGAGATGGTGCTCGGTGCAGCCGCTCTGACTCCGTTGCGCAAGATCAGCCCCCGCGCCTCGGCCGCCATCGAGCGGATCATACAGACGGCCACAACTACCAACGTTTACCAACGGCCGACAGCAGCGGAACTCAAAGTCGAGCTAGAGGCGATCGCCCGACGCCCTGGCACACAGCCCTTTACCTTCAAGTCGGGCGACATTGCCAATTCAGTCAGGGCGCTGGTGCAGGTCTGCGATACCCGCTGGGAGACCGGCAAGCATCATCTGCTCCGGGGCGACGTGGAGCACTGGCTCAAGGCTATCGGTCGCTATGACCTGGCCAGCAAGTCCGAGGCGCTCCGCTCGGCGGTTGACGACGAGGACCTCAAACAAGAGGTGGTGCTCCATCTGCTGGACCCCGACCTCCCCCATCCGGTGCTGCGCTCCAGCCATCAGCATCTGGACCTATACAAGACCGGTCTCGGGCGCTGGGGCGAGACGCTGATGCTCTACAACCGGCAGCGCGGTTACAGCGGCGGAAAACTGGTGCCCGATGTGCCCTGGCTCGACCTTTCGGACGAACGATTCCGGCTGGTGGGCAAAGGGGCGCGCCAAGAGATCCAACTGTCGGCGAACTATCGCCGTCTGCCGTTCGGCCGGCGGCACGAGGGTAAACTGACCATCAAGCCCACCCAGGGACAGCCCAAAGAGGTCACTTTGCACCTGGAAATGAGCGTGATGGATTTTGTCGCCCAGATGCTACGGGTCGTGGGCAAGGGCACCGGTCAGCTTTTTCGCGATTTGCGCAACCTCAACCAATTCGTGCGGCGGCCGCTCGAGTTTCATCTGGCGGCGATCTTTTTCGGAGCGCTGTTGGGCATCATCGCTCTACAAGAGTCCGGGCTGGCGATGGCGGGCGCTATCGCGGGGCCGCTGGTGCTCTATACGCTGTTCCTTGGCCTCCTGTGGGGCCGGGGCATCCTTCACGCTGCAAGAACGCTGGGAAAGGATTGACGCGCCGTTCCGATGACCAGCGCCCACAAAACTTGCCCCCACTGTGGAACCGTCAACCGAGCCGTTGCGCGCGTCTGCAAGCGGTGCAGCGCGCCGCTGACGTCACAGCCCGAGCGCAGATGCGCCCGGTGCAGTTACGTTACCGAGCCGGGCGCCCGATTCTGTCGCAAGTGTGGCGCCCCCCAGCCGCGCCCCTGCCTGCAATGCGGCGCTCCCATCCGGCCGGGTGGTCGCTTTTGCCTCCAGTGCGGCGCCAAAGCGCCGGGCGCCGAGCCCCGCTGCGCCCGCTGCGGCACACCCAACCGGGCCAACGCCCGCTTTTGTCGCCGCTGCCGCACTCCTATCCAGGGCGCTCGCGCGCCTGCTATGCCGCGCGCCCCGCTTTGGCACCGGGATGATGCCGAGCCAATCGGTGCTCAACAACCGCTACATCATCTCCAAAAAGATTGCCCAGGGCGGCATGAGCGCCATCTACCGCGCCATCGAGAAACAGAATCCCAGGGCAGTCTGGGCGATCAAGGAGATGAGCGAGACCGCAATTGCCTCGGGCGAGCGGGCCAGCACGATCGAAGCTTTTCGCCGTGAAGCGGTCATGCTACAGACGCTGAATCACCCAAACCTGGTGGAGGTTGAGGAGGTGTTCCAGGACCCTGAAAAGGGGCGCTGGTACATGGTGATGGAGTTCATCGAGGGCAAGACGCTGCTCGAAATCCTCGACGAGACGCCGGGCAACCTGCCAGAACGGCGCGTGCTGGGCTGGGCAGCCCAGATCTGCGACGTGCTGGGCTTTTTGCACACCCAGGACCCGCCCATCATCTACCGCGACATGAAACCCGGCAACGTGATGGAGCAGAACCGCAACGGCGTCTGCAAGGTAATCGACTTTGGCATCGCACGTTTTTGGAAGCCGGGCCGCAGCAAGGACACGCTGATTCTCGGCACGCCCGGCTATGCACCGCCCGAGCAATACGGCAAGGGCCAGACGTCGGCCGCCTCGGACGTTTACGCCCTCGGCGCCACGCTGCACCATCTGCTCACCGGCCGCGACCCGGAGAGCCAACCCTTCAAATACCCTCC
Organism: uncultured Chloroflexia bacterium; assembly: GCA_963695825.1. Classification (GTDB taxonomy): domain Bacteria; phylum Chloroflexota; class Anaerolineae; order Promineifilales; family UBA4811; genus CAVOHX01. The sequence continues at coordinate 75,554 of CAVOHX010000014.1, forward strand.
GGTTCGCCAGCTCAACCCACGCATCTCGACCCGCACCGAGGAGGCCATCCTCAAGGCGACCCAACTCAAGCCGGCCGATCGCTATCAGACCATCGCGGAAATGAAAGCCGCCCTATTGCCTTCCCAGCGCAAACCAGCCCAGCCGACCGACCCGCTGAGCGCCTTTATCCGGCTGCTGTTCGGCCGCTCCTGACCGGCCGGGCCCATTGAGCACCCATCATCGGGTGGTCACGGGCACTGGCAAAAAGGGCCGCGCCGCGGTAGAATTGCGGCATGGACCTCTTTGAACACAGCCGCCAGCGCCAGATCGAACAGGAACAACCCCTGGCGGCCCGCATGCGGCCGCGCACCATGGAGGAATTCGTAGGTCAGGAGCACATCGTCGGCCCGGGCCGGTTGCTGCGCCGCGGCATTCAGGCCGATCAACTTTCCTCGCTTATCTTTTACGGCCCGCCCGGCACCGGAAAAACGACGCTGGCGATGGTGATCGCCAACACCACCCGCAGCCACTTTATCACCATCAACGCGGTGCTGGCGGGAGTCAAGCAGATACGAGAAGCGATCGCCGAGGCCCAGGACCGACGGAATCTCTACAACCAGCGCACCATCCTCTTTGTGGACGAGGTGCACCGGTGGAACAAGGCCCAGCAGGACGCGCTGCTCCCGTGGGTCGAAAATGGCACCATCATTCTGGTCGGCGCCACGACCGAGAATCCCTACTTTGAAGTGAACCGCGCGCTGGTCAGTCGCAGCCGGGTGTTCCAACTCAAGCCCCTCACGGAAGACGACCTGTACGCCATCGCCCGGCAGACCTTGAGCGACGAAGAACGGGGCTATGGGGCCCGGAACGTGGTGGTGGATGAGGAGGCCCTCGAACACCTGGTGGACATCGCCAACGGCGACGCGCGCGGCGTGCTCAACGCCCTCGAACTGGCGGTAGAGACGACCCCACCGGGGGAGGATGGCGCCATCCACATCACCCTTGAGGTCGCAGAAGAGAGTATTCAACGCCGCGTCGTGCTATATGACAAGGAAGGTGACTATCACTTTGACACCATCAGCGCCTTTATCAAGTCGTTGCGCGGCTCTGACCCCGACGCGACGATGTATTGGCTGGCCAAGATGGTTTACGCGGGCGAGGATCCGCGCTTTATCTTCCGGCGGATGTTGATCTTTGCCGGTGAGGATGTGGGGCTGGCAGACCCAAACGCGCTGGTGGTGATCGAACGCGGCCGCGGCCGCCTTTGATCGGGTAGGACTGCCCGAGGGGCGCTTCCACCTGGCGCAGGCGGCGCTCTACCTGGCGACCGCGCCCAAGTCCAACTCGGCGTTGGCGTTTTTCGACGCGCTCTCTGTGGTGGAGAATGAGCGCGACGGCGAGGTACCTACCCATCTGCGCGACGCCAGCCGGGACAGCGAAGAGTTTGGTCACGGCCGCGGCTACCTTTACCCACATGCCTACCGGGACCATTGGGTGGCGCAGCAGTATCTGCCCGACACCTTGCAGGGCAAACTCTTTTACCAGCCTGGCGAACTGGGACACGAGGCTGCGATTCGGGATCAAGTGAACCGACGCCGAGAGGCGCAATTGGCGGCGATGCTCGAGGCCGGAGGCGCGGTCGCATCCCCCGAAGTGCTGACCTTTACCCCCGCGGGGCGCGAACGCGACCGGTGGCTGGAACGCGCAGTGAGCGGGGCCGGCGATCGGTTGGCGCAGCTACGAGACCGGGTGCTGGACGCGGCCGCCCTCCAACGGCACCATCTGGCCCTCGATCTGAACGCCGCTTCGGGCCTGATCACCTGGGAAGCGGCTCGACGCACGCCCGAGGGCGGCGTCTGGGCCCTGGCGGCCGACGCCCAGACCGGTGAAGCGTTGCGCCGGCAGGCGAGCCGCCTGCGTGAGGTTGAGCGGCCCGTGGTGCTGATTGGGGACCCTCTCGAATTGCCCGACCTGTTGCACCTGCGGGGCGACGACCAGGTGCGCTTTGACGCTATCCTCGGCCGCCATCTCTTTACGCAGCGGCCGGACAAGGGGCCGGTTATCGAGGTGGCGGCCGGCCTGCTTCGGCAAGGCGGGTCACTCTGCCTGGCTGAGGTCATCCCGCGCCACGGTCAGCTGCTCACCGCGCTGGTGGATCTGGAATTCCTGGGCGCGGAGTTGGCCGGACGGGTGCGCGCCGCCGAAGAGGCGATTTATCGCGACGCGGCCGATCCAATGGTAAACTGGGAGACTGACGATCTGATCGCCGCCTGCATCGCGGGCGGGCTACAGGTTCAGAGGGCCACCGAAGAACGGGAGCGCGTTGACCGTCGTATCAGCCAGGCGGAACTGGACCGCTGGTTTGCGACCCAGGGCACAGGCGGACGGCCCAGCTATGCAGAACATCTGCTCTCCGCCGTCAGCCCGGCCGAGTTGGACCAGATCTCTGCGCTCTACCGGCGCCAACTGAAGGATCGCACGGTGCCTTGGGAGTCAACCACCCTTTACCTGGTCGCCACAGCAGAATGAGCCTGGCCCTTGCCGGGTGCACAACAACCCCGCCCGCGTCCGCGTGAGACTCGGTCCAGAGCGATGCAATGGACCAAAGGAGAGCAAGATGCCAACGATCGCCATAGTCACCGACAGCGATGCCAGCCTGCCGACCGATCTCGCTGCCCAGTATGCAATCCAGCAGGTGCCGATCACTATCCACTTTGGTCAAGAGGTCTTCGAGACCGGAGTGGACATGAACGAGCAACAGCTCTTTGAGCGAGTGGATCGCGAGGGGCGGATTCCAACCACGGCCGCGCCGGCGCCCGGCAAGTTTGCCGAAGCGTATCGCCGCGCCTTTGACAACGGCGCTGACACAGTGATCTGCCTTTGCGTCAGCGGCGCAGTAAGCGCCACCTACCAGGCAGCGTTGGCAGCCTGCGACCTGCTACCCGGCCGCCAGATCGAGGTGATGGACACTCTCAGCCTGACCATGGGCCAGGGATTGATGGTGCTGGCGGCGGCGGAAGCCGCTCAGGCCGGCGCCTCGGTCGAAGAGGTCCTCGCCGCCGCTCAAGACGTACGCGACCGCACTCATCTTTTCGCGGCGCTGGCTACCCTCAAATTTCTGGCACTGAGCGGCCGGGTGGGTCAGCTGGCGGCCGGGATGGCGACGCTACTCCAGGTCAAACCGATCCTCACCATTCGCGAAGGTAAGCTGGATATGCTGGAACGGGTACGAACCCGGCGCAAGGCATGGGACCGGGCCGTCGAGTTGGCGGTAGAGGCGGCCGGCGGCCGGCCGGCAGAACGCGTTTCGATCGTCCACAGCAATGCGCCCGAGAGTGCCAGGCAATTCGAGGCGCTGCTAACCCAACGCCTCGAATGTCCCACACCACCCATCTTGGCCGAGTTGACCGCTGGGCTGGCGGTTCATTCAGGTCCCGGGATGGTGGGCGTGGCGTTCCTCGCCGGGCGCCCGTCCTAGCCATCCAAAAGCGCAGCCAGCAGATCGACCGCCGGTCTTGTCAGCCCTGCTGCCGCGGCCGGTACTGGATCGCTTCTGCCAGGTGGGGAACCTCTATGTTTTGACTATCCGCCAGGTCGGCAATGGTGCGCGCCAGCTTGAGGATGCGATGATACGCACGGGCGGTAATACCAAGCTGCCGCATTGCCGACCGCATCAACTGCTTGCCTGTGCCGTCCAGCTGGCAATGAACGCCTATCTCAGCCGGTCCCATGTCCGCGTTACAGGCCATGCCAGCGCTGGAAAAGCGCTCCCGTTGACGGTCGCGAGCCGCCTCCACCCGCGCCCGCACAACGGCCGACAACTCGCCGCGACGGTCGTCTGCCAGCTTGTCGTACTCGACCCGCGGCACGTCGATGTGAATGTCGATGCGGTCCAGCAGCGGGCCAGAGATGCGCTTCTGGTAGCGGGTGATCGATCCCCATGCTGCAGGTGCATTCGCGAGTCGGGTCGCCGAAATAGCCGCATGGGCAGGGATTCATCGCCGCGACAAGCATGAAAATTGGCGGGAAACGTCAGCGAGCCGCTGGCACGGCTGATGGTGACGCACCTTGTCCTCCAGCGGCTGCCGCAGCACCTCCAGCGCGCGGCTGTTGAACTCGGGCAGTTCGTCGAGGAAGAGCACGCCACGGTGGGCCAGCGAGATCTCGCCCGGCCGAGGCAGCGACCCGCCGCCCACCAGCCCGGCGTGGCTGACCGTGTGATGGGGGGCGCGAAACGGCCGGGTCTGGACCAGCGGCGTGCATCCGGCGGCAGCAGGTCGCAGATGCTATAGATGCGGGTGATATCCAGCGCCTCTCGTATGGTCAGCCGGGGAAGCACAGTGGGCATCGCGCGCGCCAGCATCGTTTTGCCGGCCCCCGGCGGCCCATTCATCAGCACATTATGTCCACCGGCCGCGGCCACCTCCAACGCCCGCTTGACGTGTTCCTGCCCTTTGACGTGGCAAAAATCGGCCGATCCGTCTGGCTCTACCTCCAGATCGATCTGGCCTTGATATGACTCTAGCAGCACGATGCCCTGCAAGTGCTGCACCAGTTCGCTCCAGGTTTTCAACCGGGATAACTTGGACACCGGGGATCAGAGCCGCCTCGGGCGCGTCCGCAGCCGGCACATACACCGTCTCAAATCCCTCTTCCTGGGCCATCGCCGCCACCAGGAGCACACCACTGACGTGCCGTGCCCCGCCATCCAGGGATAACTCGCCCACCAACAGAGCGCTATCCAAGGCGTTGACCGGTATCTGCCTGGTGGCGGCAAGAATGCCAATGGCGATGGGCAGATCATAGATGGGGCCGGTCTTGCGAATGGCAGCAGGGGCCAGGTTGATGGTCAGGCGATTGCCAGGGAAATCAAACCCGCTGTTGACGATCGCTGCCCGCACCCGCTCGCGCGACTCTTGCACGGCTGCGTCGGGCAACCCGACAATTGTCAAGCTGAACAAGCCGCGCGCCGTGTCAACCTCGACCTCGACAGGGGTCGCCCCCAGGCCGATGACAGCACAACTGGTTACTTTGGCCAACATGGCAAATCGGCGCCCAGGACAAAGCTCAGCGCTAGGCAGAGCTCCCTGAATGGCAATCAGCGTGGCCCTCGGGCCCGAGCCGACCGTGTCGTTCAACTAACATGCTATAGACGGTTTCTGGGTTGTCTCGCCCCTTGAGATGAACTGCTTTGACCACCGAGACCGGAAAAGAAAGATCACAGGTGTCCAGCTCTTTCATGACCGCTTGCGAGAAACGGATTTCACCATCGGCGGCCGTAGAGACGAGAGCGTGGGACGTGGTCACGGGCAAGCCCACCAGCGCATAGTTCATCCGAGTGGGTGATCCCACATTGCCAACAATCACCTCTCCAAAATCGATCCCGATCCCCATCCCCACGCGTTTATCGCCATAGGTTCGCCACCACTTTTCCGACAGATTGGTAAACACCGTCTGCATCTCGATGGCAGCCTGGACCGCGGCCGTCATGGGGTCTGGAAGCGTAAAGGGCACCCCAAAGGCCACCATCAGCTCGTCACCGGCGATATCAAAGATGGTGCCGTTATAGGCGTACGCGGCGCTGGTCATGACGGTAAAGAACTCGTTGAGTATCGCCGTCACATCATCCGGGGAAAAGCGCATCGTGAGGCGAGTAAAACCCCTCAGATCAGCGAACAGCACGGCCGCTCGGCGCCGCTCGCGTTTCTCCATCAGCCCGCGTTCCTCCGACAGCGCGCGGTCGACCAGTTCCGGGCTCATATACCGCTCAAAGGTGCTGCGAACCCGAGCAGTCTTTTCCTGCTCGGCCGCCAACTGCATCGACTGTAACGTCTTGAGTTGAGTGATGTCCTGAATCACCGCTACCTGCCCTCCATCGCCTACCGGGGAAACGGTAGCATAGATCGTGCGGTAATTGTCCCACCCGATCTCGGAAGTGAGAGAACAGATGTCGCGGGCTACGCCGGTAAACAAAGAGCGCAATGTCTCATCCGGAATCACATCGGTCACCGTCTCGCCAATGAGGTCACGCTCTTGACGCTGCAAGAGTTGGGCGCCGGCCGGGTTCACCAGGATGATCTCTTGCTCCTTGCCCGTGGCAATCACCGCGTCATCCATGCTGGCGATCAGCGCAGCAAAGCGTTGGCGCTCTTGCTCGACTCGCTCAAACAGGTTTGCGTTCTCCATCGTGATCGTCGCCTGGCGGGTGATCGAGCTCACCAACTCTAGATGGTCGTTGTCGAACCAATCAGGCGTTGAATGCATCAACACCAAAAAACCCCGGAGGTCCAGCTGGTGCATAAAGGGAGTCGCCACCAGAGACCCGACCTCTGTGGAACCCTCAAAGCCGGTTCGGTCGGCGGTATTGGCAACCAAGAGAGGGCGGCGGTTTTTGAACATCCAGGAGGCGACGGATTGCTCGAGTGGGTTCAACTTGGGTGGCGTAACCACCCTGGTCTCGAGCGACTGATCCATCTCGATCTTGCGCCTGACCCCCTTTTCTCCAAACAGTACCACACCACCCTCTGACGCCTCCACGACGTGCGCGGTGCGCGCCAGCATGAGCGAGAGCATCCCGTCGATGTCCAGGTAGGCGCTCAATTCCCGGCTGATGTCATAGAGCAAGCCCATGCGCCGACTCTGTCGCTGAAGCGCATCCTGCACATCTTTGAGCCGCAACAGCGTTCGCAGTCTGGCATAAAGCTCGGCTTTGCTCCAGGGCTTGCCCAGGAAATCATTGGCCCCCGCCTCTAGCCCCTCCAGGCGACTGGCGGTGTCCTGCAGCGCGGTCAGGAATACGACCGGCAGCGTCTCCATCCGCGGGGTGGATCGGATCCGCCGGCAAACCTCAAAGCCGTCCATCTTGGGCATTAGCACATCCAAGATGACCAGCTCGGGCAATTCGGGCTGCTGAAGAACCTCCCAGGCGATGGCACCGTTTGCCGTTCTGATCACCTCATACCCCTCCATCTGGAGTTGCATCGTCAGAAGGCTGGCAATGGAGGGATCATCCTCGGCTATCAGAATTCGTCTGGGTCGGTCAGAAGCGCTCATGACGGTCATGCCCGCGGCCCGTCCGAGTTGGAAATGCGGCCGAGCAATAACTCAAATCGCGCTGATTATACCAACAATCGTCAGAATGCGCCCACTTTTGCCAGTTGGGGGTCGTGAGATACAATCTCCTGACCATGCGACATCGGATAGGTTTGATCTGCATAATCCTTATGGTGCTGGGCGGGTTGTCGGCCTGCGAAAGCCTGCTTGGGCCCGCGCCGACTCTGATGGCGACTGCAGTTCCAGCCGCCCAGACCGGAAACCAGCCTTTGGCCGGGGGTGATTCGCAGATACCGCCCACGTGGACGCTCACCCCGGCCGCCGTGCCCACTGGGCCAACCGCTCCGGCTCCCTCGGCCACCCAATACCAGCGCACTGCGACACCAACCGCCCCCACCCGTACGCCATCCATCACGCCGACGCCCTCGGCGACCCCGACCGAGACACCCACGCCCACCCCCTGGCCCACCATTCCGCGGGAAGAGGTCTGGACACTTGACCGCTTCCCCCGGCCGCGGGGGGACAACGGATGGGGGATGCATTGGTTCCCCACCTATGAACAAGACGAAGACGTGATCAATCGCTTTGTCGTCGAGCTCCAGCGGATGCACATCCGCTGGCTGGTCTTTTTGAACGACGGCACCGACATCGGCCGGAACGATTACCTGGTCCAACGCCTGGTCAGCGCCGGCATCATGCCGGTGATGCGCTTTTATGTACATGGCGTTGTTCCCTACGACAGCGGGCTGGGGGCGGCCGTCCGCCACTACCACAGCCTGGGCGTTCTTTACTTTCAGCTATACAACGAACCCAACCTGTTTGCCGAGGCGGCCGGCCGGGTACCCAACCCGGATTGGTACGTGGCCAACTGGGCGCCAGCCGCCCAGGTTGTCCTCGCCAACGGCGGACTGCCCGGCTTTGGTGCGCTTAGCCCTGGCGGGGAATACAGCGACCTCGACTATTTACGAGGCGCCCTGCAGGCGCTTGTACGACGCAAGCAGGCATACCTGCTGAACCGGGGATGGCTATCGGTCCACAACTATGCCAACTACCAGCCGTGGGACAGCACCGAAGGGTATCTGCGCTTCCGTCTATACAATCAGATAGTGGTGCAAGAGTTGGGGCGTTCCATCCCCATCCTGGGCACAGAGGCGGGACACTATGGAGACATCGCAGAGCAATTCCACCACGTGAACGCGGAATACCGCTACCTGGCGCAGCGGGAAGCCTACTTATTCTGCCACACTTTTTGGTTGATAGGGAATCAAATCGGGGGGAGTTGGGATCCCACGTTTGAGTACCAGGCGCTTTTCCACGCAAATGGATACGTGAACCCGCTGGTCTCCGGCCTCTTTTACCGCGGACCGTAATGACAACGATCCGGCGTTCAGGGAGCTAGGAAATATCCGACCCCGCGCTTGGTGAACAGATATTGCGGCTGGTCGGGGTTTCGCTCCAGCTTTTGGCGCAGTTGGCGAATGTAGACCTTGAGCAGGTTGAGGTTGTCCTTGTGCTCGTCTCCCCAGACCGTCGTCAGGATATCGTGATGCGTTACGGGCCGGCCCGGATTCTGGGCCAGAAGCAGCAGGAGCCTGAATTCGGTCGGAGTCAGGTGCACCGGATCTTCCCCACGGAGCACCTCCCACCTGGTCTGGTCAATGACCAGATCACCAACCTGGAAAACGTCATTGCCTTCGACAGCACCTGATTTGGCGCGACGCAGCACCGCCTCAATCCTGGCGACCATTTCGTGCCGGCGGAAGGGCTTGGAGATATAATCATCCGCCCCCAGGTTGAGGCCGCGAACGATGTCGCTTTCGCTGCCCCGAGCCGACAGAAAAATGATGGGTGCGTTGCCCGCCTCGCGCAACTGTTCGCACACATCCCAGCCGCTTCCTCCCGGCATCATGACGTCTAACAGGATGAGATCGGGCTTGAACGCCTGGACCTTTTCCAGCCCCGCATGCCCATCATAGGCAACGTCAACCTCATATCCATCCCGGTTCAGTACAGTACCGACCAAAGCGCAGAGGTCAGGATCATCATCAATGATGAGGATTTTTGCCATGTTATCCATACCTAACATTGTAACCAACCTCTAACTATTTTGCAAGTCGGAACAATTGTTCTGATTCCACCCTGGCGCGCTTTTACACTATCTTTGCACTTTGACAGAACTTGAATAGACAAGCATGGTTCCATCCGGGATTATTAGCAAAACCAAGATCCCGAGGATGAACCATGCCAAAGCCAATCGGTTGCCTTTCTGAACAACTGCGCCACTATTCGGAAGCCTTTCGTCTCTGTTTCAGCCGGCGCCAGTGAACGTACTTTGTCCGTACTGCTGGGGCTGATCGAATGTGAGGAACGCAAGACATTGACGGGGCTGTTGCGGGTAGTTGGTGAACGCATCAGCCTCTCAGGACTATCCCGATTCATGAATCCATGGTCCTGGTCACCAGAGCAAGTGGCTCGGATTTGGCTGCAACGTTTTCGGCAACGACTGGAGTGGCTGGTCTGGATGGAACATGAGCGCCTCAAAGCAGAAAGGCCAAAGCGGCCCGGGCGTCCCAAGCAAACCGTGGTGACAGGTTTCTTGATCTTTGCCGGCTCGGTCCACATCAAGCCGAAAGGGCGCAAAATGGGTGGTTTGGGTCAGCATTATTCCAACACCGAGAAGCGGGTCGTGCCGGGGCATTGCCTGTTCACAGGTTTATACGTACTGCTCGGGCAACGCTGTCCCCTACCAGCGCAGTGGTACCGTCAGAAGTCAGTCTGCCAGCAAGAGGAGGTAACCTTTCAGAGCAAGATCGTGATGGCGGTTAACGAGATCTAGCGCTTCGAACCGGTGCCGGAGACCCACACCCATGTCCTTGTCGACAGCTGGTATCACTGCAAGCCAGTACGCAAAGCCGCTCAACAACGAAACTGGCAACTCACTGGTGGACTGAAGAGCAACCGGCTCGTGCATCTGATCGGTTGAACAAATCGACATCGAGTTGGCTCTATGAAGTTCTTAAAGTGAAGGGTTAGTGTAACTGTTCACAGTTACATCGCCAGCGCCGTCGAATCGCGCCTTGTGCCCTTTCTGCTCCCGTTTTGACGCCTGTGGAGCGTTAACAAGACATCAAGCACCCGATTTTTTACCCCAACTCTGAACAGTTACGGGTTAGTGTTTGTTAGACATCACCCGTCAAATCCGTTATAATCGCCACCGTTCCGCAGGCAATGTCAAGCCCGCTTTGACGAGACAGTTTGCTACAGATTGATTGGCTGGGAAAGCACAGCATGCCCGAGTATCGCGCCCCGTATGGTACCCAAGACGTATTGCCAGAGGATCAGCCCTACTGGCATATGGTGGTGCAGCGCGCCAAGGAACTAGGCCACCGCTACGGCTTTGAGCGGATCGACCCGCCCCTATTCGAGGACACCCGTATATTCCTCAAGGGAAGCGGAGAAGCATCTGACTTTGTGGTGCAGAAAGAGATGTATACGCTGGAAAAGGACGAGGGGCAGTCCATCACCTTTCGCCCCGAGTTCACACCTGGCGTAATCCGCGCTTACCTCGAACACGGAATGCACGCCGGTCCCCAGCCAGCCAAGCTATATAGCATCGGTGCCATTTTTCGGCACGACCGGCCGCAGGCCGGTCGCTACCGGCAACACACCCAGTTCAACGCCGAGATCATCGGCGAGCAAGACCCGGTGGCTGACCTGGAGGTCATGCTGCTGGCTGTTAACCTGTACCGTGACCTGGGGTACCGGGGGTTGACCTTCCAACTTAACAGCACCGGCTGCCCGCGCTGCCGGCCGGCCTATGTCGCCCGCCTGGTGGAATTTATCGCCGGGTTTCGACATCGGCTCGGGGAGACGGATCGAATTCGCCTGGCGCGCAATCCCCTGCGAGTGCTCGACTCCAAAGAGCCCGGAATGGATGAGCTACTGGTGCGAGCGCCCCACTTTGTCGACCATCTTTGCGACGAGTGTGCTGCCCACCTGCAAGAGCTCCGCCAGCACCTGCATTTGCTGAAAAAGCCATACGAGATCAATAACCGCCTGGTGCGCGGGATGGACTATTACACCAAGACGGTCTTTGAGGTCTGGGCAGAAGGGATCGGCGCGCAGGCGGCCGTTTGCGGCGGCGGGCGGTATGACGGGCTGGCAGAGGCGCTGGGTGGCCCGCCCACCCCGGGCGTCGGCTTTGGCTCGGGCGTCGAACGGATCATCCTGGGCCTCAAGGCGGCCGGGCTCTCCGCACCACCCTTGCCCAGCCCTCGCGTGTTCATCGCCCATTTTGGAGATCGGACCAAGTCCCAGGCCGTCGAGACCGCTTTCGAGTTGCGCGATGCTGGCATCGGCTCCCGCCTGGCGTTCGCCTGGAACCGGCGCAGCCTGAAATCCCAAATGCGAGAGGCCGGCCGTCACCAGGCTCGTTTTGTCATCATCATGGGAGAGGCAGAATTGGAGCAAGGTCAGGCCAGTGTGCGCGACATGGATGCAGGCGAGCAGATGACAGTTCCACTAATCGAGTTGGCACAGTGGCTCAAGAAACGTCTAACAGCCTGAGCGTTCCACCGCTCAACGTCATCGGCATTCTGTATCACCCCCACAAACCCGTGTCGGTTCCTTTGGGGCACGAGATTGCAGGCTGGCTCGCTTCGCGCGGCCGGGAGGTATGGCAATCCTCTAGCTGGGACGAGGACCGGGTGAGAACTTTTATCGAGCAAACCGACCTCATCATCACCTTGGGCGGTGACGGATCCCTGTTGCGGGCCGCCCGGCTAGCCGCCCCACACAGATCGCTCTTGTTCGGCGTCAACCTTGGCCGGCTTGGATTCCTGTCCGAGTGCATGCCGGACAACTGGCATGGCCCCCTGGCCCGGCTGCTGGCCTATGATTACTGGATCGAGGAACGCATGATGCTAGTCGCCGAGACGCGACGCGATGAAACAGTCATCGGTCAGCACATGGCCCTCAACGACGTAGTCATCAGCCGCGGCACCCTTGCCCGCGCCGTGCAGCTCGCCACCCACGTTGATGGCAGTTATCTCACCACCTACTTTGCGGACGGGCTGATCGTCTCCACAGCCACCGGCTCCACTGCCTATGCACTGGCGGCCGGTGGGCCCATCCTGCCCCCCGAGTTGCGCAGCATCCTGATCATCCCCATCGCGCCGCACCTGACCATGGACCGCGCGGTCGTGCTGGCAGAAGGTGCCCAGGTAGAGGCGCAAGTCAGGACCGACCACCAGGCGATCCTCACCGTGGACGGGCAATACGAATTTGATTTAAAGAACGATGATCGAGTGCTGGTCAAAGCAGGCCCGCACACCAGTCGATTTGCCCGCGTCCAACCGCGCGCCTATTTTTATCGCTCGTTGCTGGCGCGGCTGGCTCCGGCTGACCCAAGCCCTATGTCCAAAAGCCAGACACCATAACGAGGAGCACGGATGGCAACCGTCGATCCCAAACTACGCGCTCTACTGAAACAAGGCGAGCGAGCCATACGCCTGGGCAAAAAGCAGGCGGCCGAAGACGTATACCGCAAAGCCATCGATGAATTCCCCAGGTCGGCCGAGGCGTGGTTTGGATTGAGCCAGGTGGCTACCACAGAGTGGGAGCGGGACGCCAGCGCTCAGCGCGCCAGCGAACTGGACCCAACCTTGGTCGATAGCCAGCCGGCCGACCCGGCGCCCTCGCCGGCCGATATGCTGGACGCCGCTGCTGCCGAATCCGGCCGCTGGCTGCAGCAAGTGACCGACACAGTCTACCAACCGCCCCCGCCCAAGCCAGCCCCCGTGGCCCCGGTTGTGGCTGCGAAAGCGCCTGCTCCCGCCGCCACTCAAGAACACGAGGTCTGCTTTTATCATCCGACAACCGAGACCGCCCTGCGCTGTAACCGGTGCGACAAACCAATCTGCACGCGGTGCGCCATCAAGACCCCGGTCGGATATCGGTGCAAGGTGTGCATCAAGGACCAGCAAGAGGTGTTTTACACCGCCGTCTGGCACGATTACCTATTGGCGGCCGTCGTCTCCATCCCGCTGGCTGCCCTGGCATCGTACATCATCTTTTCCATCGGCTGGCTGACCCTCATCGTAGCGCCGTTCGCCGGCACACTGATCGCCGAGGCCGCGCGGCTGGTGACAAGGCGCCGACGCGGCCGCTGGCTCCCTCTGACGGTCACATTATGCGTGACCCTGGGGAGCTTGCCAGGCATTGCAGTCGCCCTCTTGCCCCCAGCTTTGCTCGCTGCCTCAGGTCAGCTGGGCGGGTTGCCCCTTGGGGACCTGTTCTGGCAACTGGTCTACGTGGTCCTGGCAGCCAGCACCGCCTATTACCGCCTCAAGTAACCGCGCTCTGGTTCGACCATGCTGCTCGAGCTGACCATCCACAACTTTGCCATTATCGACACCCTCCATATGCAATTCGGAGCCGGTTTTACGGTTCTCACCGGCGAAACCGGCGCCGGCAAGTCGATCATCATCGACGGGGTGAATCTGCTGCTGGGCGGCCGCGCAGACAGCTCCATGGTGCGCACTGGATCGGCCGGCGCTCAGGTCGAGGGGACGTTCTCCCTGCCTGCGGCAGACGACCCGCTCATCGACCTACTGGTTCGTGACGAACTCTGCGATGAGGAGACAGATCGCCTGGTGCTCGCCCGCGAGGTGCGCGCCAACGGCCGGAGCGTCAGCCGGGTCAACGGCCGGGTTGTCAGTCTGGCATTCCTGCGCCAGATCAGCGCTGGCCTGGTGGACATACATGGCCAAAGCGAGCACCTATCCTTGATGCGAGTGCGGGAACACCTGCACCTGCTTGATCGTTACGCCGGCCTGGAACCGGCGCGCGCAGAGATGACGGAACAGGTGCGCCGCCTGGAGAGCATTCGCGCCGAGTTGCGAACGCTGCGCCGAGACGAGCGGGAACTGGCTCGCAAGGCGGACCTGCTAGCGTACCAGATCGACGAAATCCGCAACGCCGGCTTGCAGGCTAGCGAGTACGACGATCTCCACGACGAACGCACCCGGCTGACCAACGCAGAACAATTGGTGGCGCTGGCTGAAGAGGCGTACGCTCTTTTGACCGGCGACTCTGAGGAGTTGCTTCCCATACGGGATCTGATGGGCAACGTGCTGCGGGCGCTGCGCGGGCTGTCCAAGATCGATGGCAGCCAGGCGAGCCTGAGAGAACTTGCCGGGCAGGTCTCCTTCCAGATAGAAGACTTGATCGATGGGGTGCGGACCTACCGAGAGCAGATCGAGTTCAACCCTGGGCGCCTGACGGCCGTAGAGGATCGCATCGAGGTAATTCGCAGCTTGCAGCGCAAATACGGGGATTCGATCGACGATGTGCTGGCATACGCAGACCGGGCGGCGGCAGAACTGAACACCATTACCCACAGCGAGGAGCGAATTGCCGAACTCGAGGTCGAGCAGGACCGTTTGCTGCAAGCTATTGGCGAGACCGGGGCGGCGCTCTCTACACAGCGGCGGACGGCGGCCGCCAAGCTCAGCGCAGCCGTGGAACACGAGCTATCCGATCTGCGCATGGCAGGCGCACGCTTTGGGGTGGACATTCATTGGCGGGCAGACCCCAGTGGCGCCCCGATCCCGGCCGCCTATCACGAACACTTGCCCGGGGGCAGCGCACATCCTGGGGAGCGGATCGCTTTCGACGCCACCGGGCTAGACCGTGTAGAGTTTCTCATCAGCGCCAACCCTGGAGAACCGCTCAAACCCATGGTCAAGGTCGCGTCGGGGGGCGAGACAGCGCGGCTGATGCTAGCCATCAAGACCGTCCTCTCGCTCGCCGACCAGACCCCCACGCTCATCTTTGACGAGATCGACCAGGGAATTGGCGGTCGGGTCGGGCAGACCGTAGGACAAAAGCTGTGGGATCTCTCGGGTCATAACGAAAAGCGCCAGGTCATTTGTATCACCCATCTTCCGCAGTTGGCCGGCTTTGGCGACGCCCACTTTCGCGTGACCAAGCAAGTTCACGGCGGCCGCACCACCACTCATGTCCAAGACCTGACCATGCCCGATGCCCAAGTTACAGAGTTGGCCCAGATGTTGGGGGGCGAGACCGTCGCCACCCGCAACAGCGCCCACGAAATCCTGGATCAAGTACGACAGTACAAAGAGTAGGCGCCGCCACTGCGTTTGTGGGCGCGTGCTGGGCGTCTTGACCGGCAAAGTGCATCTGGTATAATTTCCGCCAGTTGCCGACGTAGCTCAAGCGGCAGAGCATCCGCCTTGTAAGCGGACGGTTATGAGTTCAAGTCTCATCGTCGGCTTGCAAAGAAGGAATTAATAACCGGAAAATTGGGTCGGTGTCCCGAGCGGCAAAGGGGGCGGACTGTAAATCCGCTGGCTCAGCCTTCGCAGGTTCGAGTCCTGCCCGGCCCACAGGTGCCTACATAGCTCAGTCGGTAGAGCACGCCCTTGGTAAGGGCGAGGTCATGGGTTCGAGTCCCATTGTAGGCTCTCGTCTTGGTACCCTCTCTCTACAACCGGCGCGTGGGCATGCTGCGCCCGGCTTTGTGAGAGTACGCTGGGCTGAGAAGGAATACGCAAAAAGCTTTATTTGAGGAGGAGCGCCCATCATGGGAAAAGAGAAATTCGTACGCGACAAGCCGCACGTTAACGTTGGCACCATCGGTCACATCGACCATGGCAAGACTACCCTCACAGCCGCCATCACCAAGGTCCTGGCGCTCAAGAATCTCGCCAACTATCGTGCCTTTGACACCATCGACAACGCCCCCGAGGAGCGCGAGCGCGGCATCACCATCGCCATCGCCCACGTCGAGTATCAGACCGATCAGCGCCACTATGCCCACGTCGACTGCCCCGGGCACCGTGACTATATCAAGAACATGATCACCGGCGCCGCCCAGATGGACGGCGCTATCCTGGTCGTTGCCGCACCCGACGGCCCTATGCCCCAGACCCGCGAGCACGTGCTTCTCGCACGCCAGGTTGAGGTCCCCGCCATGGTCGTCTTTTTGAACAAGGTTGACATGATGGACGACCCCGAATTGCTCGAGCTGGTTGACATGGAGCTGCGCGAACTGCTGGACAGCTATGGCTTCCCCGGCGACGACACTCCCATCATTCGCGGCAGCGCCCTCAAGGCGCTAGAGAGCGCCAGCATGGACCCCAGTGCCCCCGAGTACGAGTGCATCTGGGAGCTGATGGATGCCGTCGATAACTTTATCCCCACCCCTGAACGCGAAATGGACAAGCCCTTTTTGATGGCAATTGAGGACGTCTTTAGCATCAAGGGGCGCGGCACCGTCGTCACCGGCCGCATCGACCGCGGCATCATCAAGGTGGGCCAAGAGGTAGAGATCGTCGGGATCCGCCCGACCCGCAAGACCGTGTGCACCGGGGTGGAGATGTTCCACAAGCTGTTGGACCAGGGTCAGGCCGGGGACAACATCGGTGCGCTGTTGCGTGGGGTGGCGCGAATCGACGTGGAGCGCGGTCAGGTGTTGGCCAAGCCGGGCAGTATCACCCCCCACCAAAAGTTCGCGTGCGAGGTGTACGTGTTGCGGCGCGACGAGGGCGGCCGGCACAAGGCGTTCTTCCCTGGGTATCGGCCGCAGTTCTACATGGGCACCATGGACGTCACGGGCGAGATCACGTTGCCCGAGGGTGTCGAGATGGTCATGCCTGGGGACTATGTGAACATGCAGGTAGAGTTGATCACGCCGGTGGGACTGGAAAGAGGCGGCAAGTTCGCGATTCGCGAGGGCGGCCTGACCGTTGGCGCTGGCGTCATCACGGATATTGTTGAGTAAATCATGGCCAAAAAAGCTATTCGACCGGTAATCACCCTTGCCTGCACCGAGTGCAAGGAACGAAATTACACCTCTGAAAAGAACCGCCGGAACGACCCCGGTCGGCTAGAACTGTCCAAGTTCTGCCCGCGGTGTCGCAAGCACACCCCCCATCGGGAAACCCGCTAATCGGCGCGGTCAGTACAAAGCCCGCATCGTGGAATCCACGATGCGGGCTCTTTTTGTGTCTGACAGGCGCCGTCCAGCGCTACAGTACCAGCTCTTTCGATCGCTGGTTAATGACCGCCTGCGTCATGGCCAGGAACTCGTCCACCGGCTTGGCGCCCAGGTCCTCGCCAGAGCGCAGACGAACCGCCACCGCGCCGGCCGCCACCTCTCGCTTGCCCACAATGAGCATGTAGGGGATCTTGAGTTCCTGCGCTTTGCGGATCTTGTTTCCCATCCGATCGCCGGCGTCGTCCACCTCAACCCGCATCCCGGCCGCCTTGAGCCGGTCTGCCACCTGGCGGCAGTAATCCAACTGCTGATCGGTGATCGGGATCAGCACCGCCTGCACCGGCGCCAGCCAGACCGGGAACGCGCCGCCATAGAACTCGATCAGCACGCCCAGGAAGCGCTCCAGGCTGCCCATCAGCGCCCGATGGATCATGTAGGGCCGGTGTGGTTGCCCATCCTCGCCCATGTACTCCATATCGAACCGCTCGGGCAGGTTAAAGTCGAACTGGATCGTCGAACACTGCCATTCGCGGCCCAGTGCGTCGCGGATCGTTGAGGTCGATCTTGGGGCCGTAAAACGCGCCGCCCGCCTTCGTCCACCTCGTATTCGACCTCGGCCCGTTCCAACACGGACTGCAGCGCATCCTGGGCCGCTTCCCACTGCTCGGGCTCGCCGACACACTTTTCCGGCATCGTCGAGAGATAGGCCTTAAACTCCTCAAAACCAAAACTGCGCAGGATGTGCAGGCAGAAATCGAGCACAAAGTCGATCTCATCCGGCATCTGGTCCGGCGGAGCAGATGTGATGGGCGTCATCCTGCGTAAAGCCGCGCACCCGCATCAGCCCATGCAGCACGCCCCGGTCGCTCGTAACGATATACCGTGCCCCACTCGGCAAAGCGCAGCGGCAGCTCGCGATAGCTGCGGCGTCCGGCTCTTGTAGATGAGGATGTGGAACGGGCAGTTCATCGGCTTGACATAGTACTCCAGCCCATCGACATCCATCGGCGCGTACATGCTCTCCTGATAGAAGTCCAGGTGCCCGCTCGTCTCCCACAGCTGTCGCCCGGCCGATGTGCGGCGAATACACCAGGTCATACCCAGCCTTGATATGCTCGTCTTGGCAAACTCCTCGGCAACATGCCGCATCATCCCTCCCTTGGGATGCCACAGCACCAGACCCGCCGCCCAGCAAGTCAGGCTCCAGGCTAAAGAGGTCCAGCTCCTTGCCCAGCCGGCGATGGTCGCGCCGCGGGCTTCCTCTAACCGTTCCAGGTACAGCTCCAATTCCTCGGCCGTCTTGCCAGGCCGTGCCGTAGATGCGCTGCAGCATCGGCCGGTTCTCATCGCCCCGCCAATAGGCGCCGGCCACGCTGAGCAGCTTGATGGCATCCGGGTTCAGGTCTGCCCGTGCTGTTCGACGTGGGGTCCCCGGCAGAGGTCGCGAAACTTGTCGTGCTGATACGTCGAGATGACCACCTCACCTTCCACCGGCTCGCCATACTCGTCCACGCCGCCGGCCGCCAGCCCGTCGATCAGTTCGAGCTTGTAGGGCTGATCGGCAAAGAGCTCCCGCGCCTCGTCGGCACCCACCTCCTGATACTCAAAGGGATGATTCTCGGCGATGATCTCACGCATCCGCGCCTCGATCTGCTTCCAGATCCTCCGGCGTCAGCGGCCGGGGCAGGTCAAAGTCATAGTAGAACCCGTCCTGGATGGGCGGGCCGATGGCATACTTGCCCTCCGGAAACTCTTCCAGCACCGCCTGCGCCATCACGTGCGCCGCCGAGTGCCGGATACGATACAGTTCGCTTTCGTGGTAATCAGACATTGTTCTTTCTCCTAAAAAATCAAAAACCCCTCGCCACCATGGGGCGAGGGGTTCCACGCGGTTCCACCCAATTTCAACAACAGGCAACAGGCGACATCGTTGTTCTCTTGGCCGATAACGGGGCTGAACCGGGGTCCCATACTCGGTCTCGCGACCTTTGAGAGGCCCACTCCCGGGTGGTTTTCCCAGTCGCTCCTGGCTGCGGGGGCTCGCAGTCTCTGGCGCCCCGCTCCCTGTGTGCCGAGCTGGCTGGTACTCGTCCCGGTCAACGCATTGATTATGAACTTGAGGTGGGCGATACAAGACTTGAACTTGTGACCTCTACGATGTCAACGTAGCGCTCTAGCCATCTGAGCTAATCGCCCAACTGGGCAAAATTATACCGAAAGGAAAGATTTTGGCAAGCCCTCCGGCCGGGGTGCATTTGCTCGCTGCTTGTTTTGCGATTACAATCCGCTCATGTCCACTCGCGACTCTCGCTGGCCGGCCGTGATCGGGCACGAATGGGCGCTGGATCAGATCGCTGGTGCGCTTGCCAACGGCCGTCTGTCCCATGCCTACCTGTTCACGGGAGTCGCCCATGTCGGCAAGACCACTGTGGCCCGCACGGTGGCCCAGATGCTCAACCGCGATCAACCGGCCGACCCGCGAGCCCCTTGTCTGACCTGTCGCGCCTGCCGGCTGATCGCTGCGGACACACATCCTGACGTGAGATTGGTCGAGCCGACGTTGTCGAGTTCGGGCCGATCCAGCACGCTGCGGATCGACAGGTCCGCACCCTTCAACGCGAGCTGTCGCTAACCCCATACGAAGGGCGCTACCGGGTGACCATCCTGATCCGACTTTGAGCGGGCGTCGCCGGGCGCAGCCAACGCACTACTGAAGACCCTGGAAGAGCCGGCCGACCAGGTCGTCCTGGTCCTTACCGCTG
>CAVOHX010000015.1:0-61286 GCA_963695825.1 uncultured Chloroflexia bacterium
TCGCCATAGACCAGGCAGGGGTGGTGTTCCCCACCCGTCGCCAATCATTCGATGGATCACCTCGTCGGCCGGGGTGTTGACCGGTGCTTCGCCCACCCGGCCGCCCGGCGCAGCGTCACCCGCCGGTCTTGCATCTCTACGGCGATGGTCAGTAGCCGGAGTTGGCCCTGGAACAGGCCCACCCGCGCCAGGGTCGCCGGCCCGGGCTTGAAGGTGTACTCGACCTCGCGACCCCATCGATCGTACCGGATCTCGTTCGGGTCCCGGGCCAGACTTTCGGCGCCGGCATAGTGCCAGAGCACCAGGGTCGAGTCGTCGTCCTCCCAGGCGCCGACGTCGACGAGGGTGGGATGCCGCCGGTGAAGTTCGAGGTGCAGGTCCAGCAGGTGGCGTTCACATCCGCCGGGGACCAGATGCCACCTCGTCCTGATCCAGCCCAGCGCGGCCAGAATCCGCCCGACCTCGGCTCAAAAGAACTCGGGCCAGTCTTTAATGGCGATGACGCTGTGACCGCTGGTCTGGACGACTTGGTGAGGGCGCCATAAAATTGTTCGATCCGCTCGACGGCCGTGGCGGGCAGCTCGCCTTCCTCGATGAGTGGGAACCGCGAGGCGCCCGGCGCGGCTGTCCGCTGTCCAGCTCGCGGCCCAACTCGCTGAGGCCGATGTGGTCGAGAGCCACGCCAGCGTCCGGCGCAGCAGTAGTTCGTCAAAGGCGCAGGGATAGAACCCCGGCGCCCGGAAGCCGATCAGGCCGATGTGGCTGCCCCGCAGCCCCGAGAGGGCCGTGCGGCGTTGATCTGGGCCAGCAGCTCCTTTTGCACCGCAGGCTCTTGCGGGTTCCCGAAACAGAACAGGTGGGGCCTTTCCAGCGCTGTCAGCGTAAAGGCTGTCATGTTGGCGCCGCATAGGCTGTTGAGCGACACTTCGCGCTCCAGGCGCGGTTCTGGAGCGCGTGGACCACGACGGGAACGCTCAACCGGTCGGCGATGCGGGCGGGCGCCTCGCCGTCGGGAAAGGTGCCGATCTGCAGCAGGAGGGCGTCGATGCGAGCGGCGTGGAACTCGTCCAGCACGGCGTCCAGGGCGTTCACGTCGGTCACCGTCTCGGCCGGGCCGACCACGCGGTAATACGGTTCCAGAAGGCGCGCGTCGTGACCAGGTGCTGGTTGGCGACGATGACGTCGAAATAGGGCACGCCAATAGAGACAACCCCAAGGCGGCGGCGTTCGGATGATGGCATGGGCTTACTCCTCATCGGTCTGTCACTTTCCCGGCGCTCCCGCAGGCAGGGCCGCCGGCCGGGGCGAATCCGGCCGCTCTAGCGCCGCTTCAACCTGTTGGCGGGTCGGGATCGCCCGCTCGCCCGCCGAGTTCCCGGCACTTGAGCGCGGCCGCGGCGGCGGCAAAGGCGAGGCATCGGCCGGCGGGCCAGTTCTGCAAATGGGCGACCAGGTAGGCGCCGTGAAACACGTCGCCCGCGCCGGTGGTGTCCACCACGTCAACTGGAAAGGCGGGCTGGTGGATTCGCTGGGTTGGGTCGAAATACCAACACCCCCGAACGCCGTCGGTGATGACCACCTGGCGGGCTCCATAGGTCTTGAGCAGCGCCGGCCCCGCCTCTATCGGATCGGCGCAACCGGAGTGTTGCTCGGCAAAGCGCCGGGCGACGACCATCAGATCGACCAGGGGAAGCAGCCTTTCAGTCCCCTCCCACAACTCGCCCGCTCCGCCGTCGAACGAGACGACCACACCGGCCCGCCGGGCCAAATCTGGGCCGCGTGGCAGGCTGCCTCAAGATGGACCCCGTCGAGGTGCAGTGCGCGAGCCGAGAGGATCAGCGCTTTGGGCACTTCGGCCGGCGTCAGCTCCTGCACGTCGCCCGGTTGGTAGAGGATCGACCGTTGACCAGAGGGTTGATCGACGAGAATAACCGCCACCGCTTGTTCCCCTCCGGCGCGGACCGGCGCGTGGGTCGTGTCTACCCCGTAACTTTTCAGTCGACCTTGGGCGAGAGTGCCCCACCTCGTGGGCGCGAAGGGACCGAGGTAGGCGGTCGCTGCCCCCAACCGGGCGGCGGCGACGAGGGCGGTGGCAACCGGCCCGCCACCCTGAAGCAGGATGCGGCGCGCCGGAAAGACCTCGTCCTGGTGGGGGAGTCGGGGGACCAGAGTCATGATGTCGATCGTCGCCAGCCCCAGCCCGACGATGTCCAACCGTTTGGCGCTCATCCAATCTGACTCCCGACGGCCGGGTGGAGAGATCCGACCGCGCTCTCCTGGGCCTGCGTCCAGAATCGAATCAGCCGATTACCGCGTCTGTCAGGCAACCGCACGAGTGTCGCTCTCCCAACTCTGGACGGTGCAGTCACGGATCTTGTCCTGGTCGAGTTTGAATCCAAACCCCGGCGCGTCGGGCACCGAGATGGTTCCATTTGCGTTCACCACATAGGGCTCGGTCAGCATAAAGTCCCGCGATTCCTCCGTCCAGGCCGGCGGATCGACCGGGAACTTAAACCAGGGGCAGTTGGGGGTCGCGGCCGCCAGGTGCAGGTTGGCCCCCAACCCGATCCCGTTGGACCAGGTGTGAGGGATAAAGAACTTGAACGCCGTCTCTGCCAGGGCGGCTACCTTTCTGAGCTGAAACACGCCCTCGGAAAACGCGGCATCTGCCTGGATGATGTCATAGCAATCCCGTTCGATGAGCTGGCGGTATTCGTGAAGCCCGATGTTCAGCTCGCCTCCGGCGATGGGCAGATCGACGCGGGCGGTGAGAGCAGACAGTTGCTGGTAGTTGTAGCGCGGGAGTGGTTCTTCAAGCCACAGCACGCCCAGTTCCTCCATCGCCCGCGCGACCTTGAGCGCATCGGAAAACGACCAAAAGTTGTGCGGGCCGGGGCTGGGCATGACATGCGCCTGGTTGGCATCGACCATGAGGTCCATCGAGTCGCCAAACTCGGCGCGCACGCGCTGGACGAGGTCGATGTCGTTCTCGATGTCGGGGCGCCGTATCCGCAACTTGGCGGCGCGGAACCCCTTTTCGCGCAACATGTGCAGTCGCTCGATCTGCTCGGCCGGCTCGCAGATCTCGGCCAGGCTGGCATAGACGGGCAGCGAGTCCTGATAACCGCCCCACAAGCGATAGACCGGTTGGCTACACGCCTGCCCGATGATGTCCCATAGCGCCATCTCGACCCCCCAGGGATAGGACCCATCCCGCGCCGCGTGGCGTAGAATAGGGCTGATCCGCTCGACGGCAAAGGGGTCCTTGCCCAGAATGTAGGGCGCCACCAGCTCGGAAATGGTATAGAGGCCGATTGGGTCGGCGTGAGGGAGCGCCCCCAGGCCGGTGACGCCCTCGTCGGTGGTGATCTCGACGAGAGTGCAAGCGGTGCGCTCAAACGTTCTTCCCGGCGCCCAGGCCGGGCGGAGGGGCGCGGGGAGCGGGTGGCTCGACGACGCTACATCGGATGTGGTGTATCTTCATGATCGGGTCTCCAATCTGTTCATGCAGGGTTCAGGGGCGGGTTTGGTCGCTCCGTCTGCGTCGAATGGTTCCGACCGGCGCGTGCATCAAAACGCTGGCGGTGCTATGACCGAGATGAACCTCACTGTCTGATCCCCGCGCGGATCCATGCCGCGCAGCATGGCGCCTTCAAACCAGACCGTGTCACCGGGGCCAAGGAGGTACGCTTCGCCCGCCAGGCGGATCTCCAGTTGCCCTTGTAGGACGTAGATAAACTCCTCAGTGTTCTTGCCAAAGCCCTTGAGCGTTCTTGGCTCGCCGGGCTTGCACTCGGTCATGAACGCTTCCAGCCTTTGGCTCATCCTGGGCGTCAGCAATTGAAAGATGAGTTCCGGCCCGGACCACGACCAGGTGATGCGGGTTCGCTGATCGTGCCTGACGACAGGGCTTTTGGTCTCGGGCTCGAGCAAGAAAGAGAAGACCGGCACCTCGAGCGATTTACTGATCTTGTACAGTGAGTCAATGGACGGGCCGGTGACCCCTCGCTCAACCTGGCTGACGAAACTGGCTGTGAGACCGGTGCGCTCAGCCAAATCGCTCTGGCTCAACCGCAACTCCTTTCGCCGAGTGCGAATCCGGTCACCCAGTGGCGACATGCCTGATCCTCCTTGCCGGTCATTTCGCATGCCCGCGTAATGTATCAGAAGTGATTGCCGCCGTCAAGAAACAGTTAACGGAGCGGACCAAATAGAGTCCAGTTACACGAAAAAAACAGTAATAATTCAATTCACGCTCCAACAATCAGTTTTACTTGACCTGCCAGAGTTATCTCGAATGATGTAGACCATCGGCAGTTAAACAAACAGCCACCCTCAATGGGGATTCGCAGCAAGGAGGAGGAAGGATCGAGACGTATGATCACGCCCGAGTGCCCACGATTCACGATTGGGTCGCCAAGAGTGCGCGAAAACTCACCGGGCGAGCATCGATTTGCTTGAACACGTAGGTGTCGATCAAGCCCGGCACCAGCATCGTCGATCTGCCATCGCCAACATGGCGCACTCGACGCCGCCCAGGGCGTTCTTTGCGGCCTGGGACGTCACTGCATGATCCCTATCAAGTCGGCCGCGGTACGGCCGACATGAAAAAGGCGGGTGTAGGCCTCGGATGGGCCCGGTCTGGGCGTCACGCCCATCTCCAAGATCTTGGGCGAGCCCGTGGCGATGTGGGAGTAGAATCTCGGGTTGGGAGGAAGACAATGGCGCGAACAAGCACGCTGCTATCGCCAGACCAAGTTGAATCGGTACATGAGGGTTCTCTGGGAGATTCTTGAGAACGTTGGTGTTTTGGTAAGAAACCCCGAGGCGCGGGACGCTTTGCGGCCTATGGCGGTCGGGTCGATGGGGAGATGGGGATCGTTCGTATTCCTCGCGCCATCGTCGAGGAGCACCGTCAGCTGTTTCCGCCCACCTTGACCTTTCACGGCCGTGACCCCCACTTTGATCGTACCATCCCGGACACTGCCCCGTTGATGATGACCGGCAGCGTCGCGCCGGACATTGTCGATCCCCAGACCGGAGAGGTGCGGCGATCCACGTCGGCCGATGTGGCGCGGCATCGCTCACCTGGTCAACGAGTTGTCGGGTTTCGACATCTTTTCCATCGCGACGACACGGCCGGCGATGCGCCGCCGGGGCGGGCCCGGCCTGGCGCGATTCTATCCGGCGCTCAAACACTGCGTGAAACCGATCCGCGGCAGCGCCACCACCCTCGAGGACACGGAGGATATCCTCGAGATGGCGGCTCTGATCGCCGGGGGCGAGGGCGCGTTTTCGGAACGGCCGTTTGTCACCTTTATCTATTGCGCCACCATCTCGCCGCTGACGATGGACGTCGAGTCCACGGAAAAGCTGATGCGTTTCGCCGAGCGGGGGGTACCCAGCCACGGCGTGGTCACGCCCAACGCCGGTGTATCAGCGCCGATGACCTTGCTTGGGACCCTGGTGGTGGCCAACGCCGAGTTCCTGTCCCAGGCGTTGTTGGCGCAAATGTCCCGGCCCGGCACCCCGGCTCCTCTACGATGCGCTGCTGACGGTGAGCGACATGCGAACCGGGGCCTATGCGCCGGGCGCTATCGAGACCGGGAATCTCGGTGTGGGGTGCGCGCAAATGGCTCGATTCTATGGGGTGCCCTCGGCCGCCTTTGTGGGCCTCACCAATTCCAAGGTGAACGATGCGCAGGCCGGGTACGAGACTGGGCTCTCTGCCATGGTTGCGATGCTGGGCGGCGTCGATTTGCTCGCCATGGGTGGCCTGATCGACGCGCTCATGGCTTTTGATTTCGGCAAGGCGGTGGTGGACCACGAGATCGCCTTGATGCTCAAACGTGCCTGTCGTGGATGGGAGTTCAGCGACGAGAACCTGGCGCTCGATCTGATCGCGGGAGGTCGGCCCTGGCGGGATCTTTGCCGACCGGCGCCACACGCTAAAACGCATGCGCACCGAGGCGGTGCTGCCAGAGATTGCGGACCGCCGCCCTCGGGATCAGTGGGCGGCCGCTGGGGCGCGGGATGCCCATTCGAGCGCGCTTGAAAAGGCCCACGAGATTCTCCAGCGCGACAACCCGGCGGTATTTGCGGCAGAGATCGATGCTGCCATCCGCGGCCGGCTGCGAATCGATTTCCAAGCCGATAGCTCAACCGGAGCGGAGACCTTGACCGGGATTCAGATTTTGACGCTGGCTGGCGCTGCTCGTGAGCGCGGGTATCATCGCGGCGAGCTCGGGTTCGATGATCGGCATCGCGTTTACTCTGGTCTGGAGATGTCTCTCTGGATGTTACCCACCAACTGCATGAACCGCCGCCGTACTCGACATAGTTGTCGTACTGCACCTGGGCCTCTGATTGCACTGTGCGGTTGTGAAAGACGACCGCACGGTGCGGCTCGATGGAAAAGCCTCCATCGTACCCGGTCTGCAGCAGGTCGCGCACGATCCGTTCCACATCGCCATCCCCGTCACCAGGAAAGGTATACTCGACCTCTGGGAAGATGCCCTCGGTCTCGCGCAGGTAGCGGCCGTCCTTGATGTGAACATAGTGGACCCACTCTCGAACGTTGACGTAAAACTCCCACGAGCTCTGTTTGGGATAGGGCTTGGGGCCAATCCGCCGGTCGGTGAACACCGGGTTCCCGGTATCAAAGACCAGCTTCAAGTTGGGAGACTGCACCTTCTCTAAAAGGCGCAGCGTGTGCACGTGGGACAGGCCGCCATAGTTCATGCAGTTTTCGTGCAGGTAGAGGATGCCGGCCTCCTCGCACATCCTGACGAGATCTCCCACCTTGCCAAAGATAATCCTTTCCAGGTCAGGGTCGTCCGGCGCCGGGTCTTGGACGACAGCAAAGCTCATGCCACGTATCATTCTGGCGCCCAACCGGTGCATGCGCGGGATAGCTCGCCTGAGGGCTTGGACGCTGTACTGGAGATCCTCATCGCTGCGCGGGTCTCGGCACCAGTTGGCGACCGCACTGCCAAAGCAGTTTACATGAACCTCCGCGGCCGCCAGTTTCTCGCAAACCTGCTCGAATTGGGCCTCCGAGATGTCGGTGAGGTTGGTCCCGTCAACGCTGCGGGCTTCGAGATTGGACCACCCAAGCTCTTTTGTAGCCTGAATCTGAGCTTCGATCGAGGCGCCTGCCTCGTCTGCAAAACCGGTATAGTACATGATTCACTCCACACCAAATGGTCGCTTTTGGGTAGATGCAGCGCTGCGCAGGCGCCGGACTGCCCTCGTGGGGCGACCGCGGACGATGGTCACCCTGTGGTGCAGTGTCGCAATTCTAGTCTGTGGACGTCACGTCGTCAAACCATGCTTTATCCCGCCGCAATCCCAAGTCGGTACACACGGATCACCGCCGCACTTTCGTTGGCGCAAACCCCTCCATCAGTTCTCCAACCCGCCCCCGGCCGATTCGCAAGACAGGATTTAACGTAACTGTTCACAGTTACATCGCCAGCGCCGTCGAATCGCGCCTTGTGCCCTTTCTGCTCCCGTTTTGACGCCTGTGGAGCGTTAACAAGACATCAAGCACCCGATTTTTTACCCCAACTCTGAACAGTTACGATTTAACTTTTACTTGACAAGACACCCATGTCATGTTACCTTATTAACTGTTCCTCGCCAATTCTTGAGGACAGACATGCCCGGGACGGTCAAGGTGAGCCTGTCCCACTGCTAGGTGTTCATGAATTCCTGATGGATGACATGCCCGGGACGGTCGAATGATCCCATTAAACTCTGGCGCCAGCGAATTCCCCCCACATTGGATACCGGTCCCCGGCGACAGCAGGCCGAGTGCGACTTGAGTTGGATCGTACAGTTGGGTCTTCCCGCTCGCCATGCCGGTATTCCGACGGCCGCAAAGATTCTCGGCTAGCGGAGAGGCGCATCCGAACAGGTAGATCAGAGATCCGTGTGGACGAGAATGCCGTGATGTATGTGGGTGAGGACGATGGCGCACCCGGCAACTCATGGATGCAAAACTCAAAGGAGGTGAGATCGCGGAAAACAGACCACATCAAGACAGTCATTAGAGACCTATGTTTAAACCACATCCATTCAATTGACAAGGAGAGGAAGAAATGAGCAAAAAGCTGGTATGGAAAGCATTGTCGTTCATGCTCGTCCTGCTCATGCTGGCAAGTGCGTGCACCACGGCCGAAGAGCCAACCAAGGTTCCCGAGGCGCCCAAGGTCCCGAGGCGACCAAGGTCCCTGAAGCGACCAAAGCGCCCGAACCGACCCCGGTCCCAGAGGTGAAGGATCTCATCTCCTGGTACCAGTTCGACCAGGACAATGAAGATCCGGCCAATGACGAGGCCATCGGCAACACCTATCTGCGCGACACAATCCCGCAGTTCAACGAGGCCTTTGCCGGCAAGTGGAACTGGATCAACGTGCCCAAAGCTTGGGACAAGATGCCTTCTGAGTTGGTTGCGGCCGTACAGGCGGGCGGCGACGTGCCCGACATCTTTATGATGTCTGACAGCGATTTCTTGAATCTCGTGCGCAACGGCGCCCTCCAGGACCTGACCGACTGGGCCCAAGCCCAATCGTGGTGGAGCGACATGGATCCTTACGCCATTCAGGCCGCCACGGCTCAGGACGGCCGACTGTACATGATCCCCATCGGCGAGGTGCCTTACGTCACTTTTGTGTGGGCCGATCATTTCCCCAATGGCTACCCCACGACGCCCGAGGAGTTTCTGGCCGAGGCAGAACGGCTGGATGCCGAGGGTGTTGACATCATGACCTACTTTGGCTCCACTGACTATGATGGAGCCGGCGCCATCCGGGCCGTTTGGACGACCATCTCTGGTTTCGGTGGGACCTATGACGACGGCCAAGGCAACATGCTGCTCAACACGCCC
The DNA here is from genome assembly GCA_963695825.1 of uncultured Chloroflexia bacterium. Classification (GTDB taxonomy): domain Bacteria; phylum Chloroflexota; class Anaerolineae; order Promineifilales; family UBA4811; genus CAVOHX01. Next base: position 8,891 of record CAVOHX010000015.1, read on the forward strand.
GAGAACGTCGCTGCTATCGAGTTCCTGCGCGAGCTGGCGGTCAAAGAGTACGTGCCAGAGGTCGTCTTTGCCGGCGGGTTCCAGGAGGAAGAGGCCTTCAAGGACGCTTCAGCGGCCTCTATCCCCACCGGGCTGTTTGGCTATCGCTACATCCGCCCCCTCACGGCGCCTGACGGCACCAAGTACACCAAAGAGACCGAGGAGGACATGCTCGACGCCATCGAGGCCGGCGACGTCATCCTGGCCCCCTTTGTCGCGCCCGAGGGCCAAAAGCCCGGCTGTGGGTTGGCCGTCCATGGACTGGCCATTCCCACCGGCGCCGAGAACCGCGAGGCCGCTGAGGACTATATCAACTGGCTGATGGCCGATTTCGAGCAGAACGCTGACTGGGTAGCAAGGGCTGCAGCCGCCATGCCCTCGCTTGGGGCAACCTTCCAGCATGAGACCTTCCAGTCCGCGTTCTACCAGCAAGCAGCCGCGGTAGCCAAAGCCAGCGCCTGCCGGCCGTGGTATGGAACGCTGCCCACCCCAGCAGAGGCGAGGTCGGCCATCATGAACGTGGTCTACAAGTTGGTCAAAGAGGATCAGACGGCCGACATTGCCACCGAACTGCAAAAGGTGCAGGACGAGTACAACGCCGCCAACTAGGCGCTTGATCTGACGCGCCCAGACCCGTCGCGTTTGCCGACGGGACGACAAGGTGACCCCACACGGTGGGGAATTCCCACCGTGTGGGGTATCTTCAATACTATCGTCTATCACGGCATAGGTGTGCTTGACCTCGAGCATTCCACACTGTGCCGAGCCAGTTTCGCCAGCTACTCAAGGTGTGTTGAAAGCCGGGAGACGGTTCTATGATCTCTGATCGGGGAAAGGTTGGGAAACCATCATGCTCCAATCGCTGAGACGACCTCGAAAAACCAGTCGCACAGACAAATGGCTGCCCGTCTGGATGATTGGGCCCACGATTATCGTTTTGCTCATCGTCCAAGTCTACCCGGCTATCTACACCGGCTGGTTGAGTTTGCAGGAACGGGAACCGACGGGATGGGTTTATGTGGGATTGGACAATTTCAAGAGGATCTTTGCCACCAGCCTGTTTCGCGAAGCCGTAGGGCACACGGTCGTCTTTTTGGTCGGGTATGTGTTTGTGGCGCTGCTGTTGGGCTTTGTGATCGCCCAAATCCTGAATCAGAAACTGCGCTTGTCCGGACTCTATATCACGCTGCTCTTTATCCCGTGGATCATCGCCGATATCATCGCGGGGATGGTCTTCCGCCTGCTGGTCACGCCGGATTACGGCGTGCTGACCGGCGTCCTGGGGGACCCGAATCTTTTCCCCCCCAAGGGGCTGTCGATATTGACGGCAACCCGGCCGAGCCCCTGGGTGGGCGAGTTCCCCTTTCCCCCATCTCCGGCCATGATCTACCTCATTCTGGCGGCCGCCTGGCGTGCGCTCCCTTTTATCACCTTGCTGCTCCTCGCCTCCCTGCAGACGATACCAAGCGCGGTGGTCGAGAGCGCCCGTATCGACGGCGCCGACGGCTTGCGGGTCATGCGATATATCACTATCCCGTTGATCTTGCCCACTCTGGTCGTGGCTCTCTTTAGTCTCATGTTAGGCGGCATGAACGGAGTAGGTATGGTGTTTAGCCTGACCGGTGGTGGTCCGGGTACCACCACCCACGTTTTGAGCTACCATCTCTATACTCTGGGTTGGATTCGGCTCCGGTTTGGCCAAGCGGCCGCCCTGGCCCTGATTATCGCCGTCATCAATTGGGTGCTCATCACGGGCACGATGCGGATCACACGGGTCGATGAAAGGACGGCCTGAGATGTTCAGGTTGCGTTTTCCGTCGGGTCGGACCTGGGGTCGTGATACTGCTCAACAGCATCATGATCACGGTCGTTCTGGTGGCTATGGCGCCGATCGTCCTCACGATGATCATCTCCTTCAAGGATCAACAGGACACCATCCGCAAGCCGCCAGTTCTCTTTCCCTGTGACACCGAGACCGACCCCCTGGATTGGGGCGCCTGCCGCTGGGCGGTGGAGGGCTATGAGCGGGTGCTGGCGCCCGAACCGTCGGATTCACTGTTGGGGTTCAAGCTGACAGGCAAGATGTTTCGCATCTATATCCCCAACACGCTCCTTTACGCCTCGGCCACGGCGGTAGGGGTGGTCATCCTGGCTGGACTGTCTGGCTTTGCTTTCTCGCGCTATCGATTTCGCGGCCGCGGCCTACTGATGAGCGCCATCCTCGCCATCACCGGCGTGCCGCTGCTGACCAACATCCTGGCTCTGTACCAGATGGGGGTCACCCTGCGCAAGTCGCCCTTTCCTTTCAACGACCGGGTCTTTTTGATCGTCGTCTATCTGGGGTTCTTTTTGCCGCTGAGCGTCTGGATCGCCAAGGGGTTCTTTGACACTATCCCCCGCGACCTGGAGGAAGCGGCGCTCATCGACGGGGCCACGCCGCTCGGCGCGCTCCGGCACGTCACTATGCCGGCCGCCATGCCCGGCCTGACCGCGATCTTTTTGTTGACCTTTGTCAACGTCTGGAACGAGTTCCTCGCCGGATACCTGCTGGTTACCAAGAACGAACTCAAGCCAGTCATGTTCGGGCTCTACGATTTCCTGGGCGCCAACATCATCAACTTGCAGGTCATTGCCGCCGCTTGTATCCTCCTTGCGCTGCCCATGGTCATCGTCTTTTTGTTCGCCCGGCGCATCTTTTTCATGGCCATGGTCGAGGGCGCCGTCAAGGGCTAGGCCCGGAATTGGGTAAAGGTGGCGTACATTTCTTTACTGTGGGCGCGGCGGGGCAAAACATTCCGTTGCTCCCCTGGGGGGCTCGGTCTCGAAGGGGGATAGCCGGCGACCGGGGCATTGGCGCCATAGCCCAGCCTGATTCGTAGAAGGGTCAGATGCCTGTTTGCGACGCCATCATTGGCCTGGACATCGGCACCACATCGACCAAGGCCGTTCTATTTGACCTTCTGGGCGCAGAGTTGGGCACGGCCGAACAGGCCTACCGTTTACATACCCCCCAACCCGGCTGGGTCGAGTTGGATCCGGAATCGCTCTGGTCGGCCGTGGTCAGTGTGTTGCGGACAGTGGTAGACCGCGCTGGCGCCCAAGCTCGTGTGCTGGCTCTGGCCGTTGCCGCCCAGAGTGGCTCTTTGCTTCCCGCGCGAGCCGATGGAACGCCTGTCTACCCGATCATCACCTGGATGGACGGCCGCACCGATGCATTGGTCAACAGGTGGCTGGCGGAAGGGATCGAAGAGCGGGTCAGGCGGATCAGCGGTTGGCACCTTTATCCGGGTTTGTGTTTGCCCACGATTGCCTGGCTGCGTCACTATCGGCCGGAGCTCCTGAACGCCGCCGAGCGTTATTTTTCGGTCAACGATTTTCTCGTCCACCATTTGACCGGCCGCTTTTGCACAAACCCATCCAACGGCGGCGGCACGCAATTGGTTGACATAACCACCGGCGAGTGGAGCGCCGAGTTGTGCGCCTTGGCCGGCATCGACCCGAGCATGCTCTCGCCAATCGCCCCGGCCGGCGCCGTGATCGGCCAACTTACCCCGTGTGCCCGCCGCCTGACCGGCTTGCCGGCCGAGGTTGTGGTGGTCAACGGCGGGCATGATCAGAGCTGCACCGCATTGGGCCTTGGCGTCACCTCCCCGGGTGAGACCCTGCTGGCATGCGGTACAGCGTGGGTTATCACGGGCGTGACCGACACGCCGGACGTGGACGCGCTGCCACATCGTCTCGACATGAATTTCCACCCAACTCCAGGTCGTTGGACCGTATCGCAATCGCTGGGCGGGTTGGGCGCGTCGCTCGAATGGTTGCTGCACCAGTGTTACGTCAGCGAGAACCCCGGATCGGGGGCGGCGCGGGACCACGCGTTCGCCGCTTTGGAAAGCGAGCTAACGAGTACCGTTCCGGGAGCAAGTGGGTTGCTGTTCCTTCCTCTGACCGGCCGACACAGCTCGCCGGCCGGCGATCAGAGAGGGGCCTTGATCGGACTCTGGCTGGACCACACCCGCGCCGACCTGGCCCGCGCCGTGATGGAGGGCGCTGCCTTTGAGTTGCGCTGGGCGCTGGACGATATCCAGCGGTCCGTGCCCGTCCGGCAGATGTGGATGATCGGCGGCGCCGCCCAGAGCTCGGTGTGGCCCCGCATCCTGGCTGACGTCACCGGGACGCCGCTATGCCTGCCTCTTTACAAACACTGGCCGGCCGTGGGCGCGGCCATTCTAGCCGGTTGGGGGGTAGGCGCTTTCGAGACGCTGGCGGACGGGCAAGCGCGGTTTCAGAGGCCGGCGCGCCAGATCGAACCGGACCCGGCCGGGGTGTCGATCTATGAGGAACGGTATGCCGCGTATCAAGAGTTGGCCAATCTGATGGACCAAGATTGCCGGAGCTAGGAGGAGGTTGGATGACCAGGCCAATTGTCGCCATAACCATCGGTCGAGAGCACTACCCGCGTATGATGAGTCAGGCTGCCTGGGAGGCGCTGGACGCCTTTGCCGACGTCCTTCACCACGCGAGTGACGAACCGGCCGGCAAGGAGGACCTGCTAGCGCTGTTGCCTCACGCCGACGGCTGCCTCACTAGTTGGGGGGTGGCGCAACTGGACGCCGACGTCATCGCCGTCGCGCCCCGACTTCAGATCATGGCCCACATGGGTAGCAGCGTCACGCGCTTTGTCTCTGATGCCTTGTGGGCACGCGGAATCCGCGTCACCACCGCCGCCCCCGCGCTGGCGCGTGACGTGGCGGTGACCACCCTCGGCCTGATGATCGTGGGACTAAAGCGCATCTGGCCCCTGGGCCAACACGTGCGAGAGGGCGGCTGGCGGGAGAGCGCTTTTTGGCCTTCGCGGGAGCTGTACGGCAAGACCGTGGGCATCGTCGGGGCCAGCCACGTCGGCCGCCACGTGATCAACCTGCTGCAACCTTTTGGTGTGCGTGTCTTGCTGTACGATCCCTACGTCTCGGAGGCAGAGGCCGCGACCCTGGGGGTGACCAAAGCTGAGCTCGACCACCTATTGCGGCTGGCGGACGTCATCTCGCTGCATGCCCCGGCCAAGCCAGAGACCTACCACCTGCTGGATGTCGGTCGGCTGGCGTTGATGAAGGATGAGGCGTTGCTTATCAACACAGGTCGAGGGTCGCTCATCGACGAGCCGGCCCTGATCGACGAGTTGCGCCGGGGACGGTTTTTCGCCTTTTTAGATGTCACCGACCCCGAGCCCCCGGCCGCGGATAGCCCGTTGCGCCACCTGGACAACGTGGTGGTGACTCCTCACCTGGCGGGCTGCATCGAGAGTTGCGCCCAGTTGGGCGAGATGGCGGTGGAAGAGTTGCGCCGCTGCTTTGCCGGTGAGCTACCTCTTTACCAGGTCACGGCCGAGATGTTGGCTCGGATTTCATGAGGCGGAGATTGTTGGATATCAGAGGAGAATTGCCTCCCGGCACGATGCGCCTGGTGCGCGGCACGCCAAATCCCCACGGGGTTGAGGGCGCCGAGCTCTTCCTTCTGGTTGGCGATCCGACGGCCGCTCCCGTTCAGGCGATCATCCCGGCGCGGGGTGTGACCCCGCCTCCGCCGCCTGACCTGTCAGGGGGGGCGTTCAGACTCTGTATCCTGCATTTCAATGATCTGCACGGTCAGTTTTCGCGCTCAACACGGTACGGAGACCGCCCTGTCTTTTCCCGGATGGTGTGGCGCGTGCGGGAACTGCGCCGGCGCAGTCGGGACAATCCGCACCTTGGTGTCCTTTTCTTTTCCGGAGGGGACGACATCGTGGGCTCGATCTATGGCGAGCTCCTGGGCGCCGACCCGGATGCGTACAGCGTCCACGCTGGCTATAGCCTCTATTCAGCGGCCGGGGTTGATGCGGGTCTGGTGGGCAACCACGAACTTGACATGGGCGACCGAGTGCTGGCTCGCGCCATCGAGCGGGATGCCCGTTTTCCCCTGCTCTCGGCCAATGTCTGCGCCTCACCCCTCCTCGACGGTCTGGTCTACCCGGCCGCGTTACTGGTGGTCAAGGGGGTGCGCGTCGGCATCGTCGGCGTCACGACACGGGGAGAGGTCAAATGCGGCGATGATCTGGCGCATCCGCTAACGGTGGTTCAGAATCTCTTGCCGGCCCTGCGCCCGATGTGTGATGTGCTGATCCTCCTCAGCCACCTGGGCCGCAGCCTCAGTTCGACCACCGCCACGACCTGCGATGTCGGCGACGTCGAGCTGGCCTCCAGTCTGCCGTCTGGTAGCGTTCACGTCATCGTGGGGGGACACACGCACGATATCCTGAACCAGGCGGGATTGAGCGTGGCCAACCTGGTCAACGACATTCCCATCGTCCAGGCCGGGGTGGCCGGACATTACCTGGGCGAGGTGGACGTGGTCGTCGGTCAGCACGTGTCGGTTGCCAGTGTTCGCCTGACCCCCACGGCCGATTTGCAGGTGGACGAGGGATTTGAGCGCGAACAGGTCGGACCGCTCCTGGAGCGGGTCAAGCCCATCGTGAACCAGCCCCTCGGCCCCATAGTAGACCTTCCGGACGTGACGACAGAGAGCGTACGCCAGGACTATGCTTCCGGCGAGTCAGCCCTGGCGAATTTCATCTGCGACGCGCTGGTGGATCGCTGCCGGGCGGCCGGGTACCGGGTGGACCTGGCGGCCGTTGACGCCTCCAGCATTCATTGTGGACTGCCGGCCGGAGGCCAACTCATCTTTGGGGATTGGTTCGACGTGATGCCCTATGCCGACACCATTCGGATTTACCGGTTGACGGGGCAGCAGCTTGCAGCGTTCATGGACGACAACGCCCGGCGGGTTGACTGGCCGGGCGAACCCCACGTCGAACGCGGATTCTTGCAGTTCAGCCGGCAGATGCGCTACACGGTGGAACGAGGGGAGCACAGGCGTGCAGCTCGCGCCGTCGATGTCACGGTGGATGGTCTCTCGTTGGACCAGCAGTTGGGGCGCGTCTTTCTCGTCGCCTGTACCAGCTTTTTACGGGAAGCGGCCGCACCTTGGGAGCGCCATGCGCGGGACCAGCTTGGCCTTGCGGTTCTGAGAATGATGGGCGCCCTCCACGCGGACACCGAGCTCGTGGTGCGAAACGAACTGGTCGCCCACATTCGCAGCCACGGCGGCGTGACGCAACGGGGCGGCGCGCGCGCGGGACGGCCGGTTGGTGCTGTGTGATCGGGTGGGTAACGAGCCCATTCTTGAACGGAAGGAGTCAATCGCCGATGCAGAATAGAATCCTCATCGAAAACGGCGCTATCGTCACGGTTGACGATGCCCATCGCGTTCTCGCCCCGGGTTATCTGCTGATTAAAGGGGATCGAATCGCCGCTGTGGGAAGGGGGGAGGCTCCAACTCCTCTGCGCTCCCAGGCCACCTTGATCCTGGACGCGCGCCACATGGCGGTGATGCCGGGTATGGTTAACGGCCATACCCATCTGTTTCAGACCTTTATTCGCGGGTTGGCCGATGACAAGCCGCTGCTCGATTGGCTCAAGGCTGCCATCTGGCCCGTCGCCCAGGCTCTGACCGAAGAGGAGGCCTACCTGGCGGCGATGGTGGGTCTGGTGGAGAACATCCGTGGCGGGGCCACGGCTGTCATCGACCACCAGTATGTTCACACCGACCTTGCCAACGACGACGGTGTGTGCCGGGCGGCGGTGGACACTGGAACGCGACTGCTGCTGGCCCGTGGCTGGGCCGATATGGATTACCCACCGCCGTTCATGGAGACCCCAGAGACCATTGTCCAGGAAACTACTCGTCTCTACAAGACGTGGCATAATCACGCTGACGGCCGGGTCCGGGTCGAGTTTGGCCCCCTCATCCCCTGGGGCTGCTCCGACGACACCATGCGACATACCCACGCGTTGGCGCAGGGGTGGGGCGTAGGCACCCACATCCACATCGCCGAGACCAACACCGAGGTGGAAATCAACCTGGAAAAGCGGGGCAACCGCCACGTGGAATGGTTGGCCGGGCTGAAGGTGCTCGGTTCGGATGTGCAATTGGTCCACAGCGTCTGGCTGGACGTTAACGAGATCGAGTTGGTGGCTGAGCATGGCGCCGTGGTCGTCCACTGCCCGGTCAGCAACATGTACCTGGCTTCTGGCGTGGCGCCGGTACCCAAGATGCGCGCCCTGGGGATTCCGGTGGCCCTGGCAACCGACGGTCCGGGCAGCAACAACAACCAGGACATGTTGGAGGTCCTCAAGACCACGGCGCTGCTGCACAAGGTCTCTTGCCTGGACGCGATGGTCCTCTTGCCCGAGGACGTCATTTGGATGGCCTGCCGGGGTGGTGCGGCCGCGTTTGGTCAGTCCGAGCTGATCGGTTCGCTAGAGGTCGGCAAAAAAGCCGACGTCGTCCTGGTGGATCTGAACACGCCCCGCGCCATGCCGGTCCACAGCGCGCCGTCGGCGCTCGTCTATAACGCCAGCGCCGGCGAGGTGGATACAGTCATCGTCGATGGCCAAATCCTGATGCGCGACCGGGAAATTCTTTGCGTCGATGAAAAAGCGTTGCTGGCTGAGGCCAGAGCGGCGTGCGCCCGCCTGTTCGACCGTGCGGGCGTGAAGGTTGATAGTCTAAACTGGTTGCCGTGATTACCATGTTTGGAGGAGAGTGATTCATGCCTAGTTATCGCAGACTCGATCGCATCTTTCGCCCCTCGGGGCGCGCCTTGATCGTGGCTATGGACCACGGTCTGCTCGACGGCCCGTGCCGGGGGTTGGAGAACCCCGCCGAGACTGTCGCCAAGATCGTCTCCGGTGGGGCCGACGCGGTGCTCACATCCTATGGAATCGCCCGGCGCTTTGCCCGGGAACTGGCGCCCATTGGCCTGATCCTGCGGGTGGATGGTGGGTCAACGAGCCTCGGTGATACCAGTGGCCCCGGGGCGCTCCTGTACCGGGTCGAGGATGCTCTGCGCCTGGGCGCCGATGCCATTGCGCTGAACGGTTTCCCGGGCGCGCCTCACGAAAGAGCCTCTCTGGAGCTCATCGCCCAAGCGATCGGACAGGCCCACCCGTGGGGTCTGCCGGTGATGGCCGAGATGGTGCCGGGAGGCTTTGACAGCGCGCCCGAGTGGCGCACAGTGGGCAACATTGCTCTCTCGGTGCGCGTGGCGGCCGAACTGGGCGCCGATTTCGTCAAGACGCCCTATGCGGCCGGTTTTGAGCAAGTTGTCGATACCTGCTACGTGCCGGTTGTGATTCTCGGCGGCGCCAAGCGGGGCAACGAGCGCGACATGCTGGTGGACATCAAGACGGCGGTGGACGCCGGCGCGGCCGGCGTCGCCATCGGCCGCAATATCTTTCAGGCCGACGATCCGGCCGCGATGACGGCCGCGGTGGCTGCCGTCCTGCACGGGGGCGTCACTGTAGACGAGGCCATGGCAATAGTGGCGGGCGGATAAGTCCCAGGAGCGCAGCAGGGCTTGCGAGGAAGCGTGACGGACGCCCTTTTTCAGTCTCGACGTGGGAACCACCGTCGCCAAGGCGGTTCTGTTTGACCTGTCAGGCGCCGAACTTTGCGCGGCCGAGCGGGCGTATCGCCTCCACACGCAGCAGCCGGGTTGGGCCGAGCTGGATCCGGAGGCAATGACCGCGACCCCCTTGGCCATCATCCACCAGGACGCCTCGGTGGAAGAAGGGCTGGCAATCGTCAGGCGAGAATAGAGAGTGGGTGTAGGAGAGTAGGTCTCCAGCGGGGCCAGTCGTTGAGCTACGAGCTATCATTGTCTGCTCGTTAAGGTGCACTTGAAACCGCGGCGTGATGTTAATACATGTTTGACAGCAAGCCAGCATACGTGATAGAATGAGGAACGTCAATCAAGAGGATGCAAATGCCTGGGATCTATGACCTGCGTTCATTTATCGGTCGATTAGAAGCCGCCAACCAACTGGTCCGGGTCAGGCGGCCGGTAGACCTGCGTTATGAACTCGCCGACGTGGCAGCGGCCCTGGAGCGACGCCGGCTGGGCGCCCCGCTTTTTGAAAAGGTCCAGGGCAGTGACTGGCCAATCTTTTCGTCGGCCGTCGCCAACCAGACGCGGGCGGCCTTGGCGCTGAACTGCAAGCGTGGGGAGGTCGTCGAGGTGATGCGCCACGCTCTCGACCCTGGTAACGGCATCGCTCCGGTTCGAGTCGATGACGCGGCGTGGAAAGCCAACGTCGTCACCGGCGACGATATAGATGTGCAAAAGCTGCCCATCCCGACCCACGCAGTTGGTGACGGCGGGGCGTTCATCACCGGCGGCGTCGTCTTCAGCAAGGACCCGGTGAGCGGACGGGGCAACCTGTCGTACAATCGGATGCAGGTCAAGAAACCGCGTTGCTTTGGGTTTAACTTGAACGAGTGGCGGCACGTGCGCCAGTTCCTGGACGCCCAGGAGGCCAAAGACGAACCCCTACCGGTAGCGGTCGCCATCGGGCTGGATCCGGCGATCATGATCGCGGCCGGCGCTCGCTACGACGACGATGAGCTGCTCATCGCCGGGGCAATCCGCGGCCGGGGCATTCGGATCTCGCGGGGGGTCACGGTCGAGGTGGACATCCCGGCCGATGCCGAAATCGTCATCGAGGGCTACCTGGGGGCGCACGAGCGCCAACCTGAAGGCCCCCTGGCCGAGTTTCATGGGTATTTTGGCGATCTCTGGGACAGTCCGGTCTTTCACGTGACTGCCGTCTGCTGGCGCGACGCCCCCATCTTTCAAACCCTCATCCCCGGTTGGAACGAGCACGTCTACCTCGGCAACGTGCTGCCGCGCGAGCCGCTGTTGCTCAACCACGTGCGGCACGTGACTCAGAACGTGACTGGCCTGCACATCCCGCCCTACGCCAGCGGCTTTACCGCCATCGTAGCCATCGATAAAAAGAATCCTGGCGAACCCAAGAACGTGGCTTTGGCCGCCTTTACGGCTCACGTCAACATCAAGTGGTGTATTGTGGTGGACCCGGACGTGGACATATACGACCCGGCCGACGTGATGTGGGCGCTAACCACCCGCGTCGATTGGGGCCGGGACGTATTTAACATTCCTGGTGCGCAGGGACACGAGATGGACCCAACGGCCGACATGCGGGGCGTGCACACCAAGATCGGCGTGGACGCCACCGCCAAGACGGAGCGGCGGGGTTACGAGGGACGGGTCTGCTACCGCCCGGTGGATCTGAGCCAATACCTTCCCGGAGCGTAGAGATGAGAATCTCGGCGCCGGTTCCGCCTTGCAGGGGCAACCAAGGACAGACAGAGTGAGGAAAACCGCGACCGTTGATCTCTCTACTTCTCGTGTCAATGTCCTCGACACCCCAGCCGAGGTTCTGCGGAAATTCCTGGGCGGCCAGGGGTTGGGCGCCAAGCTGTTGTTCGATCGGGTAGGTTCCGATGTGGAACCGCTCTCGCCCGACAACGCTTTCATTCTGACGGCCGGCCCCCTGACCGGCACGCCCTGGCCTGCGTCAGCCCGGTTGCACGTGACCTTTAAATCCCCTCTCACTGGCGCCTATGGCTATGCCAACAGCGGCGGCTTTTTCGGGGCCGAGATGCGCCAGGCGGGTTATGATGCCATCGTCATCACCGGCCGGGCGCCCCAGCCGTCGGTCCTGCGAGTCGAGGGCGGAGGAATCCGTATCGAGGCGGCGCCCGCGCTCTGGGGGCAAACTACCGACCTGGTCCACGATGCCCTTCTGGGGCCTGGCCCAACGGGGAGCGCCGGCCGGGTCGCCTGCATCGGCCCGGCCGGGGAGAACCTGGTGCGGATCGCCGCCATCATCAACGACCATAACCGGGCCGCAGCCCGTGGAGGTCCCGGCGCCGTCATGGGCAGCAAGAACCTCAAGGCGATCCACATCCGCGCCGACGGCCGTCCTCGGGTTCCGCCCGATCTACGCACTGCGGCCAAGGCAGCCGCTGCCAAGCTCAGGGCAGACGCCGCGCCTGGATGGACTCCGCCAATACGGCACGCTCTTTCTTATGGATCCCAAGAACATGAGCGGCGACCAGCCGGCCAAGAACCACCAGCTTGCCCAGGTGCCCTTTATCGACCGGTTGAACGCCCTCGCCATGGATCGATACCTGGTGGAACATAAAGGGTGTTATGGCTGCCCCATCCGCTGTTCCCGCAAGTCGCGGGTAGCTGAGGGGACGTATGCGTCCGAGATTGGCGGTCCCGAATACGAGACAACCAACGCCCTGGGACCGATGTGCTGGGTCGATGATCCGGAAGCGATTATCTATGCCAACCACCTGTGCAACCTGTATGGGCTGGATACCATCTCGACGGGGGTGGTGGTGGCTTTTGCGATGGAGCTGCACGAAAAGGGTCTGATCGATGACCCAGAGCTTTCGCTCGAGTGGGGAGACGCCCAGACGTTGATCGGGCTGATCGAACGGATCGCCCATCGTCGAGGAATAGGCGACTTGATGGCTGACGGGGTGCGGCGCGCGGCCCATCAGGTCGGCAGCGAGGCTGGCCGGTATGCCATGCACGTCAAGGGCATGGAGATGCCCCGCCAGGAGCCTCGGGTCGCCAAGGGCTTTGGGCTGGGCCATGCCACCAGCAACCGGGGCGCCGATCATCTGTACGCGCTGCCGGCGATCGACCTGGGCGGCGCCTGGGACACGGCCCAGCGGATCTTCCCGGCCGAGATCGTGCCCGAGTTGATGGAGACCGACAATGAAAAGTTCAAGGCGGACATGGTCGTCTATGGGGAGCACTATTGCGCCGTGACCGACGCCCTGGGCATCTGCAAGTTTTCGACGACCGAGGAATACAGCCTCCTGCCAGACGACCTGGCCCCGGGTATGGCGGCGTTGTGGGATGAGGCGCTGACGGGAGACGACCTGCTCGAGATCGGTGAGCGGATCGTCAATCTGGAACGGCTCTACAACGTTCGCCAGGGGCTGTCCCGGACCGATGATCAGTTGCCCGGCCGCTTTGTTGACGAGGTTGTGCCCATATTTGGCTTTGAGCGCAATCCCGAGACGGGTGTGATGGAGCAATCCCCAGAACCGATTGGCCATGGGCGTATCCATGATTTCGACGCCATGCTCGATCGCTACTACCAGTTACGTGGTTGGTCGCGCGATGGCGTGCCCACCCCAGCCACGCTGCGCAGGCTGGGGTTGGAGGCATTTCTCGATCTGGCGGCGAGTTAGCCCAACCGCGCGTGCCAGGTCGCGACCAGAGGAGTGAATACAGGGAGGCAACCAATGGAGATAAAAGGCAAGACAGCACTGATCACCGGGGGCGCCCATCGCGTCGGCAAGGCGATCACGATGACCTTGGCGCAGGCCGGGGCCAACGTGGTGGTCAACTACTACAGTTCAGATGCAGCGGCCCAGGCGACGGTTCAACAAGCGCAGGCGTTGGGTGTTGGCGGGCTGGCAGTGCACGCCGACATAGGGGACCTGGAGCAGGTGCGTGCGCTGGTGGCGGCGGCCGCTGATCGATTTGGCGCCGTAGACATCTTGGTGAACAGCGCCTCGATCTGGCTCAAGACGCCCTTGCCTATGGGAGATTTCTCTGGTTGGCATCGGGTGCTGGGGGTGCTGCTCGATGGGTCCATGTACCTGGCTGATGCGGTGGCGCCCATGATGCTCGAGCGGGGAGAGGGGGCGATCGTCAGCATCGTGGACTTGTCGGCCTGGAAACCCTTTTCCGGATACATCGCCCACAGCGTGGGCAAGGCCGGGCTGCTGGCTCTGACCCGCCAACTGGCGGCCGAGCTGGCGCCGAATGTCAGTGTGAACGCCGTGGCCCCCGGCCCGGTTCTCCCTCCGCCGGACTATGGCGACGAGGATATCGCCCGCGTGGCGGCGCGAACGCTCAAAAAGCGTTGGGGCGTCGCCGAGGATGTCGCGGATGCGGTCCGTTTCCTTATCGAGGCTGACTATATCACCGGTGAGGTGCTAGTCGTGGACGGTGGCGAGCGAATCGCACCGGCCTGACAGGAATAGGGGCTCTATTACACGTTGGAGGGTGACCCTTGTCGATTCGAAATCTAGAGGACTACCAATGGCGGAAAAACACTCGGTTCTATTCTTGACCGATCGTGGTCATCGGCATCAGCAGACTGCGCTAGAGGCGGCGCCGCCGGAACTGGCGATTACCATGATGCGCCGGCCGCCCAAGGAGAAGATCCTACACACCTTGCCGGAGTTCGAGTTCCTGATCAGCGAGCGTTCGGGGGATATCGACGCCGAAATGATCGCCGCCGGACGACGACTGCGACTGATCCAGCGTTTGGGATCGTTGGCCTACGACATCGATCTGGAAGCAGCACGAATGGCCGGCGTGCCGGTCGCAACCTGGCCGGTAGAGACCGCGATCATGGTTGCCGAGCACATGGTGCTACAGTTGCTGGCGTTGGTCAAGCGGGTGAGCGATGCAGCGGCCATAGCCAGTGCGGCCGGTCAGTGGGGACAGTTGCCCCGGCGCACCGATGAGGACACTTTTGCTTACGACTGGTCCGGCGACGGCGCGGAATCCGCCCGATCTATGGACAGACAGTCCGGAATACTGGGCTTTGGTGAGATCGGCGCCGAGTTGGCGAGGAGGCTCAGAGGCTTTTGTCCGTCGCGCGTTCTCTACCACAAGCGAACTCGCCTGCCTGCGTATTCAGAGGAAGAGCTGGGTATCACCTACTCTCCCGTGGAGCAACTGGCGGCCGAGAGCGACTTGCTCTGCATGTTGTTGCCCTACTACCCAGAAACAGAGATGTTGATCGACGCCGAGTTTCTCTCCAGGATGAAACGTGGGGCTTATGTGGCAAGCTGCGGCAGCGGCAGCGTAATCGAGGAAACCGCCCTGGCTGCTGCCCTGACTGATGGGCATTTGGCTGGAGCGGCGCTCGACACCTTTGAATGGGAGCCGGTTCGCCCTGACGACCCGCTGGTTCCGCTCAGCCGCGACCCGGCGATGAACGTGCTGCTCACGCCCCACACGGCGGCCGGGAGCAGTCTGGACGCAGACAGCGGAACACGCGGCGACAAGACTATTCGAACCTGATGCGGGTTCTGCGCGGTGATCCACCGCTGCATCGGGTTGCATGAGCATCTCATCAGTGAGCCACAATCGTGAGGAGGATGCTATCAATGGCTAGTGCGATTCAACCCAGGCGTTTTGTAGGACAGGTGGTAGTGATCACCGGCGCGGCGCGCGGCATTGGCAAGGCGTGCGCCCTGCGCTTTGCCCAGGAGGGCGCGCACGTGGTTTGCCTGGACATTCTGACCGAGGAAAACCAGGCGGCGGCGGCCGAGTGTGTAGAGATGGGGGTGGATTCAATTGCCCTCTTTTGCAACGTGACCGATCGAGAGAGCGTGCAATCCTGCGTCCAGACCACGCTGGAGCGCTGGGGGCGGATCGATGCGCTCATCACCGCGGCCGGCACCTATACCGGTTCACCGTTGCCCGAGGTCACGCTCAAGCAGTGGCGCCGGCTCATCGACGTCAATTTGACGGGTGTTTTTCTCTGCAATCAGGCCGTGGCCCCAGCCATGATGGACCAGCGATCAGGCAGCATCATCAACATCGCCTCCATGGCGGCCAAGACGAGTTGGCCCGCCACGGCCGAATACTCGGCCTCCAAGACCGGCGTAATCGGGCTGACACGATCGGTAGCCATGGAACTCGCCGAGTATGGTGCGACCGCCAACGCCGTCTGCCCGGGCAATACACTGACCGAGATGGTGAGGCAGGTGGCCGACCGGCAGGGTTCGATGCTCGATATGACGGGCGAGGAGTGGTTGCAGATGCGGGCTGACGATTGCCCGATGAAGCGCCTCGCCGAGCCATGGGAGATTGCAGGGATCTGCGCCTTTTTGGCCTCTGAAGATTCGCGCTACATCACCGGGCAGGCGATCGAGGTGGACGGCGGGCTGGTGATGAGCTAGCACCGGCGTGGAATGCATCCCACATAGCGCGCGCCCTCGGCGTTGTACACCTCCATCCACGGGGCAGGTTGGGCTCGGTCTATGCTACCTATCACCCTGTCCTTGATTGCTGACGGCTAGCGCGAACGGCCGCTCTACGAGTTGCTTCAACCGTTGCAGAAACCTGGCGGCTGGGGCGCCGTCGATCAGCCGGTGGTCGAAAGAGAGGCTCAGCGCCATCATGTCGCGCACCACCACGGTGCGCTCGACCGCCACTGGCCTGGCGACGATACGGCCGACGCCCAGGATGGCGCTCTCGGGTGGGTTGATGATCGGCGCAAAGGCGTCGATCTCGAACATGCCGAGGTTGGTGATAGTGAATGTGCCGCCTGCGAGATCGTCGGGCAGGCTTTTTCCAGCCAGCGTGCGATCCACCAGCGTCTGCAAGGCATCCTGGACCTGGAGCAAACTCTTGGCCGCCGCGTTGCGTACCACAGGCACGAGCAGCCCCCGCTCGGTATCGACCGCCACTCCAACGTTGATCTGGCCCAACTGTTCGAGGCCCCGTTCCGTCAGCTGCACGTTCATGTACGGATGCTCACGCAAGGCGCGGGCCACCAGTGCGACGAGAAAAGCGTCGTACGATACCTTGCCTCCGGTCTCGGCGATGGCCTGCTGCCGTGCGCTGATGAGATTGGTGGTGTCGGCCTCGGTGGTCAGGGTAACGTGGGGTCGCTCGCGCCAACTGGATGACAGGCGTTCGGCGATGATCGCTCGCAGACCTCCGAGCGGCTGAACCGTTCTCTCCGTCGCTGGGGAGGGTTGGATAGAGTCGCGCGCGCTCTCGACGTCCTGGCGCATGACGCGCCCACCGGGACCCGTGCCGGCGATGGAGGAGAGATCCAGGTCGGCTCGGTCCGCAATCCTGCGGGCGACCGGCGACGCCTTGACCGCCGCAGGGGACGGCCGCCCCACTGCCCCCTCGACGTCAACGGCGACGATCATGCCCCGCGCTCCGGTCCCTGCAATGCCCTCCAGCGGGATGCCCAGGCGCTGCGCCAGGGTGCGGGCCTTGGGAGATGCGGCTGCCCGGCCGGGTTCGGTCTTCAGGACAGGCGCTGCCTGACCGGCTGGCGCGTGGGCAGCGGGTGTTGCGGCCGTATCGGCAACTGGTGGGGCAGTCGGGCGCGAGCCCGAATCCGCGCCCTGAACAAGGTGCCCAATCGTCTGATGAACGGGCACCGTATCACCGGCCGGAACGAGGATATGGAGCCTCCCACTGGCAGGAGCCTCGATCTCGAGCACGGATTTGTCGGACTCGATCACGAATAGAAGCTCACCTATCTCCACCTGATCGCCGTCCTCCCTGAGCCACTCGACGATGGTGGCCTGGGTCATGGTCAGGCCCAGCTTGGGCATCACCACCGGGTGGCTTTTGTTGGCGCCCACTTTTGAGTTGGGTTCTTGGATCATAGTTCGAAAATCTCTCTCACGCGCTGCACGGCCGCTTCTTCGGTGTCCGACGGATAAAACTCCATTCCCAGGAGCCCGTCAAATTCCAACTCTTGCAGCTTTCGGGAGATGTTTCGAAAGTTGATCTCGCCGGTGCCGGGTTCCTGCCTAGTTGGTACATCGCCGATGTGGACCGTCGGGTACAGCCCGTGATAGGCCTCCAGACCGTAGATCAGATTGCCGGCTGTGCGCTGTTGGTGGTAACAATCAAAGGCCAGCTCGAGTTGGGGGTGGTTCAGCCGCCGCACGATGTCGGCCGCCTGCTCGTGGGTGTGGATGAACACGCCGCCATGAATGTGAAAGGTGTTCAGCGCCTCGAACCAGAGGGTTACCTCCGTCTTTGCCGCCAGTTCAAGCACCTTGCCCAGGCCGTCCAGCAGGTTGGCGTACATCTGGCCCGGCGTATAGTCGCGGCTGAGGGGCGCAATCCACTCCCCGCCGTCGGGTCGAACCTGGACCTCGTTGGAAAAGACAAAGAGGTGGGGGATGCCAAAACGCTCGGCCATTTCCAGCGACTCGGCCCAGGCGTCGAGGCAACGGCCGTGGTCGGCCGCGTCCACCAGGTTGCCCGGTTCGGGGTCAAAGGTAGAGTTGATGAGGCAGTGATGGCGTTGGCACTCGGCGTAGAGGTCGGCCATCGGCCGCTCGCGCCAGAGCCAGACGTCGAGGCGGCGGATACCCAACTCGGCAAAGCGTTCCACCCGCTCGACGATGGGGTACTCTCTGAACCAGAAATCGAGATAACCCGTCAGTTCCATCTCACACTCCTGTCGGCGTTTTGCTCCAGTGGCGCAATTCGGCTATCTGGTTGCCGGAGCGGTGAACGATCTGGCGGCTCGAACCAGGTCCTCCACGCCGGGCAGTACATAGTTCTCAAGGATAGGGCTGTAGGGCAGCGGGACGTTCCTGGCGGCAACCCGCACGATGGGGCCGTCCAGGTACTCGATGGCCTCTTCGGCGAGCACGGCTGCAATCTCGGCCGCCGGACCCGAGCGGCGGTGGGCCTCGTGGGCAATCACCACCCGGCCGGTCTTGGCTGCCGATCGGATCAGCGTCTCCTTGTCCAGGGGCACCAGGGTGCGTGGGTCGATCACCTCAACGCTAATTCCCTCCTGGGCCAGCAAATCGGCCGCCTCGAGCGCCTTGATGACCATGATTCCGATCCCGATCAAGGTGACGTCGCTGCCCTGGCGGAGGACGGCCGCCTGTCCAAAGGGGACGATGTGCTCCGCGCCTTCGGGGATTGGACCGGTTTCGGCATAGAGCATTTTGTGCTCGAAAAAGAGGACCGGGTCCTCACCGCGGATCGCGGACTTGAGCAGGCCTTTGGCATCGGCCGGCGAGGCGGGCACCACGATCTTGAGTCCAGGCACGTTCATGAACCAGGATTCCGGGCTTTGCGAGTGCTGTGCGGCGGCCGAGCCCGGCGCTCCTGACGTGACCCGGATGGTCAGCGGACGTTTGCCTTGCCTCCGCTCATAAAGCGGGCCTTGGCAACCTGGTTTACGATCTGGTCACCGGCGCACATCAGGAAATCACCGAACATGATCTCGACGATCGGCCGCATGCCCATCATGGCCGCGCCCAGGCCGGCGCCGACGATGGCGATCTCGCTGATGGGCGTGTCGCGCACGCGCTCTTCGCCAAACTCTTCCAGCATGCCGGCCGAGACGCCCCACACGCCACCAAAGGTGCCCACGTCTTCACCCATGAGAAAGACGCGCTCGTCGCGCCGCATCTCTTCGACCATCGCCTCGCGGATCGCTTCGGAATAGGTTAGCTGTCGCATGGTCGCTCTCCTAGAATACCCGGTTGTGGTGGGTGTCGCCATAGACGCCATAGAGCGCCTCATCTGGCTGGGGCATCGGCGCGGCCTTGGCAAAGGCTACGGCCAGGTCCAGTTGTTTCTGAACGCCGGCCTCGAGTTCGCCCAGCGCTCCCTCGTCGAATAGCTCGGAATCTAGGAGCCGACGGCGAAAGGTTGAGATTGGATCCCGTGCCTTCCACGCTTCCATCTCGCCAGGCAGGCGATAGACCAGGGGGTCCCCCTCATAATGGCCGCGGTAGCGGTAGGTCTTGGCTTCGATCAAGGTCGGGCCGTGCCCCGCTGCGAGCCCTGTCGGCGGCAGCCTGGGTCGCCTTGTAGACGGCAAGCACGTCCTTACCGTCTATGATCACGCCTGGAAAGTTATAGCCCTCGGCTCGCACAGCCAGGTCAGCCACCGGCGCCTGCATGAACTGGGGGGTTCCCTCGCCATACAGGTTGTTCTCGCAAAAGAAGATCACCGGCAGCTTCCACAACCCGGCCAGGTTGGCGGCTTCGTGGAACGCGCCTTCGTTCACGGCGCCGTCGCCAAAGAACGAGAGAGCTACGCGTTTCTCCTGGCGCATCGAGAACGCCAACGCCGCGCCTACCGCGATGGGGATGCCGCCGGCGACAATACCGTTGGCGCCGAGGATTCCCAGGTCAAAATCGGCGATGTGGAGCGAACCACCCCGGCCGCGGCAATAGCCGGTCGAGCGAGCAGCCAGCTCGGCCATCATGTAGCGCGGATCGCCTCCTTTGCCGATCAGATGGCCGTGGCCCCGATGGGTGCTGGTGATAACGTCGTCGTCCTCCAACGCCAGACAGGCGCCGACGGCGGTTGCTTCCTGGCCAACGCAGGGGTGGATGAAACCGGGGATCAGCCCTGCATGCCGCTCCTGGATGGCTCGTAGCTCGAATTGCCGGACGAGAATCACTCTCCTGAACATCTCGGCCAACAGCTCCCGGGGATACGTCACAAGATCAGTGCTTGTCTGCATGTCTACCTCAACGTATGTTCAACAGGTCGTTCCAGTTCAACGTGCCCCTACTCACTTTGCTCGAACGAGTCGCCGACCAAGGGGATGAGACCGAACTTGGCCTTCCGTGACCTCTGGTTGCACTGGGGTGGTTTGCCCACCGACCTCTATTCATCGGCCTGCCTCCGTGCCGCCGGATCCTGTGCGGACAAGTCGCGGCAGAATACCCACCTGGTTCAGTATATCCGATGAAGATGCCGCTGTCAAAAGGTGGTTAATTTTCGCCAGGATGTTTAACCGAGACTGGACGCCGGGTTCAATGTGGCTAGATGGAAAGCCCTTCTGTTAAGCATCAGTTGACACCGTATGGTGACTGGGCTATACTTGTTTCAAGCCATGTTGCATTCATTGTCACGAGACGAGCGTCTCGGTGAGATCGTCGGGAACTCGGACCTCCTGGGGCAAACCAGCGGTTGATGAATTGCTCACAGATGATCTGTTTCAGGTTCTCGTACACGATGGCTCGTGATGCTTCTCAAGGTGTTGGCTGTAAGAGGCCTTGTGGGACCCGGGGGTTGGTCGCCTTGGTTGCTCTGGTGCGGAGATAGGAGATACCAATGGAACTTGGACATCGTCTCAGAATGCGGCGACAGGAATTGGGCCTGAGTCTGCGAGAATTGGCCGAACGCGTCGCCCTGACCGCTAGCTTTCTCAGCCAGATCGAGCGCGACCTGGCGAGTCCGTCGATAGAATCGCTTCGCAAGATCAGCGATGCCCTGGAAGTGCCGATCTTTCATTTCCTGATCGAGCCTGACGCCAAGAGCCCCGTCGTGCGCTGCGATGAGCGGGCGGAGCTCAAGCTACCAGGGTCCAACCTGGTCTACCAGCTCCTGACCCCTGACCTGAATCGCCACATGGAGGTGTTCTTGGCGGAGAGAGAGCCAGGCGACGAAAAGATCACCATCCCCCTACGCCACGATACCGAGGAGTTTATCTATGTGTTGCAGGGCCAGTTGGAGATTCAGTTGGGGGAGGATGCTTATCTCCTGGGCCCGGGCGACAGCGCCTACTTTGAAGGTCCCCTGCTCCGCCGTCTGGCAGCCCGCGGTGACACGACGCTCCGGTTCATCTCTGTGATCACACCGCCGTGTTTTTAATGAGACGCTGGCCCACAAGATGTCAAACCTGCTGATTCAGAACGGTTCAATTCTCACGATGGACGGCGCCGGCGCCGTCCACGCGCCTGGTTGGGTGTGGATCGATGGCGATCGCATAGGTGCGGTCGGCAGCGGTTTGCCGCCAGAGGACTTGGCTGCGCGAGCAGAACGGGTTATTGATGCCACCCACATGGCGGTTCTGCCGGGCCTCGTGAACGGACACACTCACCTCTCTCAGACTTTTGTGCGCGGTCTGGCAGACGACAAACCCTTGCTCGCCTGGCTAAAGTGGATCATGTGGCCCATCCAGGCAGCCATCACGCCCGAGGATATGCGGCTGGCAAGTCTGTTGGGCCTGGTGGAGAACCTGCGCTGTGGCGTGACCGCCGTCGTGCAGCATCACAAGATCACCCATTCGCCTGCGCACGTCGATGCGGCCGCCGAGCGGCCGAACAAGTTGGTCTGCGGATGTTATTGGCGAGGGGGTGGGTCGATCTGGGAGACACCTGCGAGTCGCCAGATGATATCATCGAAGAAGTGGCCCAGTTGCGAGAGCGTTGGCATGGGTCCGCTGACGGCCGCATCACCGTCGGCTTTGGTCCTCTGGCGCCCTGGCGATGCGCAGATGGGACGATGCGCCGCACAGTGGCCCTGGCCCGCGAATGGGGCTTGCCCACCCACCTCCACGTCGCCGAGACCCAGGACGAGATCGATATGCTGCACCAGCGCAGCGGGCTGCGGCACGTCGAGTGGCTCCACGCGTTGGGCGTCCTTGGGCCAGACATGCACCTGGTGCACACCGTCTGGGTTAACGATGCCGAACTGGACCTCATCGCCGGGAGCGGCGCACGGGTCGTGCACTGCCCGGTCAGCAACATGTATCTGGCCTCGGGGATAGCGCCGGTGCGCAAGATGCTCGACCGGGGCATCTCGGTCGCTCTGGCTACCGACGGCCCCGGCTCGGAGAACTCGCAGGACATGCTGGAGGCGCTCAAAGTGACGGCGCTCCTGGCCAAGGTGAGTACCGGGGATGCCAATGTCTTGCTACCTCTTGATGTCCTGCGCATGGCAACGGTCAATGGCGCTCGCCTTTTCGGCCGGGACGACCTGGGCCACATCGAGGTGGGCGCCACGGCCGATCTCACCCTCGTCAACCTCAACAACGTTCGCTGCATGCCGGTGCACCGGGCCGACAGCGCGCTGGTGTTCAATGCCACCGGCCCTGACGTGCACACGGTCATCGTTGACGGCCGAATCTTGTTGGATGCCGGCCGGGTTGTGTTCCTGGACGAAGCGGCTCTGCTCGAAACGTGTCGAGAGGCGGCCAAGAACCTGCTGCGCCGGGCCAATGTCAATCTGAAAATCTAGGAGATCAATCTGTGGAGATCGCAAATCGAGTTGCCATCGTCACCGGCGGCGCCCGGCGCGTCGGACAGGTCGTTGCCCTGGCCCTGGCGGAAAAGGGCGCCCACGTTGCGTTTACCTACCGCAGCGGCGATCCGCGTGAAACGCTGGAAGGTATCCGGGCCCACGGTGTGGAAGGGATGGCGCTCTGTCTGGATGTCCTCGAGTGGGATGAGCCCAAAGCGGTCGTCGAGCAGGTCATCGAGCGCTTGGGGCGGGTGGACATCCTGGTCAACAATGCCTCGGTGTGGCAGTCAGCCCCGTTTCTGGAAATCACCCGCCAACAGTGGGAGACATCCATCGGCGCCAACCTGACGGGCCCGTTTCTCTGTGCCCAGGCGGTCGCGCCCCACATGCTGCGGCAAGAGTCCGGTCACATTGTCAATATCTCTGATCTCTCGGCCCACCAGACCTGGCCCCGGTTCGCCGATCACTCGGCCAGCAAGGCCGGGCTGGAAGCCTTGACCCGAGTCATGGCGGCCGAATCTGGCGCCTCACGTGCGAGTGAACGCCATCGCCCCCGGCACCATCTTGTTGCCCGACGGCGCGACCGACGCCAAACGACAGTGGGCCGTCGAGAATTCGTTGCTCAAGCGAGTTGGCACCCCGGAGGACGTGGCCCGGACCGTTATCTTTTTAACCGAGAACGATTTTGTCACCGGCTCGGTCTACTTGATCGATGGCGGCCGGGCGCTCGTTTAGGGCGCAGGGGCGGCCGGTCGGGGTTGGGGAGGGGAGCGGCCCGGTGATCACCGTGACTGTCCATTACCACAATGCGCTCCGTCACCGCGCGGGTTTTGAATCCGAGCGCCTCGAACTGCCACCAGGTACGACGGTTTGCGAGGCGGTTCGGCATGTGGCCGGCCGACACAGGCCGGGTCTCTCGGACATGCTTCTCTCTCCAGATGGCGCGATTTCGCTGCACCTGGTTGTCTTGATCAACCAACAGCTTGTGTTTCCCGGTAGGGGTTCTCCCGCCCTTGATGACGGCGACGAGGTCAGGCTGTTCCCAGCCATCTCGGGCGGCTAGAGGGGTGATTGTATGGAACCATCTCAAACCAATCCAACCGTACTGATTCTCGGACAGATGTTGTGGGCGGACACGGCCGTGCCGCCACTGCCCGGCTGTGGGGTAGCGGTCGCTGGAGGCCGGATTCTTGCGGTTGGTCCTCACCAGGAGTTGGTCGCGGGATTCCCGGATGCGCAAGTCGTTGACGCAGGCGACTGTGTCATTACCCCTTCCTTTACCAATGCTCACCACCACATGTACGGTGTGCTGGCCCACGGCATCCCGCTGGAGGCGGCCCCGACCGGGTTCTGGCCCTTCCTGGAGGATTTCTGGTGGCCCCGGGTAGAGGATCGGCTGTCCCGCGAACTGATCGCCGCGGCCGTCGACTGGGCTTGCCTGGAGATGGTCCGATCCGGGGTCACCACCTTTTACGATTGCCTGGAGGCGCCTTTTGCCCTGCCCGGCGTCTTGGAGGTAGAGGCAGAGGTGGTGCGCCGCTGGGGTCTGCGCGGCGTCCTCTCCTTTGAGGCGACCCAGCGGGTGAGCGACGAGAACGGCGAATTGGGTTTGCGCGAGAACGTGGAATTCATCGACGCCTGCCGGGCGCGCAATGACCTGGTCTCGGGGATGGTCTGCCTTCACACCACCTTTACCTGTTCGGCCGATTTTATCCGTCGTGCCTTTGATTTGGCCGCCGACCGGAATGTGCGCGTTCACATGCACCTGTCGGAAGGGACCTACGAGCCAGCCTATTGCCTGGAGCACTATGGCCTGCGCACTGTTGCCGCCTATGACAGCATGAACCTGCTGGGCCCCCACGTGTTGGCCTCCCAGTGTGTCCAGGTGGATGACGAGGAGATCGGCATCCTGGCCCGGCGCGGGGTGCACGTCTCCCATCAGCCGCTCTCCAACTGCGAGGTGGGGGGCGGCTTTGCCCCGGTTCCCGAGATGCTCGCCGCCGGCGTTCACCTGGCCCTGGGCACGGATGGCTATGTCAACAACTTTTTCGAGGCGATGCGGGCGGCGGCCCTCATGCCCAAGGCCCGGCTCCTCGATCCCACCACCATGCCGGCGGCCGCCGTATGGACCATGGCGACACAGAACGGCGCCCGAGCGCTTGGCTTTGACGACCTGGGTACCCTCGCCCCGGGCAGCCAGGCCGATTTGCTGCTGATCAAGGCCGACTTGCCGACGCCGTTGGCCCCGCACAACGCGGCCGATCAGTTGCTGCTCTGGCGCAGCCCTGGGGATCTGTACGGCGTCATGGGCGCTGGCCGTTGGCTGCTCTGGAAGGGTGAGGTGCTAGACAAGGACGAGGAGGCCATTCGCAAGCGGGTGGCCTGGGCCGCGGACCGACTCTGGGGGTGATCGGCCGGGGCTGATGATCCCTGAACGTCACCTGATCACAGCCCTCGACCGAGCGCCCGCTTTTCTGGCGCCCGCGCAGTTCTGATAAGTACCTCCACACGCCGTTAAACCCTAGTTGACAGCAACTGGCGGTTGTGCTAAACTGATGGGCATGCGCGGTGAGGAGCTCCGAGATTGGCCATACGTGTCCTGTTCCTGGGCACCCCTGACTTGAGCGTGCCCACCCTGCAACTGTTGGCGCGCGACCCTCGCTTCGAGGTGGTGGGTGTCGTGACCCAGCCAGACAAACCGGCCGGGCGGGGACTGAAACTGACCCCTCCCCCGGTCAAAACGGCCGCTGAGGAATTGAACCTGCGGGTGTTACAGCCTGCCACGCTTCGAGAGAGCAGAATCCAGGAGACCCTCCGCGCTCTCAGACCCGATGTAGGCGCTGTGGTAGCCTACGGTCAGTGGATTCCGACAGAAGTGTCTGACCTGCCTCCGAAACGGTCGCTCAACCTGCACCCATCGCTGCTGCCACGCCATCGAGGTGCGGCGCCGCTGGTCAGCGCCATTCTGGCAGGCGATACCTATGTTGGGCTTTCAGTGCATTTTGTCGAGGAACAAGTGGATGCCGGAGACCTGCTGGCCCAGGCGGCGGTGCCGATGGGTCAACAAGACACGGCCGGCTCCATGATGGCGAAACTGGCCCCGCTCGGGGCGCTCTTGATGGCAGACGCGCTGTCGGGCTGGGCGGCTGGGGAGATCAACCCCCAACCTCAGGACCACTCGCAGGCCACCTGGATCGGCCGCCTCGTCAAGGACCAGGGGCGCATCGACTGGAGGGATTCCGCCCAACAGATCGCCTGCCGCTGTCGCGCCTACTCTCCCTGGCCCGGCACCTTTTGTTTCTACGAAGGGTCAAGGCTGCTCTTGCATCGAGCCACGGCGCTCGCAAACGAGAAGGAGAGCGTTCGGCCGGGGACAGTTGTGCATTTGAGTTCAGGTGCAGGTATTGCCGTGGTCACTGGAGATGGGTTGCTTGTGCTGGACGAGGTGCAATTGGCGGATCGGAGACGATTGGATGTTCACAGCTTTGTGCGCGGCCAAAGAGCATTTGTCGGCGCGGTGTTAGAGTAGGCAAAGGGGGAGGCATGATTGGCGAAAGAATTCACGCGCGGCGCACAGAGCTGGGGCTGAGTTTGCGGGACCTGGCGAAAAAGGTCGATCTGACCGCCAGTTTTCTCAGCCAGATCGAGCGCGACCTCGCCGACCCTTCGATCAAATCCCTGCGCAAGATAGCCGACGCGCTGGGCGTGCCTATGCTCAACTTTCTGGTCGAGGCAGAGGAACCGAATCCAGTCGTCCGCCGTGACCAACGCAAGAAGCTGATGGTGCCCGGCTCCCAATCCACCATCGAGCTGCTGACGCCGGATCTCAACCGCAAGATCGAGATGTTCCTGACC
This sequence comes from uncultured Chloroflexia bacterium, assembly GCA_963695825.1. GTDB lineage: Bacteria > Chloroflexota > Anaerolineae > Promineifilales > UBA4811 > CAVOHX01. The sequence goes on from CAVOHX010000015.1 coordinate 35,500, forward strand.
CGCGTCCCACCCGGCAAGCGGAACATCGCACAGCCGCTAACGCAGCCGACCGAGGAGTGCATCCTGGTCTTGGAGGGGGCGTTGCTCGTCAAACTCAATGGGAATGAGTATCTGCTCGAGGCGGGTGACAGCATCTATTTTGAAGGCTCCAACCTGACCAGCATGGTTGTCTCGGGCGACGAGCCGGCCGTTTTTGTCTCTGCCATGACGCCAGCCATCTTTTAGTCTATTCGACTTGGAGGACCATTGCCATGAAACGATCTCCCTTTTTCCAGGATATTGCGGCTTACAATCCTGCCTGGGCCGGAATTCAGGGTTGGGAGGTGCCTAACCTGTTCACCTCGGCCCAAGAGGAGCACCTGACGGTGCGCGAGCGGGTAGGGCTGCTCGACTGGTCCACGACGGGCGAGTTTGAGATTCAAGGGCCTGACGCCTTGGAGGTGGTACAAAAGCTCATCGTCAACGACGCTTCCAGCATGCCGGTTGACCGGGTGTTGTACACCACCATGCTGAACGAGGACGGCGGCATCATCTCTGATATCACTGTCTACCGGATGGGGTCCGATCATTACATGCTGATGACCGCCTGGGGGAGCAACGCCGCCAACGCGCGCCCGGAATACGAGTTACTGCTGGAGCACAGTCGGGGAAAGAACGCCTGCGTGTTTGACGCTTCTCCCGGTTATGGTCTGCTGGCCCTCCAGGGACCCAATTCGCGGGCGCTGTTAAGTGAGTTGACCGACTCCGATCTGAGCAGCCTGCGATACATGTGCGCGATGCCAGCGCACCTGGCGGGCATTCGAGCCTACATCTCTCGCACCGGTTATACGGGGGAGTTGGGCTATGAGGTCTTGATCCCGGCCGAACACGCCCACGACCTTTGGTCCGCCTTGACGAGCGCCGGCGAGAAATACGGCCTGGCGCCGGTCGGGATGGTGGCTGCTTTTGGCCTGCGCATCGAAAAGGGCTACATTATGCGGTTCGACTTTGCCGGCGGCCGCACCCCCTATGAGATCGGCCTCGGTTGGACGGTCAAGCTCGACAAGGGGGATTTCATCGGGCGAGACGCGCTGGTCGCCCGCCGACAGGCTGGCTTTTCCGACAAGCTGGTGACCGCGGCGATCGAGGATAACTATGTGCCGCCTACCGGCGACGTCGTGCTCCACAAGGGCGAGGGGGTTGGCATTACCACCAGCGCTGCCTTTGGTTATACGATCGGCAAAGCGATCACGCTGGCCTATCTGCCCATTGCTCTGGCGCGTCCTGGCGTTCCAGTCGAGGTGCTAGATGCTGAGGGGAACACCCACCCCGCTGCCGTGAGCCAGCGCTCGATGTACGATCCAGCGGGCGAGCGTCTGCGCGCCTAGCCAGGTCCGAGACTGTGATTCTACCCTGGTGGCGGGCTCTGCTATTGGGTCCTGAATTGGAAGCGCCGGGTTTCGCACGGATGGTGAACGAACCGTCATGACAATTCTCATCAAGAACGCAGCCTACGTCGTGCGGGCGGCCGATCGGGTTCAAGAGAAATGCGATGTGCTGGTTGAGAACAACCGCATTGCCGGGATAGGCTGCTATGCGGGCGAGGCGGATTGGGAGGTCATCGACGCCTCGCACTGCGCCGTCATCCCCGGCCTGGTCAATGCCCACACCCACCTGTATCAGAACTTTCTCAAGGGGCTGAACGACGACGTCCCGCTGGTAGAGTGGTGCGACCAGGTCCTTTTCCCGGCCGCCGACGTGATTCACACCGATCACTGGATCGCTAACGATGAGCGCCTGGGACGATACTGGACCCTGGTCAGCGCGCTGGAGATGATCAAATCGGGGACCACCTGCTGCATCAACATGGACATGACCATGGATGCGGTCTTTCAGGCGTGGCTCGACATTGGCTTTCGCGGCATCGGGGCGATCACCCTGCTCGATCAGTGGCTTCCGGACAAGCTGCGCCGATCGCCCGAGATGGCTCGTCAAGCGGCGCTCGAGTACGCAGACCGGTGGCATGGAGCGCCGACGGGGGATCCACTGCTACAGGTGGTGCTGGCTCCGTCCACGCCCTTTCTCGCCAGCCCTGATCTGCTGCACTGGACTTGCCGGCAGCGAGACCGTCTGGATCTGAGGGTGCAGATCCACGTGGCCGAGACCCGCTATGAAATGGGCTATGTCGCCGAGCACGCGGGCACGACGCCGTTGCAGTACCTGGATCGCTTTGGCCTGGTGGATCATCGCCTGACGGCCGTACACTGTGTTCATGTAGATGGGCCGATCTTGACCTGATCCAGGAGCGCCAAGTTATCCCGGTCCACAACCCCAAGAGCAACATGAAGTTGGGCAGCGGCATTGCACCGGTAGCCGACATGCTGCGCCGGGGCATCCAGGTGGCGCTGGCAACTGATGGCATGCGCCTCCAATGACCTCCTCGACATGTTTGAAGAGATGCGTTGTGCGGCGTTGCTGCAAAAGGCCAAGGCGGCTGATCCGTCGATCATCTCGGCCGTCGATGTGTTTCGCATGGCGACCGAGAACGGCGCCAAGGCGGCCAACATCGACGCCGGCACCATTGACCCCGGGCGCCTGGCTGATCTGGCGATCGTGAATCTGCGCCAGCCGCACCTGGTGCCGGTCCACAACATCATCAACAGCCTGGTCTATTGCGCCAAGGGATCCGATGTGCAGACGACTATCATCAACGGCCGGGTCGTGATGCGTGACCGCGAGTTGGTGACCATGGATGAGGATGAGATTCTGGATCTGGCGCAGGAATGGGGCGCTGGACTGCGCCAACGTAGCTTGACGAGTGAGCTTTACCCAACCGACATCAAATCTAACTCTCAACGGAGCAAACCTGAATGAGCAATCTACACCAACAGTTGATCGACGCGTGTGCGCCAGAGCGCGTCTCAGACAAGCTGCCGGATCGTATCTGCTACACTCGCGATGCCGGCCCCAGCCCGGGCGGAATCCCCGGCTATGTCGTTCGGCCGACTTGCACCGAAGAGGTGGCGGCCGTCCTCAAGGTGGCTAACGAGAATCGGACCCCGGTGTTCATCTGGGGGCGTTCCACCACCTTTATCGGCCTCGGGATTCAAAAAGGCTGCATCCTGATGGCGCTGGACCTGATGAACAAGATCATCCAGGTGGACCTTGACAACAAGGTCGTGGCCGTGGAACCCGGCGCGGTGTGGCATGCGGTGGACGTCGAGTTGAACAAACGGGGTTGGGAATTGGCAGTGCCGGGCCCTGGCGGCATGTTCTCGTGCACCATCGGCGGTTCGGTGGCGTATGACGCGGTTCCCCACGCCCTGGCCGAATACGGCATGACCGGAAACCACGTCATTGGACTGGAAGTGGTGTTGCCCAACGGCGAGATTATCCACACAGGCAGTGGATCCAACGAGGCGGCGGGCAATCTGCACTTTGAGCGCTATGCCAACGGTCCAGACATGACCGGCTTGTTTGTCGGCTCGTACGGCGCTTATGGGGTCATCACCAAAGTGTTCTTCCGCATCCGGCGGGTGCCGGATCGCGAGTTGTTTGCCTTTTATGGTTTTGACCGATTCGAGCAAGCGGTGGACGCCGCCAAGGCGATTCAGCGTCAAGACGCGGCTACCCACATGGTCGGCCTGTTTGGCGGCCCCAAGCCCAGCGGTTATGAGGTGCACGATGCCTTTTTGCACATTGTCGTGCGCGATACGCGGGTGGCGTCAGAGGAACGGCTGAGGGTGGCGGAGGCGATATGCGAGTCCTTTGGCGGCACTCCGCTGGACAGCAACGCGACGCGCCTGTATTGGGAAGGACACATGTATTCCTGGCTGCGCAACACCCCGCCCAGCCATTACTATGGCAACCGCCCGTTCATGTGTCCCGAGGTGGCTGGTTTCATGCCCACCGAAAAGGTCAAGGACGCCATCGCGTTTCTGAGGAACGACGCCATCGAGCACGCCGACGAGTTTGCCAGGTACGACATCCGGGTCAAGTGCTACGACGTCTACTTTTCCAACAATGCTGCCTTTATCTGGATCGACACGCTCTACCCCGAGCTGGAGGACGAATCGTGGAAATACGGTTTGGCTCTGCGCTCGCGCTACACGGATGAGCTGTGCAAACGGTACATGTCGCCGGGGGGCATTCTGCAAGCCATCGCACCTGAGGTGATGACCAAGATGGGGGCCAGTTTTGGCCTCATGAAACATCTCAAAGGCTCCCTGGACCCGAACTATATCCTGAATCCAGGCGTGATGTACCTTTACCCAGAGAAAAGCTATGCCTAGCGCAGAGAAAGAAGCGCGAAAAATGAACGAACGCCAGATCGACAAACTCAAGAACCAGGTGTACCAGTGCAACCGTTGTGGACAGTGCCTCGATTTCTCCACCGTGGGGCAGGTCCACAAGTGTCCCGCGTTTGAGGGCGGCCTTTACGAGTCCTATGCAGCCCGTGGCAAGTACAACATTGCCCGTGCCTTGGTGGATGGTGTTATCGACTATGACATGGACCTTGCCGAGCGCGTATTCGCCTGCACCGAATGTCGCGCCTGCGCCCAGGATTGCTTTAAATACCTGGACACCACGGGCATGTTTGCTGCGCTAAAAGAAGACCTGGCCGAGTTGGGACTCGTCCCACCGAGGCTAAAAGCCGGCCTGGAGGGGGAATCGGGTCTGGATGAGGTCCACAACGTGTACAAGGCGCCCCATGAGGAGCGGCTCGCCTGGCTGAGTGACCGCGGCCGGGTGGACGTACCGGCCGAGACGGCCGTCTTTATCGGCTGCAGCTCGGCGTACGTACGGCAGAACATGGCGGTGGATACAGTGGGCGCCCTGGAACGGCTTGGCGTTGACTATACCCTGCTCAGCGACGAGTGGTGCTGCGGACACCCGTACCTGGCGGCCGGTGAGACCGAAAAGGCGCGGGAATCGCTGGCGAACACCATCTCCCAATACGTGGAACTGGGCGTCAAGCGGGTTGTCTTTAACTGCCCCGGCTGTCTCAAGACCTTCAAGCACGACGCGCCGGAGGTCCTGAAAAAGGCCCTTCCGTTCGAACCCATGCACCTCCTCGAGCTGGTTGCGCACCTGGCGACAGAGGGCAGGATCAAATTCAAGCCGGTGTCGCCCAAGATCACGATCACTTATCATGATTCCTGCACGCTCGGCCGTTGGCTGGGGGTCTATGAGGCCCCGCGCACACTGTTAAACCACATCCCCGGAGTAGCCGTCACCGAAATGCCGCGCAACCGTGGAAACGGCTACTGTTGCGGCGCGGGGGCGCTCATCCGGTACGATTTTCCGGACATATCGGATTGCGCGGGCACGGAGCGTCTCCAGGAGGCCCAGGCCATTGGCGCAGATGTGTTGATGACCTCTTGCCCCGCCTGCCTGATCCAGTTCCAGCAGACTCGGAGCAAACTGCGCAGTCGCATCAAGATCATGGACATTACCCAGATCATCTGGGACCAACTGGTGATGCCGGGCGATTAGCGGGTTCTTATTGGGGTGAAAGACGAACTGCGCCTGACCGTTTTCTGGGTCGTGCATTTGGCCCTGCTGGGCCTCTTTGCAGTCGAGCTGGCCTGGGTGATCTCTGCCTGGCTCAAGGCAAGGGTCCCCGGTCTGCCGGCCGATGCGTTCGCGGTGGCGCAAGCTGGGCGCCGCCGGCCGCTCGATCCTGCGCCTGATCTCGAGCCGGCGCACCCTGGTCCTTGGCCAAAGCGATGGCGGTTGAGGGGCTGGGTGTGCGTCGATTGTATCGCACCGGCCGGCGGCGTTGGTGGACCCATCTGGCAGTATTTGGTTCCTGGCTGGCCTGCTGGGTCTGATGTCCACGGTGACCGGCTTTGTCGTCGAAATCCTGCCGATGTTTGGCCTGGAGCCCCACGAGATCGCCTCCATCCCGCTATTGGGTCATCTCTTTCACGCCGACGTCTGGTGGGTGGCGCTGCTGAACGAACTGCTCGGCCTGCTGGTCGCGGCCGGAATGGGTGTTGGTGATCTACCGTCGCTATCTCCGGCGGGACTCGCAGTTGCGCACCGCTGCCGATGGACACAGTCGTCATCGCCTTGTTGGCGCTGATTGCGGCGAGCGGCTTTCCGACCGAGACGTTTCGTCTGCTCGCTGACTATACCACCCCGGCCGGTCACTTTGCGCCTGATCCATCCATGCTGGCGCCGGCCAAGTTCCCGGCGACGCTGCTCGACGCGTGGGGGCCGCAGTGGGGCTTTGTCGGTTATGCTCTGGCCTGGATGCTGGGCAAACTAGAGTTGGCGCCGGCCGTCTGGCAGGTTGGCCGCCATCTCTTTTTCTGGCTCCACTTTGCCTGTGTGACCGCCTTGCTGTTCCTGCTGCCCTTTAGCCGTTTCATCCACGTCGCGATGAGCCCCATCGTGGTGGCCTATAACACCCTACGAGCGCAGGAACGGCGCAAGCCGGCGGCCGGAGGCACGCGGTGATGGGCTGATTCGATTGGCGTTGACCGAACACGAGCGATTGGGATCAATAGCATGCAGAGGAGCGAGAGACGCGTCGATCTGGCGAGCTTTACTCTCTGGCAGATGCTCGAGATGGAAGCGTGCACGCGGTGCGGTGAGTGCATCGAGAGCCTGCCCGACCTTTTTCGAGGCGCGCAGCGAGGCGATCCACCCCCTCCACAAGATCGCGCAGACCAAACGCTTTTGGAAGGCTGATCACCTGGGTTGGCTGGCGCGTCTCTTTGGAGTGCAGCCGGCCACTGACCACGAACTGGCAGACTTTGGCCAGGGTGTGTATCAGTGCACGCTGTGCGCTCGCTGCCACGACGTCTGTCCGGTGGGGATCGACACCCGCCCGCTGTGGATCGCGATGCGGGAGCAATTGGTGGCCTGGAACGAGTACCCCCAGGCTTTTGATCTCTTGCGCGAGCGGGTGACGGGACAGCACAATATCTCGGGAGAGGACAACGCCAACCGACATGGTGTGGACGGAAAACATGGAGCGCGTGCCGTCCGGGTCTGGATGCCAGATCTGGCGCCGAGACGGTCTACTTTGTGGGCTGCGTTGGCGCCATGTATCCACGGGTCTTTGGCATTCCGCAGAGTTTCGTGCAGATTCTGGAGCGAGGCGGGTCACGACTTTACGACGCTGGGCGGGGAGGAATGGTGTTGTGGCTTTCCGCTTCAGATCGCCGGCATGGGGCCGGCCGTCGAGGAGCTGGCGCGCCACAACGTGGAGGCAGTGCGAGCGATTGGCGCCCGACGCCTGGTCACCACCTGCCCGTCGTGTTATCACGTGTGGACCCACGAGTATCCCCGCATCCTGGGCGAGCCGTTGAGCTTTCAAGTGCTGCATGCTGTTGAGCTACTCGCTCGACTTGGTCGAATATGGGCAGCTCGAATTGCAGAGTCTGGCCCAGACCGTTACCTATCACGACCCCTGCGACCTGGGCCGGACGTCTGGCATCTATGACGCGCCGCGTCGAATCATCCAGGCTATTCCGGAGGTCCGAGTTTGTCGAGATGGCGGACAATCGGGAGATGTCCCTCTGCTGCGGTGGAGGCGGCGACGCCGAAATGGCTGACTCCGAGCTGACGGCCGCGGTCGGAAAACGCCGCCTGCAGCAGGCGCAGGACGTTGGCGCCGAGGTGATCGTGTCGGCCTGCCAGCAGTGCAAGCGCACGCTGGCAGAGGCGGCCCGCAAGAATCGGGTCCGTGTTCGGGTCATGGACATCACCGAGCTGGTTTGGCAAGCATTAGAATGCTAGAATTGACGTTCGCAGCGACCGATGCGTCGCCTGCGCCGGCCGATGGATATTAGAGTAGGAGCAAAGCGTGAAGATCGATCAGTATGAATTCCCCGATGACCTATTATTCGACCGGGACCATAACTGGGCACGCGTGGAGGGAGATACGGTTGTCATCGGCATGACCGACCTTGGTCAGGCCCTGGCGAACGACATTGTCTTTGTCGAAGCGCCGCGGGTCGGCCGGACCATTGAGTTGGGAGCCGCCTTTATGTCCCTCGAATCGGGCAAGTGGGTCGGCCGGGTCAAGGCAATCCTCAGCGGCAAGATCGTCAAGGCAAATGAGGAGCTAGAGTGGGAGCCCACCCTGGTCAACCAATCCCCGTACGCGGAGGGCTGGTTTGTCAGGATCCAACTCGACGACCCGGCCGAGTTGGATACCCTGATGAGCACCGCAGATCCGGCGTTTGCCGAATTCATCGCCGCCGAACGGCAGAAGTACGACAAATAGCTGTGAACCTGTACTCGCTGGGCCACGTCCCGTGGCTCGACTCGCAGTTGATCTACCACGCCCTCCCGCGCGTCGGCCAAGAGGGGTTGATCCTGCTCGCCCCGGCCGAGCCTTACGTGTGCATCGGTTACCATCAGGACGCCGAGCAAGAAGTGGACCTGGCTTATTGCCGGCAACACGGGATACCCGTTTTCCGGCGCGAGGTGGGGGGCGGGGCCGTCTTTTTGGATGGCAAGCAGCTCTTTTACCAATTGGTCATTCACAAGGACAATCCACTCGTTCAGGGCGACAAGATCGAATTCTATCGGCGCTTTCTGGCGCCGGTGGTGGGGACGTATCGCGACCTGGGGGTGGAAACCAGTTTCAAGCCGGTCAACGACATCGTCACTGCCGAGGGACGCAAGATATCGGGCAACGGCGCGGCCGAGATGGGCGATTATCTGGTCCTGGTGGGGAACCTGATCGTCGATTTCGACTATGAAACCATGGTTCGCGTCTTGCGGGTGCCCGACGCCAAGTTCCGCGACAAGGTGTTCAAGAGCATGCGCGAGAACCTGACCACGCTAATGCGCGAGTTGACCGAGTTGCCGAGCTGGGAAGAGATGTCATCCGCCCTGGTGCGCAATTTCGAGACCCTGTTGGGTCCCTTGACGCCGGCCTCCCCGTCTCCTTCTGTGCGCAAGCAGGCGGCGGCGCTGGCTCGAACCCACACGACGGCCGAGTGGCTGTTACGGCCGGCCCGCCGCCGGACCAAACCCGGTCAGCGGGGGGTCGAGGTCGCGGCCGGGATCGAGGTGACGCAGCGCCTCTTCAAGGCGCCCGGCGGCCTGATCCGCGCCGCCGTAGAGACGGCCGATGGCGTGATCGAGGCCGTAACGCTTTCGGGAGATTTCTTTTTCTATCCTGCGTCCCAGCTACTCGAGCTCGAAAGCTACCTGACTGGGACCCCGCTATCAGAGGTGGAGATGCGGATTGCCGACTTTTATCAACAGCACGAGATCGACTCGCCGGGGGTGACCCCGCACGATCTTGCGGTGGCGCTGGGCGCCGCGGAGGTCAGTAGATGAACGACTGGGTTCCCGAACGCGCGATGACCATTTTTGCCCATCCCGACGACGTCGATTTCAGCGCGGCTGGCACGGCCGCCAAGTGGAGCCGCCAGGGCTGCCAGGTGGTCTATGTGGTGTTGACCGATGGTAACGCCGGTAGTCACGAGAAGGGAATGACAGCCGAGCGGTTGGCCGAAATCCGCCGAGCGGAGCAGGTGGCAGCCGCCCGGGTGGCGGGCGTCGAGACCGTCGAGTTCCTGAACTACCCCGATGGCTTGCTCCAACCCTCTCTGGAACTGCGTAAGCAACTGGTGCGGTTGATCCGCCAATACCGCCCTCAGGTCGTCATCTGTGGCGACCCGGCCGCCTTTCTTTATGGCGACAGCTACATCAATCATCCGGACCACCGGGCGGCCGCGGTGGCGGCGCTGGAGGCGGTCTTTCCGGCGGCCGAGATGAACCTGCTCTATCCGGACTTGCTGCAGGAGGGGTTGCACGGGCACAAGGTGAACTATGTGCTGGTCACGGACCGGGCCAACGCCAACTTTTACGTGGACATCAGCGACACGGTCGAGCTCAAGATTGAGGGGTTGCGACAACACGCCAGCCAGATGGGGGAGTGGGATCCGGGACCGCGAATTCGGGAGTGGAGCGCCGAGGCGGGCAAGCGGGTCGGTTTCGCCCACGCCGAGTCCTTCCGGCGCATGACGCTCCAGGAGGTGGTTCGCGACCCCAAGCCAGAGTAGGCCGCGCTGCGCATCCGGCGGGGTCATTCGATAGATTCAATGTACGCTTTCAGCGCCCGCCGGGTCGTGTACCAGACACGACCGCGTTTGATCGCTTCCAGTCGGCCGCGGCGCGCCAATAGGCTCAAATACTCTTGGCTGTAGGGCACGTCCGCGGCTGCCTGGCGCAAGGGTATCCATTCAGCTTCCGGCGGCCGGGGATCAGTGCTGGGCGTGCAGGCTTCCAGGTACAAGGTTAGACTCCGCTCGACGGCCCGACCGATCATGTTGACCAGCGGAACCTCGTTCCCCTGGTCGGCCCGGGCCAGTACGCGATAGTATTGTCGCCGGTTGATTCGCATGATGATGGTCGGTGGGTAGCCTTGTTGCATCAGGAGCAGATTCAAAACCAGGCGAGCGGTGCGGCCGTTGCCGTCGATGAACGGGTGAATCGTTACCAGTCGGTGATGCGATAGAGCGGCGCGCTCGACAGGGTGCATCGAGTACGCTGTTCCATTCACCCAGCCTGCCCAATCATCCAGCAACGGCAGGTATCTGCCAGGCCTCGGGCGGCCGGTGTTCGGTTCCGGCAATAACCACAGGTAGCTTGCGGTATTGACCTGCATTCTCTGCGTCGATGCGCGTCAGAACGAGCCGGTGGATCTGGCGAACGTGGAAAGGCGTGACAGTTGTGGCATCCGAGATGAGCGATTCCACGTAAACGATGGCGTCACGATGGTTGATGACCTCCAGGTGCTCGCGCAAGCTCTTGCCGCCAATGGTCAGCCCCGCTTCCAGGATGAGCTGCGTTTCCCGTAACGTGAGTGTGCTGCCCTCGATGGCATTCGAGTTGTAGATCCACTCTAGCGCCATTTGCCCGTCGAGTCGCCGTACCGCGGCCGCCGGTAGCGGCCGGAGGCTATCCAGTCGCGCCTTTTTTTCTTCGAGCCGGGTCAACAGCCTTGATTCAATCACGCCAACCACCAATATCGGTATCGGATAGAGTCGAAAATGCGCTATCCGATATCGATCGTACCACAATGCTGCCGGAAAGACAAGTTTCCCAATAGCACATACCCTCGGCAGCCATTTGATAGGCGCTTGTTCGATACTCCAACCGCCATTAAGTAAGGTGGATCCACCGCGTCAGCATTGGCGAGCCCGGTCTGTTGGGGATACCATTTCGGTGCTATTGGCAGTACACTCTCTGAGGCATGTATCTCAGAGCGTAATCATGTATACTTTGACCAGTGCAGCCGCTTTACGTGGTAGCGGCTGGTCATTCAAGGATGAGGATCCCTGCGAACCCATCTGCCTGAAGCTCAGAGGACGTACATGGCATCAACAGTCAGTGCCAGCGGAGCCAAGGCGCTGCTTCGCATCGTCAACAGCGTCGCGCCGATTCGCATTTGTGACAACGGGGGCTGGACGGACACATGGTTTGCCGGGCGCGGCAAGATCTTCAACATCGGCGTCTATCCCTACGTGGAGGTGCAGATCGAGGTGTACCCACGCGGCGCGGCCGAGGACCGGCATCACGATCTATGCCGAGAACTATGGGCAGCGCTACGTGGTGCACCCTGATCGAACCGGGCTGGACGCGACATCCGCTGCTGGAAGCGGCGATCGAGCGGATGGGGGTGCCCGAAGGACATTGCCATCCAGGTGACGATCTACTCGGAAGCGCCCAGCGGCGCCTCGACCGGCACGTCGGCCGCCGTCTCCGTGGCGCTGGTCGGGGCGCTGGACCGGCTGACGCCGGGGCGCCTGAGCGCCCACGAGGTGGCCTACACCGCGCACGCCGATCGAGGTGGAGATGTTGGGGCAGCAGTCTGGGATTCAGGATCAGCTCTGCTCGGCCTATGGCGGCATCAACTACATCGAGATGTTCGAGTACCCGTATGCCACGGTCTCCCCAATCCGCGTGTCGAATGCGACCTGGTGGGAGCTGGAACGGCGGCTGGCGCTCATCTTTCTGGGAAGGTCTCACGATTCGAGTGCAGGTCCACGAACGGGTCATCCGGTCGCTGGAGGATGCTGGGCCGGACTGCAAAGAGTTGGCGGACCTGCGCGCCACGGCCGGGCCAGTCGCGCGACGCCGTCTATGCCGGGGATTTCGCGGCGTTGGGGCGGGCGATGATCGACAACACTGACGCGCAGCGGCGCTTGCACCAGGACCTGGTCAGCCGCGACGCCGAACGGGTCATCGACATTGCGCGCCAGCACGGCGCGCTGGGTTGGAAGGTCAATGGCGCTGGCGGCGAGGGGGGCTCGGTGACCATCCTGACGGACCCGATTTCGCATGTCAAGCGCGCCATGATCCGACAAATTGAGGAGGAGAACTCGCTCTATCAGAATATACCTGTTTACCTCAGCCGGTTTGGCCTGCGCGTGTGGGGATAGCGTCAACAGTGCCCCCATCCTGGTCTGTCGGTCGCCAGTGGTTCAAGTACTGCAATGGTCAGTGATGCCCAATGCAGTCCGTGCCCGCCCTGCTCAACTGGCTTCCACATGAGGATCCGCAATAGTAAAGCAGGGCACCAGAGCGAATCGATAACCAGAATTCTTTGTTAGCATAGGAGTCTTTGAGATGACAACATTCCGCTATGGTCCTCCGTCACCCCACTTCCAAACGCTCACCCTCGATGGAGGCATGCCGTTGAGCTTGTTGGCCTCGGCCGGCGCGCCGGTCGAGATGATCGAGGCAGTCGCCGACGCGCCGACCGGCGACGCGGTCTGCTGGGGCATCCCCTGGGAGATCGAGGACGTTCTTTTGGTGCGGGACAAGCCGGCGACGGCCAAGTGGAGGCCGCGCCAGGCGCGTTGGCTGGTGGTGATGCACACTATGGAGCGCATCCTGCCGCAGCCCGGGCCGGGCGGATTTGTCTCCCCCATGCGCGGCGAGGGACACCTGGGCGCACACGCGGCCGATTACGTCTTTCTGTACGCGGACGGCGAGGAGGTGCGGGTTCCGATCCGCTGTCGCCGCGAGATAGGCAGTTTTCGTCCCTCGCTGGGGCGATCATTGCCTGGAGGCGGTGCCTCACCTCGACCCCCACCCGGTCGACCCGGCCCAGGTCAGACCGGACCACTGGGGCGGGGCGCAGACGCGGGTTGGCTCGAACTATGACCTGCGTTGGGTCAACTGGCTGTGGGCCTGGGAGAATCCCCGCCCGGAGGTTCCCATTTGTGGACTGCGGGTGGAGCCGGCGTTCGGCGCCATTATCCTGTCGGCAATTTCGACGACCGACCGGCCGCTGGCCCACAACCCGTTGCGCTGGGGAAGGCTCGTCAAAAGGCGGTGCTGCGCTTGCCCGAGGGCGAACCGTTCGATCCGAGGGTCGATGAGCGGGGCCTGTTGGCCCAGATTCAGCTCGACCTGGGACAGGTGATCTCGGCTGTCCCGCGGCCGCTTTACCCGCGGGCGGGGTGGGCCGAGAGCTACAACAACGCCGTCCCCGACATCTCGGAGCGCGAGGTGCTGGTCGAATACACGGCCCACCCGGACGCCTGCTTCCACCTGGGGGACGGCCGCCAGGTGCCGGTTGCCGAGGTGGGAAGCTCGGCGGACAGTGCGCCGTTGGTTCGGGTCGAGCCGGCAACACGCAAGGTGGACCTGAGGGTGGTGCACAAGGGGAGCAACCGGCCGGTGGCGGTCAAGCTGCACCTGCACGGCGAGGCGGGCGAGTACCTGCCGCCGCTCGACCGCCATCGTTTGCCCAACGACGCCTGGTTCCAGGATTACAGCGTCGATTTCGTCCACGCCGGCCGCCATCCCTGCACCTACATCCCCGGCGAGACGACGGTGCGATTGCCGTTGGGCCGGGTCTACCTGGAGGTGAGCAAGGGATTCGAGATCCGGCCGGTGAGGCAGGTGATCGAGATCACGCCCGAGACGGACGAGATCATCGTCGAGGTCGAAAAGGTGCTGCCCTGGCGAGAGGCGGGCTGGGTGACGGCCGACACCCACGTGCATTTCCTGTCGCCCCAGTCGGCGCTGCTGGAAGGGGCCGCCGAGGGGGTCAACGTGGTCAACCTGCTGGCCAGCCAGTGGGGCGAGTTGATGACCAACGTGGGGGATTTTGACGGCCGCACCACCTGGGGGTCGCGCGAGGCCGGGGGAGACGGCGAGTACCTGGTGCGGGTGGGCACCGAGAACCGCCAGGATGTCCTGGGGCACATCTCGCTGCTGGGCTACGAGGGGCGGATGATCGTGCCCATGACGACCGGCGGTCCGGCTGAGTCCGCGCTGGGCGACCCGGTGGAGGTCCTGCTGACCGAGTGGGCGCAGCAGTGCCGTGCGCAGGGCGGTCTGGTCGTCCTGCCCCACTTTCCCTACCCCCGCTGCGAGAACGCAGCGACCATCGTCGAGGGCGAGGCTGATGCGGTAGAGATGACCTCCTGGGGTGATCTCTACTTTGGCATCGACCCCTACTCGCTGGCGGACTGGTATCGCTACCTGAACTGCGGCTATCCGGTGCCGGCGGTCGGCGGCACCGACAAGATGTCGGCCGACACGGCCGTGGGAACCATCCGCACCTACGCCCGTATCCCGCTCGATGAACCCTTTACCTACCCGGCGTGGATGGAGGCGGTGCGCCGCGGCGAGACCTTTGTCACCTATGGCCCGCTGCTCGAGTTCACGGTGGACGGACAACCCATGGGGGGGCAGGTGGAACTGCCGGCCGGCGGCGGGTCAGTGGACGTCCACTGGCAGGTGGACACGGTCACGGTGCCCATCAGCCGGGTCGAACTGATCGTCAATGGGGAGATTCGTGAGAGCGTGGCGGCCGGTGCCGGACCGGGCCGTGGGGCACTGGCGGGTTCGGCTGGAGCGCAGCGGGTGGCTGGCGTTGTTGGTGCGGGGCCACTATCATGACAAGCCGGAGATGATCGCCGCCCACAGTTCGCCGGTGATGGTGACGGTGCCGGGGACGCAGCTGCTTTGCGGCCGCCGACGCGGTGACCATCTTGGAGCAGATCGAAGGGGCGATGGCGTTCATGGATACGGTGGGGACGCGCGCCGAGGAGCGCGCCAACAAGCGGATGCGGCTGGTACTGACGGGCGCCCATCGGCGGCTGCACAACCAATTGCACCAGGGCGGCACCTATCACGATCACACGCCGGCCGATGATCATCCGGCGCATCACTAAAGAGGAAGATCAAGATGCTTCACCCACGTACTCTACTATTTGACCGTCTCCACGAGCGTGTCCAGCAAATGCCAGTCATCGATTGCCAAGAGCACACGGCCGGCTCCCCGAATCCTTTTTCCGAGCGGCCAAAGATGGGAGACACCAAGTGATCGATTGGCCTTGGACACCGGAACCCGACTCTAATCGCCTATTGGACGCAATCTACCGCCGCGGCGACCCCGGCTGGGTCCCGTTTCTGGAGTTGTTCGCCGACCGCAAGGTGATCGCGGCGGCGTTGGACGAACCGTACCTGTTCGAAGGGACCTCGCCGGCCGGCCGCGAGCAATGGGAGATCGCTATCGATCAGACGGTCCGCTTTTGGCATATCTTGGGCTATGACGCCATCTGGCAAGGCCCGGTCTGGGTCTCAATGGGTTGTTGCTGCTGACTGGCGACGACACGGCCGAGTTGCGCCACGACGAGCGCAAATGGGTCGATGAAAAGGCGGGTATGATCACCAACTGGGAGGAATTTCGACGCTTATCCCTGGCCTCGCCCCGAGGACGCCGATTTCACTCCGGTGGAACTAATGGCCCAGGTCTGCCGGAAGGGATGGGCATCCTGGGAGCGATCAGCGGGATCTATGAACCGCTCTCCTGGCTGATGGGGTACGAGACGCTCGCGCTGGCGCTGTACGATCAGCCCGACCTGGTCGGGGCGATCTGTTCGCGCCTGCGCGAGATCATCCTGCCGGCCGCGCGGGCGCTGGTCGAGATGGACCGGGTGATCGGTCTGTGGATGGGGGATGACATGGGGTTCAAGACCGGCACCCTTATCTCCCCTCGCCACCTGCGCCAATATGTCCTGCCCATCCAGCGTGAGGTGGCTGCGATCGCGCACGGTAAGGGGATGCCGTTTGTGCTACACTCGTGCGGTAACCTGGAGGGGATCATGGACGACCTGATCGACGACGTGGGTATCGACGCCAAGCACTCGTTCGAGGACGTCATTGTCTCGGTGGAAGGGTTTGTAGCCCAGTACGGGTCGCGGGTGGGGACCATCGGCGGAGTGGACATTGACCTGCTGGCGGCCGGCACCGAGGCGCAGGTGCGCCGACGCACGCGGCAGATTCTGGAGGCCTGCGCCCCCTCCGGGGGCTATGTCCTGGGCAGCGGCAACAGCATCGCCAACTATGTGCCGCTCGATCGCTTTCTAGCAATGTTGGACGAGGGGCACAGGTTCAACGCCGGGTTGTAGGCAGTGAGGAGTGACGCTGTGGAATGCCTGAAAACATGGCTGCCGGCAAGTGCACAGGCCATCCAGCTGGCAAATATGAGAGCGCCGGTGTTACGGGATGAGTGCGGATGTCGGCCTGCACAGACGCCGGTGTTGTCTCTACCCTCACAATGGGAACCTGGTACACTCGCGTGTGATCGTCGCAAAGAGCGCTGAAACCATTCGCTGCTCTTGCTTGGCAGCCAGCATCTCGATCCCTTTTGGATCAAGACTTGCGCAAATCCGGGCTGGCGACCCAAGCATGCTACCGCATCGCTGGATTGCAGATCAATGAGGAGGGCAGGTGTGATGGATCGACGGCCTTGCGGAACCAGTAGGCTGGATCTCTCGGTGTTGGGGCTGGGCTGTTGGCAGTTTGGAGGCGGGGAGTATTGGGGCGAGTCGGACCCCGCTCACGTCACTCGGTTTGTCCACCAGGCGGTTGACCTGGGGGTAAACTATTTTGACACCGCCGAGATCTACAACGAGGGGCGCAGCGAGGAATATCTCGGCCGCGCGCTGACGGGGGATTTCGCGAGATCGCATAGTCATTGGTTCCAAGGTGTGGCCGACCCACATGCGGCCGGAGGCGCTGCGAGCGAGTTGTGAGGGATCGTTGCGGCGGCTCGACCTTGACACGATCGACATCTATATGGTCCATTGGCCCCTCAATCCGCAAACCTATCCGATGTTTGCCCAGCCCGGCAAGGACGCCGTGGGCGCGGCCGACGACCAGGGCAGCGACGTCCCCCGCCTGCAGGATGCAGTGGCGACCCTGCTTCAGCTACAGCGCGAGGGCAAGATCCGGTACCTGGGGGTCAGCAACTACGGCGTCAAGCGACTGGAGGAGCTGAAGGGGATTGGCGGCCGGTACGTCGTGAATCAGGTGATCTACAACCTGGTCAGCCGGGCGGCCGAATTCGAATTGCTGCCCCATTGTCGGCGAGCCCAGATCGGTGTGATGAGTTACATGACCGTGATGCAGGGGCTGTTGACGGACCAGTATGCCACGCTTGAAGAGATTCCGGACCGCTACGCCCGCACCCGCCATTTCGACAGCCAGCGCAATCCGTTGGCCCGGCACGGCGGACCGGGCGTCGAAGCCAAGTTGGCGTGGGCGCTGAAAGAGGTGCGAGAGATAGCAAAAGAAGGCGGCTGGACGACGGCCGACCTCGCCATCCGGTGGGCGATCGCCGTTCCAGGCATGACCTGTGTGCTGATCGGTTCGCAGAGTTTGGAGAGCCTGAAGGCCAACGTGAGCGCGGCCGAGGGGCGGTTGCCGGCCGAGGCGCTCGAGCGGTTAGACCGCGTCACCCGGCCGATAAAGGCAGAGCTCGGGACCGAGTTTGGACATCTTTGAGAGCGCAGAGAACGATCGGACCCGTTGAACCCGCGGTTTCGAGAGGACCGCGTCAAGTGCACCAGGAGAAGAACCCTTGGCAAAATCAAGCCCGAACATCATCCTGATACTGAATGACGACATGGGGTATTCGGACCTTGGCTGCTATGGCGGCGAGATACAGACGCCGCATCTCGACTCGCTAGCGGCCAACGGCCTGCGTTACACCCAATTCTACAACACTGCCCGTTGCTGCCCCTCCCGGGCGTCATTGCTCACCGGTCTCTATCCCCACCAGGCCGATGTGGGTCACATGATGGAGGACGACGGCGTTGACGGGTACCTGGGGGACCTGAACCCAGACACGGTGACGATCGCCGAGGCGCTAAAGGCGGGGGGTTACGCGACGGCCATGTCAGGCAAGTGGCACGTGACGCGGTTCATTCACGGACCCAAACACAATTGGCCGCGCCAACGGGGGTTCGAAGACTATTATGGGATCATCGACGGGGCGGCCGACTATTACCAGCCAGGGTCTCTGACTAGCAACAACCAACGCATCGAGTCGCGAGGGGACAACTATTACCTGACGGACGCGATCACCGATCACGCGGTACGACAGATACACGAGCACGCGGCCAAGGACTCTGGCAAGCCGCTGTTTCAGTACGTGGCCTATACGGCCCCCCATTGGCCGCTTCATGCCCACAAAGAGGACATCGTCCGGTACCGGGGGCAATTCGATGCCGGTTGGGACGCGCTGAGAGAGCAGCGCCGGGAGCGCATGATCGAACTCGGGATTCTCGACGAGAGTTGGGCGCTCACCGAACGGGACCCCCAAGTGGGGCCGTGGGCCGATCAAGCGCACAAGGGGTGGCAAGCGCGGCGGATGGAGGTCTATGCAGCGCAGATCGACCGGATGGACCAGGGTATCGGCCGCATCTTGAAGGCGCTCCGGGACACCGGTCAATGGAAGGACACGCTGATCGTCTTTCTCGCCGACAACGGCGGGTGCGCCGAAGAGATGGATGAGGCGTTGGTGCGCTGGATCGGGACTACCACTATCTGCTCCGCGACGACACGGGACGGCCGACCGGTCCGGTTTGGGAACCGGCCGGATATCGTCCCCGGTCCCGAGGATACCTATGCGAGCTATGGCATCCCGTGGGCCAACCTCTCTAACGCTCCTTTCCGGCGGTACAAACGCTGGGCGCACGAGGGTGGGATTGCCACCCCGTTCATCGTGCACTGGCCGGCCGGCATCAACTCGCCGGGAGAGCTGCGCCATCAACCGGCCCAGTTGCCGGACATCATGGCAACCCTGCTGGACGTGGCGGGGGTCGAGTACCCGGCCTCCTATGGCGGTCGGGAGATCAAGCCGCTGGAGGGGTTTAGCATGGCGCCGACCTTTGTGGACCAGCCACACAACCGACCGGTGCTCTACTGGGAGCACGAAGGCAACCGCGCCGTTCGACGCGGCCGCTGGAAGCTGGTGCGTGAGTACCCGGGAACCTGGGAGCTTTACGACATGGAATCCGACCGTACCGAGATGCACGATTTGTCCGGCGAGCACCCCACGGTCGTTGCCGAGCTGTCCCGACTGTACGAGCAATGGGCAAAACGGTGCAATGTCCTGGCATGGAGGCAACTCGGCAAGATGCGAGAGCAGAACAGATAGACATCTTTGTGCCAGATGGTTGCGCTACCGGGCTGACATCACGGCGAGAACTTTGTCGCGCCCAGCCGACCGGCGCGGCCGTACAATACCACGACCACGAGTAGTCCCGCCAGCAGCAGCAGCGCGGCGAGCAAAAAGACACTGCTCAAGCCCCAGGCTTCGGCCGCTGGCCCCATGATCGACGGCCCCATGAAAGCGCCAACGCTGCCGGCGGTGATAAAGAATCCCATGGCGGTACCCCGGGTTCTCTCGGCCGAGTGCTCGGCAATCGCTGTGCCGCCACTGGCCAAACAGATCCCAAAGGCGATCCCCTCGCCTATGAGTAGAAGGGTCAGAATCACCGGTGATGTGGTGAGCGAGACGGCAGCCATTGCAGTCAGGGAGAGGACTATGGCCGCCTTTAAGAGTCGCCCGCTCGAAAATCGCGCGACCAACAACCCGGCCGGAAGGCGGGCGAGCGTAGAAAAGAGCGCACGGACCGAAAGCATGGAACCGATGAGCCCTTGGCTGATAGCCAAGGAGGCAGCATACAGTGGAAAGAAGACAAACGCTGCCCCCTCGGTGGCTGCCGCCAGGACCAGGTGACTGAGAGAGGTTGCCCAGATACCCGGATTCCGGAGCACCGACCCGATTCTGGACCTGGTCAAGGGTTGGTCTCCCATTCGAGCCTCCGGTTGGAGCGCTCCCTCCCATTGAGGTGAGCGCCCGAGGTACAAACAGGCGAACGACGTCAACATGGATATGGCTGCTACCCCAAAGCTGGCGCTGTACCCCGCCGCCTCTGCCACCCAGCCGCCGACGACTGAGCCGGCCGTCCATCCAATGCCCATGCAGGCGGTATAGATCCCGATGGCCAACCCCTGATCCTCGGTCTTGACGATATCGCTGACGTACGCAATGCCGATGAAATAAGTAGAGGCCACCGACACCCCGGTCAGAATTCGGATGAGGTAGAGGTGGACCGGATTCTGGACCAGCGCGTAGAGAGTATACGATGCAAGAAATGCGAATAGACCGATGCCTAGCACGACCTGCCGGCCGATTCTATCCGACAGGAGGCCAAAGGGCATCGAGAGGAGAATGCGTACGAGCCCTTCAACCCCGCCTTGCGCGCCGATCATCGAGAGCGAGGCGCCCAGACTCTCGGCATGGAGGGGGAACGTTGCTCGAGCGATTCCATTGGCGAAATTGGTCGTCAGAATCATGGCAAAGATGGCGAGCAAATCACCCCGGCCCAACACCCATCTCAGTTTGCTTTCAGTTGCCAACGAAAAATGCTCCTTGGAGCGTGTTTTGAACTTGCACGACCTGCGCTCGAGACCATCATAACCGGCGCGTTCGCCGCTCTCCGGACTGGGCCTGCAACGTACACTGTCAAAAACCGCCGCTGTGGGTTGTTCCATCTGCCCTTTTTCGAGTCGCAACAACGCTCTCGAGTCGTGCACCAGCGCTTCAAACAGACCCGCTGCGATCCAGCGTTGGGCGTGTTAGTGGGCGGCTCCCACGGTGGCAGGTCAATGGGTATCAAGCGCCAGGGAGCTCCTGCGCGAACCATCCGGCGCAAGCCGTTGAACGCTAGGCGCAGGCTATGAACACGTTGCGGCGCCTCTCTGGTCATCAAGGTCAGACACGGGCGACAAACGCCCACTCTTTGTCTGTGACATCACTTGGATAGGTTTGGCGTTCCATGCCTGGTGGCTATCATCTCCAGGCCAAAGTTCATGACATGCTCTGGGGCTGTCCGAGCATGGCCGGACAGCCCCAGAGCCGTGATCAGAGGCACCCGCCCCTAGTTGCCTAAATCCCAGTTTGCTCTATGGCTTGTGCGTCGGCCGAGAGATTATTGTCCAAAGTCGCAGGTGACGATGGGTAGGTCCAGCATGGTCAGCAAACCGGCCGGCGCTGCCACCACGCGCCGGATGGCGTTCACCGCGATGGATCCGGTGGCAATGTCGCCGTGGGTGCCGCCCTTGATGACCACATTCATGTTGGGAGTGCCGGTGATGGTGACGGCGTCGTAGGATTCCGGTGCCCCAATGTACGCCTGGAAATCCATGCTGATGAGTTCCTTGCCTTGGTACAGACCCCGGCCGATCTGTTTGACGCCGGCCCCCTGACCCGGCTCGATCGACACGTATTGGCTGCTCACCGCGGTCTCGGCCACCACGGGCATGATCTCGTCGGTGATCTCGTCGAGTTCCCACCCGAGGCCGGCGGCGATCATGGCGATGGACTCGGTCAGACCTACGTGGCGCAACGTACCTGCGTCTACCAGCTTTTGGAACTCGTCCATCGTGCGGCCGGCCCCGATCTTTATCTGGAACGGTAGCCGTCGCGGCGAGGCGTCCTGAACTCGGGCGACGTGGACGTGCTTGACCTCCTGGCACACGCCGGTCATGAACAACGGCCAGGCGTCCATGGTGAATCCCGGATTTACCCCGGTCGCCAACACGGTTACGTTATTCGCCTTGGCCAGTTTGTCCAGCTTGGCCGACAGCTCAGGCGCTGACCACCAGGGATAGGCCAATTCCTCGGTCGTAGAGACCACGTTGACCCCCGCCTTGACAATCTCGGCGAGTTGGTCAAATACCGCTGCGAATGAAGATCTGGTAGTGTGAAGCACAGCGTCGGGCCTGGTCCGAGATAGAACCGCCGCGGCGTCATCGGAAATGACCACGCCGATCGGTTTGTCCAGGCCGATGATCTCCCCCAGGTCTTTGCCCACCTTGTTGGGGTCGATATCAACAGCGCCCACTATCTCGATGTTCTTTCGCTCCAGGGTCTTTGCCGCCGCCCCGCAGCCGATTGGGCCGCATCCGTACTGGACCACACGTATCTTTTCTACCATTTGATTCTGCCTCCTGGTTAATGCTAATCAATCGATCTAAACACCAATTCGTATTATGCCATCCGCTGCCATATCGTCCAAGGCGGCGCCAAAGGCTTGGATAGTCTGGTCTAGGTCATCTTGTGTGTGGACCGCCGAGACCCAGCCGGCCACGCCCTTGCATTCTTTCGATTCCCCCATTCGTGTCGATTGTTGGGCGGCTAGATCGAGTAGTGTGGAACATTCAGGACGACCCGGGCCGTCCCACGCCACCCAGTGGGTGCGCCGAGTTGGATCGGTTTCCATTCCAGGATTGTGATGGATCGGCGGACGAGGGGTGGATCGATCGATGTCGCCTCTGACGCGATCGGAGAACTCTCAAGTGTCGGTGACAGGCTCGCAGATGGCCGAATCGACAGCGAGATGCGTACTCTCCCAGCGATTTTCCTTGGAAACCCGCCGAGTACTCTGCTGACTGGAGGGTGAAATGGCGTTATATCTGCGAAATCGCCACTTGCTCGAGTTGCTGGATTTCTCCCACCAGGAAGGATCCATTTCCTGCCGTGTCTCCCGGCCGATCCCGTAGAGGCGAAATCCGGGGGTTATGAGCTACCGCAACTGGTGGGCAAGAACAACGTGTTGATCTTTGCAAGAGTCTGGAGGAATTCGATGGAGAAACGTCGGGTGATTATCATTGGCGCCGCCGGGCGCGATTTCCACAACTTTAACACCTACTATCGGGACAACGAGGACTACAAGGTGGTGGCCTTTACGGCGGCGCAGATCCCGGATATTGAGGGGCGGCGGTACCCGCCCGAGCTGGCGGGGCGAACTCTATCCGGAGGGCATCCCCATCTATGCCGAGGACGACCTGCCCCAACTGATCAAGGACCTGGACGTGGACGAGTGCGCCTTTTCCTACAGCGATGTCTCGTACCAGCACGTGATGGCGATAGCGCAATCGTGGCAGGCGGCGGGGGCCAGCTATGTGCTGCTGGGGCCCCGAGGACACGCAGCTCAAGAGCGTCAAGCCGGTGGTCTCGGTGGGCGCGGTGCGGACCGGTTGCGGCAAGAGCCAGACGTCGCGGCGGGTGATCGAGATCCTGATGGCCAAGGGGCTCAAGGTGGTGGCGGTGCGCCATCCGATGCCCTACGGCGACCTGGTGGCGCAAAGGGTGCAGCGGTTTGCGACGCTGGAGGACCTGGACAAGCACAACTGCACCATCGAAGAGATGGAAGAGTACGAACCGCACGTCGTGCGCGGCAATGTGATCTATGCCGGGCGTGGACTATGAGGCCATCCTGCGCGCGGCCGAGAACGACCCCGATGGCTGCGACGTGATTGTGTGGGACGGCGGCAACAACGACTTTTCCTTCTACGAGTCCGACCTGCAGATCACGGTGGTGGATCCCGCACCGGCCCGGTCACGAGCTGACCTATTACCCGGGCGAGGTGACGCTGCGCATGGCCGACGTGGTGGTCATCAACAAGATGGACAGCGCCGACTCCGCCGGGATCGAGACGGTGCGGAAGAACATCGCCGCCGGTGAACCCGAAGGCGACGGTGGTTGACGCGGCATCGACGCTGGACATGGATGATCCGTCGGTGGTCAAGGGCAAGCGGGTGCTGGTCGTGGAGGACGGCCCGACGCTGACCCACGGCGGGATGAAGATCGGCGCCGGCGTGGTGGCGGCGCAGAAGTTCGGCGCGGCCGGCTTGGTGGATCCGCGGCCGTACGCGGTGGGCAAGTTGGCCGAGACCTTTCGCATCTACCCCGACATCGGCGTGCTGCTGCCGGCGATGGGGTACGGCGAACAGCAGCTGCAGGGACCTGGAGGCGACGATCAACAACGACCGAGGCTGATGCGGTGGTCATCGGCACGCCCATCGACCTGAGCCGCATCATCAAGATCAACAAGCCGGCCACCCGGGTGTATTACAACCTGCAAGAGATCGGCCGGCCGAACCTCCAGGAGATTCTGGACGCCTTTGTCCACACCCACAAGCTCGCCTGAGAGTGTGAGTTTTGCCAAAATAAGCAAAAGCCCCGCCAGATCTGGCGGGGCTTTATGTTTACTCGGTCGATTGTTGGACTCTTTACTTGGGCCAGGGACCGAGAATGACGGTGTCAACTACGTGGATCACGCCGTTTGAAGCGTTGACGTCGGGGATGATAACCTTGGCGTCGTCGTTGACATAGATGCTGCCGGCATAGTATTTGAGGCCGGCCCTCTGACCGTTCGCCATCGTCACGTCGCCCAAAAGCGTGAGGGCTTTGTCAGATTTACTGTACCACGCAGCGCGTGGTACAGTAGTATGTTGGTCAACTCGGCCTTGCTGAATGCACTGGCGATGTTGTCTGCGTTGAGACCGAGCTTGGCAAAGGCAGCATCGGTGGGAGCAAAGACCGTCCACTCCCCGCTCGAGAGCGCACCCGCCGGATCTGTCGCCAGAACGGCCGCCACCAGGGTCGTGAAGCGACCATCGGCTACCGCAATGTCCACAATAGTGTTGCTCATGGCGGGCGCCGGTGCCGCGCCAGCGGCCGGGGCAGCTTCGGTCCGCGGCCAGGGCCCCAGAATGACAGTATCAACCACGTGAATGACGCCGTTGGCTGCGTCAATGTCGGGGATGATCACCTTGGCGTCATCGTTGACATAGATGTCACCAGCAAAGAACTTGAGGCCGGCCTTCTTGCCATTGGCCATCACTACGTCGCCCAATAGCGTCAGAGCCTTATCCGAATTGATCTTGCCCGGGATGGCGTGATACAGCAAGATGTCAGTCAACTCTGCCTTGGAAAAGGCGGTGGCGATGTTGTTGGGGTTCAGCCCCAACTTGGCAAACGCTGCGTCGGTGGGCGCAAATACGGTCCATTGGCCGCCCGATAGCGCACCCGCCGATAAAATTCGTCGCCAGGACGGCTGAAACCAGGGTTTCAAATCGCGCATCCGAAACCGCAATGTCCACGATAGTGTTGTGACCACTCGCCGAGGCGAGGGGCACCGCACTAATCAGCACAATAACTGCTACTAGTAAACTAAACTTTGACTTGAACATTTCTAGGTCCTCCTAACATGTATTCGGTTTCTTTGGTGTTTAGTTATCCACCACTGTCCAAATAATACCACAGTTTCCGATAGATGTCAAGGATTTGCCCATAAATTGACCATTTTTCGTCCATTTTGATCTTCGAACACCCCCTAGTCGTCGGCTGGATGTACCATCAACCGGGGTAGAAGAGTGCATCAGGTCTCCGGGACGTTGCCTGATGTCATGCCAGCAGCCAGCGTGGTGCTGCAACGGTCCAGTTGGGATACAGTCTTTACGGACTGGCGGTCTCGATTAGACGACGCCCCCCTCGAGTCGGCGTCCTCGCGGTTTCTCTCCGTGACCGCCCGATCGCACAAGGCCACCGGGCCAACAGGGTGATGGAGCGACCAGCCTGCGATCAAGGAGCGGGCTTTGACTGGTTGGAGGGTGATACTGGATCAACGGCGCCACGACGATATGCCAAAATCAGTCTCGCGGCCCT
>CAVOHX010000016.1:0-52270 GCA_963695825.1 uncultured Chloroflexia bacterium
GAACCCGCCCCGAGGTTGCCTGGGCCGGCCGCTGTGACACACCCGACGACACAGCGTGGGGCGGCTCATTCAAAGAACTCCATCCTGCCCTGCTCGCCCCGGAGCAGTCGTCCGATCGCCTCGTGCCCGTTCTGTTCTGCCAGGTCGGCCGCGGTGAGGCCAGAATGATCCTCGGTGGCGATCAGCGCTAGCCGTGGCGGGAACAGGCCGGTCCCGCGAAAGCTAAAGATGATCTCCCTGACCAGCGCTTCACGTCCCTCTTGCGACGCGTAAAGAGCGGCGTCCGCCCCAGGGCGTCCCGCTCCAAAAGGCGTCGCCGCCGCTCCCTGAGAGCAGTTGCCACCTCTATTTCGGCTGGCATTCCGCGCCCAGGCAGTTTCTCATCGTGGACAGCTCCCGTGCTCGGCGCCTTTCGGGGTTTCTTGTCCGGTTCTTTGGGATCCTCTTCTGTTGATCTTCCCATGCTGATTGCTCCTTGCCACGGGCGAGCGTGGGCTCCGCCGTCGGGTCGGGCTGAATCCGGCAACCCGCCGGATATCTAGTTTACCCCGCTTTGTGAAAGACGCAGGTCTGAGCGATCCACGGTAGGCGCCGGCTCGGGCCGCGTCAGCAGCTACACCTTCAGTGGCGGGCCGGGCCGATGAGCGCCGCGCCGCCGAATGGACGGAAAGTGGACGCCTGTCATGTATCCTAAAAGCGGTTCGTCAAAAAGCATCCGGCTTGGCCGTTTGGATGCATGCTATCTTGGCCGCAACCTGAAGATATAGGAGGTCGAAACGAGAAGGTTGACAATTGTCGTGGCGTTGGAAGTGACCGTACTCCTCATCTTGACGTTTGCCGGTCTTTCCGGCGCCGGCCCGCTGGCCAACTCGAGCCCCCTGAGCGGGCGCGCCCACCGTGGTCAGCTACCAGGGGTTCGTGACCCTGGATGGTGCCCCGTTCGACAACGTTGGGTTTTTCAAGTTCGCCGTGGTCAACGCGGCCGGCGCCACCACCTACTGGTCGAACGATGGGACCAGCGTCAGCGGGGGCAGCCGACCGCGGCCGTGCAGTTGGCCGTGAGCGATGGCCTGTTCAGCGTCCTGCTGGGGGATACGACCCTGGGCGGGATGACGCAGGCGCTGACGGCGGAGCGTCTTCAGCGAGCCCGACCGCTACCTGCGGGTCTGGTTCAGCGCGACAACCTGGCGGCCCCTTCGACCAGTTGACGCCGGACACGCGCATCGCCGCCGTGCCCTACGCGCTGCAGGCCCAGGAGGCGGCGGACGCCGACACGGTGGACGGCCTGCACGCCGACGAACTGGGGACCCACTACCAGAACGTGGTCGTCGTCGCCAAGAGCGGCGGCGACTATACCAGCGTGCAGGCGGCCATCGACAGCATCACCGACGCCGCGAGCCGACAACCCCTACCTGGTGTGGGTGGCGCCGGGGGTGTACGCGGAGACGGTGACGATGAAGCCCTACGTCCACCTGCAGGGAGCGGGCAGGAAGCCGACGGTCATCAGCAGCACCGCCAGCAGCAGCGCCTGGCCCCCGACGAGGCCACGCTGGCTCCTGGCGAGCGACACCAGCCTGCGCGACCTGACGGTGGGCAACAGCGGCGCGGGCGACGTCAACACGGCCCTGCTGGCGACAGCGGGGATGACGCGCACGCTGGTGGCGGACGTGACGGCGCGGGCGCAGGGAGCGGGTGAGAACAACTTGCCATCGTTCTGAGCGGCAGCGGCACGGGCGTCACGCTGCAGCAGGTCACCGCGCTGGCCGAGAACGGCAGCAGCGACAACCTCGGCCTGGTCCAGCTGGCGACGGGCGCGGCGGTCGACGCTGCGCGGCGGCTCCTTCACCGGGCGCGGGGGAGAGTACAGCCGGGGCATCTATCAACGCTGGGCAGCCTCGGACGACGCTGGAGGCCGAAAACGTCACCGCGCTGGGCGAGAACGGCAGCGACCTCAACCGGGCCTGGACAACACGACGGTGCGGCGGCGACGCTGCACGGCGGCGATCTTCACCGGGCGCGGGGGGAATCAGACCGGGGGCGTTGCAAACTCGGACGGATGCGACGATGACGGCCGAAGACGTCACCGCGTTGGCCGAGAACGGCAGCCGACAACTACGGCCTGGGCAACTACGACGGTCGCGGCGCTGACGGTGCGCGGCGCCGCCGTCACCGCGCGCGGGGGAGCGAGACAACTATGCCCTCTCCAACGAGCTCAACGTGACGCTGGACGCCGAAAGCGTCACCGCGCTGGCCGAGAACGGCAGCGGCGCCAACCACGGCCTGTGGAACGTCAACAATGCACAGGCGACGGTGCGGGGCGGCTCCCTCACCGGGCGCGGGGGCGAGCAGGCCTATGGCATCTACAACTGGACGAGCAGCACGACGCTGGAGGCCAAAGCGTCACCGCGTCTGGGCGAGGACGGCAAGCGATGCCAACTACGGCCTGTACAACTCCGGCGGTGCGGCGGCGACGCTGCGCGGCGGCTCCTTCACCGGACGCGGCGGGAACAATGCCTGGGGCATCTACATACGGACAGCAACACGACGCTGGAGGCCGAAGGCGTCACCGCGCTGGGCGAGAACGCCAGCATCGACACCTATGGCCTGTACAACGACGACGGTGGTGCGGCGGCGACCGTGCGCGGCGGCTCCTTCACCGGGCGGGGAGGGACCTGCGCCAAGGGCATCTACAACGCGGGCATCGGCACGACGCTGAAGGCCGAGAGCGTCACCGCGCTGGGCGAGAACGGCAGCGACGGCCAACTATGGCCTGCTCAACAAGACGACGGCGCGGCGACGACGCTGCGCGGCGGCTCCTTCACCGGGCGCGGGGGGATCGACGCCTATGGCATCTGACAACATGACAGCGGCACGACGCTGGAGGCCGAGGGCGTCAGCCGCGCTGGCCGAGAACGGCAGCGACAACAACTACGGCCTGCACAACCGGGACGGGGCGGAGGCGACGCTGCGCGGCGGCTCCTTCACCGGGCGTGGTGGGATGATTGCCTGTGGCATCTACAACGCTGACAGCGGTACGTGGCTGGAGGCCGAGAGCGTCAGCTCGCGCTGGCCGAGGGCAGCAGTTACCGCAGCGCTGGCCTGTACAATTGGCATGGCGAGGCGGTGATACGCAACAGTTCCTTTGCCGGGACCGGGGGCCAGGAGGCCTATGGCATCGTTAGCGGTGCCGACGGCGTGGGGTTGGAAGCCGAAAACGTCACCGCGCTGGGCAGGGATGGCAGCAGCCTCAACTATGGCCTTGTTATATCTACGGCCCATCCAACGTGACCCAGAGCGTGTTGGAGGGCGCAACGAATTCCGTCGCTGATGACGGTGGTGCCGTCACCATCAGCAACTCCCGGCTGGTCGGCAACGGGGTGGCGGGCACGGTGACTTGTGTGCTGGTCACCCGGGGCACGACCATCAGCACCGATGGATTTTCCTGCCCCTGAGGAGGTGTGCGATGAAGAGAAAGATCGTGATTCTGGTTTCTGGCTCGACTGGCAACCGCCGGGGTGGTCCTGGCGGATGGCGCCGTCGAGATGCCGCGCTGGGTACTGGGCGGCGGGTCCTCAGATTCCAGCGCAAGTGGGGGCGTAGCCTTGCGGGCCACGGTGGGCCAGCCGGTGGTGGGACTGGTCGCCAACAGTGGGGGTGAGATCATCCTGGCCAAGGGTTTTTGGGGAGGTGGCCGCCTCTCCGAAGCTCTGTACCAGGTCTACGTGCCGCTGGTCTTCAAGTAGCCCGCGGCCAAAAGCTGGTCCATCATCCCGGATAAGCGCAGCCCCCCGGTCCTGCACAGGACCGGGGGGCTTGGTGTTTTCTCCCTGCTCTCCCCAAAGGGGGAAACACGATTACATTGATTCGCCGGCTGTCCGGCCGCTCAGCGGGAAATCCACCGTTTGCCCGGACACCCTCACCCTTGGAGCAATCCGATTACCTCATTGGCGAGATCGATGAGCTCCTGCCTCTCGGCCGGTGACAGGATTCCAGCCTGGATGAACGCCTCCACCTGGTTGATCAGAGCGTTCAACAGGTTCACGGTGGGCGTGATGTTCCCTCGATCGAGCTGTCGATTGGCGGCCTCGATCTTGGAGATCAGCGCGTTCGCCTGCCCCCGGTTGATGGTCCCGGCATCCTCCAGGTCCCTTACCGCGTCACTGAGCGCGTCCAGCAGCGCTTGAGGGTCGGGCGAGGTCCGGCCGGTTGTCCCCGCCGAACCTCGCCCTCCGCCGCCGGCCGCGTGCCGGTGGCCCGCCAGACCCTACTGCGCGGGCTCGGAAAAGTCGCAATGTATCGTGACCCTTTCCTTCCCCTGGATATCCTGGGCAAATCCGGCGAAATGCTCGTACTTGACCGGGAAGCACCCAAAATAGTTCACCCGCCCGATCTCAACCACGTTCGTGTCATAGGTGATGACACCAAAGGAGCTTTTTGCGTACGGCGCAGTGCCATACAGCGCGGTCTCTGCCACGTACTGCCAGATTCCACCCCCTTCGGCATAGTCGTATTCCAGGACCAGTCGCCGGTCCGTCTGCTCCACCACGGCCGGATACAACCCGGCGTTGACCGGCAGCTCGACCCCCTTGTCGGTAGCCGGGTTGTATGCATCGGCCGTGCCGAACATAAACGCGTTATTATCACCGCGCTGCAGACCCAGGTAGCGGGGATTCGAGCCGCTGATCGGCGCCTGAGACTGCACAAAGGTAAAGCGAGTTCCTTCGAACCCGGCCGTGTAGCCGTCAGGCGTAAACTCGTAAAGGTTCCAGCGAAAGGTCTCGGCGCCGCTGATGTCAAATACGATCAGGCTCATGGCCCTTGGGTGATCAACCGGGTCATAGGTGTCAAAGTATAGCTGAACGTCGTCTTCACAGTGATGTCCCGACGGCACCTCGAGCACTAACGGCAGCTCCATCTACGTTCCAGAGTGATCGTCGGTGACGCCCCGCGTCGTCGTACCCCTCCACCACCTGAATCTCCATAGCCGGGCCGTTGATCACCACCGCCGGCATCTGATCGCACACGCCGCCAATCTCTAGGATCGCCGTGTTCAGCATCGCGTCGGAGAACAGCGCCTCGAAATCCTGCGCCGTGATGCCGGAAATCTGGCCGGTTTGATGGTCAGGTTGATGGTGCGTCCCGTGCCCTCGGCTCCCGGCGGCCCCTCGGGTCCCTGAGGTCCCTCCGGTCCCGGCGGCCCCTCGATCCCGATCACCTGCACCGGCACCGTCACGTTCCCGACCTCTCCCGGCGGGCCTGAGCGGCCCCGCGGGCCGGGCCGGTCCTTGCGCCCCCGCCTCCCCCTGCGGTCCCACCGGACCCGACTCTCCGGCCGGTCCGCCTGATTCCACGAGACGTAGGTCTCGTTCTGGCTGCAATCCTCCGGCCCGGTCGACGATAAAGATGGTCCCACTTCCGTTGTTGACGCAGGCGTGGTAAACCACGTCGCCGCCCTCGGCCCAGGCCATCGTCGCCGCCACGGCGAGCAGCAGGGCCAATCCGACGCTGATGCCAATGTTCCGTTTCTTGTTGTTCATCGTTGTCCTCCTGATTCACATCCTAACGCAATTGCCGGCAAGGGTCCCACCCCCTTGCCGAGTTCTAGATGGGCGACTTTCCGAGCAGCTCGTCCGCCCCGAGGGCCTCCAGCGCTCCAGGGGGCAGGCGACCCGGCCCATGACGCCGGAAGGACTATCTCGCATCGTGGCAGGCGACCGTGAACGGGCCGGTCCACGCGCCCAGCGCGAGCTGGACGTTCCATTGGCAGATCCGGTTGGACGGCGATGACAGTCGGCATCGTCAACTCGATGTAGGCCACGCCACCGGCTACGCGGATGGCGCCGTCGAGCACCGGTCGACCGTGTCCGCAGCCATACTCCCAACCGGTGACGCTAAAATAGTTACGCTCGTGGGTGGTGTTGTACACCAGGATGACGTCGTTGCACGCACCTGGCATCCAGGCACATGACGCCGCTGGTGGCGTCGATGCCGGCGCCGCCGCCCGGCGCCTCTGGCGCCACGCGCTCCTGGGCAGAGACGAACCCGGCCATCACCAGGGCCAGGAGGACGAGGGCCAATGCGGTGAATCGAATCTTGGTTTTCATGATCGTCACTCCTTACTTCTGGGTCGCATCCGGGCCGTCGCGTCGAGCATCTCGGCCGGGCAGGCACAAGGCTGGACGGTGTTGGTGATGTCCAGTAGGTATCGTCATGGCAGGCCATCTGGACGGGTCCGGTGCCGACGCCCAGGTCGATCTGGGCGTTCCATTGGACAGATCTGGCAGGCCGTCGTCCGCGTTGGTGAGCCACTGGATGTTGGCGGTGTTGCCGTTGATCCACATGCTTCCGTCCTGGATGCGGGTGCGGACGCCGCAGCCATACTCGCCAACCGACGACCGAGATAATAGTTGGGCCTGGCGACGTTGCTCCAAACCAGGACCTCGTCTTGCACCAGCGGGACGTTGGCGCACCAGGTGCCGCTGGTGATGACCGGCTCGTCCACGTCGTTCTGGGCAAAGACCATGCCGGCCGTCAGGGCGAGACCACACAGGAGGGTCGTCAGCAGGCGGTTCGGGAAAGTGTTCTTTTCATCGCTTCACCTCCCTTTGTCGCCGACGGTCGGGCCGCTGGCGGGGGCCATGACGACCGGGCACGGCACCACCGTTCCCGGTCGGCTGCCTTCGTGGTAGCCGCTATAGTGCCAGGAGTACTGTATCGGCCCGGTCCACGTGCGCAGGTCGAGCTGCATGACGCACTGCCCCAGGTAGGGCTCGGGGTTGATGGGCTCCCGAGTTGACGGTCCACTCCATGTAGGCGACGCCGCCGCGACGCGGATGCTGCCGTCCAACTGGGCGTCGTCTCCAAAGGCACCGTACTCGCGGCCGGTGACGCTGTAATAGTTGGGCTTGGCCGTCTTGTTGTAGATGATCAGGTAGGCGTCGGAGTAGGTATCCAAATCGACGCACAGGTAGCCGCTGGGGGCGTCGAGCCCGGCCCCGTCCTCGCTCCCGGCCGAGGCGAAACCGGCCGACAGGACCAGGACCAGGAGCAGGGTCACGACGCCATACTTGACGTATCTTCCTTTCATAGTGTCTACTCCTTGGATTGGATGGGAATCCGACAGAAAAACCAGACTGTGGGCAATTCGTTCTCGGCGGCATCACCTCCTTACTCATTCCCTCGTCACACCACGTCTATTCGGAGGGCCCGTTATAGTTGTGGCAATCGATGGCGATCTTCCAAAGAGCCGTCCGGCTGTTTCACCAGGACGTCCAGGAACTTGCCCGAAACGGCCAGCGTCTCGCCCCCAGCCTTGGGCGTCATATCAAAAGTGTAGGTGCCGTGGGAATAGGCCCGGTCGCCCAGAATCCGGACCTCCTTCCGTCTGGATGATCATGTTGCGCATGTCAAAGAGATCGAACCCGGGCATCATCCCCTCCCGAATCGCCTCCTTGCCGACCCGCCGCGGAACGTCCGGCGCCATCTGCAGCCCGTCATCGATCCACAGGTCCATCCAGCGCCTTAGGTCCCCGGCGTGGCAGGGGCCGCGTACTCGTCCCACACCTTGTACACCTGCGCCACGTCCAAAGCCAATCTCCTTCCCATCTGGTCCTCCTTTCTCTGTCGCCCGTATTGGGCATCTGTTGCAGCCAGACTCATCCCTGTTATTGCCAGGGCCAGCTTAGCAATCCCCCCTTACCGGCCGGCAGATTGTTCGTCGCTACCGCTTCGCGCAATGACACATCTGCATGCACCTGTCATTGCGAGCGCCAGCCTGAAGCAATCTCCCTCGCCGTGCAGGAGATTGCTTTGTCGCCACCGCTCCGCGCAATGACACGTTTGCTTGTCATAATGTGCGCCTGTTCTCCTTCTGCACCATCCCTCATCCTGTCATTGCGAGCGCCAGCGAAGCAATCTCCCCCGCCGTCCAGGGAGATCGCCTTGTCGCTACCGCTCCGCGCCATGACACGGTTGCTTGTCATAATGTGAATTGCTGCACCTCTTGCACATTGAACGCTCCTGGCCTATAATGTGCACGGCTGGACATGACGCCATCCTACACCACCTGCGTCCACTAAACGTCCACTAGACGGGAAAAAGGGTTCGACGACGACTCGGCGCGAGGCATGTCGTGACACAACAGGCGGGACACCGTCTTCAGCTTTTGGGCCCAACAACCGTAGAGCGACTCCCGCGGCCGCGCCCGGAAAGCGAGCGCACCGGGGAGGAGCGTTCGGCCGGTCCCGCCCCCCGCTTTCGCTCGCGTCGCACGGTGGGGTTGCTCGGCTACCTCGTCACCGAGCGGCGTCCGTCGGCCGCGATCACCTGGCGGCGCTCTTTTGGCCCGACGAGCCCCCCTCCAGGGGGCGGGCCAACCTGCGCCGCGACCTGCACAATTTGGCCCGCATGCTGCCCAACTGCTGGACCATCGACCACCATTCGGTCGCCTTTACCCCCTCGCCGAGCCTGACCATCGATCTTGACCAGTTTGCCGAACTCCAAGCCCGGGAACGCTGGCGGGAGGCGGCCGACCTGCTGGGCGGTGAGTTCCTCGAGGGCCTCGCCCTGGACGACAATCCCGAGTTTGAGAACTGGGTGTTGGGTGAGCGAGAACGGTGGCGTGCCTGCGCCGAAACCGTCCTGCGGCGGGTCATCGAGGCGCACGCCCGGCGCGGTCAATACACCGACGCGCTGCGCCACGCCCAGCGTCTGCTCCAGATGGCGCCCTGGGATGAAGGTACCCACCGGGGGGTCATGCGCTTCCTGGCCTGGACGGGCCGGCGCGGCGCCGCGCTGCGGCAGTTTGAACTCTGCCAGACGGCGCTGAGGGAGGAATTGGCGGTGGAACCCGCGGCCGAAACGGTCGCCCTGTTCGAGCGGATCCAGGCCGGCGAGCTGGACCTTCCACCGCAGCTACCCGCCTTTCTCAGCGACGAAAAGCCCAGGCACGCGCACCAGCGGCCGCTCTTTGTCGGCCGGGAGACCGAATTGGCCCAATTGGACGCGTTCTTGAATGGGGCGCGGGCCGGTGACGGCCGGGTTGTGTTTATCACCGGCGGCCCTGGTCAGGGCAAGACCGCACTGCTGGAGGCCTTTGCCCGGCAGTCGATGGAGCGGCATCCGGACCTGCTGGTCGCCAGCGGCCGGTGCAGCGCCTATGCCGGTGTGGGCGACCCGTACCTCCCCTATCGCGACCTGATGGCGATGCTCACCGGGGAGGTGGAAGGGCTGTGGGACGCCGGCGCCATCACCCCGGATCACGCCCAACGTCTCTGGGCCGCCTCCTCCCTGGTCGTCGAGACCCTGCTGGACCACGGCGCCTATCTGCTGGATATCCTCGTTTCGAGCCGAGACCTCCTGGCCCGCGGGACGGCCGTCGGGGGGGAGCACGCGCCCTGGTTGCCGCGGTTGCGGGAAGCGCTCTCCCGGGACCTCACCGCGTCGAGGGAGCTGGGACAGAGTGAACTCTACCAGCAAGTCGCGCGCGTGCTGTCAGCCGTGGCGAGGACCCGGCCGCTCCTCTTGATCCTGGACGACATCCAATGGGCGGATGCGGCTTCAGTCAGCCTCTTGTTCCATCTCGGCCGCCGTCTCGCCGAGGCGGAGGGAGAGATCCTCATCGCCTGCGCCTACCGCCCCGAGGAGGTGGCAGCGGGTCGTGACGGCGAACGCCACCCCCTGGCAAAGGCGCTCGGCGAGTTCAAGCGCAGCTATGGGGATGTGTGGGTGGACCTGGATCGCGTTGACACGGCCGAGGAAGCGAGCTTTGTGGATGCGATCCTGGATGCCGAAACCAACCGGTTGGGTGGCCCGTTTCGAGTTGCCCTCTTGGAGCGCACCCGCGGTCATCCGCTGTTCACCATCGAGCTGCTGCGCGCCATGCAGGACCGCGGCGAGCTGCGCCGGGACGCGGATGGCGCGTGGATCGAAGGACAGACGTTGGATTGGGAGCAACTCCCGGCGCGGGTGGAGGCCGTGATCCAGGAGCGCATCGACCAACTCGATCCCGAATTGCAGGAACTACTGAACATCGCCTGTGTGGAGGGAGAACTCTTTACCGGCGAGGTTCTGGCTCGGGTGCGTGGCGAGCCCAAGAGATGGACGCTGCGCCAACTGTCCGGCGAACTCGTGCGGCGACACAGGTTGGTGCGCGAGGGTCAAGAACTCCAGACCAGCATGAGGCGCATGTCCCGCTACCGCTTTGCCCACTCGTTGTTCCAGCTCTATCTCTACAATCATCTCGGGCCGGGAGAGCGGCGCCTCTTGCACCGCGAGATTGGCGAGGCGCTGGAGGCGCTGTATGGGGACGAGACGGACGCGATTGCGCCCCAGTTGGCGCGCCATTTTCGTCAAGGGGAGGCGACGGAAAAGGCAATCCACTACTTGCTCCAGTCGGGAGACCGGGCGCGGAGCGTACACGCCTACCAGGAAGCGATCGACGCCTACCGGCCGGCGATAGGGCTGCTGAAGGAGCAAGGGGATGACCGGGCGGGTCGAACGCTGATGAAGCTGGGGCTCACCTACCACAGTGCGATGGCCTTTGGGCGCGCGCGGGAGGCCTATGCGGAGGCCTTTGCCCTCTGGCGAGGGACGCCGGAGGGCCAACCGGCGCGCTCGATGGCGCCCGCGCCTCATTCCCTCCGCCTGAGCTGGAACACCCGGATCACCCTCGATCCCACCCACACCAAAACCGCCGACGACCTGGACATCGTCAAGCAGCTCCTCAGCGGATTGGTGCAGGCGAGCTCGGACCTCGGCGTGGTCCCCGACGTGGCTGAAAGCTGGGAGATGCTGGACGGAGGCCGGAGGTACATATTCTCCCTGCGAGAGGAGGCTCGCTGGAGCGACGGCACGCCGGTCACAGCCGGTGATTTCGCCTACGCCTGGTTCGCGCCCTCGACAGGACAACCAACTCGCCCAACGCGAGCCTCTTTTTCGACATCCGGGGCGCCGAGGCGTACTATCACGGCAAAGGGCGCCGCGAGGAGGTGGGGGTGCGGGCCCTCGACGAGCTCACCCTGGAGGTGGAGCTGGAGCGACCAACGGGGTATTTCCTGCACCTGCTCACCGGAACCGAGTGCTTTCCGTTGCCCCGACACGTCTTGGAGCTACACGGGCAGCGATGGACTGAGGAGGGCGCCATGGTCACCTACGGCCCTTTCCTGCTCGAGAGCTGGGCGCCGGGAGAGCGGATGGTTTTGACGCGCAATCCCGACTATCATGGGAGCTTTGCCGGCAACCTGCAGCAGGTGATGCTTCTGCACTCGGATCTGACCCCTGGTGCTGACCTGGAGAAATACCATGCCGACCGGTCGGATTATGTGAACCTCTCGTTTCTCCCCATCGACGAATTGGACCGGGTGCGGCGGCATAACGCCGGCGAGTATGCCACCTGGCCCGTGCCGTCCACTGGTTATCTGGTGATTGACGCCAGCAGGCCCCCTTTCGACGACGTTCGAGTGCGGCGCGCCCTGGCCCTGTCGATGAATCGGGAGACCCTGGCTGAAGAGGTCTTGAAAGGGTTCTTCTCCCCGGCAACCGGCGGCTTTGTCCCGCCAGGGATCCCGGGACATTCTCCAGGGATCGGCCTGCCGTACGATCCAGACCAGGCTCGGCGTCTCGTGGCTCAGGCTGGTTACGCTGGCGGGGCGGCGCTCGATTTTCCCATCGTCAGAGCGCTGGCCAACCGCGGCCGTGCGACGTGGGCCCGGTGGCTGCAGGCGCAATGGCGGGACGTTCTGGGAATCGAGATCCCCTGGGAAGTGGTCGAGTGGGAGACCTTTCGCCGCCGCAGCAAAAGGCTGGAACACCTGCATATCACTAGCTGGCGGGCCGACTATCCCGATCCGGACTACCATTTGAGGTTGGGCGCCAACCAATGGCGAGACCAATGGTGGGACGAAACCTATCAGCGACTGGTGGAAAAGGCCAGGAGCGTGGCCGACCCGAACGAGAGAGAGGGTCTCTACCAGCAGGCGGAAAGGATTCTGATCGAGGAGGCGGCGATCGTTCCTCTCACCTATTCGCGATCCCACGTGCTGATCAAACCGTGGGTAGGGCCGATATCTGCCATCCGAGATGGTCTCTGGAAAGACGTCATCCTCAAAACCCATTCGGGACCAGAGCTGCAGGTCACTCGCCGTGTTTGACGCCGCCGCCACGACAACCGCGGCGCAGCAGCGCGTTCGACTCTTGGGCCCGGCAACGGTAGAGCGGCTCCCCCGACCGCGCCCAGAAAACGAGTGCGCCGGGGAGGAGCGTTGCGGCCGGTCCCCCGTCCCGCTTTCGCTCCCGTCGGACCGTGGGGTTGCTCGGCTACCTGATCGCCGAGCGGCGTCCCATCGGCCGCGACCACCTGGCGGCCCTCTTTTGGCCCGACGAGCCCCCCTCCAGGGGCGCGCCAACCTGCGCCGCGACCTGCACAATCTGGCCCGAATGCTGCCCGACTGCTGGGAGTCGGACCGCCAGTCGGTCGCCTTTACCCCCTCGGCCGCCACCGTGGTGGACCTCACCCAATTGCGGCGACTCGAGGCCGAGGAGCGCTGGGGGGAAGCCGCCGACCTGCTGCGCGGCGAGTTCCTCGAAGGACTCGCCCTGGACGACAACCCCGAGTTTGAGAACTGGCTCTTGGGCGAGCGGGAACGGTGGCGGGGGCACGCCGAAATGGTGCTGGGGCGGGTCATCGAGGGGCACGCCCGGCGCGGTCAATACACCGACGCGCTGCGCCATGCCCAGCGTCTGCTTCAGATGGCGCCCTGGGACGAACGGGCACACCGGCGCATCATGCGCTTCCTAGCCTGGTCGGGCCAGCGCGGCGCCGCGCTGCGGCAGTTTGAACTCTGCCAGACGGCGCTGTGGGAGGAACTGGCGGTGGAACCCGCGGCCGAAACGGTCGCCCTGTTCGAGCCGATCCAGGCCGGCGAGCTGGACCTTCCACCGCAGCTACCCGCCTTTCTCAGTGACGAAAAGCCAAGACACGCGCACCAGCGGCCAGCTCTTTGTCGGCCGGGAGACCGAATTGGCCCAATTGGACGCGTTCTTGAATGGGGCGCGGGCCGGTGACGGCCGGGTGGTGTTTATCACCGGCGGCCCTGGTCAGGGCAAGACCGCGCTTCTGGAGACCTTTGCCCGGCGATCGATGGAGCGGCATCCGGACTTGTTGGTCGCCGGCGGCCGGTGCAACGCCTATTCCGGGCTGGGAGACCCCTACCTGCCCTACCGCGACCTGATGGCGATGCTCACCGGGGAGGTGGAAGGGCTGTGGGACGGAGGCGCCATCACCCGCGACCACGCCCAACGTTTGTGGTCGGAGTTCTCGGTGGTCGTCCCGGAGCTGCTGGACCACGGCCCCCATCTGATCGATCTATTTGTGCCGGGTGCGACGCTATTGACCCGCTCGACGGCCGCCGGCCAGGAGGACGCGCCCTGGCTCGAGCGATTGAGCCAACACCTCAAACGGGATCGTGCCGCCGCTCGGGAGGTGGAACAGAGTCACCTCTTTCAGCAGGTCAGCGACCTGTTGCTCGCCATCTCCAGAACCCATCCGCTGCTGCTGATACTCGATGACATCCAGTGGGCCGACGCCGGTTCGATCGAGCCTCCTGTTCCACCTGGGAAGGCGTCTCGCGGACGCGTATGGTCGAGTGCTGATCGCCTGCGCCTACTGCCCCGAAGAGGTCGATGTGAGCCAGGACGGCGAGCGTCATCCGCTGGCCCAGGTGTTGAGCGAGTTCAAGCGATCTCTTGGCGATGTCCGGCCGCTTCCGCTTGGACGCTCCGGCCGGCACCAACTCTCGCGACACTCGAGCCCC
This sequence comes from uncultured Chloroflexia bacterium, assembly GCA_963695825.1. Lineage (GTDB taxonomy): Bacteria > Chloroflexota > Anaerolineae > Promineifilales > UBA4811 > CAVOHX01. The sequence continues at coordinate 13,812 of CAVOHX010000016.1, forward strand.
GTCATTTAGGCGCACCATTCTGTCCAAAGAAATCCCAGATGACATCGTTCCCCAGGTAATAAAGGATGTCGAGGGCCGAATCGTGGTTCCCCTCCCACGAGCAGGCGACCACCTGGGCGCCGGTCGCACAGTTCGCGCGCTGGCGGCACGCGAGACCGCGCTCTCCGTCCCGCGACGTCGGGTAGGGTGTCTCGGTCTCCTCGCAGCCTTGTGAAGCCGTGCTGGCCCACGCATCCATCATCGCCTCCACTGGCACGACAAAGTAACCACTCGACCCCTCTGAGCCGTCTGGCGGCAGGATTTTGTCCATACCTGGGTAGAGATGCATGATGGACGTGGAGGCGGACGCGTCAGGCGCGCAGTTGAACCCCTTGGCGAGGGTGCCCGCCACCGGCGCGACAGCCGCAAAGCGGTCTGCCATGTCGCACCCCAGACGGTGAACGAACATGGCGCCATTGCTGATTCCGGTGGCATAGACGCGATCCACATCGATGCACAGGGTCGATTCCAGTTCATCCAGCAGTTGATCTACAAAAGCAAGGTCATCGTAGCAAGTGCACCAGGCGCAATCCCTGCGCTCACCGCACTCGGGCGGAAAAGGCCACCAGGAAGTTTCCGAGCAGGTGGGGCCTTCGGGTCCCGATGAGGCGCTGCATGTCGAGGTCGTTCCACGAGGTGATGGCTCCTCGGGTACTGTCGAATGAGGTTGATTGTGGGTACACGACAATATAGCCGTTCTTGTCAGCGTGGCTGCTCAACCAGGTGCGCGATTCCATGTTCCGCGCATTGCCCCCATAACCATGAAATGCCAGTACCAGGCTGGTGGGGGTGTTCGGGTCGTACTTGGCGGGAAGATGCAAGCGATACTCGCGCTCGAGGCCATCCACCGGCATCAAGAGCAACTCCGTATTTCCGGGAACCGCCGGCGGCGCCGTGCTGCATCCGCTGCTCAACCCAGTCTCCGTGTCGGCCGGGGGGATGGTTGTGGCGGTAGGTGGTATCAGGGTGGGCAATGGTGTGGGCGGCGCGGCCGTGGACGTTGGTTCTGGGGTGGGTGTCGCGCAGCCGGCCAAGAGGGCGAGCAATAGACACCCAAGCAGAAATCGTTTCCCTGGTAACCTTGTCTTCATCTGATCCTACCTCCTTTTTTGTGTGCAGCTCGTGGGGCAGACAAGACCCGCCGCCATTGGCTCTAGCCGGACCATGGTCCAGCGCCCGGCCGGGCGAGCGCTCATCGACGAGTCGGCCGCCACCCTGCCCCACGAGAAGTTGAGAGGCACAAGTCGCCAGAGCGCCTACCGCATCCTGACGACACCTCAGGCCTCACGGACGATCCGATCCATCTCTATAGTCAGACCTTTCATCTCTTGCACCAGCTTGAACTGCGTCCGGCAGCGGTCCAGATTCTGACCCGCTCGCGTCGTGCGAAAGTAGGTGTCCCCCTCCAGGTGATCGGTCAGAAAGCGCATTCCGCACTCTAGCGTCATCAGGTGGGCGGAAAAGGGCAGATGGTCGATCTCGGCCGGCGTCAGGGAATCGCCAACCGCCTCCAGATACCCTTGTGTGTAATGCTGAAAGACCTCCAGGCTGAAATGGACGCGAGCTAGATCCCGTTCATCCTCCGCGGCCGTGTTGGCGATCGACCGGATGGCATCCCCAAAATCATACAGCGCCGTCCCCCGCATGACGGTATCCAGGTCGATCACACAGAGGCCCCGGCCGGTCTGGTCATCGATCAACACGTTATTGAGCTTGGTGTCATTGTGCGTCACGCTCAGGGGCAGGTCGCCCTGCTCGATCAGATCGACCAACGCGCGCGTGTCGTCAGCTCGTTGGAGCGCAAAACCGATCTCTGGGCGCACATTACGGGCGCGGTTGTATGCATCTCTTTCGATGGCACCTACCAGGGCCTTGAAGCGCATTGGCGTGTTGTGAAAATCCGGAATGGTATCGTACAACGGAGCAGCCGGAAAATCCGCCAGCATCCGCGAAAAAGTCCCGTACGCAAAAGCCACGTTGAAAACCTGCTGGAGAGACTGTGGGATCTGATAGGTGCTGGCGTTTTCGATGTAGACACAAGCGCGCCAGTAATCTCCACGCTCCGTTCGATGGAAAACCTCCCCCTCCTGGGTGGGGATCAGCGTCAGGGTCTCACGCTTTGGGTCCCCTCCGGCGGCGACGATCTTGCATTGCAAATGGGTGACAACGCGCGCCATGTTCGCCATCAATTCGGCCGGATTGCGGAACACGGCATGGTTGATCCGCTGCAGGATTACGCTACGTGGCGCGCCATCCGCAGCGCGGAGATCGACCAGGTAGGTGTCGTTGATATGGCCTTCGCCATAGGGCGCTGCCCGAACGAACTCGCCCTGGAGCTGGAAACGGGGCACGATGGATGGGAAATCGAACTCGGGCCGCATTCTACCCCCACAACGGTTCCGGATACACGCCCTTCCAGCCCAGATCGGCGATGTATCGCTCCACCTCGGGTCTGTCCGCCTGGTAGGTCACGCCCACCCAGCGCTCTCGGGTCGGTATCACCTTGACCCTGGTTCGCCCCGCTTGCAGCCACCCATTGACCGCCGTGGGAATGAGAAACTCAACTCGGCGCAAATCCTCCGACTGCTCAAGGAAATGCTCGAACGATCGTCCCAGTTCATCAAAAACGGCCGGTGTGAACCCCCACATGTTCATCGAGACGGTGCTCTCTAGCGGCAATTCGGTCCAGCTTTCACCCCCATCCTCAGAGTATTTGGCGACCTCCCCGAACCGCTGAATGTGCGTGCGCTCTCGGATCTCGGACAAATAGCCATCCGGATCTATCGAACAGATCCCCCGGGAGACGGATGCCCCCTCCAGGATCGTGTTCTCGAGGGAAAAACCAATCATGCAATAGTCCGCGTTCCCTTCCCCGGCCGGGGACAGATGATCGGCGACCGACTGGAACGAGGCAGCGCCGTAAAAATCGTCCGCGTTGATGACCGCAAATGGCCGATCCACCTGCTCCCGGCAGAGCAACACCGCGTGCCCGGTGCCCCAGGGCTTGCCCCGCCCGCCGGGGACCCGGAATCCGGCCGGAAGCAGGTCGATCTCTTGGTAGACATAGCCGACCTTACACTGGTTTTCTATCCGGCGGCCGATGGCCTCCACGAAATCGCTCTCGATCGAACGCTTGATCACAAAGACCACCTTGCCGAACCCAACTCGCAAGGCGTCGAAAATCGAATAATCGATGATCAACTTACCCCCTGGCCCGACCGGGTCTAGCTGCTTGATTCCCCCATATCGGCTGCCCATTCCGGCAGCCATGATGACCAACGTCGGTTGTTTCATACTCCTGCCTCAATCTGTCTAAACGATCTCGATCGTGTTGCCGATTCGGAATAACTCATCGGCCGTCCCACCCCGTCACCGCGAGTTCAAAGGGTGAGCCGGTCTGGCGCCTCGCAACTTGAGGCCTCCCACGAGCGGTTCGAGAGCTGCTTGTACATGATATGCGCATCGACCAATCCGTGGTGCGGATGGCGAAACGCTTCTGGGACCGTGCCAATGACCCCAAAGCCGTGTCGCTTCCAGAGTCGGATCGCTCCCGCATTGGTGGTGACCACCAGGTTGAATTGCATCGCCAGGAACCCTCGAGCCACCGCTTCCAGTTGTGAGTGCTCGCACATCCTGGATGCGATTCCCTGCCCACGAGCCGATTCCGCGACAATGTATCCACAATTGCATACGTGCGCCCCGAGACCGGGCTGGTTCGGCTTGATATAGTAGGTGCCCAGGATGGCCTCGTCGGGTCCCACGGCAACATAGGTGGCGGCCGGAGCGGTCACCCAGGCCCGGTGCGCTTCCGCCTCGGATATGTCAGGAGGATACGCATACGTCTCACCGGCCCTGAACACCGGTTTGATGAACCGCCACACGGCCGGCCAGTCATTCTCTCAAAATCGTCGAATGGTGATCATTAGTACCAGACCCCTCGAACCTCCGGATCTGGGCAAGCAGGTGATGATTGAAATCGCCTCAGCCGCTTGCCATTGTTATGTTAAATGAACCGAATCAGCTTTCCGGTCGCCTTTTGATACGCCAGATAGGCGTCTCCAAACTTGTCGATCAACATGCGCTCCTCGAGCCTGATCCTGACGAGGAACACCGGGGTCAGGGCGGGCATGATCAACAGACCAGCCAGACTCCAAGTATAGACCGGAATCCCGATTGCCACCAGGACGACTCCCAGATACATGGAATGCCGCACAGACAGGTCCCCTACGCATACCATCATACCGGCGCCGAAAAACAACACCGTCGGCACGGACCGCCACCGTGGGGGTTGGGGACGTTGGGGACGTTGGGGATGTTGGGGACGGAGCCGGCGTGGACTGGCGGCCGGTCGGGATGGCGGTAGAGATCTCGACGATTGGGTCATGGGCGCAACCGCCAAGGCAGGCCAGGATGATAACGAACGCGAGGACTCGAATGCAGGTCATCAAGCCCCTTGATATCCAGTGAACGCTCTCTCACCTGGCTGGATCACGCGGGAACCCCGTGGCAGAGTCGGCAATAAGGGCCGAATTGCCGGCCCTTATTTCACGTCGCGCCGCGCACTCTCGGGGGGCCGGGCGGGGCTGTCGGCCGCTCCACGGAGGGTCAGCCCGCCATGGTATCCGCACCAGATTCTTGCCTGGCGCCACCCTCTAGAGCTGTTTCTTCATAAAAATGCGTTGATGCCCAGGAGGAAAACTGTCCAGCTCGCCAAACACCCGATAGCCACGGCGCAGATAAAAGTCCGGCGCCTGAAAACTGAATGTGTCCAAGAACACATGCTTGGCGCCACGCTCCCGCGCCAGCTCTTCGATACGCGTCAAAAGGCGCCCCCCATGTCCGCGGCGACGAAGATCCTCCCTGACCCACAGCAAATCCAAATGAAACCACTCCCAATAGAGTTCGCCCAACGCGCCTCCCACAATCTCCTGGTCCGGCCCGTAGAGAGCGAAACAGAGGCGTTGAGAGTTCTCCTCACCCGCCTGCTCCACGTTGAAACTGCCAACGCCTCGCCCAATGATCCCCCAGGCGGCTTCTCCAGGTTTTTCTACGTACGCGATTTGATAGGCTTCGTCCATGGGCTTTTGCTCGATTCCTTTCTCATGAATTCCGATTCGCCACGCCAAGAATGGTTCCGACCAGTGTGGTTCACCTTTCCTGGAGACAACGGGCTAACAGGTTGAAAACCACACCTCTGGGGCCATAATACCACGTGCGCAGTACTTGCCAGGAACTGACGGGAGTGTATGCGGTAATCGCCAGCGATCTGGTCGATGGTCCCGAGGCCGTGAGCCACCTCCAGAGCAACCCGGGACTTGAACTGGGCGCACCGCCGCCGCAATTGACCGGAGGCAACAAGTGTTGCTCGCACTTCCCCAGGCCGATTGCCGGCCGCCTGAAACCGCCTTGCTATGCATGGCAGACTCTATAGGTGGACTGAACTAACCCGCTTGGATACGATCTTGTGGCCACGTGTTCTAGCTTGACGTCACGTGGGGTTTCGCCAATAGAGGCAGACCTTCGCCCAGCAACACAGGTACTATGGTGATGGTAAGATCTGTCACCAGCGCCTCGTTGATGAAGGATTGAATCGTTTTTCCTCCATCGATGTACAAGCGCTGGCAGCCTTCACTTTCTAGCGTGTTCGCCAGTTCAACCAGAGAGCCGGAATACAATTCTATCCTGCCAACCAGCGGTAAAGGGACTTGCCCTAACGTATTGCTCAATACGACCACTCGCTTGCCTGGATAGGACCATTCCGGGACCCCATGACCGTTTCCATGGTATTTCTGCCCATGACCACACAGTCTACAGTGTCTGAGAATTCCGTGTACCCATAGTCTTCCGAGCTTGCGGAACCGTTCGCAGCCGTTAGCCAATCAAGGTCACCGTTCTTCCTGGCGATGTATCCATCAACGCTAGTTGCGATGTATACCGAGACTTGCATTGCCTTCTCCGACTTTTGACAACCATCTTGAACAGTGTCTCCGATTTCACCTGCTGTTTTAAGAAGAACCAAAGCTGGTTTCGATTCTATCGGTTGTGAGGGTCTTGTCAATGCTATGGTCTTGAGATTGTGGTTGACGCGAGACGTTGTATCGTCCCGCTGAAAGGGCAAACCTGTTTTGAACAGGTTTGCCGGACCCGATCCGCTTGCGTGTTGACAGTTGACAATCTAGAGGCACCACTCTACAATACCGGTAGGTGATCATGCAACTGGGTGCCTGGGGTCAAGCTGAGGTTCCGACCGGCCCGCGGCGTCAACTCAGCCTGCAGCGGAGAGTCGCCGAATGGTAATAGCGCCGACCTGATGGACCTCGAACGCAGTCTGAGCGAAACCCATTGGGACGTGGAACTGGGGCGAGCGGTGCGAGCCACGCCTGGAGTTGATCTCGCTCCTATTCGTCATGCCAGCAGCCTGGAGGATTGATGAGAATTCGCGGATTTGATTTTCTGGTGGCTCGCGACCTGGCAGACGCCTTGTCACTGCTTCAGGAGCACGGATCGCACGCCGAGCTCTTGGCCGGCGGAACCGACCTGGTGTTGGCCCTGAAACGCAAGACGGTGGCGCCGCCTTGCCTGATCAGCCTGCACCAGGTAGAAGAGCTCGACTATGTGGTCGAGGAGGACTCCCGGGTTCGGATCGGGGCGCTGACGGCCTTTGACACGATCGCAACCAACGCGATCATTCGGCAGCATTTCCCCCTGCTCGCCGAGGCGGCCGGTCTCATCGGGTCGTGGCAAATCCGCAACGTGGCGACGGTCGGCGGCAATCTGTGCACCGCCTCCGCGGTCGCCGACTCGGCTACCGCTCTGTTGGCGCTGGAGGCGCAGGTGCCGTCTTCCGGACGCCGACAGAGAGACCACCCTACCCCTGGCCTCCTTTATCACGGGCCCGGGCGAGACCGCCCTGCGGCCGGACCAGCTATTAAAAGAGATCGTAGTCGACCTCCCCGCCGGCCGGTCGGCGCGGCTCTATCTCAAGCACATGCGCCGAAAAGGGGTAGACCTGGCCCTGGTGGGGGTCGCTTTTCAGGCCGAGTTGGACGATTCCGAACGCCGGCTGAAGCGGGTCGCCATCGGTTTAGGCGGCGTCGCGCCCACACCGATTCGAGCGACCGACGCAGAAGCGATCTTGACCGGTCTATCCCCGGCCCAGGCAACCCACCGTGCTCCGAGAGGTCGCCAAGAGAGCGGTAGCGGCGACGCGACCGATCACGGACGTGAGGCCTCGTCCGCCTACCGTCGCGCCATCGTCAATGTCTATGTCCAACGAGCCGGGGTGCGATCCCTGAGCGAGTGCAATGGATCGAGAGGAGCCGGGAAATGAGCGTCGGGGTCGAGCTAACCGTCAACGGGCAACGTCATATTCTCAACATTGAACCCAATCGGACGCTGGTGGATGTCCTTCGAAACGAGCTCGGGTTGACAGGCACGAAACAGGGCTGCGGCGAGGGCAAGTGCGGCTCTTGCACCGTGTTGATGGACGGCCGCCCGGTCCATTCGTGTCTCCTGCTGGCGCCCCAGGCCGACGGCGCAGAGATCACCACCATCGAAGGGGTGGGCTCCGATGAACCGCACCCGTTGCAGGCAGCCTTTGTGGACCAAGGCGCCATCCAATGCGGCTTTTGCACGCCGGGAGTGATCCTGACCGCCATGGCGTTGCTGATCAAAACCCCAATCCCGAGGTCGGGGAGATCAAAAAGGCGATCGCCGGGCACCTATGTCGCTGCTCGGGTTATGTCAATATAATCGACGCGATCAGCTCCCAGGCTGACGCCGCCGGCGACAGCTGAGTTGAGGTTGGAGAGAGGCAGATGAGAGAACTAGACGTCGTAGGCAAGTCCCACCCCCAGATGGACGCGATGGAAAAGGCACACGGCCCGAACCCAGTTTGTCTCGGACCTGGAACTGCCCAGGATGCTCCGTGAGCCGCGGATCTTGCGCAGCCCCCGATGCCCACGCCAGGATTCTCAGCATCGACACCTCCCGGGCCAAGGCGTTGCCCGGCGTGGCAACCGTTGTCACCTATGCCGACACGCCAAGGGTGCCCTATGGGCCGAGAACCGAAGACTGGACCATCCTGGCAAGAGACAAGGTCCGGTTCTGCGGCGACGAGGTTGCGGCGGTAGCCGCCATCGACCTGAACACGGCCGAGGAGGCGCTGGACCTGATCCAGGTCGAGTACCAGGTGCTGCCCTACGTAACGGACCCGATCGAGGCGATGCAGCCGGGGGCGCCGCTGGTCCACGACGACAAGGGGAGCAACGTCGCTTTCGAGTACTCGGTCGAGGTGGGGGACGTGGACGGCGCTTTCGAGCGCTCGTACACCGTCTATGAGGGGAGCTATTTCGCAAACCAGGTCTACCAGGCGTACCTGGAGCCGATGGGGGCGCTGGTGGAAGTCGATTCGGCCGGCCGGTACACTTTTTGGGCCGGCACCCAGATTCCAAGCATGATGCGGCTGACCTACGCCCGGGCGCTGGACGTCCCGCTGGACCGGGTGCGGGTCATCGTGCCCGACTATGGGGGCGCCTTTGGCGGCAAAATGGAGCACAACTCCCACCTGATCGCGGCCGTGCTGGCCAAAAAAGCGGGCCGACCGGTCAAGCTCTTTCACACCCGGCACGACGACATTGTCGCCGGCAACCCGCGGGTACCGATGCACATCGACATCAAGCTGGGCACGACGCGGGATGGGATCCTGACCGCCAAGGAGGTCCGGGTCGTCGGCGGCGCCGGGTCACGGGTCGTCTATGCCCACGCCATCGTCGCCACCGCCTGCAACCGGGTCGATTCGCTCTACCGGTTCGAGAACGTCCGGGCCAAAGGATACACCGTCTATACCCACACGGTGCCCACCAGCTGCTACCGCGGCTTTGGCAACGCGCAGATGACATTCGTGCTCGAATCTGCCATGGACATGATCGCTGACCGGCTCCAGATGGACCCGGCCGAGCTGCGAATCAAGAACGGGATGGCGTCGGGCGAGGTGAGCGTCCACGGCTGGGAGATCAAGAGCAGTGGTCTCCAGGAATGCGTCGAGCGGGCGGTCGAGTCCTCGGGATGGAATGAGAAACGAGTCAAGCGCGAGCCTTTCGTCGGCATCGGACTCTCGTGCTGCAACCACGTCTCGGGCAACCGGGCGTTCTCGCGCGAGTTTGACGGCAGCGCGGGCATCGTCCACATCGGCCGGGACGGGCGGGTGCTGGTCTACCACGGCGAGTCGGACATGGGCCAGGGGCAAAAGACGACCTTTGCCCAGATCGTTGCCGAGCGGCTGGGCGTCCCCCTGGAGATGGTTCACGTGGCGACGGTGGACACTGATATCTCGCCCTTCGGGATGGGCAGCTTTGCCACTCGCGGAACCTTGATGGGGGGCAACGGGGTGCTGGCGGCGGCCGAGAACGCCTACCACCAGTTGCTGGGGGTGGCGGCCGAGATGCTCGACGCCCCGCCCGACGCCATCGAATGCCGCCGGGGGGAGTTTCAGGTCCGGTACTCGGACCAGCGGAAGGTGCATTTCCGGCAGGTGGCCGAACAGGCGGCGCTGGAGCGGTTGGGCGCTCCGATCATCGGATATGGGGTCTATGACCCGGGGACGGTGCTGCCCGACCCGGTGACAAAGTACGGCAACATCTCGCCCGCCTACCCATTCGCCTGCCAGATTGCCGAGGTCAAAGTTGATCCCGAGACCGGGCAGGTGGAGGTGCTGCGGGTGACGGCGGCCCACGACGTGGGGCGAGCCATCAACCCGATGGCGACCGAGGGACAGATCCACGGCGGCGTGACCCAGGGGCTGGGCTGGGTGTTGATGGAGGACATGACGGTAGAGAACGGCCGGATCGTCAACGACAACATGCTCGATTACGTCACCCCGACCGCCTTGGACGTGCCCGAGATCACCCCCATCCTGGTGGAACCGATCGACCCGGGCGGGCCGTATGGGGCCAAGGGGATCGGCGAACCGGCCTTGAACCCGACCATGTCGGCGGTCACCAACGCCATCTACCACGCCACCGGCATTCGAATCACCCGGTTACCGGTTTCGCCCGAGGAGCTACTCGCCAAACTGGGCGAACTGAAGGACCGAGGAGGGGATTGAGATGACGCCCGATTTGCAGCTTCCCGACCAACGTCCGCTCTGGCGGCAGATTCACGACGTGCTGGAGGACTCTATCGTGCATCGGGTGATCGATCCCGGCACCCGGCTGGGCGAGCAGGACCTGGCCGAGCAGTTTGGGGTGAGCCGCGGGCCGGTCCGCGAGGCGATCCGGATGCTCCAGAACGAAGAGTGGGTGGTGGTCCACGACCGGCAGGGGGCGCACGTCCGGGTGCCGGACCCGAAAGAGGTGGAGCAACTCTTTGAGGTGCGAGTCTGCCTGGACGGCAAGGCGGCCGCGCTGGCCTGCGAACGGGCGACCGACGTTCAGTTAGCCGAGATGGAAAAGCTCTACCAGGATGGGGTCGCCGCCAAAGAGGCAGGGGACATGACCCGGCTGGTGGATATCAACACCGGCTTTCACCGCACGCTGGCGCGGATATCGGGCAACCGGGTGCTCTATGACATCACCGAGAGCGTGGAGCGCAAGGTGGTGTGGCACCTATCGGCCGTGATGCCCATTCGGGCGCAGGAGGGGTGGGAGGAGCATCGCGCGATCGTCGCGGCGCTCATCAAGCGCGACCCCGACGAGTGCGCACGGGTGCTGACCCGGCACTCGAACGCCACCTACCGCGCCTACGTCGAGTGGCTGGAGGCCAAGGGAGGCGGGAACTAGGGCTGCCGCTACGCCCCCAGCGCCGTTTTGACCCGCTCGGCCGTCATCGGCAGGCGGCGCAGGCGCACGCCGGTCAGCGCGAAAAAGGCGTTGCCGATGGCGGGCGCGATCGGGCCGATGGGCGGCTCGCCCATGCCCCGCGGCTTGCCGTCCGGCGCCTCCAGCAGGATCGTCTCTATCTCGGGCGCCTCGGCCATCCTGAGCAAAGGATAGCCGTCCAGGTTGCCCGCCACGACCCGGCCGTCCTCCACCAGCACCTCTTCCAGCAGCGCCGCGCTGGCGCCCATCACGATCGACCCCTCCACCTGCGCCGTCGCGCCGTCGGGGTTGATGACCCGGCCGGGATCGACGGCCGCCGTCACCCGGTGCACGCGGATCCGGCCGCTCGCCCGGTCCAACGAGATCTCGGCTACCTCGGCGACCACGGTGCCGCCGTCATTGCAGCAGGCAATTCCCCGCGCCCGGCCGTCGGGGGGCGCCACGTTCCAGCCGGCCCGTTCGGCCGCCGCCCGCAGGACCGCGCCCATCCGCCGCCCCAGCGCGTCGTCGGGCAGGTGGTCCAGCCGGAACTCGAGCGGGTCGGCCCCGGCCGCGTGGGCCAGCTCGTCGATGAAACTCTCCACCGCAAAGGTGTTCGCCATCAGCCCCAGCCCGCGCCAGGAGCCGGTTGGGATCGGCAGCGGCCGCCGCCAGACGGTCGTGTCTCGATTGGGGACGGCGTACAGAATCTGACCGCCGCGGGTCGAGCCAAAGTCAAACCCGACGATGCGCCCCACGACCTCGGGAAAGGCGCCAAAGAGCGCGTCGCCGCTCGCCTGCCGTGCATCAGCGCATCGATCCGGCCGTCCGGGCCGAGGGTCGCGCTCAGCCGGTGGTGGGTGGGCGGCCGCACGAACCCGTCGCGCATCTCCTCGGCGCGGGTCCAGCCGACGTGCACCGGCGCCCGGGCCGCCCGCGACAGACGCGCCGCCTCGACCGCCACGCTGGGCACCGTCCCCAGCTCGATCTTGCGCCCGAAGCCGCCGCCCAGGTAGGTCGGGATCACCTCGATCTGGGCCGGTTCCATACCTACCGCCTCGGCGACCCGGCTGCGCACGCTGGTCTCGAACTGGGTCGAGGTCCAGACCCGGCCGTTCTCGGGTCCGATATCCGCCAGCGCCGCCTGGGGCTCCATGGAAAAGTGGGTCGCCATGCCGCTGCGGTACACGGCCGTGATGGGATCGCCCCGCTCCAGCCAGCCGCGAGCGTCGCCCTCGCGCTGGATGTTCACCCCTCCGCGGCCGCCGACCATGACCAACGCCTCCAGCTCCTCTTGCTGCCACAGACGCCCCTCGTCCCACTCGACCTCCAGCGCGTCGCGAGCCGCCCATGCCTGGGGGCGCGACTCGGCCACCACCCCGGCAAAATCCTCCTCGATCACTACCTGGACGACGCCCGGCATGCCGGCCGCCTCGCCCGGCCGCGCCGACAGCATCTTGGCCTCGATCGTCGGCCGGTGAACCGCCGCGCCATAGAGCATCCCCTCGATCCGCGCGTCATAGCCGCCGACCGCCGCGCCGGTCACCTTGGCCGGCAGATCGACCCGCGGCAACGGTTGGCCGATGACCTTGTAATCGGCCGGCGCCTTGAGCGGGACCTCCCCCTCGGGCGCCTCCCAGGCAACCTCACGAGCGACCAGTTCGCCGTAGGTCACCCGGACCTGGGGATCGGCCGCCAGCTCGAACCCGCCGTCGCGGGCCACCAGCGCATCGGCCGGCCGGTTGAGCGCCCGGGCCGCCTCGGCCCGCAGCATCTCGCGCAGCGTTGCCGCCGCCTGCCGCAGCGGATCGTAGAGGGTCGCCACCGACATGCTACCGCTGGTGCCCCGAAAGTTGTCGTCGGCTTGCCCGGTGGTGGCGTGCTGCACCTCCAGCCGCTCCCAGGCGAACTCTAGCTCCTCGGCCGCTATCTGGGCCAGCGCGGTGTGAATCCCCTGCCCCATCTCGGCCTTGGGGACCAGCAGGCGGACTCGCTCGTCGGGATAGAGCTCGATCCATAGCAGCGGGTCGAGCGTCGCCCCATAAAGCCGCCGACGTCGCCTTCGGTGAGGCGGGCCGCGGCGCGGCGGAGCAGCGGCAGTCCGAGCGGGATTCCCAGCGCCAGCGCGCCGCCGGCCGTCGCCAGGCCGATCAGGAATCCGCGCCGGCTGACCGTCCAACGTCGCCCGGCCGTCTCGACGACCTCTGGTTCAGGAACCTGGCTCATGATCGCTCTCCGTCGGCGGTCGCAGCCGCCGCCATCTCGCTCGACGCCCGCGCCACCGCTCGCCGGATGCGGCCATAGGCGCCGCAACGACAGAGGTTGGCGTTCATCCCGGCCGCGATCTCGTCCTCGGTGGGGGCCGGATTGTCCTCCAGCAGGGCGACGGCCCGCATCATCTGGCCGCTCATGCACCAGCCGCACTGGTGCACCTGCTCGTTGATAAAGGCCTGCTGCACCGGGTGCAGCGCCCCGTCGGCCGCCAGCCCCTCCACCGTGCGAATCTCCGCCGCCCCGTTGACGGCCGAGAGCGGGGTGATGCAGGAACGGGCGATCCGGCCGTCCAGGTGCACCTCGCACGAGCCGCACAGCCCGATGCCGCAGCCGTACTTGGCGCCGGTCAGCCCCAACTCGTCCCGCAGGACCCAGAGCAGCGGCCTATCCGGCTCGTCGGCTACCTGGTACGTTGTTCCGTTGACGGTCAGTTCCATTCGTTCGCTCCTTTCCGATCGGCCCGGCCGTCGATTTCTCCCGCCGGACGGCCGGGCGATCCTACAGCACGCCCAGCATCAGCGCGATGCCCACGCCGACCGCCAACCCCACGACGATGCCTGCCAGCGCGCCCAGGATCAGCCCCAGGCCCACGCCGGCGACTCTGCCAAAACATCCGGCTTGCCCGGCCGCAACTTTATTTCTGTCACCCGCCATCTCGTTCATCTCATTATCGCCCCTTGATTGAGCGCGGCCGTCTCGCCCACCGTTCTGTTATCGCGAGCCCGACAGGGCGCGGCGATCTCCACCTCGCGGCCGGGAGCTCCCTTCCCGTTGGTTCGCAATGACACGTGCGCCGCGTCCTCTGGATTCCGGCTACCACTACTCACCCAACCGCCCCAGCAATTGGAGCGTCGCCGCCACCAGCCGCTCCCCCTGCTCTGCCCGGCCGATCGTCGCCTCGTTATCGCCCGACTGGGGGCCGTACCAGCCAAACCCGGCGTGGTTGCCGCCCTCGATGGCGACCCACTCGGTATCGGCCGGCAGGAGCGGCCGCGACGCCTCGACGTCCTCTAGCGTCGTCAGCCCGTCCTCCGTGCCATAGATCGAGGTCACCGCCAGCGCGAGGTCCGACAAGTCGTCCCCGCCGGCCGGGTAAGCGGCCCACAGGACCAGACCCTGCACCAGGTCGGGGTTGCCGGCAGCATAGTTGGCCGCCATCGCGCCGCCCAGCGAGTGGCCCCCCACCGCCCATCCGTCGATCTCGGGGTAGGCCTCCATCACCGCGGCCGCGCGGCCGGGGGCCAGGACCGCCAGGTCCAGCGGCATGGGGACGATGGCAACCAGGTAGCCCGCCGCGGCGATCTCGCGCGCGGCCGGCGCATAGGCCCGCGGATCCACCCGGCCGCCCGGATAGAGGATCAGGCCCACGTCCGGGTCGGATGCTGCCGGCCGAAAGACCAGCCAGCGCGAGCGTTCTACCCGGACCCGCCCGTCTGATTCGAGCGCCGCCAGCGCCTCGGGCATCGGCCCGGGGCCGGTCGCCGCCCAGAGGACGAATCCCAGCACCACCACTGCCGGGAGCAGCGCCAGGGCCCGCCACCAGCGTCTCCGTCTTGACATGAGATCACCATCGCTGCCGGCTGCGGCCGGCCCGCTGTCTCCATGTGCGAAACGGCGGACCGTCGTCGCCGGCCGATATGAACTTCCTATACCGGCGCCAGCGTGCCGGCAAAGATCAGCCAGGCCAGCGCGGTCTTGGCCGCCAGGCTGAGGATGATGTAGACCCGCTCGCCGAACAGGTAGTCCTTCCAGCGCCCCACCTTCTTGTACTGCAGCACCATGTTGATGGCGAAGATGTTGAAGAAGACGAAGAGGGTCGGGATGATGGCGTAGACAAAGGCCGGCGGCTTGGCGTCGCCCGAGGTGACCGAGCCCGACGAAGTAGAGCGACGATCACGATCCAGGGCACGATGCCGGCGATGCAGCCGTAGATGAAGGCGGTCCAGTCGGTCTTCTTCGTGTGTCTGGTTGTGCAGCTCCATCATGATGCCGAACAGGTTCATCATGGCGTTGATGCCGAAGATCAGGATGATGGCGCCCAGATCCCACATGCCCGACCAGCATGCCGATCAGCACGATCATCAGCGACGAGCTGAGCGCATACTCGTAGAAGCGCACCGGGTTCATGCCCTTCTTCAGGTTCTTGACGTAGCGGCGATAGCCGACCGTCGCCAGGTAGAAGTGGGCGACGGCCGAGATCAGCAGGAAGATGGCCACCGCCGGCCCAAAGCGCAGCTCGTAGAGCAGCTTGGGGTCCGGCGCCAGCGAGAAGGTTTCGGTGTCAAAGTTCAGATAGTTGGTGAAGATGGGATAGGTGGTGTCGTTGCTCACCACGATCATGAAGACGCCCTGGATCAGGTGCAGGAAGCCCATGATCAGGTTGAAACGCTTCAGGCCGGCGATCTTTCTTTTCTATCGCCGCCGATTGTCCTGACGATACCGCTTTTTTCGCAGTCATTGCTTTTCTCTCCTGTAACTCGATGTCTCACCTGTTTTGAGCGTCTGTCCGCCAGCGAGGGTCCAATCGAGGGACACGGCAGGGACAGAGCTCCTCGTACTGCTGATTCTTCTCGGCTCGGGCATCTACCTTATGGAACACCTCCTCTGTTGTGGAACCAACACCAAACGGATCGAGCCAGGCCAATCAATAGCTAGCAAAAAGCTGACGCTGATCAGGCCCCATTTCGCCAGGGTCAGGACCGGGGCCAGCAGGTCCACGACCGCGGTCGGATCGGGATATCGCGCCATGACCAGCGAGGTCGCCACGTTCTCGAGATAGTCGAACAGCATCGCCGCAACCGGTGCCATGTTGGCGCGTCGCCAGACGCTGGTTGGAGCAAAGCCCCTCGCCATCGTCCAACTCAGCCCGGTAGCCAGGAACAGAGTATACACGACGGGCCATACAAGATCAAAACTGAACCGCGCCCGGATATAGGCCGCACGACCCTGCTCGCCATACGCCTCTGCCAAGCCGTAGAGATCGTCGGCCGAGTAGAGAAAGGAGGTGTCAGGCGAGCCAGCCTCACCCGTCTCGGCCGCGGATTGAGCGGACTGAGCGGGCAGGACCAACGCCGTGAAGAGTAGCATGATCAACAGGGCGACCGCGATCACCCACCCACTCGACACCCTGATGAGCCATTCGGAGAACCGGTTCAACATGACGCCGCCTGCTCTGAATAGCGTTCCCGGAGGCTATTACCCACGCACATTTCGCCTCCTGACACCGCCTGCGTTCTAATTGGGATGACCGCCCCTGTCGGGCTAGCTCTCTCCATAGGCTCTTATCCAGGTCATCTCCAACCTGAACCGTCCAGCCTGTTTGTCGGTGATCATCAGGCCAAAGGTGGTGATATGATCGGGGTCCAGGGGCGGATAGTTGCCCAGAACCCGGCCGCGGAAGGTGGGCGAAAAGCCGGTGAAGGGCAGCCGGATCTCAAGCCATTCATCTTTCACCGTGTCGAAATCTGCGCTGTAGGCCACGCCGTCGAGATTCCCATCGGTCCGCAATCGGAACTGGTAACGACTGCCGTCTCCCCGCACTCGCAATTCGATCCCCGCGTGGTCGCCCAGCGGAGTGACTTGAGGCATACTGCGAACGGAGGCAAAGCCGCCGTTGTTCTCCAGAGACAGCACCCCGCTGAACACGGCGGTGCCCTTGACGGTCCCGACCAGGGCGCTCTGGGAGACGCCGCCCATCACGGTGTCGTTTACCAAAAACCAACCGCCGGTAGGTCCATTGCCGCTGAAATCAAAGATAGTTGTCGGTTCTGCCGGTTTCATAGACGTGACCTCCTCATACCCCTCCGGCCGTTCCATCGACTCGGAGCTGGTGTCGCTGGCCTCCGTGGGCTGGACCGGCCGCGATTCTGCCGTGCTCTCTTCTGAGGGCTGCGACCCAAAGGTCGCGAATGCCTGGGGTGAGTGGTATCCAGACAGGATCAGCGCCGCCACAACTAGGGCGGACAGCACACTCAGCTTCAAGCCGGGCGTTGATCTCACCATCCACCTACCAAGCGCCTGCATCATGAGACTTCTCATACTGTTCAAAACATTGACAATTAGTATACACAACAACCCTCGACTTGGCAAGGGCCCGCTAGAAAACTCGCGCCGAATGATCGGACGCAGAAGCACACCTGAGGGGAGATGTGGTCCGCCGTCGCCGCCGGCATCGACCTGCAGCGCTCCCGACTGTGGATGAATCGTTAGCTGTCTGTGAGTCTGTCGGTAGGAGTGGCGGCAGAGGCCGGCGCTCGAGTTGAGCGAGTGCAGGGGGCTGGAAGCTCTCGAGAATCAAAGCGCGGTAGAACCACCCGGCCGCGTATCCTGGGCTATCTCCCTTGAGTAGGGAACGAATACGGCGGACAGAGGTGACAGACAAATACCTGGTCTCACTCCAGGAGGCCACGCGCAACCACGGCATCGGCAACAAGGCCAGTAACCTGCGGTTTCTGATCGACAAGGGGTTCCCCGTTCCGACTACCTACGTATGCACGAGGGAGGCCCATGCGGCGTACCTCCAGGACAACGTTCAGGTCGTGGAGCGCCTCAAGGCCGAGCTTGAGGCCATACTCGACGTGAACCGACGATATGCCGTTCGATCCTCGGCCAACCTGGAGGATGAACTCGAGGCCTCCTTTGCCGGTCAGTTCAAGACCGTCCTCGACGTGCAGGTCATTGGCGGGATTCTGCAAGCCATCTGGTCCATCTGGTCCACCGCCGACTTGCCATCCATACGGGTCTACCAATCGCAGCAGGATGGAGACGCTCCCGACGTCAGGATGGCGGTCCTCCTCCAGGAGATGATCTCCCCGTAGGTCGCCGGGGTCGCGTTTAGCCGGAATCCAATCACCGGCCTGGATGAAGTGGTTGTTGAGGCGGTGCGAGGTAACGGTGCGGCGCTGGTTCAGGAAGGGGTCACCCCTGGCCGGTGGATCAGCAAGTGGGGCGCATGGACCAGCACGCCCGACGGGTCGGGTAGCCACCGGGGCATTGACCTCGATCTCATCGACCAGGTGGTGCGGCAAACCAAAGCGATCGCCCGCGCCTTTGGCCGGCCCGTGGACCTGGAATGGGTGGTCTATGACCGGGGCCTCCAGTGGGTTCAGCTACGAGAGATCACCGCCCTCGACATACCGCTCTATTCGAACCGTATCGCGCGAGAGGTCTTTCCGGGGATCATCAAGCCGTTGATCTGGTCGGTCAACGTACCGCTGGTCAACGGGGCGTGGGTAAAGCTGCTCACCGAGGTGGTAGGCCCCAACGACCTGGAAAAGGACAAGCTGGCGGCCCGCCATTACGGTCGCGCCTACTTTGACATGGGGGCGTTGGGGCAGGTCTTTGAGCTGCTGGGGTTGCCCAGGGAGAGTCTCGAGTTGCTCATCGGGATCGAGGCGGAAGGCCCGGAGAGACCCGGCTTTGAGCCGTCGGCCGCCACCTTGGCGCGGTTGCCGCGAATGCTGGGGTTTGCGCTAAAGAAGGCACGGTTCTCCCGCCAGGTGGAGGCGTTTCTGACCGCCAACCAGGCTCGATGGCAGGAGTTCCGCCGCCGGCCGCGCGGGCCAGCTCGTCGATGAAACTCTCCACCGCAAAGGTGTTCGCCATCAGCCCCAGCCCGCGCCAGGAGCCGCCAGAGTCAATAGCACCGGCCCCTTGGGATGATTCCAGCCATACTCGATGATCCGGATCAACCGCGTTTTGAACCAGTGGCGCCGCGTCTCAGCCGTAAAGCGTCCCTGCGCCAATCGTTGCACATCTTCGGGTATCAGAACTGGCCACGCCAGGGTCACCAACTCGTGGTCACTAGCTGACTGA
Source organism: uncultured Chloroflexia bacterium (assembly GCA_963695825.1). Taxonomy (GTDB): domain Bacteria; phylum Chloroflexota; class Anaerolineae; order Promineifilales; family UBA4811; genus CAVOHX01. The sequence continues at coordinate 32,735 of CAVOHX010000016.1, forward strand.
CCAGGACGGATTCGGCCGCCGCTGGCTTTGGTGCCTGTGAACACCATCCACCCACTACTCAACCGGTCCGGTGGTGGATGGAATTCGTTGACCAATCGCTCAACATCCTCAGCCAGCATCTCCAACACCCGCCGACTGCCCAGTAAACCATAGTCGGTCTCCAGCAAGCGTACCAACGCATGGCGAAAGGTCCGTTTGGTGGTCCCGATGTACGCTTCGCCGCTCACAGCCCCCCCTTTTTGACCTGGCCGAGGGTCTGGAAGCGATTCTTCTCCCTGTTTGGCCTCGTGGCATTACTCCTGGTCGTTGGCGTGCTCTCTGCTGGAGCATGGCCGATCGCTTCCGATGCCGAGGGCGCCCAGCCGGGCCGCGCTTTCCAACCGGCAAAGACTCGGTTGGAAAGAGCGGCGGTTGGAATCTCCCTCGACGCCTTGCTCGATGCCGGTGCGGCAGATGATTTCGACGACGGCGACGTGGATGATTTCGATGACGGCCCGGTGGGCGACGTCGATGACGGCGACGTGGACGACGTGGACGACGTGGACGACGGCGACGTGGATGATGTCGATGACGGCCCGGTGGGTGATAACGACGACGGCGACGGGGATAATTAGGATACTGAGCTGGAATACGATCTAAACTGGACACCGGCACCAGAATTGGTCCTGTCGAACACTGACCTCGCGATCCTGCGCAATGAGCATTGCCGTCACGTCTGCGCCCGGCACGTGGTTGGTCACGCGAAAGCGCTCACTGACCTCGTGACCACCGGCCTTTTCCATCTTGACGGCTCAAGCCCACTTTGACCCTGCGTGGGCCTGCAAGGAGATGCGGCCGGCTCGCGCAAAAAAGGAGCCACCCAATTGGGTGGCTCTCGTGTTTATGTCGCCGGGACCGGCCACATGCCGGCCGCTAATTAACGCCACCGCGTTTCAGTTGCAGGCACGCCAGATAGAGGTGGCGCGTCTGGTTGGGCTACTGAAGAGGATTGAACCGCAGAGCGGCCAGAAACGCCCAAAGCCGCCTGGATTGGGATCTACCTGCTAGGCCATATGGTCTCGAATCCTTTTGGCGTGTTTCGCCCCAAGTTCAGTCGGCATGTACTCCCGACCAGTTACATCCAACCGTCTGTTCTTGACAGCGTGAATGGGGAGCTATAGATATTTCTGAACAGCCTCGGAAAGCCAGCCCAAATAGCTGGCGCCCTCCACCGTTACGGCCGCCAGGTAACCCCATACCCGCCAAAGATCACGTCTTTCCCAAAACCCCGGATCAACGGGAAGAACATCCTGGTAGCCATCAAAAACATCGTCCGGCACTGCCTGAAAATAATCGATGAACGCAAGATCCATCTCTGGATTTCCATAATACACGGCCGGGTCTATGACCACTGCTCCCATCTCGGTACTGATAAAGTTGTTTTGCTGAGCGTCGCCATGGAGGAGCGAGGGCGCCATTTCAGGGCCGCAAAGGTCGGGAAGGCGTGAAATCAGCTTCTCGATCTGCCGTATTAGCGCTAGAGGCATGTTTCCGGAGTCGATTGCCAATTTCAATCCCGGCCCGAGCCGACGTTCGGCATAGAACGTAGGCCAGTCGCTCGTCGGCGTATTGTCTTGTTCAAGAGGTCCAAAGTAACCGTCTGTTTCCAGGCCAATCCGGTCCCCCTTGACCGTGTGGATGAGCGCAAGCGTCTGTCCAATCTGCCGCCAGTGGCGCGGGGCTCTATCGACGGCCGGGATGGTCCCCAGGACCAAGATAGTTCCACCTGTGACCGGGATGATGCCGATGGGAGCGGGCGTCAAGACGCCAGCGCGTTCAGCGAGGAGCCGCAACCCCGCCAGTTCAATCTCGAACTGCTGGAATCCATTCCCCGCTTGACTGAATTTGGCAAACACGGAGTAGGAACCGTCCGAAAGGATGGCGCAGGGGTGGCAGGCAAACTCTGACATGTCCCTGGAATCCGCTATTCTCCATTGGCGCCCCAGGTGTTCAGATACCTTCTTTTCCACCGGGCTTCCAAGCGGATTACCTGCTAATCGAAGGGATGAGATTCGATTTTGCGGTCGATCGTCTTGGCTTGTGAGCGGCATTCTCCAACGCTCCTGTTTCTGCCAGCTCCCCTTCAATGCGAGACAGCTCCTCTCTATGTTGAGGATTCGTGAGAGTTGAACGTCCACCTGAATTAGAATTGCGTGTAAAAGAACGGAACCGTTTGGGAAACACCCAGATTCAGCATAGCCAGCGCCAGAAGCACATAAGCCGCCCAGCGAAGGGTGACCGATCGCTGGAAAAGCAGTGACAGCTTGGTTTCACGGCTCTGCATCACCCCCACAGCTCCCAAAAGGGCGATTAAGCTCACCGCGATCACCATCTCGAGACCCGGATTGTCCACCAGGGCCATCCACGGGGCGTTGATGCTGACATGGCTACCCAGTCGCGCCATGCTGCTGAGAGTGAGCAAGGCATCCGAGATCGAGTTCGCCCGAAAGAAAACCCAGGCCAGGCACACAAAGTTAAAGGTCACCAAGATGCCAACCGCGGTTCGTAAGTGCCGAGTTCGCCTGGACGCCCAGCCGGCGAGCAATGCGATCTCGAATCGGCCTGGTCACGACCTCAAAGAGAAGATAGAGACCGTGCAAAGCCCCCCACAACACAAAGGTCCAGTTTGCGCCGTGCCATAGCCCGCTGACCACAAAGACGACCATCACGTTCACCATCCAGCGCCACCGGGGCACGCGATTACCACCGAGCGGAAGATATAGATAGTCCCTGAACCAGGTAGACAACGAGATATGCCACCGTCTCCAGAACTCGGTCAAAGATGGGGAGAAATAGGGTTGCCGAAAGTTCTCCATCAGGTCGTAATCCATCACTCTGGCTACCCCGATGGCAATGTCCGTATAGCCGGAAAAGTCACACAAGATCTGAATAGCGAAAAAGTAGGTGGCCAGTATGACCGGCAGCCCCTGAAAACCGGTGGGGTCGTCATAGACGGCGCCCACATAGATTGCCAGGCGATCGGCAATGACCACCTTTTTAAACATCCCCCACATGATCAAAAGCAGACCGCTCCCGGCGCGCTGGGCGTCAAAATCACAGTTCCACCAGAGTTGGGGGATGAGCCGTCCGGCCCTTTCAATAGGGCCGGCGACCAGTTTCGGGAAAAACACGACATACAGCGCAAAGATCCCCAGGTGGCTTTCGGGTCTCAGCCGGTACCGATATACGTCAATCAGGTATCCAAGAGTCTGAAACGTGTAAAACGAAATGCCAACCGGCAGCAATATCTGTAGCGCAGGCACCTCATAGGTGACCCCGAACAGCCTGAACGCGACCTGGAGAGAGTTGTTGAAAAAGACGAAATACTTGAAACCAAAGAGCGATCCGAGGTTATAAAGCAGGCCTAGCGCCATCAAGCGCCTGCGGCGAGACCCGGCCGGCGTTTTTGACATCTGGAGCGCCAACACATAGTTCACCAGCGTGGATACCATGATCAGGACCACGCACCACAGACCGCAAACGGCATAGAACACATAGCTGGCAACCAACAGCAACATCCAGCGGTAGCGGCAGGGGCAGGCAAAGAATGCCGCGATAACTATCGGGAAAAAGACCAGGAATTCTACCGAATTGAATACCATCTTTCAGGACCCTTGGCGTGCGGCATCGAGACAGATCGCGCTCATATTCCCAGGATCAGGCCTCGACCGGGCGGCGCGTCACCCGCGATGCCGGTCATCCTTCAACATCTGGGCCGATTTCGGCTCATTGTGCACAGTCAGACACTGGAGCGCCGCCGTCCACAACATGCTGCATCCAGGCCAACGTATCTCTGAAACTGACCCTACGGATGTCATAGTGGGGAACGGCGAGGTACTCGATATAGGTCACGCTGTTTCCCAGAACGCACAGGTGATCCATGAATAGCTCCTGGCTGGGCGCGGTCACGACCGTGTCGCCCGTCCCCTGCAAGATGAGGACCGGGACACTCGTGTCGGCCGATACGCCCGTATAGTTGGCGTCAAGCGCCACCTTGAACGTGGGAAATCGCTCCGCCAATTCATGATTGTTCATGGCCTCCAGAAACTCGGGCTGATACATGACCCGCGTCGAGTAAGAGTAATAGAAAGGGAGTTCATCGACGCACTTGAGGGTGACAGCGGACTCTAGCGACGGCAGCCAATCGCTTGCCAGAATCTCGGCCGGATCGACGATTCTGGTACCGTAGAATTCTCGATAGGCAAAGACCAGGTAGGGGCTAAAGAGCGGATTCTCGCGCATGAGCGTCTCCACGTTGGTGGTCGGCCCGTGTCCGATGATGCCCACGATGGGCAGTTCTGGAGCATAGCTGGCGGCATGGTCCTTGGCAGCAAAGGCCGCGTGCCCCCCGCTCGAGTACCCACCGATAAAGACGGCCTGTTTCGGCCGTGCCAGGAGGTCGCCGCTCAACGGGTGATCAAAGAAACGATAGACAGCCCGGGCGGCATCAAGCAAAGCCCGGGCCTCCATCTTGGCGATCAGGTAGGGATTGGTGCGATCAGGATCGTCGAACCCATGCCCGTTTGGCAGGATAACAACATAGCCCTGAGCGGCATTCTCAAGCATGTAACCAAGGTAATTGCCCCAGTCGCGGCCTCTGACCTGCTCGTACAGAGGTGCGCACAGATCGCCAACCCCCGTGGTGCCCGGTCCATACACCAGGACGGGGAACGCGGTGTTGTCTGTCACTGACGGGACAAAGAGGTGGGCCTGAATAGCCACCGGCCGGTCATCCTCATCCAGACTCGTATAACTCAGTCCGTACATCTCGACCGCATAGTTGCCGGCCGGCTGGAGATGCGCCAGGTGCTGCACATTGCTGACGACCCCCGACGCCGCCACATCGGACGGGCTGGCGGGGGGAAGGAGCGTTGGGGTGGCGGTAGAACCGGATGGCGTGGCAATCCGGGTCGGGGAGACCGTGGTCCCAATACCATCCGGTGGTGGACGGGTGGGGGTAGTGGATAGCATGGCGCCAGCTTGGCCCGAATCCGATGATGGCTCGGGCGTGCCGGGCGTAGACGAACCGTTCATCGGCGCCTGGGTTGGCGCCGGCAAGGAAGGTGCTACCGTCCAGACGGGTGACGTCTCTGGGAGAGCAAAGGTTGGCGTCGCAGTCGGGTTGGTGTCGTCCAAAGAGGGGTGTAGTTCGGCCTGCACGACCCGGGCAAGCTGTCCGGCAATGTAGGTTTTGCCAACCTCTCGCAGGTGCTCCATGTCAACAAAGGCAAATGCCTCCAGTTCATAGGCCAGGTCCAGTACCTGGATGTCCCGGGCGAGCAAGAGGGATTTGACCAGCTCGGTGTTCTCGGAAAAGCGTTCCTGAAAGTTGTCGCCCAGCACCTGGTTCCCCTGCTGGTAGTTGATCGGAGTAATGTAGAAAACCGGGTAGATTCCGTGTTCTTCCAGCACGTCCGCAACCGACAACATCGACGTTATCTTTCGATGATCTGGATCCAAACCGTACATGTAATAGTAGGTCAAAGTCGCCTGCAGGGCCTGCACTTGATCCTCTGAGGGGATGGCAGCCCGATAGGCGAATTCGAGCTCACCTTGCTGCTCCTCAAAGGGGATGTCGCCCAACAGGTTCTCATAATCCGCTACTTTGCCCACCGGATCTTGGCCGCTAAAGACGGTCGTGTCCAGAAACGCGTCAAGGCTGATATCAGGGGCCAGGCCACCGAAAACCTCCAACGGTCTCAAAAGCAACCGCGACAGATATGGACCGTAGGTCAGAACCGCCTTTTCCCTCTCAAACTGGTACCCGGGGCGCAGATCCCATTCCGGTGAAAAGGACCGCATATTGATGGGGATGATGACGACGTCGGGCAAATGATCGCTGCGGACCAGGTATTTCACATAGTAAAGGTACAGGTCCAGGTTGTAGGCGGGGTGCACGATCTCCCCCACCGCGTATTCAGGCCGCATTTCCTGCAGGATCTCGGCCGTAGACGGTTCGTCATCCGAGTAGCCGACCGTGCTGTCGCCAAAATAGAGTATGTCTGCTTGGGTCGCCACGAGGTCGTCGAGCTGCAGAATCTCCTTGGGGACCTCGGGTGGATTCAGCGCCGACACGATGCTCTGGGTCCCAACCAGCAACAAGAAAAACACCAACAGCCGGACGGCAAAAGACTTCAACACACACCTAATCAGAATAGCGGGCCAGGAACTCGGAACAACCCGACTCGGGAATATCCCCGGCCAAGATGCTCTGCATCCACCTCAGTGTATCCAGAAAACCGTGCTGGCGCGTGGTAAAATGGTTGGCGCCGGGATAGAGGTGGTAGGTGACATTCTTTCCCTTTTCGCACATCTCGGTCACGAACCTTCTGTTGGTGGACGGTGTCACGATGGGATCAATCTCGCCGTGCAAGACGAGCGCGGGCACGGCCGGGTTGATCCGTCGATCGTTGTTGTTATAGTCAAGCCACCCGTTAAACAGCGACGACACGTCACCCAACCGGTCGTGGTAGAGCGCATCCATAAAGCCGGGCGTGTACATCTCGGCCGGGCGGTCCGAGTAGTACACATAGGCCTCGTCAATGCACTTGGACAACACGTCGGCCTCAAAGGTCGAGAGCCAACGAGGCAGAAAAACGTCCGCCGGATCAATGACCGTGGCCCCGTAGAAATCGCGATAGGCATAGACGATATAGGGACTGTAACGGGGGCTGTCGATCATCAGCCCCTCCACATCCGGCGACATGGCGTGGCCGATAACCCCTCTGATCGGCAATTCAGGGGCGTAGCCGAGCGCCACATAGTCGGCCGAAAAGGCCCCGTGCCCACCCTGGGAGTATCCACCAAGAAAGATCGCCCCAGATGGACGAGCCATGATTCTCTCCGCCACGACCGGGTTGCCGAAAAAGTTATAGACCGCCCTCGCCGCATCGAGCATCACGCGGCCCTCCAACTCGGCGACAAAATAGGGGTGGATGCGGTTCGGATCGTCAAACCGTTGCCAATTGGCAATGACGGCGATAAAGCCCTGGGTCGCATAGGAGAGCATATGACTGCGATAGTTGCCCCAGTCGCGATGCCGGGCCTGTTCATCCAGGGTGGCGCAGCCATTCCCAATGCCGGTGGTACCAGAGCCATACACAAAGACCGGGAATTCGGTGACGTGTCCACTTGGGGAAAACGCACGTCGGCTCGAGTTTCGATCAATTGGCCGAATTCGTCATAGGTCGTCAAGCGGATGCGGTAGGTGTCAACGGCATACAGGGACGGAATCTGGTTGCCGTCCGGCAGGAAATCGGCCAGCAGGGCGTCAATCTCCGCCCGGGAAAGCGTCTCCGATTGCTGTACCTCGACGATGGCGCCGCCAGGCGTCGAGAATGACGGTGGTTCGGGCAGAATCGACGGCGAGGGCAAGGCAACGGCGACGTCCACGGCGAGGGTAACGGCGATGGCGACGGCAACGGCAGGGAACGGCAATGGCGACGGCCACGGCGAGGGCAACGGCAACGGCGACGGCAATGGCGGTGTGATCTGCAGTGGAAGCAGGGTCGCCGTTGGAGCATGGGGCATCAGCGTTGTATCCACCGTCGGTATCAGAGTAGCTCCCAAGTCGGGAGTTGATGGAGCGAACGCCAACATCCCCGGCCGGCTGCAACCAGAGATCAGTACCAACAACCCGGCAAAGATGATCAGCTTTTTCATCGAGATCGTCCGCACAATTGTACACTCTGGGTGGGTTTCGTCCATCCCTCTACCCGATCGCTGTGTTTCTCCCAGGACTTGGCCAGTCATAACTGCTTGCGAAAGAACTTCTGAGGACGATATTTATGCGAGTCGGGGCAGTCAGCCGTTTTCACTGGGGGCAGGTGTACATAACACCGAGGTGGCGCCATCCGGCCGGGGCCGCGCCGATCACCCGGGTCCGGCCGGGCGAGGACGGCGATCGCGTTGTGGACAAGGACCTGGCCGACATCACCGCCCGAGAGGCGGAGGGAATCAGCGCCGGTCGGCCGGTAGGGGTGCAGGTGGTCGGCCGGCGTTGGCGCTCGTGCCTTTGTCGCCGGCGCCGGCCGCTAGACGATCGCCAACAGGTCGCGCACCGCCTCGATCTCGTCCTGGACTACCGTGTGGGGCATGCCGGGGTAGGTGCGGAAATCGACCGCCGCGCCCATCCGCTCCAGGACGCGAGCGGTGTCCACCACCAGGTCGTACGACACCCAGGGGTCCACGTCGCTGCTGCCGATGAAAACCGGCGTGCCGGCGAGGGAGCCGGCATAGTCCCGCGGCGTTCCCGGGGGGCCGATGCAGCGCGCCGCTCAACACAAACAGCCCCCCGTACCGGCCGGCGTTGCGGGCCAGGTACTCGGAGGCCAAACAGGCGCCCTGCGAAAAGCCGCCCAGGACGATCTTTGCCCGGGTATTCCGTTCTGCGTGCAGCTCGTCGATCATCCGGCCGATCCGGGCCAGCGCCAGCGAGAGGTCCGGCTCGTTGCGGTCGATGGGTCCAAAGGCCGAGTAAGGGTACCAGCGCTTCTGGGGCGCCTGGGGGATCAGAATGCAATAATCCCCGACGTCGATGGACACTGCCAGCGGGCGCATCATCTCGGCCGACGCGCCCCGGCCGTGCAGCAAGACCACTGCCCGCGAGCCCTCCTCGATGGCCGCGCCTATCTGCAGCACCGGTTGTCCTGTCTGAACCGGCGCGATCATACGGCCTCCGCTCCGATGGGGACCAGCCCTCGCTCGATGGCTTTGCGGCGGGGTTCCAGGAACGGCGGCAGCACCAGTTTCTCGCCCAACGCCTCGAACGTCTCGTCGATCCCAAATCCCGGTCCGTCGGTGGCAATCTCGAACAGAATACTGTTGGTGACCCGAAAGTAGATCGAGCGGAACCAGAAGCGGTCGATGACGTCGGTGACCCGCAAGCCGGCCCGAAGCAGTCGCGAGCGCCAGGCCAACTCGGCGTTGACATCCGGCGCCCGAAAGGCGACGTGATGGACGCCGCCGGCGCCCAGACCGGCCGCGGTGCATCTTGAGCTGTTCCAACAGCCACAGCTCGGAACCCGGTCCACCGTCGTGGTGGGTCCGGTAGACGATGGCGGCCGTCTCACCGTCGATCCAGGTCGCGCGTTCGACCTCCTCGAACTTGAGCGCCCCGGTGAGGGTGGGGGCGAGGTCGGCGAACGAGCGGACCGAGAGAACTGTACTGTAGAAACCACGCAGCGCATAGTCGTCGGGGATGTCCGGCCGCTGCCAGATCTCGCCCTCGAACGGCGCATTCTCGTCGTCCACCAGGTAGAGGCGCTGCCCTTCCGGGTCCTGGAAGGACAGCAGCTCCCGGCCGGCAAAGCTGGCCCGCCGGACCGCCGCAACCCCCTTTTCCGACAGGCGTTCCCGCCAGAACTCGAGGGCGTCCCGGCCGGAGACGCGAAAGGCGGTCCCGGCGATGGTGTCGGCGCCAGGAATGCTGGGGCCGACGCGGGGCCAGTCAAAGAAGGTCATGTCGGTGCCCGGGCTGCCGAGCCGGTCGGCGTAAAAGAGGTGATAGGCCGACACGTCGTCCTGGTTCACCGACTTTTTCACCAGGCGCAGCCCCAGGGTGCGGGTGTAAAACTCGAGGTTGCCGGCGATGTGGGCGCTGACGGCGGTTATGTGATGGATTCCTTTTATCTGCATTTCATTCTCCTACCCTATTCGAGTCGGAATCGTGGGGATATCTTACTCGTATCCACTTCCCATTCCCTCACCGCCGCCCCTCACGCATCACTCATCACGCCTTGACACCCCTCCCATCCCGGAGTATAGTTCTGGCCCGGAAGCCTGTGAGGATCGATTCTACATGTCCCGATTCATACGCCAACTGCTCGCCTTTTCCCCCAACGCCCGTCGTTATCTGCTCAGCACCGTCCTCATTGCCCTTGGCTATAGCATCTACATGCTGTTGTTCAACCTGTATATCGACAGCAGCGGCTACCCGCGCTCGTTCCTGGGCGAGCTGCAATCGATGCCTTCGCTGGTTGCGATCCTGGGCACGCTGCCCATCACCGTCCTGGTGGACCGCATCGGCCGGAAGCGAGCTCTCATTATGGGCGCGGCCGGAGGAGGCGACGGCCGCGTTGGGGCTCATCCTGGCGCCGGGACCCAACTTGCTCCGCCTCTCCATGATCGTCTACGGCCTCGCCATGACCCTGGAAATGGTCAGCGCGGCCCCGTTCATGATGGAGAATTCGACCGACGAGGAGCGGGACGCCCTCTTTAGCGCCAATTATGGCCTGCAGACACTGATCGGGTTCCTGGGCACGCTGGTGGGCGGCTACCTGCCCTCTCTGTTTGGCCGCTTGCAGGGTGTGGGATACGAGAGCGCCCCCGCCTACCGCGCCGCGCTGGCGGTGATGGTCGGGCTGCTGGCGCTCGCGGTCGTGCCCATGTTGGGCGTCACCGAAAAAGCGCGGCCGGCCGCGAACCTCGCCAAGCGCTCCTGGCGGCCGTGGGAGAATCTGAGCGATCGTCGCCTCGCCTGGCGCATCCTCTTGCCCAGCAGCATCACCTCGATGGGCGCCGCCATCCTCATCCCGTATATGAACCTCTTTTTCAAGGAGACCTATGCCATCGGGGACAATCTGCTGGGGGTCGTCTTTGCGGTCTCGTCGGTCGTGACCGGGCTGGCGACCCTCGCTGCGCCGCTGCTCGCCAACCGCTGGGGCCGGGTTCGGTCCCTGGTCGGCACCCAGTTGCTGTCGATCCCGTTCCTGCTGACCATCGGTTTTTCGCCCCTCTTTTGGGTGTCGGGGGCCGCCTTTTGGGCGCGGGCGGCGCTGATGAACATGGGCCACCCGCTCTTTGGTGCTTTTACCATGGCCCAGATCCCGGACGAGGAGCGCGCCACCATCAGTGGGTTGCTGGGGATGAGCTGGAACATCGGCTGGTCGGTGGGGCCTTTTCTGAGCGGCTATATGCAGCAGCACCCGAGTATCGGGTTCAAGCCCATTTTCGTCATCACCTGCACCTTTTACCTGGCGGCGGCCGTGATGACGCGCGCGTTCTTTCAGCGGATGGACGACCGGCAGCGGACGGCGGCCCGCATGGCCGACCTGGGCGTGACCTATCTACCCTACGAGCGGGTCTGATCCGCCTAGCGGGCGTGCAGCTTGACCCTCACGTCGCGGTCCGGCCGCAGCGTGCCGGCCCATTTGACCCCGATGGGCGGTCCCGGCTCCAGGCGCAGCCGAAAGCGCTGCCCCAGTTCGGCGAGCACCATCATCGCCTCCAACAGCGCGAAATGCTTGCCCAAACAGATCCGGTGACCGGCCCCAAAGGGGAGATAGGCGTAGCGCTCGCGCTCGGCGACCCGCTCGGGGGTGAAATGGTCGGGCCAAAAGGCCCCCGGCCGCTCCCAGAAATCGGGGTGACGGTGGGTGATATAGGGGGTGATGGTGACGATGGCGTTCGCCGGCACCGGGTGCCCGTCCACCTCGTCGTCCGCCACCGCGTCCCGCGCGATCATCGCCACCGGCGAGTAGAGCCGCAGCACCTCATCGACGATCATCTGGGTGTAGGGCAGCGCCTCCAGGTCTTTGACCCTGGGCGAGCGGCCGTGCAGGACCCCGTCCAGCTCGGCGTGGAATCGCGCCTCGACCTCCGGGTGTTGGGCCAGCATGATCCAGGTCCAGGTGAGGGTCTGGGCGGTGGTCTCGTGCCCGGCGAAAAAGATGATCAGCGCCTCGTCCCGCAGCGCCCGCTCGTCTAGCTCCCCGGTCGTCAGCAGCGCCGAGAGCAGATCGTCGCCCGGCGGCTGCGAGCGCCGCTGGCGGATGATGCCGTAGAGCAGGTCGTCGATCTCCCGCAGCGCCCGGGTCAGGCGCCGGTTGGCGGGGGTCGGCAGCCAGAGCGGCAGGTCGATCAGCGACATCGATCGGCGGGCGGCCGCCTCCAGGATTTCGAGCAGCGCCCGGCCGGCGGTGGCGTAACCCTGGCTGATGTCGGCCGCAAACATGGAGCGCGAGATGACGCTCATGGCGAGCTGGGTCATCTCGCGATTGATCACCACCGGCCGGCTGGCGGCCGCTTCCGGGTACCAGGCGTCCAGCAGGTCGGCGGTGACGTCGCTCATCACGCCGGCAAAGCGGTTCACGGCCTGGGCCGTGAACGTGGGGCTCATTAGCCGGCGCCGCTCGCGCCAGGTCTCCCCCTCGGCCGTCAGGATGCCGGTCCCCAACGAGAGGCGCAGCTTGTCGTGGCTGAGCCCCTTGACATAATTGTCCCGCTTTTCGACCAGCAGCGTTCGGATGTGCTCCGGCCGGACGAACTGGATGGCGGTCATCGGGCCCAGGCGGTAGCGCGAGACGTCGCCATAGGTACGCCAACCCTCCAGGTAAAAGTCGAGCACCCCCATGCGGCCGAGCTGGAAAAGGCTGCCCAGGAGCCATGCGCCCTGCGGGCCGGGCGTCGTCTTGGGCCGGCCGTTCGCAGGTTGGTCTGCACCGTTGGTCGTTGACATCGATCACCTCCCCAATCTCCCCTCCATGATACACCAGGCGCCCGCGGCCGGCAACCCAGACCCGCGATCGCCCGCCCTCACGTTTCACTCATCACGATTCCCGACCGGGAGATTGCTTCACCCCCTTGGGGTTCGCAATGACACAACAGCCGGACCCGGTCATCGCGAGCGCCAGCGACGCGATCTCCCTCCCCCGACCGCCCTCACGCCTCGCGAAACACGCACCGCGGCCAGGAGATTGCTTTACCCCCTTGGGGTTCGCAATGACAAAACAGCCGGACCCGGTCATCGCGAGCGCCAGCGACGCGATCTCCCTCCCCCGGCCGCCCTCACGTATCACGCATCCCGAATCACAGCCAGGCAGTACCCAGTTCCCTTTGCCAGCCGGCCGGGTTTTGATTATGATAAGGTGAATGACCGACATGGACAGGGAGGAAGAGACGCAGCCGGATCGACCCGGGATTCGGCGCTGGATCACTGTGCGCGGCCGGCACGAGGGAGACGTGCGGGCGACGCGGCGCGCCCGCGTGGCGGCCGGCGCGGTGGCAACCGGCGACCTGGTCGCGCCGCGGGTGGTCGTGCGCGGGGTGGTGCACGGCCGGGTGCTGGCCCGCGAGCTGCGGGTCGAGCGGGGCGGCGAGGTGCTGGGCGACGTCTGGGTCGAGTCCTGCCACGTCAAGCGGGGCGGCAGGGTGCACGGCTGGGTCATGCGGCCGGAGGCGCCGCTGGACGAGCTGCTGGCGGCCGAAAACCCCTGGCCACAGGCGGCAACCCCCGATCCTGAAGCGATTCAGGGCGATACAAACCGTGTCGAGGCGTCGGATGCTGATGCCAAGCATGTCAAAGCGCTGCGCGCCGAGCTGGCCCGGGTGCACGCCGAGCTCGCGGTTCTGCAAAACGACCTACAAACCCAGGTGTCGGCCGCGGTCGCCGAGACCGAGGCGCGCGCCGGGCGGCTGAACCAGGCGCTGGGCGAGGCGATGGCCCGGGCAACTCAACGGGAGCAGGCGCTGGTCGAGAGCGGCCGGCGCGAAAGCACCCTGGCGCAGGCCCTCGAGGACGCCCAGTCGCAAGAGGCGACCCTGCGGCGCGACCTGGCGGCGCTAGAGGGCGCGCTGCACGAGATGACCGGCCGGCGCGATGGCGCGATGCAGGAACTCGTGGCCGAGCGCGAGCGCGCAGCCGGCCTGGAGCGCCAACTCGCCGACACCCAGACGCGGGTCGAGCGGTTGATCGCCGACCTGGGCAAGGCCAACCAACTCTCCGGCGAACGCTACCGCCAGGTGGAGGCGCTGACGGCCGAGCGGGCAGGCCACGATGAGCTTTTGGCGACGATGGCGACCGAGGTAGAGGCCGCCCGGGAGGCGATCGCCGACCGCGAGGCGACCCTGGAGGACCTGGGGAACAACCTGGTGCAGAGCCAGGACCACGTGGAGCTGCAGCACTGGGAGCTCAAGGAGGCCCGGGAGCGGCTCGAGACCCTCACCCAGGAGTTGGCGGTCGCCCGCGCCCAGGGCAGCGTCGCGCAAGAGTCCCACCAGACGGCCGAGGCGGCGTTGCGCCGGGCCGAACGGGACCTGATGCAGGTGCAGGCCGATTTGAGCGCCGCCCACGCCGAGCTGAATCGGGAGCGGAACGAGCTGGCGCAGGTCAGGGAGCAACTGGCGCAGCAGACCGAGCTGGCGGCCAATCTTGCAGAGTTCGGTGATGGACCAGTCAGGGGCGCAGCGCGAGCTGGAGGCGCTGCGGGAGCGCCTGGAGCAGGCGACCCGGCTGGGCGAGGCGCAGCGCACCCTGGCCGAAACCCGGGCCCGCGGCCTGTCTGAGACCCAGGCGCGGGTCGAGCAGCTGGAGCGCAGCGAGCGGCGGCTGGCGGCCGAGAGGACCACCGCCCAGCGAACGGCCGACGAGCTTCGCAGGTCGCTGTCGGCGGCCGAGGAGCGCATCCACGAGATGGCGACCGACCTGCAGGTGGCGGACAATCACGTGGCGGCGCTCAAAGAGGAGCGCCAGCGGCGCACCGACCAGTTCCGCAACGTGCTCGACGCTGCCCAGACCACGGCCCACGAATCCCGCACCGCGTTGGAGCGGGTCCAGCAGGAGATGGTGCAGGTGCAGGAGCAAGTGACCCATTGGCGGGACGAGGCGATGCGGTTGGCGCAAGAGATCGAGGCGGCCCGCGCCCAGCAGGGGGAGACCCTGGCCGAGCTCAACCTGGCGCGGTCGATCATCACCGAGCTGAATCAAGAGGTCAGCGCCCTGCATGACCGGCTCGACGAGCGCAACCAGACGGTCGCCGGGCTGTACGCCAGCCAGGCCGACCTGCGGCTGGAGTTGCGGGCAGTGCGAAGCAAGGCGGAGAACATGCGCACCGTCTCGCGGGAGCAAGTGGCGCGGCTGGAAGCGTTGGAGCACGATCTGACCGAAGCGCGAGCCGAACTCGGCCGGCGGCGGCAGCAACTGGACGACCTGGCGGAATGGGTCGAGCGCAGCGGCGCGTTCAAAGAGGGGCACAAGCCGGTCATCCCGCTGTCGTAGGCGGCCGACGCCCACGCCCTCCCGCCCCCGCTCCCGCCGGATATCAATCCAGCCGGCCGGCGCCCGAGTTAGAGACTCCACAGGCGATGCTGTCTGTTGACGCAGGAACGTCCAAGCCCTAACAATCAATTGCCGTCTCGCGGCTTGGCTGCTGACAGCGTCCATGGTTGACTGCTGAAGGCGCTAGCGTCCACTATGTCGTTCGTTTGTGGATACCCAGCCATCGATGAAAAAGAGATCCGCGCCTCTGAAACAGGTTACCGCATACACATGCGGCACTTGCGTTGGCGATCTCGGTGCAGGCGGGATTGGCGTCGTGTTGGTCTACGGGCAGCATAGGAAGGAGCTGGCCAAGGGCTTCCCTCCGACGACCAGTAGCCGAATGAAGATCATGGCCGTCAATGCCGCGCTGGAAGCGCTTAACACGCGATGCTGTGTCACCATTCACTCGGACTCGCAGCCTCTGGTCGAAGCGGTCTCCATGGGCTGGGCAAATGAGTGGCAGAACGAGGGATGGAGACAGAGGGATCGCCCGGTGCCTGATGCTGATCTCTGGCAACCTGTCTTGGAGCAAACTGAACGGCACCAGGTTCGACTCCATACCATTCAGGAGAGCGCCGGTGGGATCGAGATCGAGCGAGCACAGGATCTTGCGGTTCGGGCCGCTGCCTTGTGTGACCTCCGAAGGTGGGAGGAGGCACGGAGTACAATCGCGCGAGCGCTGGCTCTGACCGAGAGTGAGGAAGCATTTAGCGTGATGCGTCGTATTAGGGCTACACGACCAGATCTTTGCGGCGGCTGACTCAAGGACCAATTCCCGCCAATTTCGGTCGGGATCCGCGGTGAGGATCGCGTTGACCCCGCCCGTCCGCAATGACATTGGCGCGGCTGCAGGCGGGTTACCGCGGCCGAGAGTCAACCACCGCGTGGCCGCGATCGCCGATCGTCGCGCGGCCGCCATTTTTGGCAGACGGCGCTGCAACCCCGTCCTCAGTGCAATCATCCCCCTCTGTGCTTCAGTGCTTCAGTGCTTCAGTGCTTCAGTGATTCCGCCAACCCCCGGCCGCTGCGCTGACACGACAACCGGCCGGTTTCACGTAGGGGTCAGGCAGGTCGGAAGAAGGGTGTTGGTTAACCTTGAGGTTGAGAACCGACCTGCCTGACCCCAACCGACGACGGCACGGCGTCCGGTGGTCGCGGCGGCCGGGGCAGCGAACCGGGCACCTCGCTCTACATAATGTTACCTCTGCTCCGTGCCGCAGTCACGCACCGCCTGGTCACAGAACCGAATCCGAAAATCGCGTATCACCGTCTGCCCATACCCGCTGACGATCTCATTGCCCAGTTGAATCGACGACAGGTACTCATCGGCCGACAGGTGCCCGTTATCGACCAGATAGCTCAGCAGTCCCGCCAAATCGATGGAACCTGCGTCGAAATCGGAACGGTAGACGAACGCGAGATAAGTCCACCGATACGCTTCCACGGGATTGTGGTCCTCCCTTTTCCATAATCCGAGCTCCCGGCCGCCCAGATCGAGGGACGCCACCTGCGACCCGGCCGTTAGTCGACCTCGATGCGAGAGCCAGATCATGATCTCGCGGGTGATGTCCGATGGCTCGGCGGCTGGGCTGCCGGTCACCCACAGATCAAACGCCAGATTTCCCTTGCCGCTGCCGTGCCTAACCACGTCGAAATCGGCCTCCAGGCAGTCGATATCCCCAATCTGCGCCGGCAGCTCTGGTGAGGTCGAGTCTATCAGCCAGGGGTTCTTGCCAAACATGACGTTGGGATACGCCACCACGTTGAATCGAACGCCGGGCCAGTTCCAGGCCCAACCGGCATCGACCCCCCCGTCCCCCTGGGAGATGAACACGCATTGCCGGTAGTCGGTGACCTGCCCCTTGTTCCAAGGGTTGTTCTCGATCCGATACTCGCCCACCGGCTCCCGGTACCAATCGCCGCACAGGCAGGATCGCTCGGCGCACAGGGCATCGATGCCCGCCGGGCCGGACCGGCCGAGGTAGAAGAAATAGTAAAAGAACGGCACCAACACGGACAGAGAAACCGTCAGTGCGATGACGAGTCTCTTGTGCCTCAGCAGAGTCTGCATACCGCCGCCCTCCCACCTGGCCTCGCGCCGTCTCTACGGCAAAAGACCCGCTGCATCTCGCACTGGAATTCGGCCGCCACCGGTCAGGCGCTGGCGGCCGCGCCGAGTTTGACCAGGTCGAATAGGATAAAAGCGGGCAACCGGTACGAATCCTCAATGTACGGATTCTGGCGCACCTGGTCCTCCGTCGGGCGCGGCTCATAGAGGCGGCGCACCAGAAACCCGGCCGCGTGGATCATCTCGCTCCACTCGGTGAGGGTGTAGCGCCAATAGGGCGTCTCCCAGTGATACTTGAGCCGGCTCATCCTCCAAAAACAGACGGCCGGCCCCGAGTCGAAATAGCGGTCGATCTTGAGTGCCGTCTGGCGACCCGCCTCGTCGCGCTCCCACTCTCGAAAGGGGGTGTCGGTGCAGGGATGGGGAATCGAAAAGACCATCCGACCCCCTTCAGAAAGCACGGCAAAGGCGCTCCTGAGCACCCCCAACACGTCGGCCATGTCGTGAAGCGCCATGCAGGCGGTGATCAACTGGAACCGACCCTGCTCCCAGCGCTCAGCCACGTCAGCGGCGGACAGGAGGTGGTATTCGATCCCCAGGGGTTCCCGCTCCTCGTGCTGGCTGGCGTAGGCCAGTTGACCCTCCGCCAGATCGACCGCCACCACCTTGGCGCCCCTCCGGGCCAACTGGCGGCCGAAAAAGCCCTGACCGCAGCCGAGGTCCAGCACGTCGAGGCCATCCACCAGCCCGCAGGCTCGAATCAGGCCCGGGCCGTGGACAAGATGGCGGTAATAATCCGACCCCGACTCGACAAACTCTTCCCAGGCGTCGGCGGCCGCGTTCCACGCCGCCTGCGCGTCGCTGTCGTCGAAATCTCGTCCTTGCCCCATGATCGCACCACCTTATCACACCTGCACGACGTCGGCAATATATCGCAGGACCATTCGTGGGGCAACTCGAGGACGCCCAGAGTGTAACGGCTACTCCCGGCCGGGGCACAGAAACGGGCGGCGCCGTGCTCCGGGGAGCGCTGTCCGTCGTCCTACTTGGCGCCCGCGGGCGCAGACTGGCCCGCACCCTCTCAACCCATACGGCGCAGCTATTCCTCCTCGCTGACCATCACAGTCACACTGCAGCCGCCCCCATCCTGGACATTGATCAACAAGTTCATGCTGCGCTCCCCCTTGGTCCAGGTCTCCATCACCATGCCGGGTATGTCGGTGGTCTCGGCTTCTGACCAACCGGACCCGGGTAGCGCATCCCGGTAGTAGGCAGCCACCGTATCGACATCGTCCGTGGAAATGAGCATCAACATGCCGCCGCCCGCCATCGCCATCGAGGTGTCCACCGTGGCGCCCGGGTACACCGGCACGTCATCAGGCGGCCAATCGGCCATCGCGCCGGTCGGCGGCTCGATGGTAAAGGGGACGTTAAGTTCCAGGACTTCCCGAACGTCGGTAAACGTGACCAATTCTCCGTCCGGATCCTTGGCTTCGCCCTCTCGCACCCAGCGCACCGCAAACATCGGCAGGTCAGGTTCGTCGGCAACCCACACCTCATCACTCACATTCCTAAACTCGGTGAGATCCTCACCCAAGCTGTAGCTCGACTGAACTGTCAACAGCCAGAACAGCTCCGCCTGGGCATCGGTGAATTCGGCGCGGCGGTAATGCCGGGTGCTGATGCCGGCAATCGTCTCTTTGCCCAGGTACTCGTAGCCTTCCAACATGGCGGACACGTCGGCAAAGTAGGTCAACGTCTGGTTGTCCTCGAACCCCAGCTCACTCTGGATCTGCAACCATTCGTCGCCGTATCGCGTCCAATGCGTGCCGTCAACATGGATGATTTCGATCTCTTCTGTCGAGTCCGTATCCTTCACGACGATCACGCTGTGCATGGCGAATGGCTCCCGCACTGCCTCGTCGCTGGTCAGCACTTCCTCCATGGACCCATCAGCAAAGGAAGCAGTCCAGGTCCAACCCGCCCGATAGCTCGAGATCGCCTCGAGACCAACGTCCCCCGATGCTGCCGGCGGCTCCTCATCCTCTCCTCGTTTCCTCCGGCTCTTCTCCGGCCCCGTCTCGGCCGCGGCCGTCGGCTGGGGCGCCGCCGCTGTCAACGCCAGGGTCGCCTGAGCTTCGTCGCCATCCCCCTTGGCGTCGCTGCTATCGCCCAGACCGGGCAAGGAACAGGCCATCGACATCACAATCAGAACAAGTACCGTCAGAGCAAGCCAGCGTCTCATTGAGCAACTCCTTTCAGGCAGCAACAACCGCCAATTGACTGATTGAATCTCAGTGGATGACTGGATCATAGCAACCTCCCCGTCGCGCGCAAAGATCGGTGCGGCCGTCAGATGCCGCGCTTTGTGCGGAGCCACCACATTAGCAGG
>CAVOHX010000017.1:0-78531 GCA_963695825.1 uncultured Chloroflexia bacterium
ATCTGCAGCCGTCGCTGCGGGTTCAACAACGCCAGCGACAACAAGAAGGTCCGCAGCAGGGAAACGCGACTCGCCACATCTCCACCCACCACGAGAAGATTACCCACCGTCGGCGCCGGCAATCGCACCAGCAACGGCCGGCCTGCATCAGCTACACCCAGGACGGCCGTGACGGAGGGAAGCGCTCTTGATGCCAGCCGCCTGAGCACCTCTTCGAGTCGCAGGATGTCGTTTAAGAGTTCGGATGCTCGTGGGCCGGCAATTGCGAGGCCACGGTCAGCCATAGTTAGAGAGCCAGATCGGTCCATGCTGCCTCCTCGGGTATTGCTTACAGACTCTAGTCTATAGCACATTTGTTCTATTGTCAAGGCCTCGGAGGATCTCGGGCAGGGCGTGTGCAAAGTCAGCGAGATGAGACAAAAAACGACCTTCCTGATGTATGCTAGTGGTGACAAACTACCAACATATCGGGAGGTCATCATGGAGTATTGTAACATAGCGTTTGATGAAGGGGTTGCTGTTGATGTAAGAAGTTGCTATCGGGTCTTTATGCAGTTGGCTGACCAACGGTCCGCCCGGGGAATCCGCTATGCGCTGCCGGTGGCATTGACCCTGATTCTGTTGGCGAAACTGGCTGGTCAGGACACAGCCTGTGGGATGGCAACCTGGCTCAGACATCGGGCAGCGCTGCTGGTCAAGGCGCTCAAGCTCAGCAGACCAGCGATGCCCCACCGAACAACGATTAGCCGCATCTTGGGGCAGGCAGTCAATGTGGACGAATTCGAGCAGCAGATCGGGTGTTTCTTTGAGAATGGGTTGTCTGGGGACCAGGAGATTGTGGTGACATTCGATGGCAAGACCATCCGAGGAACTATTGAGGCCGATGAAAGCCACGGACTACATCTATTGGCTGCCTATGTCCCCCAGCAAGGAGTGGTGCTGCTACAAGTCGAGGTGGACCGTAAGGAGAATGAAATCGTAGTGGCCCCGCAGGTGCTAGAGCGCCTGGAACTGCGCAATCGCATCTTCCTGGGCGACGCTCTGCACACTCAGCGTCAGCTCTCTGCTCAGATTGTGACCGGCGGTGGTGACTATGTATGGAAGGTAAAAGACAACCAGCCGCAACTCAAAAAGGACATCGCCGCTGCCTTCGAACCAGCGCCCTGTGCGCCGGGACATAGTGCCACGCCTGACGATATGCGCACTGCCTCCACGGTCGACAAAGGACATGGTCGCTTGGAGAAACGGACCATTACCGTGACCCAGGATCTAAAAGACTATCTGGATTGGCCCGGAGCCCAGCAGGTCTTCAAGTTGGAGCGGCACTTCGTCTCTCTGAAAAGCGGATCTCAAGGCCAAGAAACGATATATGGCGTTACCAGCCTGCCACCGGATCATGCTGGACCAGCACGGCTGATGACCCTCAACCGATCCTACTGGGGCATAGAAAACGGCCTGCACTACCGACGTGATGTGACCTTCCGAGAAGACAGTTGCCGCCTGAAGCTGGGGAATGCAGCCCACATGATGGCCGCAATCAACAACCTTGCCCTCGGTCTGATCCTGAGAAACGGCAACACAAACGCGCCTGAAGCAAGACGCTGGTGCTGCGCAGAACCGCTCCAGGCTCTGGAGTTGATTCTGCGAGACCCCTGGTGACTTTGCACACGCCCTGGGATCTCCACTGAACCCCAGCCGCGGGCAGGATCAACGTGCGGACAGCGATGTCAGACGGGGCGGATTGGGTTGTACTCCAGGTCCAAGATGCCGGATAAGGCATGACTCCCGAGGAGCAAGAGGTGTTTTCCAGCGTTCTTACGAGGAGAAGCAGCGCTAAAGACCGGCGCGCCGGGGACCGGGCTCGCGATCTACCAGGAGATCGTGGGACGCTACGCAGGACGGCTCTCCGGGTAGAGCCGACCAGGTACTGGCAATGCGTTTACGACGTGGCTTCCGGCGGCCGTCTGAGGTTTGGGCCGCTATTCAAGTCTGATTATTGCCTACGCATCAATCTTCGGGCCAGGAGAAACATCAGTAGCCCCGCAATCAGACCGATGATCCCCAAACCCACATAGAGGGCAACATCCTCGCTGATGGCAGGCGCCTTGTCATCTACGCTGGGCGCGGCCAAGAGTTGTTTCTCCGGAGGGGGGATGTCCGGCAGCTCAAATGCCGGCAACTCCCGAAAACGGTCGCCCTCGTCCACCAGCATGACTGGTATATCATCGCGAATCGGGTATTTGCGATCACAATCGCTGCAGATCAGCCAATTCCCCCGGTGATCCAGCTCTCCCCCTTCGGGTTCGTTGTGGACACACACCGGACATCGCAATATCTCCAACAGATCCTGACTGACCATACTATCTCCCCTTTTCAGCAATTGCAGGCAGGAAAGAACCTGCCCTTCCTACACGGCAATTGTAATAGTTTCAAATGGAAACCGCAAACCAGGTCCTATCGCCGTGATGCGATCTCTCGGATTCTGAACCGCCATTTGCTTGACACCAGGTAGCATTCCGAATAAAATGAACCTACCAAACGTTTGGTAGAAGAGACCTGTATGTCCCGTGAAGACGAGCTACTAGAGGCCGCTACCCGCCTGTTCAAGGAAAAGGGGTACCACAGTACCTCCATGCAGGACCTGGCGGACGCCCTGGGTGTTCAAAAGGGCAGCCTATACTACTATATCGACAGCAAGGATGAACTGCTGCGGCGCCTCTTGGAGCGCGCCTCCTTGTTCCTGGGCCATCGGATTGACGAGATTTATGCCGCTGCATTGACGCCATCGGATAAACTGCGCCTGGCGCTTGAAAATCACGCCGAGACGATGATGAATCAAGTGGATCTCGTCACCGTCTACTTGAACGAATACCGCAACCTGCCTGCCGACCGCCTCCAGGAGGCCTTGGCCGTGCGCAAGCACTATGAAAAGGTCCTGATGCAGATTCTGCAGGACGGTGTCGCATGCGGTCAGTTCCGGCCGGTGAACGTCAAGATGACCGTCTTTGGCTTGCTGGGAATGCTCAATTGGACTCACCAGTGGTTCTCGCCTGAAGGCGAGTTCTCTGCCCAGCAGGTGGCTGGGTTCCTGGCAGACCTGGCCCTGAACGGTCTGCTCGACAGAGAGTGCTGTTAACCTTTTCGCCCGACCCGAGCAGATCGTACCACGGATCGCAGTTTGAGTTTGAGGAATGGAATGATCGGATTTCACCTTACTCCAGAACAGGAGCAGATGCGACAACTGGCGCGGCGTTTTCCGCGCCGGGAGATTCGACCGGCCGCACCCGAATACGACGAGCGGGAAGAGACGCCCTGGCACATCCTGGAAGCGGCCGCACGGGTCGGCCTCACCAGCTACCAGTATCCCATAGAATACGGCGGTGGAGGCGTAGAGAGCGTCTTGACCGCCTGCCTGGTGGCGGAAGAGCTGAGTTGGGGCTGCCTGGGGATTGCCAGCGCAATTCTGGGGTGCGGCCTGGCGGGCACCACTATCATGCTGACAGGATCAGAGCAACAGAAAACCCGCCTGATCCCTTGGTTTTGCGACGACAACCAACTTCAGGCCGGCGCGTTCGCCCTCACCGAACCAGAGGCCGGCTCTGACGCGGCGTCGATCAGGACCTCGGCCGTACGGGATGGCGACCACTATGTACTCAGCGGCCAGAAACGCTTCATCACCCTGGGCGGCGTTGCCCATCTGTACGTCGTCTTTGCGACTGTGGACCCTTTGCGGGGCCATGAGGGAATCACCGCGTTCATCGTCGAGGCCGACCGACCTGGCGTCTCGGCGGGCAATAAAGAGCGCAAGATGGGCATGCGGGCGTCCCACACTGGTGATGTGATCCTGGAGAACGTGCGAGTACCGGTGGAGAACCGCATTGGCGAAGAAGGACAGGGCTTTTTCGTCGCCATGAAGTCGTTCGAGCACACACGCCCCGTTGTCGCAGCTTGCGCGGTAGGCGTCGCCCGCGCCGCCTACGAATACGCCATGGACTATGCCCGCGAGCGCGTGCAATTCGGCAAACCGATCCTGGCCAAGCAGGCGATACGTTTCATGCTGGCAGACATGGCCACTCAAATCGAGGCCGCTAGACTGCTGGTCTGGCGAGCAGCGTGGCTGGCGGATCAACAACTCCCCTGCAACGTGCCAGCCAGCATGGCCAAGGCGTACGCAGCCGATATGGCGATGCAGGTCACCACTGACGCCGTCCAGATCATGGGTGGTTATGGCTACATGCGCGAGTACCCGGTCGAGAAATGGATGCGCGACGCCAAGATCCTGCAGATCGTCGAGGGCACCAGCCAGATTCAGCGGGTGGTCATCTCCCAGATGTTGGGCGCTGGCATCGAGTCGCTGGGGTGAGGCGGTCACAATGACCGAGATGCGTCTGGACGGCCGGGTAGCGATCATCACCGGGGCCTCTCGCGGCATCGGCCGCGCCATAGCGTTGTGTTATGCGGCGGCCGGCGCCCGGGTGATAGTAAGCAGCCGCAAACAGGAGAGCGTCCAGGTGGTCGCCGACGAGATTGCGGCGGCCGGCGGTGAGGCGCTGGCGCTCCAGTGCCACGTCGGCCGGCCACTAGATGTTGCCTCGATGGTCGAGCGGACGGTGGGAACATGGGGCCGGCTGGACATCATTGTGAACAACGCCGGCGCAAACCCTCACTTTGGCCCATTGCTGACGGCCGATGAGGGACAGTGGGATAAGATCATGGACACCAACGTCAAGGGGGCCTTTCGCCTGTGCCAGGCAGCGGCGCCCCACATGGAGTCGCAGGGCGGCGGCAAGATCATAAACGTCATCTCTATGGCTGGCCTGCGCCCCGCGCCCGCCATGGGGGCATACGGCATTTCCAAGGCGGCGCTGCTGATGATGACCCAGGTGCTGGCCCTGGAACTGGGCCACGCCAACATCCAGGCGAACGCCATTGCACCTGGGGTGATCAAGACCTATTTCAGCCGCGTCCTGTGGCAGACTCCCCAGATCGCTGATCCGCTGCTAAAGAGCCTGCCGGCCGGCCGCTTTGGGGAGCCAGAGGACGTGACAGGGATGGCCCTCTTCCTGGCATCAGCGGCGTCAGATTACGTGACCGGAGCGGTGTTCCTGGTGGATGGCGGAATGAATATCGCGGCATCGGTCGGTTGAGCGCGGTTGACTCGTGCAGCATCCTTTCGATTACGGTGAAAGTCCGGAATGACGCAGTTGTATCGTACGAGGAGCGTTGCTAGATGGCACTGAACCTGAACGCAATTGGTCAAGTAATTGGTCCGGTCACGCGAGAATTCGACTGGAAGGACATGGTGCTCTATGCATTGGGCGTAGGGGCCGGCTTTGACGAGCTGGAATACGTCTATGAGAACCAGCTCAAGGTGATTCCCTCCTTTGCGATCCTCACCATCTATGATTTCTTTCAGCGATTTCACAAACTTGTCAGGAGTGAACCTGGCCGGCATCCTGCACGGAGAGCACGACCTGATCGTGCACAGCCCGATCCCACCGGACGGCGGCAGTCTTTACCAGTCAAGGTCGCATCACCGCCATGTACGACAAGGGGCCGGGAAAGGGGCGCTGGTCGTCGGCGAGATAGACACCTACCACTCCGAGGGGCAGAAGCTCTTCACCAACGGCGTCACCCTGTTCTCCCGGCTGGACGGCGGCTTTGGCGGCCAGCCGGGCCCAGGGAGAGCTTTGCGTATCCGGACCGGCCGCCGGATTATGAGGAGATGGACCATCCATCCCCCGATCAGCCCTTGATCTATCGGCTATCAGGCGACACCTTTGCGCTGCACGTGGACCCCGACTTTGCCGCGCATGAGCGGCTTCGAACAGCCGATCATGCACGGGCTGTGCACGCCACGGTTTCGCGTGCCGGGCGGTGATCAAGCACCTCTTCCCGGGCGAGCCAGAGCGTCTGACGCGATTCAGCAACCGATTCAGCCAGGGCGCTCTACCCCGGCGTGCCGATCAAGACCCAGATTTGGCAGGTCGAGGACGGTCAGGCGCTCTTTCGGACGGTCAACGCCGAGAACGGCAAGGTGGTCATCGATCGCGGCGTGGTCGAGTGGATGAGCCGCGAGGAGGCAACTCGACGGGCGGCCAAGCCGACGGGATCCGCTTTGACGGGCAGGTGGCGGTGGTCACCGGCGCCGGCGGCGGCCTCGGCCGCATCTATGCCCTCGAACTCGCCCGCCGCGGCGCTCGCGTCGTCGTCAACGACCTCGGCGGCGCCCGCGACGGCTCCGGCTCGCTCCTCCGCCGCCGCCGACGCCGTCGTCCACGAGATCACCGACGCCGGCGGCGTCTGCCGTCGCCAACTATGACTCGGTCGCCTCCCTCGAGGGCGGCCAACGCATCGTCCAGATCCGCCCTCGACCACTTTGGCCGCCTCGACATCCTCATCAACAACGCCGGCATCCTCCGCGACAAGAGCTTTGCCAAGATGACCCCCGACATGTGGCAGGCCGTCCTCGACGTCCACCTCCAGGGCGCCTTCAACGTCACCCATCCCGCCTTCCAGGTCATGCGCCAGCAGGGCTACGGCCGGATCGTCATGACCACCTCGGCCGCCGGCCTCTTTGGCAACTTTGGCCAGGCCAACTATGGCGCCGCCAAGATGGGCCTGGTCGGCCTGATGAACACCCTCAAGCTGGAGGGCGCCAAGTACGACATCAAGGTCAACACCGTCGCCCCCCTGGCCGCCACCCGCCTGACCGAGGACGTCCTGCCCCCCGATTTCGCCGACAAGCTCAAGCCCGAATTCGTCGCTCCCCTCGTCCTCTATCTCTGCTCCGAGCAGTGCCCGGTGAGCGGCGCGAATCTACAATGCCGGCATGGGCATCTACAGCCGCGCGGCCGTGGTGAGCGGACCCGGCGTCTGGCTGGACGAGGACGGGCAACTGCCCGAGCCCGAGGCGATTGCCGCCAACTGGAAGCGGATCATCTCTCTGGAGGGCGCCGAGGAATACCACGACGCCAACGCAGCGCTGATGGACATGCTGTCGGGCCCCAAGGAGCTGCCAGACGACCAGGAAGCGCGAGCACGGAGCAGAGCCCAGCCGGAGGTCCGCCGGCAAGCGTACAGGCAGTCTTTGACAGCCATGCCCGACCGCTTTCCAGCCCGAGGCCGGCCGCCGGGGTCAACGTCGTCTTCCAGTTCACCATCTCGGGCCCGGGCGGCGGCGACTGGCACGCCGTCGATCGAGGACGGCGCGTGCACCGTCGCAGCCCGGCGTCGCACGACAAGCCCACCACCACGCTCAAGATGTCGGCCGAGGATTTCCTCGAGTATGTCGGCGGCCAGTTGCCTGCCATGCAGGCCTACACCAGCGGCAAGCTCAAGATCGAGGGCGACCTGATGAAATCGCAGCTCGTCGAAAAGCTGTTCAAGTTCTAGGACGCGAATGCGGAGGAGCGGCATGATCGGCATCGTCTCCTACGGCGGCTACATCCCCCGGCTGCGCCTGGACCGGATGAGCATCTATCAACAGATCGGCTGGCTGGCGCCGGCCGTCGTCATGGTCGCCCAGGGCGAGCGCTCGGTGTGCAACTGGGACGAGGACAGCCTGACGATGGCGGTGGCTGCCTCGCGGGACTGCCTGGCGGGCATGGACAAGCGCCAGGTCGACGCCCTCTACCTGGCGTCGACCACCCTGCCCTTTGCCGACCGGCTCAACGCCGGCATCGTCGCAACGGCCCTGAACCTGCGCGAGGATATTGTGACCGCCGACTTTGGCTCATCGCCTCAAAGGCCGGCACCACGGCCCTCGTCAGCCGCGCTGGAGGCGGTCAGCAGAACGGCAAGACCGTCCTGGTCACGGCCTCGGACCGGCGCGAGACCAAGGCCGGCTCGTTCTACGAGATGTGGTACGGCGACGGCGCGGCCTCGCTGCTTGCTGGGCAGCGAGGACGTGATCGCCGAGTTCAAGGGCTCCTACTCGGTCTCCTACGACTTTGTCAGCCACTACCGGGCCGCCGAGCAGCGCTTCGACTACACCTGGGAGGAGCGCTGGGTGCGCGACGAGGGCTACGCCAAGATCATCCCCGAGGCGATCAACGGCCTGCTTGACCAAGCTGGGCATGACCATCGACGACGTGGACACGGCTGGTCTACCCCTGCTTTATCAAGCGGGAGCACGCCAGCATCGCCCGCGCCATCGGCGCGACCCGGAACAGGTGGCCGACAATCTGCACGAGGTCTGCGGCGAGACCGGCGCCGCCCATCCGCTGGTCATGCTCGTCCACGCGCTGGAGGAGGCCAAGCCCGGGCGACCGCATCCTGGTCGCCAGTTTCGGTCAGGGCTGCGACGCGCTCTTGCTTCGAGGTCACGGAGCAGATCGCAGCGCTGGCACCCACGGAACGGGCATCAGCGGCAGCCTGGAAGACAGGGCAGACCACCGACAACTATCTCAAGTACCTCAAGTTCAGGGACCTGATCGAGACCGAGACGGGCATCCGCGCCGAGGCCCCCGACCAGACGGCCATGACGACCCTCTGGCGCAAGCGCAAGATGATCCTGGGCCTGGTCGGCGGCAGGTGCACTGTCTGTGGCACGCCCCAGTATCCCCAAGATGGACATCTGCGTCAACCCAGACTGCGGCGCAGTACACTACGCAGGAGGATTACGAGTTCGCCGAACGTCCCGCCACGGTCAAGAGCTTTACCGGCGACATGCTGGCTGTGTTCGGTGGACCCACCGGCCATCTATGGCATGGTGCAGTTTGAGGGTGGCGGCCGGCTTCATGGCCGACTTCACCGACTGCGAGATGAGCGACGTCTGAGGTCGGCATGCCCGTCGAGATGGCCTTCCGCCGCCACTATGTGGACAAGGAGCGCGGCTTTACCGGCTACTTCTGGAAAGCGGTGCCCGTCGTCAGGCAGAGGCTGGTACAGAGGAGACGCGCGCAGCAAGCCGGGCCGCCGAGATCCGCTTTGACGGGCAGGTGGCGGTGGTCACCGGGGCCGGCGGCGGCCTCGGCCGCGTCTATGCCCTCGAACTCGCCCGCCGCGGCGCCCGCGTCGTCGTCAACGACCTCGGCGGCGCTCGCGATGGCACCGGTCGCTCCTCCGCCGCCGCCGACGCCGTCGTCCAAGAGATCACCGACGCTGGCGGCGTCTGCCGTCGCCAACTATGACTCGGTCGCCTCCCTCGAGGGCGGCCAGCGCATCGTCCAGACCGCCCTCGACCACTTTGGCCGCCTCGACATCCTCATCAACAACGCCGGCATCCTCCGCGACAAGACCTTTGCCAAGATGACCCCGACATGTGGCAGGCCGTCCTCGACGTCCACCTCCAGGGCGCTTTCAACGTCACCCATCCCGCCTTCCAGGTCATGCGCCAGCAGAGGCTACGGCCGGATCGTCATGACCACCTCGGCCGCCGGCCTCTTTGGCAACTTTGGCCAGACCAACTATGGCGCCGCCAAGATGGGGCTGGTCGGACTGATGAACACGCTCAAGCTGGAAGGCGCCAAGTACGACATCAAGGTCAACACCGTCGCCCCGCTGGCTGCCACCCGCCTGACCGAGGATGTCCTGCCCGCCCGATTTCGCCGACAAGCTCAAGCCCGAATTCGTCGCCCCCCTGGTCCTCTATCTCTGCTCCGAGCCGTGCGCCGACTCGGGGTTGATCCTCAACGCCGGCATGGGGTTCTACAGCCGCGCGGCCGTCGTGAGCGGACCTGGCGCCTGGCTGGCTGAGGAGGGGGTGCTCCCCTCCATCGGTGACGTCCATCGCAATTGGTCCCGGATCCATGAGATCGGCGGCGCCCAAGAGTACACTGACGCCAACGTCGCTTTGATGGACATGCTGACCGGTGACCGCGTCAGCAACTCCGGGTCGCCGACCGCCGAGGCCCGGGCGCCGGCAGCCGATCCGGCCGGCGACGTTGGGATGTTTTTCGCGGGGCTGGCGCAGCGCTTTCAGGCCAGCTCGGCAGGCGGCGTGAGCGTCGTGTTTCAGTTCAGCATCTCGGGACCAGGCGGTGGGGACTGGACCGTGTCAGTGGACAATGGCGAATGCCAAGTCGGGAAAGGGTCCCACGCGAGCCCCACCACCACACTCGAAATGTCGGCCGGGGATTTTCTGGAATTCGTCGGCGGTCGTTTGCCCGCCATGCAGGCCTATACCAGCGGCCGGCTCAATATCAGGGGAGACTTGATGAAATCACAGTTGGTGGAAAAGCTGTTCAAGTTCGATTGAGTGGAGGTCGATCAAATGGCCACAGGAATACGAGACAAGGTCGCCATCATCGGCATGGGCTGCACAAAGTTCGGCGAGCGCTGGGACGTCGGCGCCGAGGAGCTGATGGTAGAGGCGTTCGAGGAGGCCATCCGAGACGCCGGCATCGATCGCGACGAGATTCAGGCCGCCTGGTTCGGCACCTGCATGGAAGAGATCAACGTCGGCAAGAGCGCCCTGCCACTATCGCTGACGCTGCGCCTGCCCAAGATTCCGGTGACCCGGGTCGAGAACTTTTGCGCCACCGGCACGGAGGCCTTTCGCGGCGCCTGCTATGCGGTGGCCTCGGGCGCCTATGACATTGCCCTGGCGCTGGGCGTCGAAAAGCTCAAGGACATCGGCTACGGCGGCCTGCCCAACTGGGGAGCCTCGGCCGGCACCCTCACCTGGCAGTGGATGCCCAACATCACTGCCCCGGGCGCGTTTGCCCAACTGGCCAGCGCCTACGCCGCCAAGCATGGCATCGCCGGACCAGGAACTCAAACGGGCCATGGCCCACGTCTCGGCCAAGAGCCACGCCAACGCGTTGCTCAACCCCAAGGCCCATCTTCGCAAAGCGGTCACCGTCGACCAGGTGCTGGCGGCGCCCATCATCGCCCATCCGCTGGGTCTCTTTGACTGCTGCGGAGTCAGCGATGGGGCGGCTTGCGCCATCGTCACCACTCCCGATATCGCCCGCGGGCTCAGGCAGGGCGAGACTGGTCACCGTCAAGGCGCTACAGCTGGCCCTGAGCAGCGGCGAAGAGATGGGCTACAACGAGTGGGACGGCGACCACTTTCTCACCACCGCCAAGTGCAGCACCGTGGCCTACGAGGAAGCGGGCATCACCAACCCACGGCAGGAGATCAGCATGATGGAGGTCCACGACTGCTTTTCCATCACCGAGCTGGTGACCATGGAGGACCTGCACATCTCGGAACGCGGCGGCGCGGTCAGCGACATCCTGGACGGCTTTTTCGACCTCGACGGCGGCATCCCTTGCCAGCCGGACGGCGGGCTCAAGTGCTTTGGGCATCCCATCGGCGCTTCGGGGTTGCGGATGCTGTACGAGATGTATCTGCAGCTACTGGGCCGCGCGGGCGAGCGCCAGACTCGCCAATCCGCGCTACGGGCTGACCCACAACCTGGGCGGCATGCCGTACATGAACATCAGCAGCGTCACCATCGTCGGCCGATACGGAGATTCGGGTTTCCTGGCATGACGGCCGTCGAGTACACCCACCTCCCGTTGCACCAGGAGATCACTGCCATCGGCGGGACCTACACCCTGGTTAAAGAGGCGCGCATCGCGCATCGGGGTCGAGAGGTGCTCTACCTGGTCGGTCACGCGGTATTTGATGCCACCTGCTGTGGCGTCGGCGGATGTGCCTATGGCCTTGTTCCCGGTATTGTGCTCGGATGGAAACACAGCCAGACCGCCGACGGCCTCGCCGTCTCACAAGTCAAACCGGTGCGCGATCTAGCCGTTCAGCAAGAGATTCGGCGGGTGATAATGGACCGAGAGGTCGTTCCCCAGGTCAGCTTTCAGTGACTGACCTGGATGAGTGACAGAATGGTGCCACAAACTCTTTAGAGGAGGTATCAATGGAAAAGCCCTGGTTGAAGCATTACGACAGCGACGTGCCGACCACCATCGACTACCCCCGGATTCCCCTGGACAGGTTCCTGGCGGACTCGGCCGCCAAACACCCGGAGCACACGGCGACGATCTTTGGCTCGGCCGTCGGGTCGCGCCTCATGGACGCCCAACTTACCTACCGGCAACTGGACGACCTGGTGAACCGCTTTGCGGCCGGTCTGCAAGAGCTGGGCGTCAGCAAGGGCGACCGGGTCGCCATCATGCTGCCCAACTGCCCGCAGTTCATCATCGCCGCCTATGCCACCTGGCGCATCGGCGGCGATCGTCGTCTGCTGCAACCCGCTCTACGTCGCCGCGCGAGATCGAACACCTGGTCAACGACTCGGGAACCGAGACCTTGGTGGTGATGAGCAGTCTCTACGAACGGGTCAAGGGCATCCGAGCCAATACCGGCCTCAAGCGCGTGATCGTCACCAACATCAAGGAGTATTTTCCCGGCTTGCTCAAGTTGCTCTTTACCCTGGCCAAGGAAAAGAAGGAAGGTCACCGGGTGGACATCTCGGGCGATGCCGGAGACCCATCTGGTTCCAGGACGTGATCCGCGGCGCACCGGCCAAGCCGACGCCGGTCGAGATCGATCCACGAGGACGTCGCCACCCTGATCTACACCGGCGGCACTACCGGCGGCCCAAAGGGCGCTCAGCTCACCCACTACAACCTGGTCTCCAACGCCACCGCGCTCAACGTTTGGGCCAAGAGCCGCCAGGCCGAGGACGTCATGCTGGCCGTCATGCCGTACTTTCACAGCTATGGCCTGACGGTGGGCATGAACACCTGCATCGCCAACGCCGTATCGATCGTGCTGATTCCCAACCCCCGCGACATGGTGCACGTGCTCAAATCGATCGAAAAGCACCGGGCCACCTATTATCCCGGCGTGCCGACCATGTTCATCGGCTTTAACAACTTCCCGAGCAGGGACCAATACGACCTGACGTCGCTGCGCTTTGCCGTCAGCGCAGCCGCTCCCCTGCCGCCGGAGGTGCAGGAGCGCTTCCAGGAGATCACCGGCGGCGAGATGGTCGAGGCCTACGGCCTGACCGAGACCAGCCCGGCCGCCACCATGGATCCGATGAACAACCCCGAGCCCCACTCCATCGGCGTGCCGCTGCCCGACACCGACGTCAAGATCGTGGATCTGGAGACCGGAACGAAAGAGATGCCACCGGGCGAGATCGGCGAGATCATCATCAAGGGACCACAGGTGATGAAGGGGTACTGGAAGATGCCCACCGAGACCGCCAACGCCTTGCGGGTCGGCCCCGACGGCCAGCCGGGCTGGTTCTACTCCGGCGACATTGGCTATCATGGACGAGGACGGCTATTTCCACATCGTCGGACCGCAAGAAAGACATGATCATCGCCGGCGGCTACAACATCTACCCGGCCGACGTCGAAGCGGTGCTGTTCGAGCATCCCAAGATCCAGGAAGCGGCCGTCATCGGCGTGCCGGACGAACGGCTCGGGGAGATGGTCAAGGCCTTTGTCGTTCTCAAAGCAGGGGCATGGTGCTAGCCGAGGAAGAGATCATCGCCTTTTGCCGGGAGCGGATGGCTGCCTACAAGGCGCCTCGATCAGTCGAGTTCCGCGACGATCTGCCCAAGTCTATGGTCGGCAAGGTATTGCGCCGCGAGCTGCGCGCGGACTAGGCGCCAATCGACGCGCCGCCATCTGCGCCAGCAGCCAAAAGGAACCGAATTGAGCCAGAGATACGACGCCATCGTGATCGGCGCCGGGCTGGGCGGCCTTTCGGCCGCGACGATGCTGGCCCGCAATGGCCTGCACGTGCTGCTGCTGGAGCGCCACAACGTCCCGGGCGGCTATGCCACCAGCTTTGTCCGCGGCCGGTACGAGTTCGAGGTCGCCCTGCACGAGCTGTCCGGGCATCGGCCCCCCAGAGCGTCGCGGCAGCCTCTACCGCTACCTGGATTACCTGGGGGTGGCGCCCAGAGGTCGAGTTCCTCAACGTGCCCAACCTCTACCGCGCCGTCTTTCCTGACCTGGACATCACCTTGCCGGCCGGCCGGGAGGCGTTCGAAGACCAAACTGTGCGAGGCGTTCCCCCACGAGGCGCGGGGCATCCGCCGCTTCGTCGGGCGCGTCTTTGACCTGCGGAGCGACTTTATCAAGATCAGCCGCCAGGGCGGGGCAGGCAACCCGCTCACCATGCCGTTCGCCTGCCCCACTTTTTCCGCTACCTGCCCACCACCTGGGGCCAGGTGCTGAATCGCGACGTCAAGGACCCGCGCGCCCGGGCGGTGCTCTCCCAGTATTGGGGCTACGTTGGCATGCCGCCCTCGCAGGTCTCGTTCTTGTACTTCGCCAGGACCTTGGCGTCCTACGTCCGGCAGGGACCGGCCTTTCCCAGGGGACGGTCCCAGGCGCTCTCCAACGCGTTCCTGAGCGCCTTTGAGGAGCATAGGCGGCGAGGCGCGCATGAACTGCGGGGTACGCGCAGATCACGACCAGCAACGGACGGGTCACCGGCGTGATCACCGATCAGGAGGAGGAATTCACCGCCGACTGGATCATCTCCAACGCCGATCCCATCACCACCTGCCGGGACATGATCGGCCGGGACAAGGTGCCTCCAGCCTTCTTTCCAGGCCTCCAGTCCAGCGAGGTAGCCGCCTCGACGGTCAACGTCTATATGGGCGTGGCCCGCTCGGCCGAGGAATTGGGCCTGACCGAGCACGAGATCTTTGTCAACACCGGACTACGATTTTGACCGCCACTACGAGCGCCATGCGCCACATCGGCGCCACCGGATGCGATCGCCGTCACCTGCTACAACGCCGTCTACCCCGACATCTCGCCGCCGGGCACCTCCATCGTGGTGCTGACTGCGCTGTCGTACGGCGAGCCGTGGTACCAGGTCGCCCCCTACGAGTATGTCGAGACCAAGAACCGCATCGCCGATGCCATGATCGACCTGGCCGAGCACTGATCGCGCCCGGCCTGCGCCGATACACCGAGGTGGTAGAGGTCTCCACGCCGCTCACCAACATGCGCTATGCGGGCACCATGGGCGGCAGCATCTATGGTTTTAACCAACCGCCCCGCGACAACATGGTCTGGCGCATGGGACACCGCGGACCACTGGATGGGCTCTACTTCGTCGGCGCCTGGACCCAACCCGGCGGCGGCTTCGAGACCTCGATGATGTCGGGGCAGATGGCTGGCGGCGCCATCCTTCAGCGGATAAAAAAGGCGCAAGAGGAGCTAGGTAGCGATGGAGATCCTCAACTGGCTGCAAGACATCCGCCAGCACCTGCGCGTCACCGCAGCGGCGCAAGGCATTGCGCCAGCCGGGCCAGGGGTTCGACTATACGGCCGACACGGACACCGTCCGGCAGGTCGTCTCGCGCCTTCACCCCGAGCGGATGCGGCTTGAGGTTGTCGACATCATCGAGGAGACGCCGACGACCAAGACGCTGCGCTTCGAACGCATCGACGGCGACCTGCCCCCCTTCCGGCCGGGACAATACGTCAACCTCTTTGTCGACGTGGACGGCGTGCCGACCAGCCGTCCCTACAGCATCTCTTCCCCGCCCCGGGCACCCAGGTGCGCTCGACCTGACGGTCCGGGACAAACCCAGGCGGCTTTGTCGCTCCCTACCTGCTGCAGCGAGGTGCAGGTCGGCGACGAGCTGGAGACCACCGGCCCGGCCGGCAGTTTTTACCACGAACCGCTGATCGACGGCGACGACCTTGTCTTTCTGGCCGGCGGCAGCGGCATCACGCCATTCATGAGCATCATCCGCGCACGAGTTGGCGAGTGAGGATTCGCCGCTGCGAGATCCACCTGTTGTACGGCAGCCGCGTGCCCGACGACGTGATCTTTGGCGAGGAACTGGCCTCGCTGGCTGCCCAACACTCCGAACTTCGATTATACGCTGGTCATCTCCGAGCCGCCGGCCGGTTATCGAGGGGCTGACCGGCCTATTGGATCGAGACCTGATCATCCGCGCGGTCGGCGATGTGGATGGCAAGACTTTTTCCTGTGCGGCCCCAACGTGATGAACGACTTTTTGCCTAGGGAGCTTACGGGCGCTGGGCGTGCCCACGCCATCGGATCCGGCGGCGAGCTCTATGGACCGCCCGACGACGTGACCCGCGAACCCGGCTGGCCCGCAGACCTGTCGGCCGAGGCCCTCTTCGAGGTCGAGATCGACGGCCACAAGACCATCCGCTCCCCGGCCGGCGAGCCGCTGCTCAACGCCCTGGAGCGGTACGGCCTCGTAGTGCCGGCCGTCTGCCGCTCTGGCGAGTGCAGCGCCTGCCGCGTGCGGCTGCTCTCGGGGCAGGTCTTTATGCCGGCCCACACCGGGGTGCGCGAGTCCGACCGGACGAACAACTACATCCACGCCTGCGTCAGCTACCCGCTGGAGAACCTGCGGGTACGGATCTGAGTTGCCTGTGAGCTCCCCTGGACCAACCATTGTGCGCAAGAGCCTGCTCGCGGGCGCGCGAAGAGGCCGTTGGCGTAGTCGTCGTCATCGACGTGCTGCGCGCCTTTACTACGGCCGCCTTCTTGCTCCACCTGGGCGCCGAACGCATCATCTTGTTGCGAGAGGTGGATGACGCGCTGCGCCTCAAGCAGAGATTCAACTACCTGGCAGTTGGCGAGGTGAATGGTGTCAAGCCGCCTGGATTTGACCTGGGCAATTCGCCGTCCGAGATTCTGGCGGCCGAACTCGACGCACTTGTCGGGCAGACGGTCGTCCAACGCACGTCGGCCGGCGTCCAGGGCGCCGTGGCCGCTGCGCGCCGCGCTGATGTCATATTCCTGGGCAGCTATGTGACCGCCGCCGCAACGGCCCGCTCAATTCAGTGCCTGGCGCCCCTCCCGGAGGTGGTCACCCTGGTGGCGATGGGTGAGGGTCGCGAGGGGCGCACGCCCGACGACGAGCGCTGCGCCGACTACCTCGAGCATCTGCTGACCGGCCGGCCGTACGACCACCGCGGCCGCGCTGAAAGCAGGTGATCGATCACCCGTGCACGTCCAAGTTCCTGAGTGGGCGACACGCCCACTACCCGCCCTCGGACCCGATCTATTGCCTTCAGCGCAGATCTGTTCGATTTCGCGATCATCGCCTCCGTGGTTGATGGCATTCTCGTCGCCCAACCCTGATGCCCGACAATCTGACCCATTGAGAGGACAGTACACCATGTTCAAGACCCGCATCACCGAGCTGTTCGGCATCGAGCACCCCATCGTCGGCGGCTGCATGATGCACATCTCCGAGCCACGCGTTTGTGGCCGCCATCTCGAACGCCGGCGCGCTGGGGATGATGGCCTCGGCCATGTACGACACCCAGGACGACGTTCCGCCAGGCGGTCCGCCAGGTCAAGTCGCTGACCGACAAGCCCTTTGGCGTCAACCTCAGCCTCTTCCCCGCCCTGCGGCCCATCGACAACGAGCTCTACGTCGAGGTCATCCTGGATGAGGGCGTGCCGGTCGTCGAGACCAGCGGCCACCGCCCGCCGGAGGACCTGCTGGCGCGGCTCAAGGCGGGCGGCGTCAAGACGATGCACAAGTGCGTCAGCCCGCGCCACGCCCTCAGCGCGCAGAACGGCCGGCGTGGACGCGGTGACCGTCTTTGGCAGCGAGGGCGGCGGCCACATCGGCGAGCTGGGGCTGTCGACCATGGCGCTGGTGCCCCGCGCGGCCGACCTGCTGGACATCCCGGTGCTGGCCGCGGGCGGCATCGCCGATGGGCGCGGGCTGCTGGCCGCGCTGGCCCTGGGCGCCGACGGCGTCACCATCGGCACGCGGCTGCTGGTCACCGAGGAGTGCCCCATCCACGACAACGTCAAGCAGGCGCTGATCGCCGCCACCGAGCTGGACACGCTGCCGATCCTGGGCTCGCTGCACAACACGCTCCGCGCCTGGAAGAACGCCGCCGCCCTCAAGGTGGCCGAGCTGGAGGCAGCCAGGGCGACATGTGGGAGATCCTGCCCCTGGTGGCCGGCACCGAGACCAGGCGCATGATTCGAGGATGGCGACGTCGATGCCGGCGTGATCGCCTGCAGCCAGAGCATCGGCATCGTGGGCGAGATCAAGCCGGTGGCGGACGTCATTCGGCGGGATGGTCGCAGGAAGCGACACAGAGCGCTCGTGCGCAGAGTCTGGGCGCCCATTAGCGCCAGGAAGATGCGCGTAACAAATCCTTTTTGAGAGGTGTGCAGATGAACCAAGTGTCCCGAGCTCAAGACCGCGCTGATCGCGGTGATCGTCCTGTCTGGTGATCCTGGTGGCGCCGTCGTGGCCGCCTCGCTGGTGCAGCGCGATTTCGGCCGGGTCGAGGTCACCAACGTGACCTATGACAACTATAACGGCATCCCGATCCGGGCCAAGCTGCTCCGGCCGGTCGAGGCCGCCAGCGCCGGCAACCCGCTGCCGGGCGTGGTCTATATCCACGGCTACCAGAACAACCGCGAGACCAGCGACGCCTACTGCATCGAGCTGGCCCGCCGGGGGTTCGTCAGTGCTCAACATCGACGCCATCGGCCGGGGCAACTCGGGCATCCCCAACGACCCGGAGGAGCCGGATTTTGACGAGACCTACGGCGGCCGGACCTCGCTGGAGTACCTGCGCTCGCTGCCCTTTGTGGACGCCGGCGCGGGTGGGCATGATGGGCCACAGCCTGGGCGCCGAGATGGCCTACAACGTCGCCCTGGAGGACCCGCACGGTCCAGGCGCTGGTCATCTCGGGCTTTGCCTACCCGAGGACGCCTCGTCGGCGACGATGCCCAAGAACATGCTGATGATCATCGGCAAGTACGACGAGTACCGGGAGCGGATGACGGGCGTCGGCGACATCGAGGCCGAGTGGATGAGCACCCCCCAGACTCGGGCCGCAATCCCGGCCTCGGACCCCCGACTAGGCATGACCTATGGGGATTTCGCCGCCGGGACCGCCCGCCGGGTCTTTGTCCCGGCCACGATCCACATCCAGGAGTCCCACAGCCAGCGCGGCCATCGCCGAGGCGCTGGACTGGATGCGGCAGGCGCTGAAGCCCGACCCCGCGTATTGGGTCCCGGCCGACCAGCAGATCTGGCACATCAAGGAGTGGGCCACGCTGGTCGCCATGCTGGCCGGCATTGGCCTCGGTCCTGCCGCTGGGGCTGATCCTGCTGCGCGCACCCTTTCTTCCGCTTCGCTGCAGGCTCCCGCGCCGCGCGCACCTACGCTTGCTCGCGGCCGGTGCCTGCCTCAAGTACGCCGTCGTCAACGGCCTGCTGATGTGGCTCTACCTGCCGCTCATCTTTGTCCTCTTTGGCCTCCACGTCTACGTGGTGCCGATCGACAAGGTGTTCCCCATGATGATGATCAACGGCATCGTCTGGTGGTTCCTGTGCATCAACGTCATCGGCTTTTTCCTCTTTCGCCGCTGGTATCGCAAGCGCGCGCGGAGAGACGGGCTGACCTGGCACGAGCTGGGCATCTCGTATCGCGATGACCGCTTTGGCCTGGATTCGGCCGCAGTCGGCAAGACGCGTGCTGCTGGCGGCCATCCTGTTCGCCTTTGCCTACCTCGCTGGAAGCACCTGCTGGAGCGGTCTTTCATCGTCGATTATCGCTTTCATCTTTCCCTTTGCCAGCGATCTGACCCCCTACCGGGCGCTGCATGTTGCTGCTCTATTTCCCCTTCCTGCTGGTCGGGCTTTGTGCTGCATGGGCTTCTTTCTACACGGTCAGCTGCGCCAGCCGCACAGGAAGACCTGGCTCGCACCTTTGCTTCCTGGTCGGTGACCAACATCGCTGGCCCTGATCGTGCCCCTGGTCCTGTTCCTGCTGGTCCAGTACGTGCCGCTGCTGACGGTGGGCGTCGATTCCCTTTGTCGGCCCCGGCGGGATGCTGGCCTCGTTCACCATGAACCTGTTTCACATCATCGGCGTGCTGATCGTGGTCATCCCCATCTCGACCTGGTTCTACCAGCTGACCGGCAAGGTCTACCTGGGCGCGATCCTCAACGCCGCCCTGGTCGCCTGGATGTTCACCTCGTCGCAGGTGATCGCGCCCATCCCGGTTTAGCCACAGACAGTTGAAAATCAACCCGCATCACTGGAAGGAAACGCCATGAACATCGGAAATCGTGCTCCTGGACAAGTCGGCCGGGGTGGCGACCGTCACCCTCAACCAGCCCGAGACACTCAACGCGCTGACGATGACGCCGTGATCCGGCTGCAAGAGGTCGTGGGCGACATCGCGTGCCGATCCCGAGGTGCGGGCGGTGCTGCTCACCGGCGCCGGCCGGGGGTTCTGCTCCGGCGCCAACCTGCTCGGCGGCACGGGACAGAGCCTGGGCGCCGGCGGGATGGGGGTGCGGCAGGCGATCATGATGATGAACGAGGTGCTGGTCGCCATCGCCGAGATGGAAAAGCCCTGGCTGGCGGCCGTCAACGGGCCGGCAGTCGGCGGCGGGTGCAGTCTGGCGCTGGTCTGCGACCTGGCGCTGGTCGCCGAATCCGCCTACCTCTCGCTCGGCTATGTCAACGTCGGCATGGTGTTGGACATGGGCAGCACGTACCTGCTGCCGCGGCTGGTGGGGCTGCACAAGGCCAACGAACTGGCCTTCTTTGGGGAGCGGGTCTATGGACCCGAGGCGGCCGAGATCGGCCTGGTCAACCGGGCGGTGCCGGACGAGGAGCTGATGCCGACCGGCCGCGCCTGGGCGGAGCGACTGGCGGCCGGGCCGACGCTCTCGATCGGGGCCATCAAGCTCGGCATGCGGCGTGCGCTGCACACCACGTTCCGCGACGCCCTGCATTGGGAGGCGATGATGATCTCCCTCATCGCCCAGACCGACGACGCGGCCGAGGGGCTGACTGCCTTTTTCCAGAAACGCAAGCCCGAGTTCAAGGGACGGTGAAAGATTCACAATCCCGACCAGCTCTCGATCCGAACGGCTGAACTAGGTCTCGCCAGGTGGTCGGCCGGCTCATGAGTACTGCGGCATTGCGGGCCAAGAATATCCTCCCCGAGCGCACGTGTAGGAAGGTTCGACCGGGTCCCAACACATAGAAAAAGCCCCAGGCTCGAAAAAGCCTGAGGCCTGGTCGGGGCGCCCGGATTTGAACCGGGGACCTCTACAACCCCATTGTAGCGCCCTAGCCGGACTGGGCCACGCCCCGAACTGGCGACATTATATCAAAAGCGGTTCCCCTTGGCAAACCAGCCATCGCAGGATACTGTTCACGGTTGGGGTAAAGAACTTATGGTGAGGCGGTTGCAGGGGGGCCGCGCAACGCAGCCAAGCACTGAAAGAAGGGATTCTGGTCGCGGGCGGCCCAGGTGCCAAACAGACTGGCCAGTGTGAGGCGCGTTTTGGTCCCCTCATCGCTGCGGGAGCCACCACTTACCTTGCGCATGATCACCAATGGGCGCAGGCTGCGTTCCGCCAAGTTGTTGTCGGCTGGCAGACCGGGCACCAGCACGAACTGGAACAGCTCATCTTGATGCCGCATGATCCGTTTGGCCAATGCACAACACGGGTGTTCATAGCTCAAGGCGTACTGCCTGCCCAATACACCAGCTCGCGTGAAAAGCTCTTTGTATTCAGCTTGACGCGCTTGGGGTGTGGCCTCGGGGTGCTCCTTCAGCCAGCTCTGAGCATCGTCATGTAGTTGGCGCACCCCTTTTGCCCATGTCACTACCTCGGCCGTCTCGGCATGCGCTTCCTTGAGTTCGTGCAGATCGCGCAACAGATGGATCCAGCAGCGTTGATGCTGGCAAAGGATCAGGTTGTAGGCGGCGTAAAAGTCCGTCACCAAGTACCCACGGAAATCATCCCCCAAGATCCGCTTCGCCACTTGATGCCCCCGGCTCCGGTCATGCTCAAAGTAGCGTACGATCGCTGGTTCCGCAGTCACAAAGGCCCAGATGTAACCGTTGCGTCCGTTTTCCCGCCACCCGGTCTCATCCCCATGCACCACCTTGCTGGCTTGCATCTCCACCCTGAGCCTATCGGCTTCAGATTGTAGCTGCCGCCGTACATCATGGGTCAGCTCCACAATCTCCCCTACACTCAACCGCAAGTTGTGCAGGGTTTGTAGATAGGCCTGCACCTGACGCACTGGTAGCCGCAGCGTCGTCCGCAAGTATGCCACCAGGCTCGCAATCCGTATTCCTATCCGGCCTTGTCCAATCACTTGACCGGTCAAATCTAACCGCGGGCTCTGCCACTCTTCACAATGCGGGCACCACCGCTTGATCACTTGGTGCTCAATCACCTCCACCGGTTGCGGCGGCGGCAACTCGATCACCTGGCGTGTGTAATCAACGCTTTCCCCGCGTAACTGATAGCCACAGTCTGGACAGTCCGCCACCGCATGCTGCTCGATTCGCGTTGGCTCCTCTCGCTGGCGTGACCTATTGTGCTCCGCTGCCCGCTTCTTTCGGGGGGTTGTGGGCTCGGTCCGCGGCAGCCGGTTCCGCTTGACAAACGAGGGCGGCTTCTTCTTCGGTTGCTCTATCTCTGCAATCCGCGTCATGGCCGCTTGCAGCTGGTCGCTCAACTGAGCCACCTGCTGCACCAATGTGGTCACCCTGGAGCGCAGCTGCTCGTTCTCAGTGCCCAGCCTCTCGTTCTCAGCCAGAAGCGCCTTGATCTCTGCCTCAGTCATGGCGGCAAGTCTAACACATTCCGACGTAACAGTGAACAGTTACCATCGCAGGTGTAAAACCCCTTGGCCCCCGAGGCGGTTTGGATGTATAATTCCCGTGCCTCGGCCGGACGGGCCGGCCGACGTTGGATTTCGCATCGACACCAGATTTCGTCAAGGGAGCACCATGTCCGAAGAAAAGATCCGAGTTCTGATTGCCAAGCCCGGCCTCGACGGCCACGACCGGGGCGCCAAGGTGGTCGCCCGCGCGCTGCGCGACGCCGGGATGGAGGTGATCTACACCGGCCTGCGCCAGACGCCCGAGATGATCGTCGAGGCGGCCCTGCAAGAGGACGTAGACGTCATCGGCCTCAGCATCTTGTCCGGCGCTCACATGGCGCTGATGCCGCGGGTCTTTGAACTGCTGCAGGCCAACGACATGGCCGGGGTCAAGGTCTTTTTGGGCGGGATCATTCCTGACGAGGACATTCCGGTCCTTAGAGCAATGGGCGTGCTGGAGGTGTTTGGACCTGGTTCCAACACCTTTTCCATCGCCGAGGTGATTCGCCAGAGCCTACGAGGCGAGTAGCCCCAGTGACAGAGGCACAACAACTGGTCCAAAGGGTCCTGGAGGGGGATCGGCGTGCGCTCGCCCGGCTGATGACCCGCGTCGAGAACGGGAACTCGGCCGTCCACCCGGCCCTCGCGGCGCTCTATTCCCACACCGGCCGGGCGCACATTGTCGGAGTCACCGGTGCGCCGGGCAGCGGCAAGAGTACGCTGGTCAACGAGATCGCCAAAGAGATTCGTCGCGGGGAGGAGACGGTCGGCATCGTGGCGATTGACCCCACCAGCCCGTTCTCGGGCGGCGCAGTGCTGGGCGACCGGATTCGCATGCGGGATTTGGCCGGGGATCAGGGGATTTTCATCCGCAGCATGGCCTCCCGCGGCAGTCTGGGCGGCCTGGCGCGGGCCACCAGCCAAGTCGTCAAGCTGCTCGACGCCGGCGGCTTTGACATCGTGATCGTAGAGACCGTCGGCGCGGGTCAATCCGAGGTGGACATAGCCAAGGCAGCCCACACGACAATCGTGATCCAGGCCCCCGGAATGGGCGACGACATCCAGGCGATCAAAGCCGGGATTCTCGAAATCGCCGACATCTTTGTGGTCAACAAGGCGGATCAACCGGGCGCAGACAGTACCGTGAAATCCTTGCAGATGATGCAACGGCTGTCCAACAATGGGGCGAGCGACGTGCGACGCCACCATGACCGGCTCATCAGTGGGGAGGCGGCGCCGGTCGCAGAGCCCGTTGGCTGGCAAGTGCCGATCCTGCAGGCCGTCGGCATTCGCGGCGAAGGAGTCGAGGAGGTGGTGGCGGCCATTCGCGCCCACCGCGAGTTTCTGCACGCTTCGGGTGAATTTCACGCCCGCGAGGCTGCGCGGGTGGAGCGCGAGTTTGAGGCAATGCTGCGAGACGCGCTGCTCAAGGAACTACTTGAGGGCGTATCCCCCTCAGTGTTAAATGCCACGCTCGCGCGCCTGGTGGCTCGGGAGACCGACCCCTATACGGCGATCGCAGAATTGATGGATCTGCCAAGGCCGTCGGGCGGGTGATCACGGGCATAGCCACCGACAACTGCTGAACGAGACACATCCCAACACGGTTCATCAGGGAAAAAAGTATGCACAGAGAAATCGACTCGACCTTCCATTGGCAGATCCAATTGATCGCTGGCACCGGGTGTCCCGACCTGGCGCAGGCGATCAGCGACTACCTGAAGGTGCCCCTCAGCGGCCGCGACATTGTCCAGTTCCCCAACGAGAATCTCTTTGTCCGTCTGCACGGTAGTGCCCGCGGACAGGATGTTTATATCATCCAGAGCACCTCCAGGCCGGTCCATAGGAATCTCATGGAACTGCTGATCTTGATCGACTGCCTGAAACGCGATTCGGTCGGCCGGGTGACGGCAGTCATCCCCTACCTTAGCTATGCTCGCTCCGACAAAAAGGACCTGCCGCGGGTGCCCATCACCGCCCGCCTGGTGGCAGACATGATCGAAGCGGCCGGGGCCGACCGCTGGATGACCATCGACCTGCACGCGGGGCAAATCCAGGGCTTTTTCAAGATACCCGGCGACGCCTTGACCGCGTTTCACATCCTGAGCGACTATATTGGTCAAAAGCGGATCGAGAACGCGACCATCCTCACGGCCGACCTGGGCTTTGCCAAGCGCGGGCGCAACTTTGCCGAAAAGCTCGATCTCCCTCTGGCGTTCGTCGAAAAGAAACGCGGTGTGGGTGGTGAGGGGATCGAGGCCCTCACCATTATTGGCGACGTACGCGACAAGAACGTGATCATTGTGGACGATGAGGTGGACACGGCCGGGTCGTAGAGAGGGCGGTCCTGATCGCCCGTCAGCAAGGCGCCCGCGACATCTACCTCTCTTTCACCCACGCGGTACTGTCAGATCCGGCCGCTGACCGCCTGCGCAGGCTGCCCATCAAAGAGATCGTCACCACCGATACCGTGCCCATCCCACCGGAAAAGAGATTGCCCAACATGACCATCTTGCCGGTCGCTCCATTGCTCTCCGAGGTGATCTGGCGCGCCCACGAGGGGATCAGCGTCGGCGAGCTATTTGACGAGTAAAGATGGGCCGTGTGGTATAATGTCGCCTGCGAGGGCTGTGAGCGCCCGTAAAGCACGAGCAAGTACTGACGAGAGGATGAGAGTTTGGGTCTAAAGGGCCTTTTCGGCCGATTCATCGATGCCAACGAGCGCGAATTGCGGCGCATGATGCCCCAGGTGGAGGCCATCGGCGCGCTCGAGCCCGAATACCAGAGCCTGACCGATGCCGCTCTGCGAACCAAAACCGACGAGTTCTTGTCGCGGCTG
Organism: uncultured Chloroflexia bacterium; assembly: GCA_963695825.1. Lineage (GTDB taxonomy): Bacteria > Chloroflexota > Anaerolineae > Promineifilales > UBA4811 > CAVOHX01. The sequence goes on from CAVOHX010000017.1 coordinate 25,395, forward strand.
GCGGCTGGTGAGACCCTCGACGATATGCTGGTGGAGGCGTTTGCCGCGTGCGCGAAGCCGGCCAAGCGCACCATCGGCCTGCGCCACGTATGACGTACAGCTCATCGGCGGCATCGTGCTGCACCGAGGCAAAATCGCCGAGATGAAGACCGGCGAGGGCAAGACGCTCGTCGCCACGCTGCCGCTCTATCTGAACGCGCTGACGGGCAAGGGCGCTCACCTGGTCACGCCCAACGACTATCTGTCCAAAGTGGGCGTGCAGTGGATGGGGCCGATCTACCACTGCCTGGGGCTGACGGTGGGGGTCATCCAGTCGGCGCGGGCGAACCCGACCGGGGCTCCTTTGTCTTTGACCCCGACTATGCATCGGCCGATGACGACCGCTATCATGAGCCTGCGCCCGTGCTCGCGCCGTGAGGCCTACCAGGCTCGACATCACCTACGGCACCAACAACGAGTTCGGCTTTGACTATTTGCGCGACAACATGGTCCGCGACCTGCGCCGAGTGCGTGCAGCGCGAGCTGTACTATGCCATCGTTGACGAGGTGGACAACATCCTGATCGACGAGGCGCGCACGCCGCTCATCATCTCCGGCCCGGCCGAGGAATCCTCCGACGTACTATCGCCACTTTGCCGGCATGGTGCGCCGGCTGCGGCCAGCAGCCAGACGAGCGTAGAGCCGAAGAGCCGGATGGCGATTACGTGCTTGAACGAGCGGACGCGCATCGTCACGCTGACCGAGCGAGGGCATCGGAAAGATCGAGCAGGCCGCTTGGGGTCGAGAACCTCTACGACGCCGAAACACGCTGACATGCTGCCCTACCTGGACAACGCTCTGCGGGCCTAGGTCGCTCTTCAAGCGGGACAAGGACTACATCGTCACGAGATGGCGAGGTGATCATCGTGGACGAGTTCACCGGCCGGCTGATGTACGGGCGGCGCTACTCCGAGGGCCTGCACCAGGCGATCGAGGCCAAGGAAGGGCGTCGACGTTCAGCGCGAGAGCCTGACCTAGGCCACGATCACGTTCCAGAACTTTTTCCGCATGTACGACAAACTGGCCGGCATGACCGGCACCGCCGAGACCGAAGCGAGGAAGAGTTTCACAAGATCTACAACCTGGACGTGACGGTGCTCCCCACCAACGTCGAATATCGCGCCAGCCTACGGCGACCTGGAGACCGTAAAGGAGCGACGTCGAGGGCGTGCCGAGATCGTCACCTATCGACCGCCCACGACGAGCTGGACAAGCGTTATCTGACAACGCATCGACTACCGGACGTGATCTATGCCAAGCGCAGGACACGAAGTTCGATCAGGTGGTGCACGAAATCATGGCGACCAGCGAGGCGGGCCAGCCGGTGCTGGTGGGCACGGTCGCCATCGAGACGTCGGAGCAGCTCTCGCGGATGCTCAAACGACGGGGCATCCCCCACCAGGTGCTCAACGCCAAGCAGCACGAGCGCGAGGCGATCGATCATCGCCCAGGCCGGGCGGCCCGGCGCCGTGACGATCGCCACCAACATGGCCGGCCGCGGTGTGGACATCCTGTTGGGCGGCAACCCCGAGGGATGGCCCGCGAGAAGCTGCGCGCAAGACAGGGCGTCGAGATTCACCGAAGCCACCGCCGGAGCAGTGGCAGGCGGCGTCTCGACCGAGGGCGGAGGTCCAGGAATGGCCAGGCCGAGCGCAGCCGACGCATGGGAGCTGGGCGGGCTGCACATCCTGGGCACCGAGCGGCACGAGGCGCGGCGCATCGACAACCAGTTGCGCGGCCGCGCCGGGCGCCAGGGCGATCCAGGCTCATCGCGCTTCTACCTCTCGCTGGACGACGACCTGATGCGCCGCTTCGGCGGGGAGCGGCGTCAAGGGCGTGATGGACCGCGTCGGCATGGACGACATGCCCATCGAGCACAGCCTGCTCAGCAAGATCGATCGAGCAGGCGCAGACGCGGGTCGAGGGATACAACTTTGACATTCGCAAGCACGTGCTGGAGTACGACGACGTGGTCAACAAACAGCGTCGCGTCATTTACGAGCAACGACGCCGCGTGCTCGAATTGGACGACCTGCGCGAGATTCTGCTCGAGATGGCCGACTCTCATATACCGGAGTTGGTCCAGACCCACACCCAGGGCTTTTCAGAGGACTGGGATTTGGAGGGGCTGCAACACGCGGTGCGGGCCTTTTTGCCTTTGGAGGGCTGGGCCGGAACGTCCGACTGGGCCCGAGTGTCACAAGCCGAGATCATCGATCAACTGCAGGGATACGCCCAGGAGGTGTACGACCAGAACCGCGAGCGCATCGGCCAGGACATTGTGCGCGAGTTGCGCAAATCGTCCCATCGCCTCGACCAACTGGCGGCCTCCGAGTCCCCGCCCGGGCTCTTTAGCTTGCTGTTTGTCGAACTCCGTCGCCGGCTGCCATCCTCGGTCTGGACCCAAATGGAGGTCGGCCTCATGGCCAACCTGAGCCGCGAGGATCGCGACGTGCTGCAAACCGCCGTCGGGGAATTGATGGTCCATCGCCGCGACCGCGCGGTCTTGATGCGGACGGTGGATTCGCTGTGGATTCGCCACCTCACCGACCTGGACATTCTGCGCGAGGGCATTGGCCTGCGCGCCTATGCTCAACAGGACCCGTTAGTGGCGTTCAAAAAGGAAGCTCACGAGATGTATACCGCGCTCCTGGGCCAGATTCAGCAAGACGTCGTCGGGCAGGTGTTTCGGCCAATCACGTTTCGCACCGCCGAGCGCGCGGTCCCCCAGCCGCGCCGCGAGCTTGTCACCAACATTCAGGGAGACGCTGGCCAGGGCCGACCCGCCCGGAAGGCCAAAACCTCGGTGGGCAGAAACGACCCTTGCCCCTGCGGCAGCGGGAAAAAATACAAGAACTGCCACCTGCGGCAGGGCGCCGGCACTACCTCGACCCCCGGCGCGGAGCGCCGGCCGCGCAAACGACGCCGGCCGCGTTGAGGAGATAGGTCGCACGTCATGTGGGATCAACGGATCAGAACGGGCATTGCCGAGTTGGACGCCATGTTGAACGGTGGCTTTCTCAGCGAAACCGCCAACCTGGTGGACGGCGCACCGGGCACTGGTAAATCGACCCTTGGTCTACAGTTCATCTATGAAGGGATTGCCCAGTTCGATCAGCCAGGCCTGATTCTGGCCTTTGATCATATTGCCGATCACTATTGCCAGACCGCGTCCAATCTCGGTTGGGACCTGGGCGCCCTCGAGAACAGCGGCAAACTCTGCCTCGTCGTCGGCGACCCAGGGCAATTGATGGCCGAACTCTGCGATGGGAACGGCGCATTGCAGCGGGGAATCCAAGAAATCGGTGCCCGCCGCGTGCTCGTCGATTCGATCAGCCATTTGCAGGCGTTGGCGCCCGACCCGTCTGACTTGCGCCGCCTCATGGTCCATCTAGTCAACGGTCTCAAGCTCGAGGGGGTGACCTCGATCCTGACCCGCGAGAGCGAACAACTCTTTGGTCCCGGCCCGCAGGTAGATGAGGAGCTTGCCTTTCTTGTTGATTCCTATGTCTTGCTCCGCTACGTCGAAATAGACAGCTCGATCCACAGGGCGCTGCTGGTACTCAAGTTGCGCGGCAGTGACCACGCCAAGGACATTCGAGAATTCGAGATCACTGGATCGGGCATTCAGGTAAAGGCCCGGTTCGAAGGTCATGAAGGCATCTTGAGCGGCAGCCCTCGGCGAATGGCAGACTCGTTCGTCAAGGCCTTTGTTCGCAAGCAGTAGGTGGAGGTCTGCGGCCGATGACGACCCTGGTGAGATTCATTGCTCTATACATCGGCGGTGCCGTAGTGGTCCTTCACGTCGTTCTATTCCTGATTGCGCGATTTTATCAGCGCACGGCCGGTAGACAAACGCGCAGCGGGCTATTCCTGGTATCCATGATTCTGTTGGTGGGCGGGGTGCTGTGGTACAGTTGGACAGGACCGCCACTGGTGGGGAACAGCGGGGCGGACGTGTTGCTGTTGGTTGGCGGCGGCCTCTTGATCGGCAACGGACGAGCCTTGCTCCACACAATGACCAGGGGGCGCCGATGGCAATCCTGACCGGCGTCCTCAGCCTGGTTGGCCTCGCAGCCATAGGATTCATGCTCTACGTCTTGAGCGAGTTGAGCGCCCGCCTTGGGGCGGTCACCAAGATGCCGTCCCGGTATCGCCTCTTTTGGGTGGGCGGCGCCGGCGTCGCCCTGGCGGCGGCAGGTCGATTGGTGGCGATTGCCGGCCTGGTGGATAACAATGCTCCGCTCGTACTGTTGCTCTTGTACCTCCTTCCGCTTGGCGGCGGCCTGACTGCCAGTCTGGTGGCTGCCTGGTATTACTGGAGGTGGCTGCTGCGTGAATAACCACAAGGAAAGCACACTGGCAGCGTTGAAAGGCTGGCCCAAGATCGACCTGCACCGGCACCTTGAAGGGTCGCTTCGGTTGCCGACGTTGGCCGAAATCGCCCGCGAGCACGACATCAACGTGCCCGGCCGCGAAGAGGAGGCCATCCGGCCGTACGTGCAGGTGACCGACAAGCCTCACACCCATGGACGTTTCCTCGCCAAGTTTGGGGTTTTGCGTCACTTTTACCGCACCCAGCAAGTCATCGAACGGGTGACCTATGAGGCGGTTGCCGACGCGGCGGCCGACAATGTACGCTACCTCGAGTTGCGCTTTACCCCCTCTGCCCTCGCCGAAGTGGGCGGGTTTACCCTGGAAGCAGTCAGTCGCTGGGTTATCGAGACCGTACGCCGGGCCGAGCAGAGACCTGGACATCCGTGTAGGCTTGATAATGAGCATGAACCGCAACGATGGCGTCGCCATAGGAGAGCGCATCGGCAATCTGGCGATCGAGCTACAGGGTGATATCGCCGGGTTGGACTTGTCAGGAGACGAGGTCGCCTTTTCCGCCCTGCCCTACGCGCCCCTGTTTGTTCGGGCCAAGGAGGCCGGCCTCGGCATCACGGTTCATGCCGGGGAATGGAGCGGGTCAGACAATATTGTCGAGTCCATTCGCCACCTGCATGCCGATCGAATCGGGCACGGCGTGCGGGCGATAGAAAACGCCGAGGTGATAAACCTATTGAGGGACCGCGGCACAGCGCTCGAGATTTGCCCCACCAGCAACTATCAGTCGGGCGCAGTCAGCAGCGCCAACCAACATCCACTGGCCCATCTGGTCAAGCTGGGGCTGGTGATCACCATCAACACCGATGATCCCAGCGTGAGCAACATCACGCTGACCGACGAATACGCGGCCGCCGTCTGTGACCTTGGGCTGTCGCCCCCTGACCTCAAGAGGGCAATCGTGAATGCCGCCCGGGTCGCCTTTATTCCGGCGGCCGAGCGGGAGGTTTTGGCCAGTTGGTTCGATCAGGCGCTGACCGCCTGTGACATCTAGGTACCGATCAGTCAAAGGGAGATAACGCAATGGTGTCTGGCCTGGCGGAGAAACTACGGATATCAGAGATCCAGTTGGCCGTGGTCAACGCGCTCCTTGTCGACGAGAACAACCGGGCAATCAAGGACTTTATCGACGTGGTCTCTAGGTACGGGACGCCAGAAGAGATCAACCAAAAGGCGGCCGAGGCGCGCCAGTTGCCCAACCTGGTACGGCGGCTGGAGGCGGTCAAATCGCCTTACGTCGCCGATCTGGAATGGCTCGCGCAGCAACGAGATCGGAACGCGTTCATTAGCGTGGCTGACTATCGCCGCCAGGTGCTCGGCGACACTGCAGAGGAGATGGGCTTTGCCGACGACTTTGCCGTGACGTTGGAGATCAGCGCTCTGCAGTATTTCCCATTTCTCATCGCAGAAGCCAAACAGGCAATTGCCAACCGCGAGTTGATGCCCGGCCGTTACATCCGCGTGCGCAAGATGAAAGAGCAGGAAGAGGATCATGATGTGCTGGCGGTGGCGGCCGCCATGCAGATCGTCGGCGCCTCTTACGTCGAGACCCTCGACACCAAGGGCACTGATGGCTCAAACGTCCACCTGGGCGGGCCGGCGACCATCACCGGGTATTTTGGTGGGATCGGTCAGCCCAACGACCACGCGCTCCAGTGGCTAGACGAGTTCTGTACTATCTATACCACCTATGGTGTCCAGCAGGTGCTGAACATCAACCCCGGCACCGTCCTGCTGGGCTATTTGCTTCACAAGATCGGCATCGACAACGAGTTCAAGATTTCGGTCTTTATGGGCAACGACAACCCCTACGCCGCGCTCTGGACGCTCATCGGGGCGCGCCTGTTCGGCCGCGAGGACGGCACCACCTCCCTCATCGGCTTTAACTGGAGCAACTCGGTCAACAACGAGACGATCGAGATCACGGCCGAGGTACGCAAGGCACTTGGCGCTAGAGGATGTGGTCCGCTTTGAACATCACATCACCGAGACCTTCAAGAGCATCGTCATCCAGCCATACAATCGCCGCGACGAACTGGTGGAACTGGCCGATCATGTGGCCAACATCTCGGCCAAACACGAAGGGGGCGACCCCGAGATCGATGGAGCCCGCGAGCACCCTTCCGACATCCTGGACTATTTCCGCGACAAATCCGAGGTCATCGAGTCGGTGAGATGGTCCCACCTGGAGCGCAACTATCTCGACAAACACGATGCAGTGAACCGGACCGCCCGGGCGTTGACCGAGAACGGACTGTCGTTTGTCGCGGCGCGGAATCTGCACCGATAACCCGGCCGGCCATCGCCTGTGCCGGCGGTTTCACCAGCTAAAACCTTACGGACTGGAGCTGTCATGCCCAAGATTGCGGTTACTGGCAAGGGGGGTGTGGGCAAGACCACCCTCACGAGCTTGTTGGCCTATGTCTATGCGGAAAGAGTGGGCCAACGTACTTGCCATTGACGTCGACCCTTCGCCCTGCCTGGCAGACGCGCTCGGCTTTCCGCCCGAGCTGACGGAGGATCTGCGGCCCATCGCCGAGATGGACGAGCTGATCTATGAGCGCACCGGTGCCCAGCCCGGCACGACCGGCGGCTATTTCAAGCTCAACCCCGGGTCGATGACCTGCCCGAGCGATTTAGCGTCATGCATCGCGGGCATTCGTCTGCTGGAGCTGGGCGCTGTCGAGCTGGGCGGCAGCGGCTGTATCTGTCCCGAGAGCGCCATGCTCAAGACGCTGATCACCCACCTGATCGTCTATCGTGATGACTTGCTTGATCATGGACATGTATGCCGGTGTCGAGCACCTGGGGCGTGCCACGGCCGGCATGGTAGACGCGATGATCGTCGTCGCCGAACCCGGCAAACGCAGCCTGGGGACGGCGCGACAAATTGCCAAGCTGGCCCGGGACATCGGCATCAAGCGCCTCTACCTGGTGGGCAACAAGATGCGCAACGAGGCCGACGTCGCCTTTTTGCGCGCCAACAGCCCTGGACTCCCGGTGCTGGGCGCCCTGCCGCGCCGCCCTGGCCGCGTGGCGGCCGACGTCGAGCGGCGTTCCCGTCTTTGACGCGGTGCCCGAGATGGCGCTGGCGGCTAATGAGATGGTCGAGCAGATCGAAAAGGAGAACCAAGCATGAGCGATTTGACGGATCAACTGGTCGAGCTGATTCGCCGGGCGGCGACCGACCTGCCGCCCGACGTGGAGGCTGCCCTGGTCGCGGCCAAGGCGAGCGAGGACGAGTACTCGGCGGCCGCCGGGGCTTTGGACATGATCCTGCAGCAACGTCGCGCTGGCACGCGAGCAGTCGACCCCCGTCTGCCAGGACACCGGAACCCCGATCTTTGAGATCTATCATCCCCTGGGGGTGTCTACCGGCGAGATTCTCGAGCAGGCTGCTCGCCAGGCGTGCGCCATCGCCACCCAGCGCTCCTATCTGCGGCCCAACGCTGTCGACAGCCTGACCGGGAAGAACAGCGGTGACAACACCGGGATCGACTTTCCGACGCTTCACTTTCACGAATGGGACACGGATTCGATCCAGGTGCAGTCCTGCTCCTCAAGGGTGGCGGCAGCGAGAACGTCGGAGACCAGTACAAGTTGCCCGACAGCCAAGCTGAGCGCCGGTCGCGACCTGGAGGGGGTGCGCAAGGTGGTCCTGGACGCGGTCTTTCAGGCCCAGGGCAAAGGGTGCGCGCCCGGCGTCCTGGGTGTGACCGTCGGCGGCGACCGGGGCTCTGGCTATCTCAAGGCCAAGCAGGCGCTGCTGCGCAAACTCGACGAGCCCAACCCGGATCCTACCCTCGACGCCTTTGAGAAGCGCCTGCTGCAGGATTGAACCAGCTCGGCATTGGGCCCATGGGCTTTGGCGGCAAGACCACCGGTTCTGGGCGTCAAGGTAGCCGTGCAACATCGACTGCCGGCCTGTTACTTTGTCTCCGTCGCCTACATGTGCTGGGCTGCTCGACGAGCCAGCATGGTGATCACGAACGGCACGGCCGCATACGCCTGAGAGCGCCCGGCCGGCAGCATATCGTATCGAGAATCACTCTCGGAGGAACCAATGCACAGATTGACCATTCCAATCTCTGATGACGACATCACCGCGCTCCATGTCGGCGACCAGGTGAGCCTTACCGGCGTCATGACCACGGCCCGCGACGCCGCTCACAAGTTCCTTGTCGAGACCTACATCAAGGTGGACCAACCGACCCAGGAACTCGAGCTGTACAATGAACTCAAGGAGCTACTGGACGGCGGAGCCATCTATCATTGCGGACCTGTGGTGGCGCGGAATCAGGACGGTTCATGGCGATTTGTGGCCGCCGGCCCCACGACCAGCATTCGCGAAGAGGTGTACGAGCCCGACGTCATCGAGCATTTCAACGTCAAGGCGGTGATCGGCAAGGGGGGAATGGGAGCCAATACCCTCAAGGCGAACCAGGAGCACAAAGCCGTCTATCTTAGCGCCATCGGCGGCGCGGCCTCGCTCATCGCCGACTCGGTCAAAGAGGTGGTGACGGTCTACAAAAAGGATGAATTCGGGGTCCCGGAAGCGTTCTGGGTCATCCGCGTTGAGGATTTTCCGGCAGTCGTGACGATGGACGCACATGGTCAGAGCATCCACGACCAAGTGTTTGCCGACAGCCGGGAACGACTGGACGCGCTCACCGGGAGAGGGTGATCCGCCCCCGGCCAAGGCGCGCGACCAGAGTCAGTGCGAGGGCACCGGCGCATTCTGCTTTCGACAGGGACCGGCGCACGACTCGAGTCGGCCGGACAATCCAAGGCCAACAGGCATGGAATCTGCACCGTGCATGTTGCCCATCCGTGGGAAATCCTGTATTATTGCGTTGGAGACCAACACACGATGAGCAACACACTCGACTCCAAGAAACGGTGGGCCATCGGCCTACCGCAGGTTCTGATCATTATCGGAATCCTGATCTCCCTTGGCCTGGCGGTAGACCTCACCGCCAAGGCGCGTACCGGCCGGACGATCACAGCGTCGGAAGCCAGGTTGGATCGGCTGGTGGAGGCCGAAAGGGAGCGTGGTAAGCAACTCGAGGTGACGTTGGCGTATGTCCTGAGCGACGATTACGTGGCGGACTATGCCCGCAACGAGGGCGGGATGACGCTACCGGGTGAGGTGCGAGTTGTGCCGATGCTGCACCCTCCACCTTTGACCCCAACCCCCATGCCGACGCCACTGCCGATCGTGCCCATTCCCGACGACCCGTGGGAAGCCTGGTGGATGCTCTTTTTTGACTCTCTGCCACCTGGCAAGTGACCCAACCGCCCTCTGATGGGTTTGAGCTGACCCCTGCCCGGGTTGCAGCTCTCACCTTTCCCCGCCTCATCCTCAACGTTGCGTATCGCATGGTCTATCCCTTTCTGCCTGCGATCGCGCGAGGCTTGGGGGTGTCACTGGCTTCCGCCAGCCTGTTGGTGACCTGGCGCTCCTTGGCCGGGTTGGTCAGCCCACTTTTCGGCCCCCTGTCGGATCGTCTGGACCGTCGCTGGGTGATGGTGGGGGGGCTGTTGACCCTCGTCGTGGGCGCAACACTGGTCGCGTTGGTGCCCACCTTTTTGCCGGTTGCACTCGGGTTCCTGCTGATGGGACTCGCCAAAGTGGTTTTTGATCCCAACCTGCAAGCGTACGTGGGTGATCGCGTTCCATACCCACGACGAGGGCGCGTCATCGGTCTGATGGAGCTTGCCTGGGGGGGCGCGATTCTGGTAGGAGCCCCTGCCGTCGGGTGGGCGATCGACCGCTGGGGTTGGCGATCACCGTTCGTGGGGCTTGTGATTCTTGGTATGATCAGCACCGTTCTGGTGCTGCGCGGGTTGCCGGCCGAGGACCCGCGAACAGCGGTGCCGGGACGGCAGCCTGCCCTGGCAACAATCGGGCATGTATTGCGCAATCGAGCTGCCGTCGCCATGCTCGGAATCACCCTTCTGATGGTGGCGGCCAACGCGCTGTTGTTCCTGGTTTATGGCGCCTGGATGGAGACCAGCTTTGGGCTCTCCGTAGGGCGCATCGGCATCGCGACCGCCACGGTGGGCGCGGCCGAATTGCTGGGCGAGATAGGCGTCGGTGGGCTGGTTGACCGGCTCGGCAAACGGCGATCGATCGCCGTCGGCCTTGTGCTCACCGCCCTCTGCTACATCGTGCTGCCTTTTGTCGCCAGTACACTGGTGACAGCATTGATAGGGATGTTTGGGCTCTTTTTCTGCTTCGAGTTCACGATTGTATCTACGATGCCGCTGGCGACCGAGTTGGCTCCCGGGGCCAGAGGGACCTTGATGACTTGGAACGTCGCTGCGTTCTCGCTGGGCGGCGCCCTGGGTGCAGCTCTGGCCCCCAGATTGTGGGCGCTCGAGTTTACCGTGGCCGGCGCAGCGTCCCCGTTGTGGGCGAATGGAATCGCGGCCGGATGCATGACGCTCGCGGCCCTTGGGCTTTTGCTGGCCTTTGTGGACACGAAATGACCGGCTTGGCAAGCGGTGCCACGATAGTGTATAATCTGGGCGAGAAACATCCGGGCAGGGGCTCTTGGCCCCTGCTTTGTACAAGAGGAGAAATATGATTATCTGGATGATTGTGGCCTTTTTCTTCATACTAGGGCCACTCTTGTTCGTCCACGAGCTGGGGCACTTTTGGGCCTTACGCCGCCTGGGGATCCCGGTGGAGGAGTTTGGCTTTGGGTTGGGACCCAAGGTCGTCACCTTGTTCGAGCGCGGCGGGACAAAATACACGATTCGCGCCATCCCGTTCGCCGCTTTCGTGCGCCCGGCCGGAGAGGAAGACGCCAGTCTCGAGACAGGCATGATGACGGCCCGACCCAGGGTGCGACTGGCGATTGCGGCCGCCGGCCCGGTAGCGAACATTGTTGCCACCCTCGTTTTGCTGTGGGTCGCCTATCTATTCGGGCCTCCAGCCTTTGACAGCATCGTCATTTCCCGGGTCGTCCCGGCCTCGCCGGCCGAACTCTCGGGTCTGCAGGTGAACGACTTTATTCTCGAGGTGGACGGCATTGTCTTTGACGACACCCGAGGCATATCCGAATACACCAGATCGCACCTGGGCACCGAAATCACGTTGCTGGTCGAGCGCGATCAGCAAGAGATCACCGTGCCGCTCACGCCCCGGCGCGAGGGAGAGTTTGACCCCCAGACCGACGGCCCAATCGGCATTCAGATGCAGAACAAGCAGACCGGCCCGCAAGCCTCGCAAAACGTGCTTCAGGCGGCCGGCTCGGCGCTGAATGACACGAACGATATCGTTCAGGCTACGCTCAGTTGGCCCGGCCGGATTTTCAGCGCACTGAAAGCGCGTCTACAGAGTGATGAGACCACGGGGCCGGTGGCGCCCGAGGAGGATTTGCGTTATCTGCGGCCGCTGGGGATCGTAGGTATCATCCAGCTCATCGCCTATACGCTTCAGACCGGCATCACGGAAGGCTATCTCTTTTTTGTATTTCACACCGCCGGCCTGATCAGTATCGCCCTTGGAATGACCAATCTCCTGCCGCTGCCCGGTCTCGATGGCGGGCGGGTGCTGTTTGCGGTACTCGATTGGCTGTCAGGGATCTTTCTGGGGCGCGGGATCAAACCAGAGTGGGAGATCTATGTGCACGCAGTTGGGGTCATGGTTCTGCTCGTGCTGATGGTCATCATCACCTGGCAGGATATCGTTAACCCGCTCATTCAATTCCCGACCCCCACGCCGATCCCATAGACGAGGCCGATGACCAAGAGTTTTGCAGATCTGCTGACCGCGATTGGCGATACTACCAGGCCGCTGCCCTCGGCGGAGCTGTATCGCCTGTCGGACATGAAACCAGATTCGGCCGCGGCCTATGCGGCCGCCTGGTCCACAATGGACGTGCACCGCCGCAGGGAGCTGATGCGCAAGCTGGCGGACGACTGCCGGACCAACTTTGAGGTGGACTTTCGGCCGGTGGCGCTCATTGCCCTGGAGGACGCGGATCATCTGGTTCGCCTGGCTGCCATTGACACGTTTTGGGATGCGGAATCTCCACAGTACGTCCGGCCAATGCTAGAGCTCGCCCTGGGCGACCCGGTGACCGCCGTGCGGGCAAATGCTGCCAGAGCACTGGGGTGTTTTGTCCTGCAAGGGGAACTGGGACGCCTGCCCGGTCCGATCTTTCAGGAACTCGTGGCGAAACTGCTTGGCATCGTCAAGGACCCTGACCGGGAACCGCTGGTTCGATGTCACGCGCTTGAATCGCTGGCGGCCGCCGATGTGGGCGAGATCAATGACCTCATTCTCGACGCCTACGCCTCTGAAGAAGAGGCTTTCAGGGTGAGTGCGGTCTCGGCCATGGGACGAACCAGCGATCCAGCCTGGGAACCCATCGTTCTGAATGAAATGGCCAACGTCAGCCCTGCTGTGCGCTACCATGCCGCCCGGGCGGCCGGTCTGCTGGAGCTGCGGACTGCTGTTCCCCTGCTCGTCGAGTGTCTGGAGGATCCAGACCCGCAGGTGATTGCGGCCGCCATCTGGTCGTTGGGTGAGATTGGCGGCCAACAAGCCCAGGACGCCCTTGAATCGGTGCTTGACGACGAAGAGTTTGGAGTCCCGATCCTCGAAGCGCTGGAAAAGATCGATATAGCGGCCGGGATGCCCACCTTGTTTCCATTTGACGAGGGTGCATGAGCCGCTGCATTGGCGGGTCTGCACGCAGGCTTGAGCGGGCGACGCTCGTATTTACGGCGCTCATTGTATTGATCTTGGGTTGTGGTTGGCTCACGGCGAACGCTGATGCTCCGATCGAACTCGTTGCCCAGCAACACAGCTACGAGTTCGCCCACCACATGACCTTTTCCGCCCAAATTGCCAGCGCCAGCCCCATCTCGGGCATTACCCTCCTCTTTGCCGAGAGGGACGACTTACGGGTCTTTTCCGCTGCGATGGTCGTAAAGGGCGACAGCACCTCAGAGAACCCAACCTACACGCTCGACCTCACCTCCTTTCCGCTGCGGCCATTTGCATACGTCGAGTACTGGTGGTACGTCGAGGCGGCCGATGGCTCACGGTTAGAGACCGAGCCAGCCGCCTTTATGTATGCTGACAATCGCTATGACTGGCGCACGGTCGCGGATGACCCAATCCGGGTGCATTGGGCTGCCAACGACCCGGCGCTGGGTCACACCGCAGCCCGTATTTCTCGCGACGGGTTGGAGCGGATGCAGACCTTTCTCGCCGAACCCCTCACGCGGACGGTGGATATTTATATCTACCCTAGCCAGGGGGAGCTGGTTTCCGCCCTCAGGCTGACCGGCCGGGATTGGATTGCGGGGCAGGCTGACCCCGAACTGGGAGCGATCCTGGTCAGCGCCGACGGCAGCCCGGCTGACATCGTCGAGCTGCAGCGCACGATTCCCCACGAGATTGCCCACATGGTGATCTACCAGAGTTCCGGCGGGAGAAACAGCCAGGTGCCCCCCTGGCTGCATGAAGGGTTGGCGGTGAACAACGAGGTCCGACCGGACCCGGCGCTCACGTCGCTCTTGCAGCAAGCCGTGGCGGACAATGCGCTGCTGCCCCTGGCCTCGTTGTGCGCCCCCTTTTCGGGCGACCAGCCCGAGGAGCTATTGGCCTATGCCCAGAGCGCCAGCCTGGTGCAGTACGTTCAGAACCAGCACGGCAATTTGCAGCTCCGTCGTCTGCTGGCTGCCTATGGAGATGGCGCCGACTGCCGTGGCGGCGTGGAGCGCGTGCTTGGACTCACCCTGGAAACTCTCGAGACACAATGGCGCGCCAGCTTGCATGGAACACGCCCCGCGACCGCAGAGCCGGCCGCCGATCCGAGCGGATTGTTGGTTTGGCTCGGACTTGTCCTTGGGGCGGCGGCGCTCGCTGTTTTGCTCTACCTCGTTGGGCCCAGAAAGCAGCCCCGGAGTGAAGCCGAGTATGGGCACCTCGCTTGACGGCAAGCAGGCGCTGGATCCAGAACGGATCCGGTTCGTGAACGAGATGCGCGCCGGCGCCAGACTCCTCCAGAACGGCGAGCTCGCTGCAGGCCCTACCCCATCTCAGACGCGCCTACGGAATCACCCCAACGGATGTGGATGCTGCCATCAATCTCGGCGCCGCCTATCTGATGCTCGGGCATTATCCCAAAGCGGTCACCGTCCTCGAAAAGGCGGCTGCACTGGAGCCAGGCAGCAGCCAGCTCTGGATCAATCTGGGGGCGGCCTACCTGGGCGACCCTCAGACCGCGACTCTGGACGATCATCAACGGGCGATTGCCGCTTTCAAAAGGGCGCTCGAGTTGGACCCGGCCGCGCCGAGTGTTGACTATAACCTGGGTCTGATTTACAGTGACCAGGGGGACATGGACGCCGCTCTAGCCTGTTTTCGGCGAGCAGCCGCCATCAACCCCCTGGACCGGGATGCGGCGCGAATGTTGAACCGACTGCAGCAGACGCACGGCCCAGACTCAAAAGCATGCTTAGAGTAGCCAGGAGACGCATGGTCAGCGCGAGCGACGACAAAACGCACGCCGGCAGCGAACACCAGCGCCTGCGCGCGATTGTCCGCGGCCGGGTCCAGGGCGTCAACTTTCGGTGGCATACCCGGGAGCATGCCAGACAAAATGGCCTGACTGGGTGGGTTCGCAACCTGCCCGGCGGCGGCGCCGTCGAAGTAGTGGCCGAGGGGTCGAATAGCCAGTTGAGCAACTTGCTTCACTTTCTCCAGAATGGACCACCGATGGCACGCGTAGACCAGGTCAAAGTCGAGTGGATGCCAGCCCGCGGTGAGTTTTCCGAGTTTTCGATACGATTCCGATGAAAGCCCCCCGCGACCGCGAACGGCTGGCCTGGACCATCGTACTGATAGGCAACGCCGTCTTTTTGGCTCTCGCGCTGGGGGTGCCGTTTGGCATCCACCAGTGGATTCAGCGCGCCACCGTCGTGCCCGAGATGGTGCTGCAGGCGCTGGAAGGCACCGCGCAGGTGGAAGAACCCAACAGCTCATCTCGTCTCGTTCTGGCGGGTCAGGAGCCCATAAGGATTCGTCCTGGCGCCGCCATTCTGAACGACAGCGACACCGAAACCTTGCTCACCATATCGAGCCCGGGCGGCGACCACGTGCTGGGCACGGTGCAGATCTATCCGAACACTCAGCTGGCAATCAGCCTGGCAAAATCACCGCGGTACCAGAGTAGCAACGCGACTCATCAGATCGAGCTGGCGGTCACGACCGGCCGTATCCGGCTGGGCATCGCCCACGAACCGGGCCGCAACTCTGACATTCAGTGCCAGACGCCACATGCCCAGTTCCGGCTCCTGGACCCGGGCAGTTACTCACTGGACGTCAGCAACGAGCAATCCCAGATTACGGTCCGTGAAGGGCAGGTCAGTGTACACACAGAAAGCGAAGAGCTGGAGCTGTCAGAACAGGAGCGCGGGGTGGTGGCGCTGGATGGGCTGGTGAGAGGTCCACTGCCGCCGGAGCGAGACCTCATCATCAACGGCAGTTTCCGCCGCGAACTGGATGGGTGGCAAATTCACACTGACACGGCCGACGTCAATGAATCCCCGGGAGAGGTAGAGGTCGTCGCCAGCAGTGGTCAGCAGACCGTCCGCCTCTTTCGGGCGGGCGCGAACCACGCCGAGACTGGGATTGTGCAGACCATCAATCAGAGCCTTAGCGATTACGGGTCGCTCCAACTTCACTTGAGCGCGAGGCTCGATCTTCAAAGCCTGGGTGTATGTGGCACCCTGGGCAGTGAATGCCCGCTCATGGTACGTATCAAGTACCGGGACGTGGGAGGGAACGAGCAGCAATGGGTGCAAGGCTTCTTCTATTGGGTCGATCCTAACGCGACCTACCCCACGCCTACCCTATGCGTTATGTGCCCCCATCCGCGCCAGGAGCATGAACAGCACAGCCAGGGAGTTCAGTTCTTTTACGATTCCCCCAACCTGATCGAGCTATTGGCGCTAGATGGGAACCCACCTACCAGCATTATCGAGATCGCCATCTATGCCTCTGGTCATAGCTATGACGTCCAGGTTGGCGAGGTAGAGCTTTCGGTCAACGAGTAGCCGGCCGTGTGGCCCGCCGGGGCATCCTGTTACTTGGGCTATTCGCGCCAACTGCGTAATGACTTGACCAGTTCCTCTGGCGTATCCACGATCAACGCGTGGAATCGCACCCCCGGGTAGTGTTCCTCGAACCAGTCGGCCGTCAGCTCGTAGAGCCAGTGATGCGGGTTGACTGCAATGACCACCTTGTGAGCCAGATCGCCAATGCCGGCATCATCGGCCGAAAAGCCCACCGTGCGGCGCGCGTCAAAGCTGCCTCGCATGGCAGCTTCGGCCCACACCGAGTCAGCGGTCGGAGGTAGCAGAACGTAGGTACGGCCGTACCTCAGCCGCAACTCACTCCCTCCGGCCGTCCGTTCGGATTGGGGCAACCCCTCAGGCTCTGCTTGGACGGCTGGCGTGGCATCAGGCCCGTCAGGCGCCTCCTTTGCCTCCCGTACTTTTACTGTTGCCCAACTGATCACCCGAGACCCTGCGTCGGTGCCAAAGATGACATGGTGTGGCTCGGCCTGCGCTGGCGTAAAGGCAAACTCCCACACATGCTCGTCGCCTTGACGGCTGGTCTGCAATTCGGGTGGCGGCAGATATTGACCTCCGCGGCGTACCAACACACTGGCGTACTCGCGCGCCATCGCAGCGGCCGTCAGCACTCTCACCTGGGCCTCCATCCCGACCCGCAACGCAGGCGGAAGGAACTCGAACCGCGTCGCCAGGTCTCCCCGGAGGAGAGCACATCGTCAGGTCCATCCTCTATTATCTCCAGAGTGGCCTCGTCCCAGTAGATGTTCTGATGCTTCTTGGGCCATTCCGGCGCCGAACGCACAAACACGGTGATGACATCCGTGTGCGCCTGCGCTTCAACCGAGAACATCCGCCACTCGTCGATCGCGTTCTCTGGGACCGACCAGACGATTGACCTCCCGTAGGGGTCGGCGCCTCCAAGTGGGTCAATGCCCACACTCATGTGGGCATGAGTTGGATTCTGGCTGGGCCTCGGCTTGTCCGCCTCGCTGGACCACGCCTGACCCCAGATTTGGAACCGCAGATACGCTCCGGGCGGCACCACCACCTGCTGCCACAGGCCGGCTACATGGGTCCCCCAAAACGAATAATACTGCTGAGCGCTGGCGCCGGTCCGCACCCGGCCCGGGTCCGCATCCAACGGTGCACACTTGAATTCAGGCCGGCGATTCTTCCACGCCGGGTCCTTGCCTGTCTGCTCGACCCACCATGGCGACCATCCGGCCGCCAAAAGAGGTCGGCCGAGTTTCGCCAGGGAAGGAAAGCTCCCTCGAAATCGCTGTTCAGCAATAGGTTCACTGTCGCCGATCCTCCATTTCGGTCAGCGCCCGTCTCGATCCCGAGCGGCGCGTCAGAGAACCTAGAAACTCCGGCCGCCGATGATGCTGGGAATTGAGGTCATGCGGCCGTCTTCCCGCCGCCACACTTCGTGGGGATAATCGACCGACGCCGACAGTACAAAGGCAAACGCCGCGCCCACCCCATCCTGGTGGCGCAGGTTGCGGTAATACTCCAGGTACTGCTTGCCCTTGGTGGTCAGGTCCACATCGGCCGATGGATTGCTGAATTCAGTGATCAGGAGGAGCTTGTCGGGCCAGCGACGACGATACTCTAAAAAGCCTAGCCCGTGCTGGGGCGAGAGCATGCTCTCATCATCGTGCCAGTAGCAGTGGACGCCAACCCAATCGGCGGCCGCGATCGCCCCTTCGCATTGAGCCAGAAAACGCCACTGGTCTTGACGAATGCCCGCCACCTCGCCTCCGGGCGAGCAGCCTGGAAACCCAAACCTGGCGGCGGGGAATTTGGGGCGCAGAATCCCCACCACCCTCAAGAACCAGCTCTCGAACTGGTCCCCGTTGCTCCAGCACGCGCCGAAACCCTCGACGTTTAGATTAGGCTCGTTGTGCACCTCGAAATAGCGCACCCCACGGTCGTACAGGCGCTCCATGTCGTGGTGCTGCCACTCGGCAAACTCTTCTGCCGCGCACCACACGATCATGGCGAAAATCGGCAAACAGCCGCGCCACAAAAAAGGTGTTGGGATTGATCGACCGGCAGCGATCAACGTTCTCGGGCTGGGCGCTTGCCAGGAACTTGACCGCCTCTACTCGCGCTTCCTCAAGTGGGGGGAAATCCGCGTCCTCTAGGGGGCCGTCGGCCCGACCGTGCACGCCAATCAGACATTTGCCTGGCGCCCAGGCAGGCGCCTCGGGACCGGCCTCTCCACCGTCCTCTCCCGGCATCCGCAGATAAGGGGTGGGATCAATGATATCGCTGGGAAACCTGGTCTCACCGCGCTCGGTCGCTCCCTCTTTTTTGAGCGTGATGTGCAGATGGCTACCACTCGAATTCCCGGTGCTATCTGCCAGTCCTATGCGCTGCCCTGCCTCTACTCTCTCGCCTTCTTTGACGAGAGCCCTGGACATGTGTGCATAAATGGTCTTGTATCCCCCGCTGTGTTGGATGCGCACATGGATCCCGTACGCGTGATTGCGGCGCCCATCGTGAACCAGGTAAACCTTGCCGCCTGCACCCGCATAGATAGGGCTATTGTATGGTGCGCGGATATCCACCCCTTCGTGGCCAGGTAGTCCATACCGGCGGTAAATGTGGGCATTTACCCCAAACGGCTGGGTGATGACCCCATAATTGGTCGGCCAGATCAACTGGAAATCCGGTCGCGTGTCGCCATAGCGGTCGTCCTGGTCGATCCGCTCCGCCAGGAGTTCCTCCAAAGTCTCTGGATGCTGAACCCGGATGATGTCCAGTCGCACGCCGGAATACTCTCGCTTGAACCAGGCAGCAATGTCCTCAGGCCAGGCGCCGGGAAAGTCGATCACCGTGACGAGATGATCCTCTCCGTAAAAGCGGCCGGCGGCGTCGCGGTCAGGCGTCATCGTGAGGCCAAAATGCACCACGTAATCGCGCACCGCCTGCACCCATTCCCAATAGCGCTCCTTGGGAATCAGTATGATCTGACGTTCTTCCGCCAACTCTGCCTCCCAGCCGTCCGATTCCTCAGGCGGCCCCAAAACCCAGCCCGCGCTCTTTGAGCGAGACGTACCGTCCCCGGCCGATCACCAGGTGGTCCAGTACCTCAACATCGAGCAGCCCGCCGGCCGCGACAATCTGGCTGGTCACTGCCACGTCCTCGGCCGACGGCGTCGGGTCTCCTGAGGGGTGATTATGCGCCACAATTACCGCCGCGGCGTTGCGTCGGATCGCCTCGCGAAATAGCTCCCCCACCCGGATGACCGAGGTATTCAAGCTGCCGATATACACGGTTGTCACCGTCAGCACCCGATTGCGGGTGTCCAGAAGGAGAACCCTCAAGTGCTCCTGCTCCAACCAGCTCATTTCCAATAACAGCAGGTTGGCGGCGTCAGCCGGCGATCGGATCTGCGGCCGTTCTTCAGGGGCCGTCACCAGCATGCGGCGCCCCAACTCGAGCGCAGCCTTGATCTGAGCCACCTTGGCGTCACCTACCCCCTTGACTCGGGCCAAATCGCCTGCTCCTGCGCGCGCAAGACCCGACAGACCATCAAAGCCAGCCAGCAGCGATTCAGCCAGGCGAACTGCATTCTGGCCCACGCCCCCCACGCGGATGATGATGGCGATCAGCTCTGCGTTCGAGAGCGCCCCTGCGCCATAGCGGAGCAGCCGTTCACGCGGACGGTCAGCAAGTGGGAGGTCCGCTATCTTGGGGATATACTCGACCAATTCGGAATCTGACATCGTCCCCTTTCAGCTCGGAGCGACTATACTTGATTGGTAGGGGACTGTCAAGCTGACCCGCGAACCGAGTTGTGGTATAATGCCGTCCACAATGCGGAGGAATACATGGAGATTCCACTACCCTCGCTGAGCGACATCAGCACCTTTATCACCCTGCTGGTCATACCCATGGCCGCCTGGGGCACGGCGCTCTGGCTCGGGCTCGCTATCTGGACCTTTAAGGACATGCGTGCGCGTTCGCGTGATCCCTTTGCCCAGATCATGGCCGCCTTTATGGTGGGCGTTCTCACGATTCCTGGATGGCTGATCTACTTGATGCTTCGGCCGAGAGAGACACTGGCCGAAGCATATGAAAGGGCGCTGGAGGAAGAGGCGCTGTTGCAAGAGATTGAAGAGCGGATGGCATGCCCGGGCTGCTCGCGCCCCTTGTTGGACGACTGGAAGGTCTGCCCCAACTGCCACACGCGGCTGCGAAAGAATTGCCCAGATTGCAGGCGACTGCTCGAGTTGCAGTGGAACCTGTGCCCTTATTGTGAGAGCACGGCGGCCGCCAGCGCGCATGCTGCGCCCGAGCGGCCCAGGATGCCGGCTGCAGCCGAGGCGGCGTCGGAACTGGTCCACGTAGCCCAGGACTATCCGCCAGATGGTGCGCCGCCCGCCCCATTTGACCTGGAATAGACACTGGCGGATGGATGGCTGGCGGGGACCCTCGGGGACGGTGCGGGCTCGGATAAAACCGATGCGTGGTCGGCCATGATCGGGGAGCAAACTGGCGCATACCTGGAAATGTGGCATGCGCTCGGCCAGATCACCCCGTTCGTTGAATCTGCCGACACGCTAGGAACCACCATCGCCACGGCCCTCTGTCAGGTTGTGGGTGCCGGCAAGACGGCGATCATTCTACCGGTCTCCTCGGCTGCCGGCCCAGCGGCCCTAGGCGAACCAACGGCCCAGTTTTTTCTGCGGCTGGTTGGCCCGAGCTCGGCGCCGAGTCCTCCCATCTACCTGCACAGCGACCACGGGTTTTTCACCGAGGCGATGCGCTCCACGCGGCACCTCAAAGTCAGCGCACCATGGCCGGCCGACTATGCCGACGACGAGCTGTTGCAGCTAGCAGACAGCTCGATCCTCGTCGTGCCGATCCACAACGCCCACACCGAACTCAAATCGTCCTTTCAGGGAGCTATCTGCCTCCTCGACGTTCCCCCCGATCGTCTTCCCGGACCGGTGGAACTGGCCACTCTGGAAAGCTATACCCGGGTAGCACTTAGTCTGCTTGAGAACAAGACGTCGGCCGCCCGCCAGGCGGTTGAATATCGTATCATTTCTGAGGTTGGCCGATCGCTCACGTCGTCGCTGAGCCTGGACGATATCTTTGGCCAGATCCTCAACAGCGTCCGCACGGCGATAGACGCGGCCGAGATCTCGGTGGGCCTGATCGACACGGACACCCAAGAAGTCGTACTCGAGAAATCGCTCATGGGGCCCGAGTTTCGCGCCCTGCCCCCCATCCGGCTCCAGATCGGTCAGGGCGTCGCCGGCTGGGTAGCGCAGACGGGCATCCCCTTGAACGTACCAGACGCCCGTGCCGATCCCCGTTGGTTCAGCGGGGTGGATGCCGCCAGCGGGTTCATCACGCGGTCCATTCTCTGTGTCCCGTTGATGGTGGACGAGCAAGTGATCGGCATCATGGAGGTCGTGAACAAGCGGACCGGTCACTTTACCGACGACGACGAGCGCTTGCTGACCGCCCTCAGCTCATCCGCGGCCATTGCTATCGCCAAGGCTCGGTTGCATGCCGACGTGTTGGCAGAAAAGCGACGCATGGAGGCCATCTTTGCCAATATGAGCGAAGGCCTGCTCACCATGCGGTTGAACGGCCTTATAACGGCGGTCAATCCGGCTCTCGAAAACCTGGTTGCGATCCCTGAACACGAGCTGCTGGGCAAGCACTGCCGCCAGGCCATCAAAGTTGAGCCCGACACCCTGGAAAACCTACTGCAACACATGCAGGCGCCGGTTCAGCGATCGCAACCGTTTCATGAAGCTTGTGATATCATCCGCCCAGATGGAGGGCACGTGCCTGTGCTGATTAGCGCGGCTGCCACCGCAGGCGATTCGGACGAAGCGCTCGAAATCGTCGTGGTATTTAGCTACATCGGACAGATTCGCGAGCTGGAGCGAATGAAGGATGACTTTGTCATCAATGTGACCCACGAACTCCGCACCCCGCTGGCTACCATTCTGCTCTATGCCCGCCTGCTCAAAGCGGGCAAGACCAAGGACGACCCTGAGCGCGAAGCCCGCTACCTCGAAATCGTCGAGCAACAGAGCAACCATCTCCAGAAACTGGTGCGCCAGGTGCTTGATCTATCGCGGATGGAGGTCACCCTGAAACAGCCGGCAACTGAGCAAATCGAGGTGCATCGGCTGATGGATGAGCTGCTGATCCCGTTTCAAAAACACGCTGATCAGAAAGGGCTCGCTCTGCATACCGATCTACCTGATGAATTGCCGGCCCTGCTAGGAAGCCCCGAGGCGGCCAAGTTGATCTTTCGTAACCTGATCGACAACGCCCTGAAATTCACAGCTGAGGGAACCGTAACCGTCAGTGCGCGCATCCACGGGGAGCGCATGCAGATCGATGTAACTGACGACGGCATCGGGATTGCGCCGGAATCGATTCCCTATCTCTTTCAGCGTTTCTATCGGACACAGGAGGCTGTCGAACGGGGCATCGGGGGCACCGGCTTGGGGTTGGCCCTGGTTAAGGAAGCCGTGGACAAACTGGGTGGGGAGATCCTGGTAAGCAGTGTCCCGAAAAGAGGGAGCACCTTTAGCGTCTTGCTCCCGATCGCAGATCTATCCCGCAGTCTATGAACGTCCGTGACTCCTCAGTCGGGGTCCTGGCCATTGCGATTACGACCAGAACTCTTCGATGTGCAGCGCGCCCGGGTCTCGGCGCGTGTGTTTGGTATAGCCCTGCCCCACCAACATCTTGGAGACATTCTCCACCATTTTGGGGTTGCCGCACAAAAAGAAATGGGTCTCTTCTGGATCGATGGCTATGCCCGCCTGCTGGTTCAGTAACCCTTGCTCCAGAACCTCTTCGATCCACAGCCGCAATCCAGTCCAGTTATCATCCGCGTGTGTCAGCGTCGGCATGTAGTGGAAATTGCCGAAATTGCCGTCGATAAAAGTCAACTCGCTGAAATAGCCCAGGTCCCAGGGATGGGCCGCACCGTGAATGACCGCCATCTGGCTATCCGGCCGCTCAGCCACGTGTGAGCGCAAAAAGCTGATGTACGGCGCCAGACCGGTGCCCGTAGCCACCATCACGATATCGCAATCCACTGGGGTATCCGCCAGGGTAAAGACGCCAACAATGCGCTTGCTCACGTACAGTCGCCCTCCCAGCGGAAGGTTGAACAAGCGGGGCGTGAGCTGACCGGACTTGACCTGGCTGATGTAGAACTCGAGGTTCTGAGTGTCACGGCGGGCAGATGCGATCGAATAGGGCCGAAGAATCAGTTTGTCCAGTGGGCACTCTTCCATTTCTGGCCCCGAGTTGGGCGCTCGCGGCTCTGAGCCCAATAGACCTGCGACGGTGTATTGACCAGCCATAAAGTCAGCGCGAGGCTCATCAGTCCTCACACGCAGGATCATCAGATCCGGGGTGACAAGGATCTTGCCAATCACCGTTGCGTTATACTTGGAGTTGACCATCAAGCGACCTTTCAGGAACCTAGAATTCGTCTAGCCGCACCGCCAGATATGGTATCAACATTTCATCGGGCGTCAACCCACCATGCCGTCCGACGATCCGCGACCGCTCATAGCTCCTGTCCGCCTCGATCACCGTTCGTCCCCGCGCGCAGGCAAGCAGATCACCTATGCGCAGGGGCGTCTCCGGCGCCACGGGGCCAGTGCCAAACAACCCGGCCGCCAGCGCCTCCTCGGACGGCAGCGTCGCCAACCGATCCGACATGGCAGCCAGATCAGACTGTACCGCCTGCAGCCGCCCTGGGCGCGCGTAGAGAAACGCCGATCGCGATTCCCCGGCGGGCGGCAACAGCAGAGCTTGCTCCATGGAGGGGTGTTCATCCACAAAAACCCCTCGCTCGTAATCTATCGGCACCTGTCCATGGTCTGACATCAGCAGCAGCACCGTCCCCTCGCGTGCGGACGGCGCCAGCGGCCGCAATAGATGCAGTTCCAACGCGTCAAAGAGGGTTTCGACCTCCGCACCCCAGCTCGGATGATCCGGCCCGCGAAAATGCGCCACCGCGTCAACCGACCCCCAGTATCCGCTGACGAACAGTTTTTCGCTTGGGTGCTCGTCCAGAAAACGACGCATCTGGACAAACATGTCGGCGGCGGAATGGATCGCCCGAACCGTGCTGTAATCGCGGTAAAAGATGCGCGACAGCGGTGTGTTCACAAACGCCGAATTGATGAAATGGACCGACCACACACCCTGATCCTGCAGCAAGGCGGCAATGCCTGGCAGTGGAATAAAGGTCTCGGGATCGAACCCCCAATCAACCAGATTCCCTTGCCCGTAAAGCGGCCGCATCCGGATCATCTCCACCAGCATGGCGAACTGCTTGAGGTAAAGCACATAGGCCAACAACCCGTGGGCGGCCGGGGCATGCCCTGTGTGCAACGATGCCAGGGCGGCCGTCGTGGTAGAAGGGAACACCGAAGTGAGCGGAACGAACAGGCCCATATCCATCACACGCTGCGCGTTTGGCAGTCGGCCGCTATCCATTCGCTGACGCAACTGCCGATAGCCGATCGCATCCAACACCAGCATCACGACCCGCTTGACTCCCGCCGGCTCGGGCCACAGCGCGGTTGGCAGCGGAGGGGCAATCCCCTCGACGTCGCAGCCCAGCAGGGCCATGGCTGTCGCTGGCACGTTCACCAGCGAGAGCCGATCATAGGCCGGCCAGACAAACTCGCCGGGCTCTCCAAACTCGTCCACCCCTGGCAGACGTTTTGACCTGAGCTCCTGTTCGATTTGATTGGTAATCTCCATCCAGGGCATCCTATCTATGCATCTCGCGAACGTATAGTACTCGATCAGTCCCACCTCGGCAATCTTCCGCATTCTATCATCTAAAATGTTACCGAAGAGGCTTCGTTCTTTCAAATGATAATGTTACCCTTGGTGCATGAACAGAGATGAGCGAATGACAATTGACGAACGTTGGAAGTATTTAAGGTTGATGAAGAAACGCTATCAGCTGGCGAGCCGTGATGAGAAGAATCAGCTCTTGGACGAAGCTGAATCAGTCACCGGCCTTCATCGAAAGAGCCTGATTCGTTGCCTCAATGGCGACCTCAAGCGGAAAACACGGCGGCGACAGCGAGGGCGCACCTATGGGCCGGGAGTGCACGCTGCCATCAAGGTGATCAGCGAGAGTGTTGATCACATCTGCGCGGAGCGTCTGCAACCCAATCTGGTCTGGTTGGCACAGCATCTGGCAGAGCATGGCGAGCTGGAGATCGTGCCCGGGTTATTGGACCAACTGGGGCGTATCAGCGTCTCGAGTGTCCGGCGCATCATAGATCGCCTGACCCAGGATCAGCCCCGCCTGCCGCGCAAGAAGCCAACGGCTACCAACCAGGTCGCCAAGCTGGTGCCGATTGGCCAGATTCCGTGGGACGAGCAAGTGCCGGGTCAATGCGAATCCGATCTGGTACACCATTGCGGTCCAGTCGCTGATGGGCATTACGTACACACTCTCCAGACGGTTGACATCCCCACAGGTTGGAGCGAACGGGTGGCCATACTGGGCCGCAGCCAGCGGGCAATGGAAGACGGCTTCCGTCGCATCCTGATCCGGGTCCCCTTTGCTGTGTGGTGGGTTCACACCGATAACGGGAGCGAGTTCCTTAACGCTGCCATGATACGCTTCTGGCAGATGGACAACTCGGTCACGCTGTCTCGCGGCCGCCCGCATCACAAGAACGATCAGCGCTTCGTCGAGCAGAAGAATGCCACGCTGGTCCGTGCCTACTTGGGATACGACCGTCTGGATACGGTGACGCACACCGTTACCATGAATGTGCTCTACAACAAGATGTGGCTTTTCTACAACTTCTTCCAGCCGGTGATGCGCCTGGCCGAGAAAACGGTTATCACCACCGAGACAGGTGAGCGACGTGTGCAACGTCGCCATGACGAGCCTCGCACCCCCTTTGATCGTCTCTGCGAAACAGGCGTCCTCTCAGCGGAGCGCCAAGAGGAGCTAGCTGCATTGCGGAAGAGAACCAATCCACGAGAGCTGTGTGCGGAGATCCATGCTCTGATTGACCACATCTTGTCTCTGCCCGGCGCAGTTCCTGGAGAGACAGAAGACGTTTTCAAGACCCTGTTGACCAGCGGCGAAGAAGAGCGGCTGCGGCGGGCTGCTGGATATGTGGACAAGTCGTCAAAGGACAACGACTTGCCCACATATCCACAGCCCCTGCTACTGCGGACCAACCGGAATGGCAATGGAAGTGTGGGCGAATCCGTTAAGGTTAAAGAAATCCCGGTAACATTATCAAATGAAGGAACGACCGGCGTTCGGTAACAATATCATTTGACTTGACACGATCTTCTTGACCTTGCTACCTGACATGGTGTAGAATCGGACCATGTCCAAGGCCAAACCCCGTGTTGTGATCGCCATGAGTGGCGGAGTTGACAGCTCTGTCGCGGCAGCCCTATTGGTCGAGGCCGGCTACCAGGTGGAGGGTGTGATGCTTCGACTCTGGAGCGAGCCTGGGGATCCGCTGGCCGAGTCCGTGAATCGTTGCTGCACGCCCGACCAGGTAGCCGATGCAAGTCTGGTCGCCGGGATACTGGGCATCCCGTTCCGGACCCTTGACGTGACGGATCTCTTTCGTCGCACGGTCGTCCAGGACTTTATCGACACGTACGCGCACGGGCAGACTCCCAACCCCTGCGTCGTCTGCAATCAGCAGATCCGTTTTGGCTTTCTGCTTGACAATGTCCGTTCGACGGGTGCAGAGTATCTGGCCACCGGTCACTATGCCCGAATACGCCGTGATGGGGACCGGCTTGGGCTGTTGCGGGGCGTGGATTCGACCAAGGACCAGTCCTATTTCCTGTACACCCTCGGACAGAGCCAACTTGAGCACCTGCTGTTTCCGGCCGGCGACTTTACCAAGCCAGAGATCCGCGCCCGCGCCCACCAATTCGGACTGCCAGTGGCGACCAAGCAGGACAGCCAGGACATCTGCTTTCTGGCCGACGGAGATTACCGGCGATTTTTGCGCCGCTATGCGCCGGCTTTTATGCAGCCGGGTCCTATACTCGACATGAGCGGCCGGGAGATCGGTACCCACCAGGGAGTGCCGGCCTATACAGTGGGACAGCGCAAAGGTTTGCGCTTGAGCGCACCGGAACCGCTCTATGTGTTGACCGTCGATCCAGACCGCAACGCGATCATCGTGGGCCCGCGCCGGGCCATCACCCGCGACCAGTTTACGATTCGAGACACCAGGTGGGTATCCGACCTTGCGCCCTCGAATGGCACGCCACTGCGGGCTGAGGTCAAGATTCGATATCGGTCTCGCCCCCTTTCTGCTACCCTTTTGTTTGCGAGCGACAGTGGCCCCGGAGAGGGAGGGGCATTGCAGCCCGGGATGACAACCGTCAGGTTGGATCAAGCTCGGGCCGACATTACACCCGGTCAGGCGGCCGTGGTATATCGTGAAGAAGAATGCCTGGGAGGTCGGCACAATTATGCCAATGGAGCCAATTCGATGAATCTTTCGTTGTTCTCGCCCGGTTTTCTGTTCGCCCTTTTGCTGGCAACCGCGTACGGCGCAGGGTTTCACCTGCTGTTTGGCGGAAGACTCATCAAGCTGTTGCTGTACCTGTTGGCGGCCTGGATGGGCTTTGCCATCGGCCAATGGGCAGGAGCCACACTCGGCATTAGCCTCCTGGACGTCGGACCGGTACGCACTTTTGCTGCCAGCCTGGGCGCCTGGCTGGCCCTGGTGTTCAGCCATTGGCTGGGCAAAGACCGTCAGCCCGATGTTGTCAAAAAAGGGCGGTAACTGTTCACAGTTACATCGCCAGCGCCGTCGAATCGCGCCTTGTGCTCTTTCTGCTCCCGTTTTTACGCCTGTGGAGCGTTAACAAGACATCACGCACCCGATTTTTTACCCCAACTCTGAACAGTTACAAAGGGCGTTCGCTTTGACAGAGCATTGAAACCTGCTATAATGCCCGTGAAGGTGCGCCCATGACCGAATCTGCCTCAGAAAAAAGCATGCCGCCTGTACCCCCCACCGGGTCCACGGAAGCCAAAACACTTGTTCAACCCAAACACATCTATTTGGGCGTTGCAGTTTTGGTGGTTGCGGTGGCCATTCTTGTCGTTCTGGTAATCCTGGCGATTCGAAACCCAGTTCACACCGAGACCTTTCGCGATTTGGCGATTATTGCCCTGGCTGCTGAATCTGGGTTGATTGGATTGGCGCTCCTGGTGCTCATTGTCCAGGTCGCGCGACTGACCAACATGCTGGAATTCGAGATCAAGCCGATTCTGCAAAACACCACCGAAACGGTCAACACGTTGCGTGGTACTGCCACCTTTATGAGCGAGCGCATGGTAGTCCCGGTTATCAAGGCTTCTGGATATGCCAGCGGGATTACCCGCTTGGCGGCATCGATCAGGGGCCTCTTTGTGATTGGGCAAACTAAAAAGAAGAGTAGGAGCGTTGATCAGCCATCAAAAATGGAGGAACGTAATGAGCGATGATGGAAGTTTTGGGGCATTTTTCGCAGGTTTTATTGTCGGCGGCCTGGTCGGCGCAGCCACCGCCCTTATGCTCGCCCCACAATCCGGAGAGGAGACGCGGTCGCAGATTCAACAGCGCGGTATCGAGCTTCAGTCTCGGGCTCAAGAGTCCTGGGGTGAAACCCGTGGCAAGGCCGGGACGATGTTTACCGAAGCTCAGGATCGCGGCCGGGTGTTGCTGGACGAGCAAAAGAGCCGCATCGGGGCAGTCGTAGAGGAAGGCAAAAAGACCATCGAGAGCAAGGTCAAAAAGCTACCCGACGAGGCCCCGGCCGAGGCATGATCGCAATCTGGGAAAGGCACGAGCAGCCGAGCGATGGGCCGACCCCACCCCTAAACAACTAACAACGCCGCGTTGGCGTTCTGTAAGGCGGGAGCCGCAGAATTCGGCTCCCGCCTTGTCATTTTGGCTCCACCTGCCGACCACCACTCAGTAGTCCACCTCGAACAGCCAGGCGCCCCCGTTACTCGCCAGCAGCCGGAATCTTGAGCTGCGCAGGAGCAACTCGGGCCGGATCGAACCCCCACGAGCCCCGGTGAAAAAATGAGTGACCCCCCGGGCCTGCAACAGTTTGACAGTCTCATCAGCCTCCCAGTCCTCGATAGCCGCCAACTGCCGGTTGAACTCGTTCACCTCGGCCTGAAAGCCCCCGTCTAGACCATAACCGATCGGCGGCATTGTCGTCTCTCGACCCGTCAGCGGCAACAGCCAGTATCCGCCATCTGAACCTGCCCAGTTCTTTTCGCCGAACCACGGCCAGGAATTGACCGCCACGACGGCGTCCGTCGGGAGCAAGGCCTCGGCCCACTCCTCAAGTATGAGATCGTCCGGCCGCACCAACACGGTCTCGGGGTTCACAATCTCCACCATCTGACGCAATCCAAACAACCCACTCCAGACGGTGGCGGCCGACCAAGCGCTCCAGATCACCATTTGCGCCACGCCCCTCCTAAAAACCGCCAGCCTGGTAATTGCGCTCACGCCTGCGTCCACTCCCCAGCCGATCATGACGCCCACGGGCAGGTATAGGCTGATGAACCACGTGTTGTTGTTCACCAGGCCCAACGTCGGAAGTCCGGCGTTGATAAGTCCTGTGACTGCCGCCACCCAGCCCGACAACAGCAAAACTGATCGCTCTCGGCGCCAGAGGGCCCACAGCAGAGCGACGACCGCCATGCCCAGCCATACCTGCTCCCAGCCGTACTCCAGGTACCCCCAGGGGATATCGTTTGCCTCGGCGGCAGCCGCTCCATCGCCGGCGCGCGAACAGCAGGGACGGCAAGACGCGCTGACCCACCCGAACCATCCAAGGCAAAGCACTTGAGACAGCAATCACCTGAACCGCTCCCATCCAGGCAGCATAGGTTCGGAGCCGAGCGCGCCCTTGGCATTGGCTCAGTACCCGGGGCGGGACTGGGAATCCGCATTTCTTCCTGCGTCCAGCGGCCCGGGCGGCTTGCCCATTGCCCGACCGGGAGCATCAATAGCCACACAGTGCCAAAGACCCATACCCGGGCATGCACCAGAAAAAGCCCACCCAGCAGCAGGCCAACCCACAGCGCGGGGCGCCAGCAGCGATTGCAGCAGCGCTCCTCGATAGACGAAAACAGCTGGTAGGACACGCCGATGATTGGCGGAAACATCAGCATCCCGCAGAGCTGCGTGTATCGCCCCCAGGTCGTGTAATAGCCTGGAAACAAGGATAGCAGCGCCACGAAAAACGCTGCTATCAGGCCAGCGCGTTTTCGTCTGGTGAGCATCACTGTTCCCGCGTAAACTGTCAGCGGGGCCAGCGAATTCAAGAGCTGTCCACCCACCAGCAGTATCTTTGCCATCGGCTGACCGGTGAGCTGATGCCAAGAAGCCGCCAGCGCATGATAACCAAAGTGGTACCAAAAGGCATCGACCGGCATCCATGGCCGGTAGCCAGAGGGCGCACGGCCTGTGTCAGCCATCAACTGGGCAATCAAGTGATGCTGCGGTGAATCGACCCACGCCGGCAAGACCAGGTCGCGGATTGCCAGCAACCTGGCGGCCGTGCCTGCCAGCAGGATGACGCCCAAGGCGACCATTGTAGTGTCCAGTCGCAGGCGAATGCGGCGCCTCTTCCGCCGCAGTGTCAGCCACGCTGCCATCACAACCAAAGCCGCGCCCAGCAGCCACCCGTTCCACCGGCCGCCCACCACTGACCACCAGAGCCAGGCAAGTGGCAGCGCGGCGAGACCACCCGCCACCGCGACCCCAAGCCGAACGGCCGCATCGTGACCGTGTAGCGGGACAAGCGACGCCAGGCCATATCCCGAGATCAATAGCAACAGCGCCAGCGGAACGACATATCCCAACGCCCGGCCGCCGAGACTCACCAGGTCCGTCATGGCAGAGCCTATCGAATATCGGTATCGGGTCTGAAAACGGAGATCACCGGACCAGGGATCTCCGTTCACCTCAAGTTGGCCCCGGGTGTAGCCATCCAGACTGTATCCCCAGCAGGTCGCCCGGTTTTGTTCACCGCCCTCGATTTGCAGGAAAAAGGTGTCGCCGCTCGACCTGGGTACGGGCGGGAAATGGAACCACAGCGGGTCGTTGTGGGTCAGCAACCGTGAATCCCAGCTCGCAGAGTGCAACTCGTCACCGCCGGGATCCAACAGTCGCAGCGTAAGCAGATAATCAGCGCCTCCGGCGCCGGCGGGCGGAGCGCCCTCTTCTGCCGGAGGGTAGACGACCAACAGGAGCTCAATGGCGCTCAGCCCGTCGTGCATGGCAGCAAAGCTCTGTCGCATTACCAGGTCGGCCAAAGGCAGCGGTGCGGCCAATTCGAGCCGGGGCTGTGATTCGTCCATGGCCTCAATGGGTCCCGGCCACCTGGTTCCCCATGCCAGTAATAGCGTTGCGGCCGCTACCAACAGAACAGCCCACAAATGCAAGGGTTGGCGCCTCGACATAAACGACATCAGCCAATCCAGTTAGGGGTAAGCTGTCGGCGCGGGGTAGGTGCCCGGCGGTGGCGTCGGGGACGGGGGCACGGGTGTGCTCGTTGGAGTTGGGGTGGGCGGCACCAGAGTAGCAGTCAGCGTCGCCAGAGTCGCGGTCGGCGTCGCAGGGGTGCTCGTCAGCGGCGCTTGGGTAGGAGTAGGAGTAGGGGTTGGCGGAGGTTGAGTCGCGGTTGGCGACACTGGGGCATACGTAGGAGTAGGTGTCGGCGTCGAGGTGGCTCTACGCCTGGTGGGTGTTGCCGTTGGGATTGGGGACACATGCGTCGCCGTCGGCTCTGTGGTCGCCTGTGTCGTGGGTGTGAGGGACACTATCGGGGTACCAGGAGCGGCGCCGCGAGTGGGCCGAGGGGGTTGCAGTGGGACTGGGCGTCCCGGTCGGCGTCGCCGCCAGAGTTGGGTCTAGACGTAGGACTGACTCCCACGTAGAGATCGCGGCCGGAGTGCCTGTGCCTTCCATTTCACGTACAATGTCGTCCAACACCTTCGGGTCGAGAGCCGGGCGTAGGTTGCCCCTGGGATCCACACTATAGTCTGCTACCAGTCTCGAGGCCAGGTTGAACTCAAACTGGCGCTGGCCCAGTGCGAGGATGGCAAGGCCAGCGTACGCCCCAACCGTCACGCCTGCCACCCCAAGCAGGATAAAAAACAGGAGCGTCAGCCACCAGCCGTGATCGGACCGCCCCTCCAACTCGTCATTCCTTCTCATACCCGACGGTCCTGCCGACGATGGCGATGACCTTGACAGGTTCTGTCTTTCCCTTGACCACCACGTCACCCAGGCTCTCTACCTGCAACGCATCCCGCATGTCCCCCAACCGCCTGTAGGTTTCCTGACTGATAAAGATGCTGGCAATTGGCGCCTTCTTGTTCATGTCACTCAAGCGCGCCGCCACGTTGACAGCGTCTCCAATCGCTGTGAACTCGGCCCGTTCGCGAGTGCCCATGTTGCCCACGATCATGTCACCGCTGTTGATACCAATGCCTACGCGCATCGGCGGCTCTCCTCGCCGAACACGCCGCCTGGTTCAAGCTTACCAGCCTATCCAGCATCTGGAGTGCTGACCTGACCGCCTGTTGGGCACTGATCCGGCCGGTAGACGGGTGCGCCAAACAGAGCCAATATCGAGTCCCCGCCAAACTTGTTGATCAACCCCTGCTCAACCTCAATCTCGGCGATCATGGCAGTAAAATACTCTTGCAGCGACGCGACCAGGTTGGCCGGGTCGGCTCGCTCGCTAAGTCTGGTAAAGTCCCGGATATCCGAATAGAGCACCGTTGCCACTACCCGGCGGCCGCCGATCTCGATGTTCCCCTTAAGTATCTCGTCGGCGATTTCCTCTCCCATGTAGCGACCAAACAGATCTTTGACCCGTTCGCGCTCTCTCAGCCCCAACACCATTCGGTTAAACACCTCTGCCAGGGTACCGATTTCGTCGCGCGAGCCCGCCTCTACCTGCGGCGTCAGATCGCCGGCTGCCACGCGGCGCGACGCGCCCACCAGATGGTGGATAGGGGTCACGATGCGCGTCGCCAATATGTTGCCCATTGTCAGGATGGCAGCGATTGCCAAACCAAAGACCGCGATGAGCCAGTTGCGGGCTGGAACAGCGGCAGTCAGCAGCCACTGCACGGGCAGCGCAGTACCTATCACCCCCATGTCCTGCCCGCTCCGAACCTCAAACACGCCGAGCGCCTGGGAATACGGGTCGCCGGCCACCTCGAGCGGCTCCCGAAGCACTAGTCGGCCTTGGTTTTCCATCACCTGCGAAAAGATACTCGGCGTAATGGCCAGCGCATCCTTCTCGGCGACCGGAAAGCTCGTCGAGAGCACTTGGCCGTCGGCCGCATAGATGGTCACATCGGCCAACGCATCGGCCTGAAACCGTCGGATCGCGTTGTCCAGATAGGTGCCGATCAGCAGACTACCGGCCCAGTCCCCCGAGGGTGAATAGATCGGACCCGAGGTGTACAAAATCCATTGATCGTCAACCGGGACCAGGTCCGCATACTTGTCCCCCAGGTGATCGACCGTGCTGGCGGCGACCTTTTGCACCAATCCAGTTGCGCCGAGTTCAATGTTCCAAGGCTCGAACGAGTACCGCTGGCAGTCGAGGGGAGCGGCCGGGTCGCGGTGCGCAGAGAATACCGGTTTCCCGTCGCTATTCATTACATCGATGGCGTCCAAACAAGCGTTGAGTGCGGCCAAACCGGCTATGGTGGACAGCGATTTATGGTCGGCCGCCAGGATCGCATCCGAAAGCCCGTGGGTAAACGCAACGAGGCGCCACGTCTCGAGGTGCCGCTGCTCCAACCTCACTACGGAATCGGCTGCCTGACCACCGGCCTCCAGTAACTGGTTGCCGAATCGCTCTTCCATGCTGCTGACCACCACCTGGGTGATCAGAAAAGCGGCCACGACGCCAACGACCACCGCGAGAATCGTATAGGGAAGAGTAATCTGGTTCCGTAGTCGATATCGTCCTGGAACCAGTACCGTTTGGATTCCGCTCTCTTGGGCCATCACCGAGCCTCAACGTAGATTAGCCTCCACATTGTAATCCAAGCGGCGACATTCACCAACCTTCACGCCTTCCCCATTGGTCACATTTCACCAGTTCACTTGGTGGCAAAACGTCTCTTCCACTCGTATAGCTTGTTGATGGCCTCCAGTGGAGTCATGTTGGACACGTCGAGGCTCTCGAGTTCGTCCAGCAGAGGACTTGACTCGGGGAAAAGGGCCATCTGCTGGCTGGCCTTGAGGTGAGCCGGCCTCCGCACCGCCTTGGGCGCCCTGAGTTCCAATTCTCGCAGCAGTTCGGCCGCCCGCTTGGTCACCGCGATGGGTAGCCCGGCCAATTGGGCTACCTGAATGCCGTAGCTTCGGTCCGCGCTGCCCGGCACGATTTCGTGAAGAAACACAACCTTGTCCCCTTCCTCCGCCACCGCCACATTCAGGTTGGCCACGTCTGGAAGCAGATCAGAGAGGTCGGTCAACTCGTGGAAATGGGTAGCGAACAGGGTCTTGGACTTGAGCTGCGGGTGGTTGTGAATGTACTCCACCACTGCCCAGGCAATCGACAAGCCATCGTAGGTGCTGGTGCCACGCCCAATCTCATCCAACACGATCAAGCTGCGACCGGTCGCATTGTTTAGGATGTTGGCAGTCTCGACCATCTCTACCATAAAGGTGGACTGACCAGCATAGACTTCGTCCTGGGCGCCGACGCGGGTAAAGATGCGATCGACCAGTCCTATCGTGGCCGAATCAGCGGGCACAAAACTGCCTATTTGGGCCATCAGGACGATCAGAGCCACCTGGCGCAGGAAAACACTCTTGCCCGACATGTTGGGTCCGGTGATGATCATCATGCGCTGACCATCTCGAAATGCGACGTCGTTGGGCACAAAGCGCTGACCCACCAGCGCCTGTTCGACTACCGGGTGCCGCCCGCGGTGGATGTCCAGCACATCAACCTCGGTCAACTGGGGCCGCGCATAGCCCGCACCCGCCGCGACTTTTGCCAGCGTGGACACAACGTCAAGCTGAGATACGGCATTGGATAGAGCTAGCAGCCGCCTAACCTCTGCGCTCACCTGTTCGCACACCTGGCGAAAGATCCGGTTCTCGATCTCGAGCTGCCTCTCGCCGGCGTTCAAAACCAGGGACTCGTACTCTTTGAGCTCCGGCGTGATGTACCTTTCCGCATTGACCAAGGTCTGCTTGCGGATAAAATTCTCCGGTACCGACGCCGAGTTGGCCTTCGTGACCTCGATATAGTAGCCGAACACCTTGTTGAACCCAACTTTCAGGCTCTTGACGCCGGTCCGCTGCCGTTCCACCCGCTCCAGGTTCGCGATCCATGCTTTCGCATCTCGGGCAGCGGCATGTACCCCATCCAGTTCATCAGAGAAACCGCGCCGTATGATGCCTGTCTTTGACGCCACGGCCGGCGGGTCGTCGCCAATGGATCGATTCAGCAAATCAAGCATCTCGGGGATGGGAACAACATCCGGCAGCCCCTGCTTGCCGTCAAGTAGATCCCGCAAAGGCTGAACGACCCGCAGAGCGGTGCGGATACCCACTAGGTCACGCGGTCTGGCGTGACCGCTGACGACCCGGTTGGTCAGCCGCTCAAGGTCCCCGAGCGGTCGCAGCATTTCTCGCAGCGTAGACCTTAAAGTCGCATCCCCGAAAAAGAGCTGCACCTGATCAAGCCTCGCCTCGAGAACTTGTCGATCCAGCAGCGGCTGGTTCAGCCAGCGCCGCAGCAACCGCCCTCCCATCGCAGTGACGGTTTCGTCCAGCACGCCCATCAAGGAACCTCGGCGTCCTCCGCTCCGAATCCCCTCCATGAGTTCGAGATTCCTACGGGTCGCAGCATCCAGCGCCATGTACGCTTCGACGTGGTAGGTAGACAGAAAGGACAATTGGGCCAAAGAACCCCGCTGGGTTCTTTGCACGAATTGCAGTACGGCGCCGGCGGCGCGAATCGCCTCGGGCTTGCCCTCGACGCCAAAACCCGCCAGCGTGGTGACGCCAAAGTGGGAGTAGAGCGCGTTCCTGCAGTTCTCCACCTCGAACTGCCAGTCGGGCAACCAGGAGGTGGCTGGCACGGCATCGCGCACTGTCTCCCAGGCTGGATCGTCGCGCCCTCCTTCGGGCAGCACTAACTCGGCCGGTCCAATCCGATCCAGCTCATCCATCAGCCGGCCGTGTGCGTCCTCTCCGGAAATCTGAACGGCAGCAAACTCGCCCGTTGATATGTCAACGTATGCAAGTCCATACCTCACCAGGGGCTGGTTGTCCGCCTCTGATCCTGCCAGCGCCGCCAGATAATTGTTGCGTTTGTCTGCCAGCAGCTCGGGTTCAAACAGGGTGCCAGGTGTGACTATGCGAGTCACCTCACGCGGAACCAGCCCCTTCAGCGCCTCGCTCCCAATCTGGTCGCAGATCGCCACATGGAAACCCTTGGCGACCAGTCGCGCAATATAGCCCTCGGCCGCATGATGCGGCACCCCAGCCATAGGCACACGCTGTCCCTTGGACACAGGGCGGCTGGTGAGTACTAGATCGAGCTCCCGGGCCGCGATCTCGGCATCCTGGTCAAAGGTCTCGTAAAAGTCACCCAGGCGGAAGAACAGAATGGCGTCAGGATGCTGCCGCTTGATCTGCAGGTATTGCCTTCGAACAGGGGTCGCTTTTGTCATTGGCCTGCGATCCAATCGACGATGTCTGCCACCACCTGGGCAGCGACATGGCCCGCCACCTCATAGTCGGCCGGCGTTCCCATCCCCTCACCCTCCATGAACAAATGGTTGACAGCGGCGTAAAACACCAGGGTTGCTTGTTCTCGGCCAGATAGGACCGACTTCCAGCCATCGTAATCGGCGGCCGTCACCTGATAATCCCGGCCGCCCTGTAGCACCAGAATCGGCCGGTTCAACTCGACCGCCACCGCCGGCGGGTCGTAGCCCCGCAGGTCCAACCAATAGCTGGCGGGAACCGCCAGCGGCAACAAGTTGGCTGGAGTGTCTTGGGAAAGCGCATCGCTCTTGACGAGGGCCACCTGGTCGCCTAGCTGTTCCAGCTCGGCTTGCTCCTCATCAGAGATGCTGCCGTCCAGCTCGAGCAGATAGGATATCTGGTCCATGATCACATCTTCCAGCGGCCGGCTGTTACCCGCCATCACGATCAGCCCGGCGACCTGTGTATCCTGTCTCGCGATCCGGGGGGCCAGCATACCCCCCAAGCTGTGGCCGAGTATAAAGATGCGATCTGGATCGACAGCGGACGATTGGCGCAGAAAAGCGAGGGCCGCCAAGGCGTCGTCAATCGTCTCCTGCTGAACCGAAATGTCGCCAATCTCGGCAAACCGCTCCGGATAGTGCCGCGTTCGTTTTTCGTAGCGCAACACTGCCACGCCATTAGATGCCAGCCCCCAGGCCAGATCACGGAACGGCTTGTTCGGTCCGATGCTCTCGTCTCGATCGTTGGGTCCCGAACCGTGCACCAGCACGACGGCCGGAAATGGTCCGCCGCCAAGCGGCAACGTCAGGGTGCCCGGCAGAGCCCACTCGCCGCTCCCGACGGTCACCTCTTGCTCTTCTATTACGTCCAACTGGGCGTAGGATGGCAACGGCGCCTCCCCCTCTGATGCACCCTGGGATGGAACAAAAAAGAGGCCGGCGATCTGCCCTGACTGGTCGAAAACCACCTTGGCATCCAGGGTGGCGTGTTCAAAATGACAGACGGCGTACACCACCCGGTACCCCTGTTGGGCCTCTTGGCGCATGCTTGCACGATTCTGAAACCGTCCAACCTGCGCCTGCAGGCCCGTCCAGATTTCCTGCAGCTTGGCAGCCGGCAGCACGCTCTGCATCGTGGCGTCAAAATTCTCAACCGCAGCTGTAAACTCACCGGCCGCCATATGATCGACTAGCGCTGCGGCCGCCTGTTCCAACTCGTCCAATCCTGATAATGAGGGAGACGTTGGAGTCGGCACGGGCTGCTCGTCGTCTCGTTTACACCCCACCAGCGACCCCAGGATTAACCCTATCACAACCAATAGGACCAATGCTCTCATGCCGGATCATACCTCCATGCGCCGGCCGGCTGTCCCGGCCGCTATGACTAGACGATTGCCCTATTCTTCCTCGTCCCAGGGTTCCGGCAAAAGCACGGCATCCAGGACATCGTCTATGCGATCCACCAGGACAATCTGAATATCCTTGAGCAGCGGCTCGGCAATGTCCACCAGGTCTTTGTGATTCTTTCGCGGCAAGACGATAGCTGTTAGGCCGCCCCTGCGAGCCGCCAGGACCTTCTCCTTGATTCCACCAACCGGCAGCACTCGGCCGCGCAGAGTGATTTCCCCGCTCATGCCAATGGTGTGTCGCACCGGCCGACGGGTAAAGGCCGAGACCAGGGCAGTGATCAACGTGACGCCGGCCGACGGTCCATCTTTTGGCACCGCGCCTTCGGGCGCGTGAATGTGCACGTCCAGCCGGTCAAACACTTTGGGGTTCACGCCCAACCCTCGGGCGGAACTCCGCAGGTAGCTATAGGCGGTCTGTGCCGACTCTTGCATCACTTCCCCCAACTGCCCCGTGATAGTGACATTACCCTTGCCGGGCATGAGCGTTACCTCAATCGCCATCAGATCTCCCCCCGATGGCGTCCAGGCGACGCCTGTCGCAACCCCCACCTCCTCCTGGTCCATCGGCAGCGACGAAAGGAACTTGGGCGGTCCTAGCAGCCTCTCTACCTCGCTCTCAGTCACCTGTAGTAATGGCTCTCGTTTCTCCGCCACCTGGCGCGCGATTTTGCGGCAAATACTCGATATCTCCCGGTCCAGGTTGCGCACGCCCGCTTCGTACGTATAGTCCCTGATGAGCGTTTTTAGCGCCGGCTCGTGGAGGACCAGTCCCAAACCTTCGATTCCGTTTGCAGCCAACTGTTTGGGAATGAGAAAACGCTGTGCAATCTCGATCTTTTCCTCTTCGATATAGCCGGAAACTCGATAACCTCCAGCCGATCCTCAAGCGCTGGTGGGATCGGTTCCAGGTAATTCGCAGTGGTGATGAACATGACCTGGGACAGGTCATAGTCCAGGTCCAGGTAGTGATCTGAGAAGGCATGATTCTGCTCGGGGTCGAGCACCTCCAGCAGCGCAGCCGACGGGTCGCCGCGAAAATCGGCGCCGAGCTTGTCGATCTCATCCAGCAT
Source organism: uncultured Chloroflexia bacterium (assembly GCA_963695825.1). Taxonomy (GTDB): domain Bacteria; phylum Chloroflexota; class Anaerolineae; order Promineifilales; family UBA4811; genus CAVOHX01. The sequence goes on from CAVOHX010000017.1 coordinate 65,205, forward strand.
AAAGAGGGGGTTGATGCTGCCGGCGCGACGCATGGTTTGGAGAATGCGGCCGGGCATGGCGCCAATGTACGTACGGCGATGACCACGGATCTCGGCCTCATCCCTCACCCCGCCCAGGCTGACGCGGACAAACTTGCGCCCGAGGGCGCGAGCGATGGAGCTTCCAAGCGAGGTTTTCCCGGTGCCGGGCGGACCTACGAAGCATAGAATGGGGGTACGCATCTTGTCAGGCGCCATTTGCTTGACAGCGAGAAACTCTAGCACCCGTTCTTTGGCCTTTTCAAGCCCATGGTGGTCGGCATCCAGTGCCGCCGCCACCGCTTCCAGGTCAAGCACATCCTCAGTGCGGTCTGTCCAGGGGAGATTGAGCAGCCAGTCAACGTAGGTGCGAATGATCGCCACCTCGGGCGCCATGGGCGGCATGCCAGCCATGCGCGCCAATTCGCGGTGCACCTGAGTTCGGACGTGATCGGGCAGCTCTCTTTTCTCCGCCCGATCACGCTGCTCGTTCAGTTCCTGGGTAAAAGATCCGCCTCGCCCAGCTCGGTCTGTATCGCCTTTAGTTGTTCCCGCAAGAAATACTCGCGCTGCGATCGATCTACCTGCTCTTGCACCTCGGAGTGGATCCGATCCTCCAGCTCGAGGAGATCCAGCTCCTTGGCCAATAGCAGGCTGACCCGCTGGAGGCGCGCGATGGCATCGACCATTTCCAGCAGTTCCTGGCGCACGCCAAGCTCCAGACGCAGCGCCGAAGCCACTAGGTCGGCCAGCCAACCTGGCTGCTCGATGTTCATGGCATAGACATACATGTCCTCGGGCAGGGCCCGGCTGAGTTGCACGCACTTTTCGAAAAGCGCCAGCACAGCACGCATCAGCGCCTCGGTGATGGCTGACGGTTCCTCAATCTCCGCAAGCGGCCGGGCGCGCACCTTGACAAAGGGCTCCCACTGCACAAACTCGACGATCTCGACGCGGCTCCGGCCCTGCGCCAATACGCTCAACATCCCTTCCGGCATTCGCATGGCGCGACCTATCACCACCTCGGTGCCAATCGCGTACAGGTCCTCTGGGCGGGGATCATACACATCGCCATCCCGCTGGGCCACCACGAGGACCCGGTGGTTGGTGGCTGTCGCTGCATTGGCAGCCTGTATTGAGCGCTCTCGGCCGATAAACAACGGGCTGATAATTCGCGGGTACATCACCATGTCCCGGAGTGGAATCAACGGGCAGGTGATCAATCCGTCCTCGTCCAGTTCGGCCTCGGGATAGCCAAACACTTCGCTCTCGAGGCCGGCGGCCAGCTCGACCTGGTTGGACCCGAGACTCCAGTCCACGTGATCGGCAAATTCCCTCATCGCGCCCCCATCGAATAGGCCAACTCGTCGTCCCAGACACCTAGCGCATCCCCTACTACGAACAGAGACCCGGTGATGCAGATCACATCGTCGGGGCCCGCCATGGCTCTCGCTCGCGCCACGGCCGAGGGCACATCAGGCGCCTCGAACGCCACCTCCAAGCCGTGTGACGCACAATGCTTGCCAAGGTCGGCCGGCGTGGCGGCCCGCGGGTGCGTGGCCGCTGTCACGATCACCTCGTCCCGGTCGGCGACAAATCCCGCAACTACCCCCACCATGTTGGCCACATCCTTGTCGGCCGTGGCGCCAAACACAAAGATGCGTCTGCGATCCGGGAACAACTCTCCCAGTGTCAAGCACAGATCCTGAACTGATTCCACGTTGTGCGCACCGTCTACAACGACGATAGGCCGGCGTTGCAGAATCTGAAAACGCCCGGGCCATTCGACCTCAGCCAGTCCTCTGCTGATCGCCCGGTCATCGAGCGCCGGGAGATGCTCCTTCACGATAGCCAGTGCAGCCAGCGCCACCGTCGCGTTCAACACCTGGTGTTTCCCCAGCAAAGGTAGATAGAAAGAGTCCCCGTCCTCGCCCGACCGACCGACGCGAAACGTCTGGCCCTCCAGTCGCATTTCGCCGCGTTCCGCCCACCAGTCTCGGCCCACGGCCGTCAACGGCGCACCGCGCTCAGCAGAGATTCTCGTCAGCACCGCCATCGCATCCTCCGGTTGAGAGGCGCTCACCACCGGAATGCCCGCCTTGATGATGCCACCCTTTTCGGCCGCAATCTCGACCAGCGTGTTCCCAAGCAGGTGGGTGTGGTCCAGGCTGAGCGACGTGATTACCGACACGAGTGGCGACACCACATTGGTAGCGTCAAGCCGCCCACCCAACCCCACTTCGATGACCGCAACCTCGACCGAGCGGCGGGAAAAGTAGAGAAAACCCAGCGCGGTGATAACTTCAAATGTAGTGATTCCGGGAACCTGCGCCAGGACGGGTGTGATCTCTTCCACCAGCGCCGCCAGTTCGTCCTGACCGATCTGCATACCATCGACCTGAATCCTCTCTGTAAACACCTGGAGGTGCGGCGAAACGTATAGACCGGTACGAAACCCGGCCACGCGCAGTGCGCTGGCGCAGATCGCAGCGACAGATCCCTTCCCCTTGGTTCCGGCGATGTGAATCGTGGGATACGCGCGGTGCGGGTTCCCGAGCAAGGCAAGCAGCCGCCGCGGCCGGGTCGGATCAATCACCTCCGGTGCATACCGGTATTCGGGTTTTACCTCATAGTCGGTGAAACTGTAGAGGTAATCGAGCGCTTGGGAATATGTAAAAGTCATATCGGTCCTTGCTGGTCACAACCGCGACGATTTTAACTTATCGATGGGTAAATGCAAGAGAGGGATAGGACAAACGTATTTGACACTGCCCAGGCGGTTTGGTACACTCCTCCAAGGTTAGACACGTCCAGAATCGGAGAGTCCTCTTGCGTATCCCCCGCCTGTTGACGGTCGCACTTGCATTCATCGGCCTGGCAGTCATCATTGCCACCGTATTGGGCGCCGTCAACATTGACCGCCGCCTGATCAGATCGGCCGAGTTGAGCCTGGACACCATCACGCCCAATGCCGACGGCGATCGGGACGCTGCTCGAATAGAGTACACATTGGGCCGAAACGCCACTCTCTCCATCTATTTCGTAGACGAGGACGGCCGCTCATACTACTTTCGTAGAGATCAACGGCGTTCACCCGGCGAATATGCGGTACTCTTTAGCGGCATTGTGGAGGGCTTTGTCCGTCCGGACGAGAATATCGAGGGGCTGGTGGAAACCCGTTTGCTGCGGGATGGCACCTACGCGTGGTACATCCAGGCAACCGACGCCGCGGGCGCGGTGGAAAAGCAAGGCGGATGGCTGGCGGTACGCGAAGGAGACTCTGTCGTTCCCGACGTGCAAGGTTTCAGTGTTAACCCGCCCACGTTTACGCCCAACCGAGACGGCATCTCGGATCGCGTGACCATCAACCTCTACATACCCAAGCCGGCCGGTGTGAGAGTCTTTTTGCTGGCAGCGGATGGGGCCAAGTACCCGATTGACGAACGCGAACGCGCCATTCCCCCCGGCGGGGCTGGAATGCACGAGTACGACTATGCCGGCGGGGTCGATGACGGCGTCACGCCACCGCCAGACGGAATCTACCAGATTTGGGCAGTCGCCGAAGACGATGAAGGTCAACGAGTGAGCAACACGGTTCAGCTCGAGATCGAGAACGGCGGCGTGCCACGCGCCGACATCGTGCAGGCAAACGTCGAATGGTCCGCCTATACCGTCATGCTCTGCGACACATTGTGGTTCACCATTACCGTAGAAAACTATGGCAACGCCCCTATCCGGACCACAGGTCCAGCTCCTGGCGCGGTGTATGACAGCGACTGGAACTATAACACGCTTGGCTGGCACGTCGAATCGGGCGCCTGGCGAGTGGCTGTCGGCTTTGACAATCAACTCAGTGACTACCCCTACCGCTGGGCGGTCGGTGACATGAGCGATCTGCTCCAGATCGGTGAGCACTGGTACTTGCCGGCCGGAAGGCGAGCGACCCTCACGGGCGGCATCCGCATGGTCGATCTACCTCCCAGAAACCCATCCTACTATTGGATTGGCCTGATACACGAGGACGTCGAGATCGCTCAATTCAACAATCGCGTGGATCCGCTCTTTCTGACCATCGACTCGGCCGACCCAACCAATCCGACCGAGTGCCCGGTTCGTGAGCCGGAGGTGCGGGACGCGCGATGAGCAGGCAGAACCGCCGCCGGTTCCGCCCCTGAGCACCAAGCGTATGGACCTGGCGATTATCATCGTCTCCTGGAATACGCGCCAGCTGTTGCACGACTGCTTGAGGTCGATTGGTGCTAGTCTGGCCGAATCTGATCGCCTGGGCAGAGGGATCGACGCCACCACGTGGGTGATAGACAACGGTTCGGCCGACAACACCGTCGAGATGGTCCGGGAGCAATACCCCAAGGTTCGTCCGATCGCCAATACCGCGAACGTCGGTTTTGCGGCCGGCAACAATCAGGGAATCGAGCAAGCTGTCAACGAGGCCCCGAGACATCTACTGCTGCTCAACCCAGACACCGTGGTGCGCGACCGGGCGTTGGAGACGCTGGTCAGGTTCATGGACCAGTTCCCCGATGCCGGCATGGCAGGGGCGCGGCTGGTCTTTGGCGATGACTCGTTCCAGCACAGTGGTTTTGGCTTTCCGGGATTGGCGCAGATTCTGATCGACCTGTTGCCCGTTCCGGCGCGCCTGCATGAATCACGTCTCAACGGGCGTTATCCGCGTCACCAGTACCTGCCAACGGCCGAACCTTTTTGCATCGACCACCCGTTGGGAGCTGCCATGATGGTTCGGCGTAAGGTGATTGACGCCGTGGGCTTGATGGACACCAGTTTCCACATGTACTGCGAAGAGGTCGATTGGGCCATGCGCGTGCGCAAGGCCGGGTGGCAGATATATTGTGTGCCGGCCGCCGAGATCGTTCACTTTGGCGGGCAGAGCACCTCCCAGGTCCCAATCGAGTCCTTTTTCAACCTGTGGCGCAGCCGCCACCGACTGTACCGCAAGCATTACACGCCCACCCAAGTCAGACTGGCTGGCTGGCTCGTTGGCTTGGTAATGCGGCATAGAGCGCGCCAAACAGATTCTGACCACCGGCAGGAGGTATTCCGGCAGATCACCCGGATTTGGAGACAGACGTGAGCGACCTGGCGGCCGTCATACTCTCCAAGAACGAACAGAGCCATATCCGCGACTGCGTCGGCAGTCTAGGCTGGGCCGACCGGGTGGTAGTTGTGGACACCTTTAGCGAGGACGACACCGTGACGCTGGCTCGCTCCGCTGGCGCCCACGTCATCCAGCACGCGTTTTCGGATTTTAGCCAGATTCGCAACGTCGCGCTCCAGGAGGTTCAGGCTGACTGGATCTTTTTTGTCGATGCCGACGAACGGGCTACGCCTGATCTGGCGGCCGAGATTCGCCAGGTGATCGTAGAACGGCCGGAAAACGGTTGGTGGGTCCCCCGCCTCAACTACCTGTTCGGCAAGCTGACCTTGGGAGCGGGCTGGTATCCAGATTATCAGATGCGCCTGCTGCGGCGCGACAAGGCGCGTTATGAGCGACCGGTACACGAGATTGTGGTCCTGGATGGCGCCTCGGGTCACCTCCAGAACCCCTTGATTCACCACAATTACGCCACCGTGGCCCAGTTTCACGCCAAACAACGGCGCTACTCGACCCTGGACGCCAGCATCTTGTATCAGGAAGGCGTCCGCCCGCGACCCTACACACCCGCCACCCAATTCCTACGCCATTTTTCCTGGCGCTTTTTCGAGTTGCGTGGGTATCGCGATGGGCTCCACGGTCTCCGCTTGTGTCTCCTTACGGCATGGTACCAGGGACTCACCTATCGTAAACTTGGGCAGTTGTGGCGCAATTGACGCCTATTCTGCTTCATGTTATACTGCGCACGCTGACGGAACGCAGAAGTGAACAGGCCAGTACTAGTCCTTAACGCCAATTACGAACCCCTTGACGTCTGCACGACTCGACGCGCGGTAGGGTTGCTGATGATGGAAAAGGCGGTGATTGTCTCCAATGGACGGGGAGCGATACGCACCCCGTCGGTCAGTTTTCCCCGCCCCTCGGTCATCCGGCTGGGCTACATGGTGCGACGGCCGCGCCCCCACGTCAAACTGAACAAGAGAGAGGTTCTGCAGCGCGACGATTACACGTGTCAGTACTGCGGCCGCCAAGGCGGGGAGCTGACTCTTGATCATGTGGTGCCGCGTCATCGAGGCGGCCGACACGCCTGGACGAATCTGGTCACCGCTTGCCCGGCGTGCAATCGGAAGAAAGGTGGCAAGACATCGGCCGACGCCCAAATGCGTTTGTCGCGTCAGCCGCTAGAGCCCCTTGCCTCGGCGACCTATTTGTTCCGCCGATATCTGCGAGCCAATCAGGATTGGGAGCTGTACATTAAAGGATGGTAGCCCTCGCTTGAGGTCAGCCTACGCTCCCCTGCGCCAGCTCTACGATTCTCGGTAGCCCCCGATCAATCAGCATCTCTAGTTCGGCGACCGTGCGCTGGTAGCGGGACAACGAACTGCCATATGGGTCCTCCACGTCATAAGGTCGTCCCGCCATCTCGGTGAGGCGGTAAACCTTGTCGCCCATGTCGGGGAATTCGGACCTCAACGACTCCGCGTGCCCGGCCGTCATGGTCAGCACGAGGTCCGCCTGCTCCATAAGCGACCGGTTGATGACCTGAGAGCGATGACTGCTGGTGTCCAGGCTGCGCTCGGCCATCACTGCGACGCCGTACTCGCTTGCCGGCTGGCCGTCATGTCCCCACGTGCCGGCCGAGCCGACCTGCCAATCCCCGGGAATCTCCTCTTCCGCCAACCTCTGGTGAAGAATCGCGGCCACCATGGGGGAGCGACAGATATTCGCCGTACAAACCAAAAGCACATGGGGCATAAACTACTCCTCATCTGGCGCAACCGGCGCCGTGTTCTGGGCCCGCCGTTGGCGGCCGGCCAGCTCAGCCAGCGCCAACAGCCCGCCTGACACTAGCGAATGGCCGCCAAAGATTACGGGAATGGAGACTGTCGCCGCGCCCTCCGTGAGCGAGCGCAAGAAGGAATCCTGCACCCGTTCCACCCAGCCCAGGTCCGAGGCGTACCGGTCTTCTGCAGAAGGCCAGATTCCCCGATGAGCTAGCAGCACCCGGTTATCCATGAAAACGGCGTCTGCCCACTGGTCCAAGCTGTCAAAGAACCTGTCGAATCCCACCTCGTCCAAGTAGGCGCCCAACAGAGAGCGTACCTGGCCGTTCTCCTGCCGGCCGCTTGCCACCATGCCGCGCTCTTCGGCGATGAGACGCACCCAGCAGAGCGTCTCCCGCTCGAGGGCCGACCAGGTACTGGAGGCCACCCGCCCTGCGACGATCACGTGCCGACCTTCGTCTGCCAGGACCCGCAGCCCGCTCGACAATCTACTTGTGTCCAGCCTCGCACCCGCTATCATCGCCGCCAGGTGCTGCCCACACTCTGGTAGCAGAGAAAGAATCAAAAGATCCGTGGGTGTGTCAATGTCCAGTCTGCTGGCGGCTGTCGGGATCCACGCGTCAGCAGGGATGCCAGCCTCGCGGTGCAATACCCAGGCGAGCGCGTTGTCACGGACCACTCTGTCTGCACGCGGGCCGACGGCGGCAGCGGGAGTGAACGCTGCCCAATCGGTCGAGTGCAGGTTGTTTGTGACCACCAGTGACTCGGCGGACAGAACCGATTCGGCCACCCGGGCGAGATCGGTCGCGCCCAGCAGCGGCGCCGCACCGGCGCCCAAATAGAGGACCTGAGTCAAGCCATAGTGCGCGATCACGCTTGCCAGGCGCCGCCCAAAGTGAAAAGGGTGCCGGGTATCATCCAGGTCCACGACACAGTCCAACGGCAGATCACTGGCCCAAAGGGGGTCGTTGGTGACCACAATCAGCCGGTCAAACAGACCGGTTGCCCGTGCCGCCAACAGGGAATCCAGGGCAGCGGCTTGGCGCGCCTTTTGCACCAGTTGCACGGCCGGTCCAGGAGCGTCTGCTGCTCCCGCCATCAATACCAATCCAAGTAACGGTCTTGCCATCGTACTGCCAAAACAAAGGGCCAGAACTAGAGGTTCTGGCCCCGGGAATTTTCTTCTAGGCGCTAGTCCAACTCTGGGATAAGCAAGCCATAATCGCCGCCCTTGCGCCGGTATAAAACACTGATGCCGTCCTCCTCAGCGTCATAGAAAATGAAAAAATCGTGCCCCAACAACTCTAGCTGCTCGATGGCCTCCTCTTGCATCATGGGCACCACCGGAAACCGTTTGGTTCGCACCACACTGCCAGGTTCCTCTGCCGAGCTCCAAATCTTCCAATGGTAGGCCGAGGTCCTCCGGCTGGGCATTGCGCCGAGCCCGCTGGCGCTTGCCCTTGAATCGTGCAATCTGTCGGTGCATCTTGTCCATCACCGCATCGATCGAGGTGAACATGTCGCCCGTGCGCTCTTCCACCCTCAGGATCGTGCCGCGGTCGTTTCGAATCGTCAACTGGGCGACCTGCCGGTCGGCTGCCGACTTTGTGTTTTCCACCGACAGATCCATCCGCGCATTGACGATGGAAGGCAGGTAACGATCCAACCTGCTCGCCTTGCGTCGAACGTATTCGTCCAGCCGTTCGGTCACTTCCATATTGCGGCCAGTAATCTGCAAATCCATGCTGTCCATCCTCCTAATAAATCGTGTCCAATTCGATTTGGTTTGACCAGGCGCTCGCATCTCCCAAGGCGCCCGTGACGGGGTCATAGACGGCGCGAGAAAGGGTAAACGCGTAAACATAGGCCACCCGCGCCTCGCGCAACGCATCTGCACATGCCTGCAAAGTGGAGCCGGTCGTACACACGTCATCTAGCAAAAGAACTGATCGCGCTGCAAGATCGGCGCCATCCGCCTTGAACGCGCCGGCGACATTCCGCCGCCGAGCGGCCGCATTCAAATTTACCTGGGATTCAGTCATTCGAGAGCGTACCAGTGTACCCTTGATCTCAGGCAGGTCGATTGCGCATGCAATTTCCTCAGCAATCAATGCAGCCTGATTATAACCGCGATCTCTCAATCGTCTAGGGTGTAGCGGTACCGGTATGATGCAATCGACCGGAAAAAGGCCCTCCCCCCACGTCTCTAGCATGAGACCAGCCAAATAGGGAGCCAGCGCCTTGTACCCATCATACTTGAACTGATGAATTGCCCGGCGAATCACTCCGTCAAAGAGAGTAGCCGCGCGCAGGCCATCCAGCCGCAAGGGTTCTGCGGCACAACTCGTACAACGCGCCGCCAATCGCAATCCTGTGGTTGCAGCCATGGGGCGCCCACAGGATACGCACATGGGACCGGTGATCCGCTGGACAGAGTTGAGACACTCGGGACAGAAAAAGAAATCCACCCGATCGCAGCCAGCGCAGCGAGGAGGGAATATGGTATCCAGAAGCGCCCGCCAAAGACGGGCAGGAGCGGTTCGCCGGTTTCGGATAAGAGTCCTAGAGCTTGCCCATGACACCAGAGCGCAAAACCTGGAGGCCGGCTGGCCCCAGCAACACTATCAACAGCGACGGAAAGATCAAAAAGACCATGGGGATCACCATCTTGACCGGTGCCTCCTGGGCCTTTTTCTGCGCCCGCTGGCGGCGTTTGATGCGCATCTGGTCCGACTGGATGCGAAGTACCTTTGCCATACTCACGCCCAGTTGTTCCGCCTGCACCACGGCGGCCACAAAGGTGGTCACGTCGGGGACATCGAGACGAGCAGACATGGCGCGGAGCGATTCTCGCCGCACTTTGCCCAACTGGATCTCTTGCAGCACCCGGCCGAACTCGTTTGAGAGATCGGTATCCCACTTTTCGCTGACCCGCTTCATCGCAGCGTCGAAACCAAGGCCGGCCTCGACACAGATAGTCAACAGGTCCAGAGCGTCCGGCAAATCTCGGACGATCTGCTGCTTGCGTCGATCAATCGTGCTCTGTAGCCACATGGGCGGCAGGACAAAGCCCAGCAGCGCCATGCCACCGGCGAACATCAGACGCTTTGCAGGCTGGACATTGAACCGCCACATCAAGAAATAGACAAGCGCCGACAGGCCAACCGTTGCTACCAGGCGGATGCCCCAGAACTCGGCCGCCGACAGGCGCCGCGAGAGTCCGGCAACCTCGAGCTTGTGCGCAGTCGACTCGAGCGAGCGTTGAGGGGTAAAGCGAGTCACCAGGCTGGCTATGGTGCGCATCACCGGCACCAGAATTCGATCGGTGAACGAGAGTGACATCTCGACTTCTTCGAGGGAAACCGGCTCGTCCCGCGCGCCGTATTCCGCCAAACGATCTTGAAGCGGATCGCCCTCTGCCCGGCGCAAGATCAAAAGGGCCATGGCGATCGCCGCCACCACACCAACAAATATCGCCAAAATCACGATTGGGTTCATCCTTACCCTCCAAAACGCTCAGCCGGCGCGGTCACACCTCAATGTCGGCGATCTTGCGCATGACCATAAAGCCGCTGAAAATCATGATCAGCCCCACAATCAGCAGTAGCCAGCCACAGGGAAAGACCTGGGGAAACACCCACGGGGACTCTTGAACAAAGAGCTCGTTAATGTACTGTGGGCTCATAGCCCGCAGGAACAAAGTGAGCGCGATGGGCAGCCCGCTGATGATATACCCCGAGATTGTGGCCTGCGCCGTCAAGACGGAGATCTCTCCCTTGATGCGAATTCGCTCTCTGATTGTATGGCTGATAATGGACAGAACCTCAGCCAGATTACCGCCGACCTCTCGCTGGACGTTCACGGCCGTGATGACCAGGTCCATGTCCTCGCTCGGGATGCGAGTCAGCAGGTTGTTCATCGCCTGCTCCAGCGTCAGGCCCAGACGCACCTCTTGCACCACGCGTTCAAACTCCAGGCTAACCGGCGGCGGTGACTCGGACGCGATGGTCTCCATGGCCTGCAGAACGCTGTACCCCGAGCGCAGCGCGTTCACCCACAAGTTGAGCGTGTCACCCAACTGATTATCAAAGTCACGCACGCGTTTGCGGGCCATTTGCCGCACGAACATGCGGGGAGCCAGAAATCCGGCTGCCACACCAAAAAGCGTGAATACGATGCTCTTGCCAAATAGGAACCAGCTCAGGATACCAAAGCCGGCTATAGAGATGACCATGAGCATCAGGTACTCGCTGACGCGAAGCTTGAGGTCAGCCTGCTGCAGCTGTGCGCGGATGTTGTGGGTAAAGCTGCGCCCAGCAACAGCTCTCTCCAGGCGGTCCGCAATGATAGTCTGACGCTCGGCGGGAACTGCTACCGTGACAGTCTGACCTGCTCGGTGGTGTATCTGGTCAGCCGCTCCTCAACCCGTTCGGTTCTGCCCGCCCGAACGCTGACAAACACACCGCCCAACAACAACAATACGGCAAGGCCACCCACTCCGAGCACCACGAGTTGCATGTTCTCCATGCTGATTGCGCCTAGCCTCCTCGCTTGCCGATTCCAAAGATCGCTGGCGGAAGCATGATTCCGGCGGCTTGGACAGTCCCGATGAATTTGGGTCGCAAGCCAGTCGGGCGCAGCCGGCCGATGACTTTGCCCTGCTCGATCCCGGTCTGCTCAAAGGAAAAGATATCGGACATGGTGATCACATCCCCTTCCATGCCCTGGATTTCGGTGATGCTCGACGATCTTGCGCGAGCCATCACGCATGCGCTCCTCGTGCACGACCAGCTGCACGGCCGAGGCGACCTGCTCGCGTATTGCCCGTACGGGCAGGTCCATCCCCGCCATCAGCACCATGGTCTCCAGACGCGCCAACGTGTCGCGCGGGCTGTTCGCGTGGAGCGTCGTCAGGCTGCCATCGTGACCGGTATTCATCGCCTGCAACATGTCCAGCGCCTCGCCCCCGCGACACTCGCCCACCACGATCCGGTCTGGACGCATACGCAACGAGTTGATCACCAGGTCGCGGATCGTGATCTCGCCCCGTCCCTCGATGTTGGGCGGGCGTGATTCGAGCGTCACCACGTGCTCCTGTCGGAGCTGCAGCTCGGCCGCGTTCTCGATGGTGACGATCCGCTCGTCGTTCGGAATAAAACCCGAGAGCACGTTGAGCAACGTCGTCTTGCCGGAACCGGTGCCGCCTGAAATGACGATGTTGATCTTGGCGATGACGCAGGCCCGTACAAAACTCGACCGCCTCTGGGGTGATGGTCCCGAAATTGATCAGGTCCTGAACGGTCAACGGCGTTCTGGAAAACTTGCGGATGGTCAGCGTAGGGCCTACCAGCGAAATGGGCGGGATGACAGCGTTCACGCGCGAACCATCGGGCAGACGCGCGTCCACCATTGGTGAACTCTCGTCGATGCGCCGGCCCAGCGGCGAGCACAATGCGGTCAATGATGCGCATCAGGTGCTCGTCATTCTCGAATGTAGCGTTGGCTCGTTCAATCTTGCCGTACCGCTCAATATAGATGTTCTTGGGGCCGTTAACCATGACCTCGGTTATGGTGTCGTCCGCCAGTAACGGCTCCAGTGGACCCAGCCCAAGTATTTCGGCCACAATCTGCTCAAAGAGCCGCCGGCGTTCGTTCCGGCTGAGGACAATGTTCTCCTCCGTCAGAATGGTCTCAAACAGCTCCTCGATGGTGGTGCGAACCTCACCCGTACGGGTGACGTCAATCGATGGGTCTAGCTCCGCGATCAGCTTGTTTTGAACGCGTCCCTTGAGGTCCTGGTAGGCGTCGCGCGAGCCTGCAACCGGCGCCTGCCGTTTGACCCGGATCTCTTGCAGCCGCGAAGGGCTGGTTTCAGCTTCCGGTCGTTGGCCTTGCTCTAATCGCTTTAGTAGTGACACGTCTTTCTCTCCCAGTGTCGGCTATCCACGACCTGTCACCGACTTCCAAAAAGGCGACCCAGGCGTGTGCGCCCTGTGGAGGCGGCCGCCACATCGGGTTCAAGCTGCTCGGCTTTTTCCAACGTCTCTACCAGGATGTCTGCCAATTTAGAGATCGCATCCGAGACGGCTTTGCCTGGCTCACGAATCACAAAAGGGACTCCCTGGTTCACAGAATACATCACCGTGCGACTATCCTCTGGGATCGAAATCACCACCGGCTGCCTCATGGTATTCTCGACATCGGCGGCTGTGATGCCCGAGTGCTTGTCCACACGGTTTAGGACCAGCATGGTCTTGTTTCTATCATAGTCCAACTGGTCCACTACCTCAAAGAACATACGCATGTCCTTGATACACGGTATCTCCGGAGTGGCCACGATGACGATCTTGTCCGCCTGATCGAGTGCAGTCAGCATCACATCCTGTAGCGACGT